>JBDUEK010000037.1:0-57513 GCA_040002495.1 Ferruginibacter sp.
CCTTCCGGACAGGTATGCCATTCGTTGATGGTAGTATCATATTGTGTACCCGGATCAGCACATTTCCATGCAGCATGTGTAATTTGCTTCCACAATTCAGCAGCCTTTACTTTTTTCATTACCCTGCCATCGCTTCTGCCTTTTAGTTCCCAATCGCCGTTTTCGTCCAATACTTTAAAGAATGAATTAGGGATACGAACAGAGTTGTTACTATTTTGGCCACTCACTGTTCTGTAAGCTTCACCTTCGTAATCACTTGCGTAACCTGCGGCAATTAATGCAGCTACTTTATCTTCTTCCTCAACTTTCCAGTTTACAAATTTTTCTATTTCAGGATGATCAAGGTCAAGGCAAACCATTTTAGCGGCTCTACGGGTTGTACCACCACTTTTGATTGCACCTGCAGCCCTGTCACCTATTTTTAAGAAACTCATCAATCCGCTGGAAGTACCACCACCACTTAATTTTTCGCCTTCGCCACGGATGCTACTAAAGTTGGTGCCAACACCACTTCCGTATTTAAATATCCTTGCTTCCCTTACCCACAAATCCATAATGCCGCCTTCATTTACCAGGTCGTCTTCTACACTTAATATAAAGCATGCATGAGGTTGAGGCCTTTCATAAGCTGAAGTTGATTTTTTTAACTGACCATCAATTGCGTCTACATAATAGTGGCCTTGTGGCTTTCCGGATATACCATATACTTCGTATAAGCCGGTATTGAACCATTGTGGACTATTAGGAACACATGCCTGTTTTAATATAGAGTATGCCAACTCATCATAAAAAACCTGTGCATCCTGTTCGCTTGCGAAGTAATTATATCTTTCGCCCCACACTCTCCAGCAATGTGCCATACGATGAGCTACCTGTTTAACAGTAGTTTCTCTTCCGGTACTGCCATCTGCTTGTGGAACACCTGCCTTACGAAAATATTTTTGTGCTAATATATCTGTAGCTATCTGGCTCCACTGTTTCGGTACTTCCACATTGTCCATTTGAAACACCACTTCACCAGAAGGGTTCTTAATTACTGAAGTTCGATAGTCGTATTCGAACATATCGTAGGGAGATACTCCCTCTTTGGTGAACTGCCGGCTGAACTGCAAGCCTTTAGCACCTTGTTTTTGTGTTGGCATAGTAAAAAAATGATGAGTTAAGTAATTGTTACGGGAGAACGAAAATATCTATATCAACCCAGTAAACCGAACGATAAATATTAACAGGTGTGGACAAAAACGGTGGATAATTTTTAAGAAGCAAGAGTGCAGGGCTTTTGAAAGGAATTAAGTTTTTTTTTGAAGAAAAATGAAAATAAAAGCTTGGAAAATTGCATAAAATTCCAATTGTATTTTTTTTGCGTTAAACCCGCCCTTTTTCCTCATCAAAACGCCAAAGCAAGCTATCTTTAATTGATGAGAGCGTTGATACAACGAGTAACAAAAGCGGGTGTTTCCATCAATAATTTAATAAAAGCAGAAATAGGTTTTGGAATGCTGGTATTGATAGGAATTGAAGATACCGATACTGTGGAAGACATCAACTGGTTGAGCAACAAAATAGTAAACCTGCGCATTTTTGATGACGCTGATAAAGTGCCCAATATTTCGGTAAAAGACAATGGCGGCGATATTTTACTGGTGAGCCAGTTTACCCTGCAAGCCAGCACCAAAAAAGGCAATCGTCCCTCGTACATCCGGGCCAGCAAAGCTGCTATTGCCATTCCACTGTATGAAAAAATGATTGCACAACTGGAATTGGATTTGGGTAAAAAAATTTTTACGGGTGAATTTGGGGCTGATATGCAGGTTTCATTGGTTAATGATGGGCCGGTAACTATTTGGATTGATACGAAGAATAAGGAATAAATTGATTACACGGATTATTACTAATTACCCGAATTAAGAAATTTTATTTAATTTTTCCTTTATAAAATTTGTACCCATGGCAGATTTATTATTTAAAGAAGAATCTTTTAAGATCATTGGCATTTGCATGGAAATTCACAAAGCGCTTGGGATGGGCTTAAAAGAGATAAATTATAAAGATGCAATGGAAATGGATTTTGTTGAGCAAAATATGAGCTTTAGCAGAGAAAAAAGATTTACTGTAAAGTACAAAGGAAAAGTTTTACGGAACCCTTATCTCGCAGATTTTGTAGTTTATGATTCAATAGTAATAGAAGTAAAGTCGTGTGCAGCAATTATTGAAACCCATATGGCACAAGCATTAAGCTATTTATCAATTTCCGGATTAAGATTGGCACTGTTAATTAATTTTGGAGAGCGGTCGCTTACCTGGAAAAGATTGGTTTTATAAAAAATGTACAATTACGCGGATTATTACGAATTACGCAGATTTGTTTGATTTCTGCTTAAAAAATTCAGATTGTAAGATGTATTAAATAGGAGTTTAAAGAAAAATAAATTAGTGTAATTCGTAATAATCCGTGTAATCAAAACAAACAAAAATGAACTCAAACGACATAACAATCAGGCAAGCACAAACAGACGTAGACCAATGGATAAAAACCATTGGTGTGCGATACTTTAATGAACTTACCAACCTGGGTATATTAATGGAAGAAGTGGGAGAACTTTCCCGGTTGATGGTGCGGAAATATGGGGAGCAGTCTTTTAAAGAATCGGATAAAGGAAAAGAATTGGGTGATGAAATGGCGGATGTGCTATGGGTATTAATCTGCCTTGCCAACCAGACCGGTGTGGATTTAACGGAGGCATTGGAGAAAAATTTTGAAAAGAAAAATTTGAGGGATGCTGACAGGCACAAGGAAAATGAAAAGCTTACATAAAAAACTTTATTTTATCTGATGTATGATTTTCTAAAAATATTGATTCTTTATTTTGAGAAAGAAAGCATTCCCTATATGCTTTCCGGTAGTGTTGCCATGAGTATTTATTCATTGCCCAGATTTACAAGAGATTTTGATTTTGTCGTTCATTTACAATTAAAAGATGTCGATCATCTTTTAGCCTATTTTAAGGAAGGGTATTACTGTGATAAAGACGCTGTAAAAGAAGCAATTGAAAAGAAAGGAATGTTTAATATTATTGATCATAAAAGCAGTTATAAAGCTGATTTTATTATTTTGAAAAATGAACTTTTCCGTATCACAGAATTTGAAAGAAAGAAAGAAATTGATTTTTTGGACATGAAAATATATTTAGTATCTCCCGAAGACTTAATTCTTTCAAAATTAATCTGGATACAGGAAATACAAAGTGGCCTACAGCAGGAGGATTTGAGAATTTTACAGGGAATAAATGACCTGGATTGGAATTACATTGACAAGTGGATTACTATTTTAAAATTAAATACTTTTGGAATATTCGACAAACGATGAAAGACACTCCAAAACACGTTCAACAAATACAACTGGAACTTTGGCTGGCCAAAACTCCAGGGGAAAGATTGCTGCAATTTCTTCATGACAATGATATTTTATACAAAGCTATCCTGAAGGCTAAAGAACAACTGAAAGAGGAAAAAGATAACCAGGGTACTTAATTATCCCAGTGTACAAACTTTATCCATTTCTACAATACATGATGTCAATTAAACCAATACAAAAGGATGGGTCCCGATGCAGCACACAAAACCTTACCCGGAATAAATAAGGCTACAGAGGCCGAATTGTAACCCAATGTCTGGTTAAAAAATACTTTTACTCCCTTAACTTTGCGCCCTTATGGCAAACGAAGCAAATAATTTCGCTGAACTGATTTCTCATTGTAAGGAATATGGTTACATTTTTCAATCGTCTGAAATTTATGACGGCCTGGCTGCGGTATATGATTATGGTCAACTGGGCGCCCAGCTCAAAAAGAACATTCGTGATTACTGGTGGAAAAGTATGACCCAAATGAATGATAATATTGTGGGCATTGATGCCGCCATTTTTATGCATCCAACTACCTGGAAGGCGAGCGGACACGTAGATAATTTTAGTGACCCAATGATTGACAATAAAGACAGTAACAAACGCTATCGTGTTGACCATTTGATAGAAGGATATATGGAGGAGCTATTACAAGAAGTAAGTGACCTTCAACAGCGAATTCAAGAGGAATTAAAAAATTCAGTTGTAAAAGGAACCAAAGAACTTGATAAAAAAATGGAAGAGGAATTTATCAAACTTGGCGGATACGCAAAAAATGAAAAAGTTAAAAAAATTCAGGATTTATTGGATTCTTACACTGCTCAAAATGATTTTGTTGGTTTAAAAAAAATAATTGAAGACAATCAAATAAAATGCAGCGTAAGCAAAACCTGCAACTGGACCGATATCCGGGAATTTAACCTGATGTTCAGCACACAGATTGGTAGTGTGGCCGGCGAAAGTGAAACTATTTATTTACGTCCGGAAACTGCCCAGGGTATTTTTGTAAACTTTTTGAATGTTCAAAAAACCGGCAGAATGAAAATACCTTTTGGTATTGCACAAACAGGTAAGGCTTTTAGAAACGAAATTGTTGCCCGCCAGTTTATTTTCAGGATGCGTGAATTTGAACAAATGGAAATGCAATTCTTTGTTCGTCCGGGTACACAAATGGAATGGTACAATTACTGGAAAGAAACCCGGAAAGCATGGCACGAAAGCCTTGGTATTCCTGCTGCAAAATTGCGCTACCACGATCATATTAAACTGGCACATTATGCCGATGCTGCACTTGATATTGAATTTGAATTTCCATTTGGCTGGAAAGAACTGGAAGGTATTCACAGCCGTACCGATTTTGATTTAACCCAACACCAGTTGTACAGCAAAAAGAAAATGCAATATTTCGACAATGATTTAAAGGAAGATGGAAAGCCTTATGGCAACTACATTCCCTATGTTGTTGAAACTTCGGTTGGGCTTGATCGTTTGTTTCTTACCATCATCAGCCTTGCCTACGCCAATGAAGAATGGACAAAAGAAGATGGAACCAAAGATGGCCGTGTGGTAATGCGCATACCTGCAAAAATTGCTCCTACCAAATTGGCCATATTGCCCTTGCTTAAAAAAGATGGCCTG
The DNA here is from genome assembly GCA_040002495.1 of Ferruginibacter sp. Lineage (GTDB taxonomy): Bacteria > Bacteroidota > Bacteroidia > Chitinophagales > Chitinophagaceae > Ferruginibacter. Next base: position 5,042 of record JBDUEK010000037.1, read on the forward strand.
CCTGAAATTGCCCGTGAACTGATGAATGAATGTAAAGGCAGTTTTATGTGTTTTTATGAAGAGAAGGATGCCATTGGTAAACGCTACCGCCGCATGGATGCCATTGGTACACCGTTCTGTGTTACCATCGATCACCAAACCAAGGAAGACAATACCGTAACTATCCGTTACCGCGACACGATGGTTCAGGAAAGAATTGCAATGAGTGAGGTGAAGGATTTGGTGTTGGGTAAGATATAAGGCCCCGGAAGCCCCCGACCCCTAAAGGGGAGTGGTTGAATAGAATGATTTTATGGTTTACTCAATCGGTTGTATAGAAGTTATTTAAAAAGATCCCCCCGCTAATTGCCGGGGGTTTTCTTTTTTAACACGATTGGTTCTTTCAGGTAATCAAATAGTTTTTGATACACTTCTTTTATCATCGGGTAAGCATCTGCGGGGTAAAGGCTTTCTTTAAATTCTATCTGCATGATACATATTACCTGGTTATCTTCTTTACTATATTCTACCTGTCTTAAAAAACTGATATCCTTGTCAGGAGTAATAAGCCGCATAGATTTGGGCAGCGTATCTATCACATAATTTGCCGAAAGCTGAATAGTAATATTGAAATTTAACTGAAATTAAATCTGAGTTGGTCAGATTGTCAAGCCTCGTATGTTGCACAAACCTTGGGTGCATTTAAAATTGTCGCTGCCTAAAAATAGAGGTGTCATCTTTTTTAATTCACTTCAAACTTAAAGTTTTGGCTAAAAGATGACACCTCTTGCGACAATTATAAATGCGCCCCATACCTTGTTGAAGGCATGTGCCTTTTTTGTATATTCGTTTTATGAAAGCATTAGTGATTACACCTAAAGATGATGATGAATTTAAATTTGTTACGGACCTATTAAAAAAACTTGGTGTAGGTTCTGCTCCGTTAACGCAAGATGAATTTGAAGATATAGGAATGTCCAAACTTATGCGTGGAATTGAGAAGTCTAAAAAAGTGACCCGTGCAGAAATAATGAAAAAGTTGTCAGCATAATGAAAGTGGAATTCTTAAAGAAGTTTTCAAAGGATCTTGACTATTTGAAAATAAAGCAGGTCAAACGCTCGTTGATTCAATTAATAGAATCGATGGAAGTTGTTGACAGCTTAGAAATGATTCCCAATACTAAAAAATTAAAGGGTCACAAAACTGCTTATAGAACCAGAGTCGGTGATTATAGACTTGGCTTTTTCTTCGAAAACTCAACAATCTCTTTAGCACGTTTTCTCCATAGAAAAGATATTTATAAAATTTTCCCGTAATAAAAGCTGCACCCTGCCTGGTATTGCCCACAACACTTAGATATCACAATTGAAGCTGTTTCTCACTACGATTTTAAATGGCTTCTGAGGAGATAGATTAGTAACATGCAAATGGAGCTAATTCAGGCAAGGTTTGAGAATGAAATTGTATACAAACCTGGATTTCAATATTTCAAAAGCGATTAAAAGAGAGCGTGCTTCAACGATTAAGAGAATAATATATTTCGCTAAGACCTATTTTAAGGTTGAAAAGAAAGCCCCCCGCTAATTGCCGGGGGTTTTCTTTTTTAATACAACCGGTTCTTTTAGGTAGTCGAATAATTTTTGATACACTTCTTTTATCATCGGGTAAGCCTCTGGGGGGTAAAGGCTTTCTTTAAACTCTATCTGCATGATGCATATTACCTGGTTATCTTCTTTACTATATTCTACCTGTCTTAAAAAACTGATATCCTTGTCAGGAGTAATAAGCCGCATAGATTTGGGCAGCGCATCTAATACATATGTAGCCGGAAGTTGGATATTAATATTAAAATTTAGCAGGCGGGGGTAACCGAAATTGATATTTGAAAAACGATTGGTACTGATAAAAGGATTGGTGCTGTAGCCGGTAAAAATATTTAAAGGCATAAATGAATATTCCCCCGTCGTGTTTAAATTTCCTGAAACCTTTGCTAATTGTATAAAACCCAGGGAATCTTTATCCATGTTTTCAACCGTTATATCCTTTGCACCAATGGTGGTTCCTGGCACTTCAAAATTGTCACTGATAAATTTCTTTTTATCAGTTTTATATTCCTGTATTTTTTCTACCCGGGCATAATCAAAACTATGCACCGATAGCTCACCATCCACTGTGCCTTGTGGCGATATTGTTATAGCACCTGAAACATTTTCTTTAAACTGTAGTGAATCATTGGTGATTTCAATAAGCCCCCCTTTTTTCCTGCTATAAACATAGCCTACTGTATTTAAAATTTCGATTGGTGTAAGATGGGGCGGTAGAGTTGTGTTGGTAGCATCTAAAAAATATTTTTTATTGTTGATTACCACATAAGCAAACACCGAGTTAAACTGATCTAAAAAAGGATAAGCAGTATTTACTTTTCCGTGAAAACGTTCACTAACCAATACCGGGTTGGCCTCAAGCCCTGCTTCCTTTAAAAGATTAACCAATGTTAGGTTAATGTCGCCGCTGGTGCCGCCTTTTTTTTGCCAGGCATCTTTTACTCCATCGGCAGCATATTTTGAATATAAATTATTCCAAACCATATTACCCCGCACATAATTAAACACCGCTTTCATTTTATCTTCATCGGCCGGTAACATTTTTACGCTTTTAATAAACTCCCCTGTGCCTGGAATATTTTTATTTAGCTGTGGGCCAAATGCAGGTTCTATTAATAAACCTCTGCTCACCTCATCCCAGGAGTTCATATACTTATCTTTACCCCCTCCCCGATTAATACCGCTTAATTGAAAAATTACCTTTTGCAGGTAATCACGCCGGGCATCCATATATGACTCATTTCCCAAGCCCGGAATACTGTCCATTTCGAAAAATATCCCACCACGATACTCCTGCTTTTTTATCACTATCGGATATCCTGAGGTTTTACTTACCTGGTAAGCAAATTCTGCATTGGGTACAATTACCAATGTGTACTTACTTGCCAACACAGGCAGCCTGTCCTGGAAATCCCAATCATCGAGTCCACCGTAATGACGCATCACACTTTCATACTGATACTCAATAATACTGCCCACTTTTACCGCCGGAAACGCTATTACTACTTCCCCGATACGTTCATTGGTCTTCTTGGTAAAAATTGATTTGCGATCTAATTTGGTGATCACTTCATGGCCTTGGGCATCATAGTTGAAAGTCATGCCTTCTACCTTGTAAATATTTTCAAAATCGTCTTTACGATAAAATGGAATACTAACATCAGCAACGGAAATCCCTGCTTCTTTTAATATTTTAATGCGAACATGGTGCGTTGTAATTAAATGGTACTCGTCGTCATAATCGGAAGTGGCCTCATGCAACAAAATGATGGCGTTGGCATCCTTATCGAAGGAACATTCTTTTAATTCTTTTTCGTTACCGGATATAATGCCGTAGTAGGGAAAAATTTGTGCTTTGCCTTGCAGGATAAAAAACAGGCAGGCGACTGCACTCAATAACAACTGTTTCATGATGAAGGGTGGGATTAATTAATTCAACAATAAAGCTAGCTAATTTTTATGGTCAAAATAGGGAATTTCATCATGACTCACCGCCTCTTTTTGTTGCCAGTATGCAAGTGTTACTACATGACCATCGGGTGTATGTAACAGCCTTCCAAATATTGCATTAACCGGGTTAAACGTAACATCAGTTACACCTACTGTAAATGTCTCGGGAGGTGGTGGAACCGCTACTGTAGTTTCAACTACCGCATCCGCTTTAAGCGGTGCTGCTTTTGGTGGAGGAGATGGCGCCACTTCCACTTCATACTTATTATACTCCAGTAACTTTGTAAGAAATGCAACCCTGTCTGTGGCTACATTTTTTTCTACAATACCGCATTTCACACCGTTCAGTTCTTCAAATTCATGATTTTTATTGATGGCCACTTTTTTTAAATATTAAATATGAATTATGAAATATGAAATTACGATTACCCATGTAAGCTGAAGGTATTTCAATTCCAGAAGTCGTCGTCCAAAATTTTGGTTGTTCTTGTTGTTAATTGTCCATTTTCGTCATAGCTATAATCAACTTTTCTTGTCCCAATTGATGAATACCAAAAAACTCTGGTTGAAATTCTTCCTTTGTTGTCATATTGAAATCTCTCAAAATGAAGTAGTATTCTTTCAAAAATAATTTCGTCGTCCGAGACATCTTTTTGTGTTCTGCAGTCACAAGTCCAGTATTCGATATATTCAACAAGCCCTTTATCATTATAGAATTCTGTATTTTCATAAGCCTGACAATTTGGTGTTCCATATATTTTGACAATTCGCTGGAGCAGCATTGTCTCCTTTGATAGATAACTTATAACAATGGAATCTGTTGAAATATAGGAAGTGTCAATGGATTTAAGATTTGCTAATATCCTATTTCGATAAATGAGTCTTTTATTGTAGAGTTTAAGTCGATTAATCTCAGTCTTTAAACTGTCGAACTGATGCGTTGAAATACTCGTGTCACCGCTGTTCTGTCCGATAGAGAAGAATGGTAAGATAATTAAAAGGATTACGATATGCAGGGTGTTTCTCATACTTTCAGCTTATAAGACGCTTAGTGCTTGAATGTAATCATAAATCCAACTAAATATACCAGTTAACATGATACCTGCCCCGCATATAATTAATCCAAATTTTGTGGCATTATCTACATTTATTTTTTCCATCGGCACCTCATTCTTATCCATAAACATTGCCCTTACTACCCGCAAATAATAATACAATGATATCACCAGGTTAAGCGATACAATGATGATAAATATATAATCGCCTTTTGCTGCACCGGCTGTAATTAAAAAAAGCTTTCCAAAAAAGCCCGCTGTGGGAGGAATGCCTGCTAATGAAAATAAGGCCAATGCCAGCACCCAGCTAAGGAATGGATTGGTTTGATACAACCCTTTATAATCATCAATGCGTTCCTTACCTGTTTGATTTGTAATAACGGCTGCCACACCAAATGCCGCAAGGTTGGAGAATATATAAATCAATATAAAATAAACGACCGAAGCGGTACCGTCTGCAGAATTTCCGCTGATGCCTACTAAAATAAAACCTACCTGTGCAATGGAAGAAAAAGCCAAAAACCGTTTGATATTTTGCTGGCGCAAGGCAAAAAGGTTTCCAATGATCATGGTGGCAACAGACAACAACATGATCATATTATACCAGGTTTGCTGCATGGGTTGAAAAACTTTATACAGTGTTGCCACAAAAATAAATGCAATGGCTCCTTTTGAAATAACGGACAAAAAAGCTGTAACTGCAACCGGCGCACCTTCATACACATCCGCTGTCCACAAGTGAAATGGCACAATGGAAAGTTTAAATGCAAAGGCAGTAAATAAAAATACAAACGCAAAAATCTGCAAAGGACTACCATCTAAAAGCGCAGGTAATTCTGCAAAGCTGATGGTTCCAGTAGCGCCATATATTAATGAAATACCAAACAACAAAATGCCTGATGAAAATGCTGAAGTCAGTATCAACTTCATAGCGCCTTCCGATGCTGCTTTTTTGGCTAGATCGAAGTTGACCATGGCCGCCACAGGGATGGTTGCCAACTCAAGCGAAAGAAAAAACATTAACAGGTTACCGCTCGAAATTAAAAAGAACATGCCCAGCAAAGCAGACAATAACAGTATAAAAAATTCAGGTAAGTGCTCCGACTTTTTTAACCAGCCTGAGAACAACAACGATATTAAATACACGCCAATATTCAAAACGCCTTTTTGCAAAGCTATCAATGAATTGGTTTGATATAGGTCGCCAAATAAACTACCGTTTTCATTCAATATAAATCCGAAAATCACATTGAAGAGTAATAAAAACTGCAGTAGCATCAGCAGCGATTCGTTCTTCATATTACCGCCCACTTTTATAAACAGCAGCACAAAAATGATGAGGGTAATCACCAGTTCGCTTTTCATTAATATGAAGTAATCTATGATCATAAATTATTTTAATCCTGTTGTGTTTGTTGGTTGGTATTGTTGATACCAGCTTTATATTTTCATAGCGGCATTGTTGTGTCACAATCCTTTCATCCGCATACCGTTGGGCAACTTTTTATTTTCCATTTGTTGCCGCCTTTTAAATCAGTTTGATTCTGAATGGGTGATTAGTTTTAAGCCAAACCCCGTCAGTTGAAAGACATTGAATGATGAATTATCAATTATCAATTTTTTAATTTTTAATTTTTAATTTTTAGTTATTTCCCTGCCACTTTATTCATTATAATTTCCGTTGCCGGCTTTATCATTTCGTTGAGCCAGCCTGGTGCAATACCAATTGCCAATATGCCGATCAGTAAAATAATGGCTGCTGCTTTTTCATTCCATTTGGCATCGGTAATAGTTGCAAACTCAGCCTTCAGCGGGCCCATTGCAGTTTTAGCGATTGCCCTTAAAATGTAAACAGCCGTTACTACAATGGACATGCAGGCTGCAATGGTTGCAACGCGTCGCAGCAAATCCGGGTGTTGCCAGGAGCCTACAAAAATGGTCATCTCTGCAACAAAGCCACTTAAGCCTGGCAGGCCCAAAGAACATAAACCAACAATAAATAACACTGTACTTATGAATGGCGTTACTTTCAGCAAACCTCCCATTTCATCTACCTGCCTTGTGTGAGTGCGTTCGTAAATCATACCTATTACAGCAAAAAACAGTGCCGTCATCAGGCCATGACTTACCATTTGTAATACAGCACCAGTCATGGCAGTTTGTGTAAGCATGCCAATACCCAGCAACACAAATCCGCAATGACTCACCGAAGAATAGGCATTGATATATTTCAAATCCTTCTGCATCATTGTAGCAAAGGCGCCATATAAAATAGCGACGGTAGAGAGTACAATGATGATAGATGAATATTCTTTTGCCGCTTCGGGCATAATCCAGGTGGCGGCACGCAAACAACCATAACCACCCAGCTTCATGGAAATGCCAGCCAAAAACATTGACCCCGCTGTTGGGGCAGAAGAGTGGCCATCGGGCACCCAGGTATGAAAAGGAAATAACGCTGCAAAAACACCAAAGCCAAGAAACACCAGGGGAAAACAAATTTTTTGAACTTCTAACGGAATATGTAATTCCGACAAGGTCATTAAATCAAACGTGTGGCCTGTTCCGCCAAAGTACAAACCCAGCATACCAACTAACACCAATGCAGAGCCGCCCATTAGCATCAACGCCAGTTTATTGGCTGCATATTCTTTTTTTCCGCTGCCCCAGATGCCGATCAGTAAAAATTTGGGCAACACCGCTATTTCTAAAAAGAAGAACATTACAAACAAATCCAGCGATATAAAAAAACCATAAGCACCCAGGCTAAGCAATACCAACAGCAGGTAAAATTCCTTCGTCATTTTAGTTACGTTCCAGGAAATAAGTACTCCAGCAATTACTACAAATGCTGTGAGCAAAATCATAGCAACAGAAATACCATCTACACCAATATGAAAGCTGATGTTCCAGGAGGGAAACCAGTTGTATTGGCTTTGGAACAACATGGTAGTCATGTTACCCTCTGCCTGTTGATTTTGGAAACTCACTAACAAAAACCCGGCAAGCACTAACTGTGCAATAGCCCCCAGCAGCGAAACTATTTTTACCTGTTGCGCATTACGCATCAGCAATATGGCTATTACAGTTAGTAATGGAAATATAATGAGCAAGATTAAATTCATTGGTGCATTGAAAGCTTTAAGTGATCAATATACTGCACACTGCGTGAGGGATAGTAGCGGAAAGCCCGGAGTAACCCTGGCGGCGGTTGCAAACCCCGCCAGCGGTTACGAGGACTTGCAGCGGATAGCCCGGCCCACAGGGCACGCCATAAATAATTTTTTAAATTTTTTGTTCCTACTATTTCCATATATAAATAAATATGATTGCCAGCATCAATACCGAAACCAAAAAATAAATAGCATATTGCTGCACCTTACCCGATTGAATCCCTTTGATTTTTTCAGCAACGGATGCTGTTGTATTAGCCGTTCCATTCACCATTCCATCTACTACATTTTTATCGAACCAGGCTGCAGGTTTACCGATGAGATTAAATATTATTTTCTTCGTAATGAAGCCATATAATTCGTCGATATAAAATTTGTGAAAGGCTGCTCTATAAATAGACCCCAGTGATGCTACAATTTTTTGTGGCCGGTCATTGTGGGTTTTATATAACCATAACGCACCAAAAATACCTGCCAAACCCAATGTAACCGGTGCTATCGAAAACTGCCAATGAAACTCTGCTGCTTCCGGCTGGCCATTGGAGGTAACAAAATTGCCAAAAGGAATAAATCCTGCGAATGCTGCACCTACGGCTAAAAGCACCAATGGAATGATGATAGCTGCACCACCTTCGCCATGCGTTTCACCATGCAGGTGAGCAGGCTTGTTCCAGAAAATATTAAAGTACAAGCGGAACATATAAAATGCGGTAAGCCCCGATGTAATTAATGCCACCCAATATATAGCACTGTTGTTCTGGTATGCAGCCAACAGAATTTCCTCTTTACTAAAGAATCCTGCAAACGGTGGAATGCCGGAAATGGCCAGGCAGGCAATCAAAAAAGTGATATGCGTAACGGGTAAATATTTTCTAAGCCCACCCATATCTTCCATTTCATTGCTATGAATAAAATGAATAACCGAACCTGCACCAAGGAATAACAATGCCTTGAACATGGCATGTGTAAACAAGTGAAACATGGAGGCAATAAAGCCAAGGTTTGAATCGCCAATCAATCCACCATTGTCCATACCAGACACACCCAATGCAAACATCATATATCCAATCTGCGACATGGTGGAATAAGCCAGCACTCTTTTAATATCGGTTTGTGTACATGCAATAACTGCCGCAAACAATGCAGAAATAATTCCGACATAAGCAACCACACTTAATGCCGGTGGCGACATGCTAAAAACCGGAAACAATCTTGCTACCAGGAACACTCCGGCAACAACCATGGTGGCTGCATGTATTAATGCAGATACGGGGGTTGGGCCTTCCATTGCATCGGGCAACCAGATATGTAAGGGAAACATGGCGCTTTTACCGGCACCACCAATGAACACCAGCACAAGTCCCCAGGTAAGGGCAGATATACCCATAAAGGAAGAAGCGATGGCGGTTTGGAATTCCGGAGCATCTGCAGTTGTTAAACGCTGAATGAGTGTATTAAAATCAAGCGTGCCTGCATGAAAAGATAAAATCAATATACCTATCAGGAAGCCAAGGTCAGCAAAACGGGTAACGATAAACGCTTTTTTACAGGCTGCCACCGCAGACGGACGATCGTAATAATAACCTATCAGCAGGAAGGATGAAACCCCCACCAGCTCCCAGAAAAAATAGAGTTGAAAAATATTGGTTGAGAGCACAATGCCCAGCATTGAAAAAGTAAACAGGGAGAGAAAAGCATAGTAGGTTGGGAACCTTTCTTCGCCTTTCATGTACGAAAGGCTGTAGATATGCACCATCAACGAAACAAAAGTTACCACCACCAACATCATCACAGAGATCGGATCCAGCAGAATGCCCATATCAATAGACAGGCTGGGAGAAAATTGAAGCCAGGTATATTGAAAGGCAATCACTTTTTGATACACACCATCCACTTTGCCATACTCGAAAAAATAACCATAGGCTGTATATAACGCCAACGCAGTTGCTATCAATAAAACAGTGGTGCCAATTATTCCGGAAAAACTGCGAAAGAATTTTCTGCCCCATAAACCCAATAGTAAAAATGCCAACAGCGGCAACAAGGGAATTGCAGCCACTGCTAAATATTTCCCAAAGGGAAGAACCTGCAGTATGCGGACTTGTAATAATTCACTGATCATTTGTTGGGCTGCTTACTTTTATTTTTATGCTTTTATTCTATTGTTGATAATCCGGTATTCATAATAAAAAATACACCAATCAATATTTACTATATCAATAATGTTGAGTCGATTTTATTTTTCTGGGTGAGTCACCCTTTGGGGGTGACTCACCCAGAAAAATTGCAAACAATACATTGCTTTCATCTTCTTCCTCATTTAAACTAATACTTTAAACCGGCTGTGTTATCCACGTCAATTGATTGATGGCTTCTATATAAATTGATGATGATGGCAATGGCAACTGCTGCTTCGGCTGCTGCGATTGCAATTACAAAAATTGAAAAGAAAAGCCCATCCAGTTTATGCGGCCACAGGTATTTATTGAATGCTATAAAATTCAGGTTCACACTGTTTAAAATCAACTCGATGCTCATTAACATTGTTATGAGGTTGCGCCTGGTAAAAAAGCCAACCACACCAATGAAAAACAACGCGGTGCTGATAAACAGGATATGATATAGTCCGGGTTCCATTATGCAGTTATAGGTTTTGAACGTAAGGCAATTACAATACAACCCACCAATGCAGCCAACAATAAAATACTTACCAGTTCAAACGGTAATGCATAGCCGTCTTTATCCACACTCAACATTTGTGTACCAATATTTGATACACTGGGTTCTACCGGTGGGTTAAAAGTTTTGGTAAAGGAATGTTGAAATAGCTGCACCATCGTTAATGCAAATAAACAAAATGCAGCCAGTGCCGAAAAAACTTGTCTGCCCATTTTTTGCTTAGGCAATAATTCTCCCGCCTGTTGGGTTAAAAAGATAGAGAAGATAATTAATACGGTGATGCCACCGACGTAAACTACAATTTGTACGGCAGCAATAAATTCGTATTGCATCCAAAAGAAAAGGCCTGCAATGCCAATAAGTGAAAACAACAAAAATATAGCAGCCCGAAATATTTGCCGGGTAGTAACAGCCAGCAACCCGCAAACCAATGTCAGCGCAGCAAGCATGTAAAATATAATCGTTGATCCGTTCATTCGAATGGTTGGTTGTTTTGTTGTAACAGTCGATAGTCCATGGACCATCAACTAACGCCCTGCGCTCTTTCTATTCTACTCCTTCTCTAATTTTTGAATCCGGCTTATTTAAAATCTTTGTAAGCTGGCTTCGATCAAATACACTGTGTTCAAATGTCTGTGCCATTTTAATAGCATCCGTCGGACAGGCAACCACACATAAATTACACATGGTACACAATTCGAGATGATATACAAATTTATCAATGGCCTTCTTTTTTTTACCTTCCGGCGTAATATCAAACTTGGTAACTATTTTAATCGTTGCATTCGGACAAGCCAGTTCACATGCGGTACAGCCCGTGCAGGCATGTTCATTATTTTCATCATGCGGCATCACCACTTCCCCCTTAAACCTTTCCGGCAGGTTAAGTGTCGCCCTGTTATCCGGGTATTGTTGCGTAATTATTTCTTTGTGATGCGTAAAATAATAACCGGTACGCCTAAGCCCCACCAACAGCGATTTAATCGCTCCAAAAATATCCTTGAAATATTTTACAATAAACATAATCTTAAAATTTTAATCCGCATTCTCAGTAAACTACATCCTATACTATACTCTTCGAAATTCCCCCTTCAGGGGGCAGGGGGCTAAAAATGCCAACCCATTATTGCCATCAACGTTACCAATAATATATTGAACATGCTGATGGGTAATAAATATTTCCATTCCAGGTTTAGCAATTGATCAATACGTAACCTTGGGAAAGTCCACCTAAACCACATGATCAAAAATATCAGGAAAAATGTTTTTCCAAAAAACCAACTGCTCGACGGAATATAATCCATCACGTGATTAAAGGCGGTCCAGTTGCCGATATGAAAAGGCATCCATCCACCTAAAAATAAGGTAGCACCAATGGCACATACAATAAAAACATTCACATATTCAGCTAAGAAAAATAATGCAAATTTCATCCCCGAATATTCTGTATGAAATCCTGCTGTTAGTTCAGACTCCGCTTCGGCCAGGTCAAATGGAGCCCGGTTTGTTTCTGCAGTTACAGCAATGATGAAAATAATAAAGGAGATAACAACGGGAATATGCCCTTTAAATATCCACCAGCCATTTGCCTGCGATTGAATGATATCATTTAAATTCAGGCTGCCACAAAGTACTACAATTGATAAAATAGATAAGCCCGCAGACAATTCGTAACTCACAATCTGTGCGCCACTCCGCATGGCTCCCATCAATGAATATTTATTGTTGGATGCCCAGCCCGCCATTAAAATACTGATCACAGATATAGATGAAACCGCTGAAACATACAATACGCCGATATTAAGATTCCATAAATGAAAGTCTTTTGCAAATGCAATAGGAGCCATCAATAACATGGCAACAATTATTGCCAGGATGGGTGCCAGGTTAAATAAAAATTTATCTGCTCCGTTTGGTGTCAAGCCTTCTTTAACCATCAACTTCAATGTATCAGCCAAGGACTGAAACATACCTTTTGGTCCTACCCTGTTTGGCCCCAATCGTATTTGCATCCATGCGGAAACTTTGCGTTCCATCAATACCAGTACCAAACCCAGTATGGCAAATAAACTAATCACACAAATTCCCGCAATGACCATTTCTATGATTATCGTCCAGGTAGCGCTCAGGTTATTCCTTAACCAGCTATCTATGTTTTGCGATATGTTTGAAAAACTTGGCATTAAGCAAAGGCCCCTCCAAACCTCCCCAAAGGGGAGGCTTTGCAGAGACTGCTGATTTGAATCGTTTTTATGTTTTTAATCATTTTGTTTTTAATTTTTGTGTACTCAAAAAATTCTTACTCATACTTCCTTCCGACTATGCATTTTGGTTCTCCCCTTTGGGGAGTTAGAGGGGCCGCTCTTCCTTCCTCCCAACTATGCATTTTGGTTCTCTCCAATGCGGGGCCCCTCCAAACCTCCCCAAAGGGGAGGCTTTGCAGAGACTACTGGTTTGAATAGCTTTTATGTTTTTAATCATTTCAATTTTTTACTTTTTTACCTACTCAAATATTTATTACTCATCCTTCCTTCCGACTATGCATTTGGTTCTCCCCTTTGGGGAGTTAGAGGGGCCGCTTTTTACCTATCAATATCCGGTATCACCAAATCCAGCGTACCCATCATCGCTACAAGGTCGCCAAGTTTACCTCCTATGGCCATATGTTCCAATGCAGATAAATTTGCAAAGCCCGGCGATCTGAATTTTATGCGGTAAGGGGTAGTTGCTCCTTCACTGGTAATGTACACACCAAACTCCCCTCTTGCTGTTTCTACCCGCTGATAAAATTCTCCCTTGGGTAATTTTATCACTGCTTTTGTTTTTGCCTGGAACTCGCCTTCCGGAATATTATCTATCAGTTGTTCTATAATCCTAACCGATTGGTGCAGTTCCCTTATGCGAACCATATAACGTGCTAATGAATCACCGGCAGTTTCAATGATTTCATCAAACTGCAACTGGTCATATATTTCGTAGGGATATAGTTTTCTTATATCGCATTGCACGCCACTACCCCTTGCTGTGGGGCCGCTGCAACCAAAAGAAATAGCATCTTCCTTTGATAAAATACCTACCCCTTTCATCCGGTTTTGAAAGATAATATTTCCGGTTACCATTTCATCGTATTCATCCACCTTCGATTTAAACAAAGTGATAAAATCCCTTACGCGTTGCTGAAAGTTGGGGTGAATATCTGCCATCACACCACCGGGCACCATGTAGTTCATGGTAAGGCGGGCACCACAGGTTTCCTCCATGATGTCATTGATGGTTTCTCTTTCTCTGAAGGCGTGAAAGAAAGGTGTAAATGCGCCAAGATCCATTGCCATTGCGCCCCACCACAATTCATGCGATGCAATCCGGGTGAGCTCATCCATTAATATCCTGATTACCTGGGCACGGGGCGGAATTTCTACCTGTAAGCCCTTTTCTACACATAACGCACAAGCATGGTTGTTAATATGCGAAGAAAGATAATCCATTCGGCTGGTTACGTATATAAATTGGCGGTAGCTGAGGCTCTCACACATTTTTTCGATGGAGCGATGAATATAACCAAGATGAGGTTCTACTTTTTTAATAGTCTCGCCATTGAGGGTAATGATAAGGTGCAGCACGCCATGCGTGGCAGGGTGTTGTGGCCCAACATTAATGATGATATCCCCGTCTGCTGTCTTACCTATTTCTTCAACCATAGTGCCCCTAACCCCTAAAGGGGAATTGATGAATTTGTATTGAATATTATTTAGTATTCTTGAACTTTGATCTATATTTCGCACAGGATAAATCCGATACTTTATTGCTACTTTATCATGTTTGATTTATCCTGCTTTTTTTGTTAACCAGCCGATGTTTTTTATGGCGACATCGTTGCGTCGCACACTTGTACTAAAATATTTTCATGGCATCGTTTCCCATTATCCTTTCTATAAACTGCGTCTGAAATCACCATTTATAAAAGATAGTAAAGCTGCATTACTTTGCCCAATAGAATTACTCAAAAGTACAAGTGTGCGACGCAACGATGCTATATAGTAGCACTAAAGCCTGGCTCCCAAAAAATCTACTAACATTTTTGCCTCTTGCACTCTATTGAATTTATTTTACCAACTTTTGAAAGCCGAGGCTTTTATTCCTACAACCTGATCATATTTACCGGGTCTTCAAAATCTTTCAACATCGGTCTTTTCCCTTCCCAACCGTCGGGTAAAATCAGTAACCTTAAATCGGGATGATTGCGAAATTGTACACCAAACATTTCATAGGCTTCCCGCTCATTAAAATTGGCTGTTTGCCAGATATCACTCACCGTATCTATTACAGGTTCCGCGGCATCAAGTTTTGATTTTACAACAATGGTATGACGGAATATAGTGGATGACAAATGGTACACCATTGAAAGGTGTGTTTTCCAATCAACACAGGTTACACAATACAAATAATCCATTGATAAGGTAGGGTCATTTCTCAAATGCAAGGCAAGCTGTTTCCACTCTTCCGGAGCAACATTTACCACCAACCATTCACCACCCTCATCAAAAGTTGCAGATGGTAATAGTTCAGTAATGGTTGCTTGTATTGCTTCGTTGGTCATTGTGTTTATTACATTAAATCTGGTGCAACTGATCTCCTGCGGCAGATGGTTTCGGTTCCTGTATCTGCTCTCTTGTTAAACCACTTTTTATCTTTTCCTGCAAACTCATTAAAGCATGCAACAAAGCTTCCGGCCGGGGCGGACAACCTGCCACATAAACATCTACCGGTATCACATGGTCTGCACCTTTTACTACCGAATAGGTATTATAAAAAAAGGGGCCGCCGCTTATAGCGCAGGCTCCCATTGCTATTACGTATTTAGGATCGGCCATCTGATCGTACAATCTTTTTAAAACAGGGGCCATTTTATTTACAATTGTTCCGGCAATAATAATCACATCAGCCTGGCGTGGAGAGGCTCTTGCCACTTCAAAACCAAAGCGTGAAAAATCATATTTCGCAGAGGCCACTGCCATCATTTCAATGCCGCAACAACTGGTTGCAAAAGTTAACGGCCATAAAGAATTACTTCGTGCCCAATTGATGACATCATCCAGTTTACTCAACACAATTCCTCCGCCAGGAGTTTCATGGATCTGGCCCGGAAAGGAAGCCTGTAAACTGTCGGCGGCCCCCTCCAAACCTCCCCCAAAAGGGGAGGCTTTCAACTCTGCATTATTTGAAGTATCATTCATTTATTTAAGCGTTGGTCCTTTTATTTTTGAAACCATTTTCGTCTTTAATTCTCCTGTCTTTGTTCCCCCTTTGGGGGCTAGGGGGCCGCCTTTGTTCCCCCTTTGGGGGCCAGGGGGCCGTCCTTGTTTCCCCTTCGGGGGTTACGGGACCTTCTCCTTTTACATCCATTTCAATGCCCCTTTTTTATGTGCGTATAAAAACCCCATAAATAAAATAAAAAAGAAAATTATTATCTCTACCAATGCGGGCCAGCCTACTTTTTTTACTACTACCGCCCACGGGTAAAGGAAAACAAGTTCTACATCAAAAATTAAGAATATCAGTGCAAAAAGATAGTATCCTACATTTAACTGTATCCAGGTTTTTCCCTGTGTTGGAATTCCACATTCATAAGGTTCGCCTTTTTGAGGATTAGTGGTGGCTTTGGTAAGTAATTTGGCTATTAATATTGCGATTAAAGAAAACGCCAGCGCAGCAATAATTAATACAACCATCGAAGAGGCACCCATAGCTAAGCGTTTAAATTTTCAATGCGGAAAAGCAACTTTGCTAATTTCCTGTTTGAACTACAAGTTAGTAAAAAAAGGCAAAAACCAAACATGCAAGTTGCATCCCAAATTGTCGCTTGCACTCCAAGGTTGTCAACTTTAGAAAGAGTATTCATTAAATTGAAATAAAAGATAAAGGTTGGCAACCTTTGCGACAATTTGAGATGTGCCCAACATGCATGAAATACATTGATCCTGCCTGCTTTTTATCAACCATAAATTTCGAAATGAATGGATTTTTTATCATACCCCATCTCAACAATTTTTGTTCTTGCTTCATCAATCATACCCTTCCAGCCACATAAAAAGAAATTCGCAGGTTGCTTCCCGGTACAGAGCTCTTCATATACAGCATGAACATAGCCCGATTTACCTTCCCATTGTTCTCTTGATAAAGTTGGCAAGTAATGAAAACGAGGCATTTCTTTTTGTAACTGAATAAAATCATTATAATATAATAAGCTGGCTTGCGTTCGGCAACCAAAAACGAGGTATATATTTTTATATGGTATGCCGTTATTTTTTATATGGTGAATCATACTGCGGAATGGCGCTATGCCAGTACCCGTGCAAATCAACACTAAATCATTTTCCAGCGGCTCCTTTAATGTAAAGACGCCTTGTGCACCACGAAATATTAACTCTGAACCCACTACAATTTCATCAAATAAATAAGGAGTTCCTGTACCCATTTTATCCAGTACAATTACCAGTTCAAATACATTTGTACCATCCGGCCAGGAGGCAATGGAATAGCTGCGCCAACGTTTATTTGGCTTTTCATGAATAGGCAGATCGAGGGTTACAAACTGCCCTGGTAAAAAATCGAAAGATGCCAGGTCAGGAATTTCAATCCAAAATCTCCTGGTATCGCTTGTTTCATCTGCAATCCTGATAACTTTTCCTGTGCGCCAAGGTTGTAAAGCCATAACTATTTTTTTTGAGGGTTCAATTTACAAATAAAAAAGAACCGATAAGCCCCCGGCCCCTAAAGGGGAGTTTTTTGCAGTATTTAATTTTTGCCGGTTATTACAAATCTGAAAATTTAACTAAAATAATTTTCCATTTCAGAACAAGTTGCATTTCCTCCCCTTCAGGGGCCGGGGGCTACTTCTCCCCTTTGGGGTTGGGGGCCACTACTTCCCCTTCACATCAAACTTTACACCCGACACCAATGTTGCAGTTGCACCAGGATAAATGCTGATCTTACGTACTGCTGTATTGGCATTAATTAATGGATAATTTATTAATCCGCCCGGAATGATTACATCTGTAAACTGATCGGGTACTGTGCCGCAACTCCAGTTATCTGAGAGGAACCAGTTAGTATCAACCGTGCCCATCCATGAATTGCTAAAGCGCAATGTGTTGGCTGCACCTGCAACTCCATCTGTAACGCATCGATATTTATAACCACTGTTGGAAGACGGGATATATGACATTTCCAATATAGCCGTGTTTGATCCGGAATAATAAGCATCGTCTGATAAATTTACAAACCCGCTGCCAGCATCAACCTGCCATTGATAAACAGTTCCGGTTACAACGGAAGTATAAACAATTACATCACCCGCACATACGCCGCTAACGGCAGGCTTTATCATATTTGTACTTAGCCAGAATTCGCTAAAGTTCCTCACGTTAAATTCAGCATAATAACCATTATCGTAGGGAATAATGGTTGTGCTATTCGGAAGTACATAAAGGAAAAATCCGGTAGTGTCGTCAGCCAAAACTCCGTTTTCATCACCATGGCTGCTACTATATTTTGTAACCCCTAATTCATACGGATCAACGGGCTTTGCACAAAACGTACAGTTGTTTGCATTGATAAGATTTTGTGCTTCGGCCTCAGTAAAATAAAAACGTACACCAACATTTCCCGAAGGAGCATTCACTGGTTTTACTACAATATTTCTATCCAGGTAGTAGGTATTATTTGAAGTTCTTACAGCACCTGCATAAGGATATGCAGACACGGTTGTATTCGCCAGGTTCATTCCATTTGCATTGATAGAAACAATGCGTTTGCCGGCCGAAGTAAAATTGATCCAGTTTGAACCGGTAACATTTTGGTTGATGCCTGTAACGGTAGCACCTGAATAAATGCCTGCTTTGTCAAATACATGAATATCATCTATCCCTATACCTTCTTCTGTAACGCCGCCGTCGCTGCTCATTACAAATCGAAAACGAATGCTGGAGGCACCAACAGGTAAGTCAAAACTGGCAACATGCCACTTCGTTTTGGAAATGCCCCAATTATTTAAAGTTGCATTATTGTACCAGTTGGTACCGCTGCCAGAAATACCCAATTTATTCCATTGCACACCATCCGTTGAATATTCAACCCAGGTATAATCGTAGTCCAATTCTACTTCGAAAATATGGCTGAAGGACAGCATTGGTTGTGTAAGTCCTGATAAATTAAAACAAGGGGAATATAAATAAGAAGTTTCATTGTCCTTATAATTTCCGGTAAGGTTCGTTACCCATGCATTAGTGCCGTTGGCTGCTTTATTGATAACAATATTTGCCGGCGCTCCCCATTCCCAACTGCTGTTGGTTCCCTTTGTATAAAAATATCCATTATCAGTTTCAAAACTTTGCAGGTAAGGATAGTTGGTAATTACCGGGCTGTTGTGCAACACAAACTTTAAGATGCTGTCATTTTTTGCATAGCTATCTCCCGGATATTTTACCCAGGTATTGAGCGTGTAATCAATGTATGCAGATAGGTCTGCCTTTTGGGTAAATACATAGTCAACGGTTTGGTTGGGTGCAATAGATGATATTGTTTCAGTAATGATTGCACCGCCATTTAACTGGTAACTCACCAGTATATTATTAAGTGTTGCATTGTTGTAATTTTTCACTTTTATACTAATAGGATTTGTTGCTGTTAAAGCGCAATCGCTTAATGCAGGTGAATTTATTTTTACCAACGCAATATCATTCACCACTTCGTCCAGTGCAAGGTCATCAAAAGTATAGCCATCATCCAGGTCAATAACAGCATGGGCCGAATTGGCAGAGTTGTAACCTTCCTGTCCTATTTTTAACTGAAAAGTAGAGGTGATATTTTGTACCGGAACTGCACTGCCCAGCAAATCATTGATATTAATTTTTCCCTGGGCCCATTCGCCCAATGCGGCCTGGTTGGCATACAGATCGTACGCTTCTACCCATGCATTATTTTCATTGCCACGTATCCAGACTTTATTTCCGGGAGCATTTGCCTGCCCATGATTTTTATACCAAAAATCCATGCGAAGCTGCTTGCTGTTATAATTTACCAGGTTATAACTTATTGTTATGGTATCTGTAGTTGTTGTGGTGTCATAAGGCGTTTGATCCAATGTTAATGCCCTGATACCACTATAAGAAAAACCGGTGTTTACAAATGTTCTTGCTCTTCCTCTTTTGCTGCTGGTTGAAAAATCGAGGTGTTTATTTTCACCAATCGCCATTTCCTGTTTTGTAAAATTATCTGATAGCATAGTTTCAAAACCTTCGGTTAATGGCAGGCTGGTAATGGCATCATTGTTAATATACTTAACCGTTTTGTAAGCGGTGTCATTTAAATGATTTCCATCGGCGGCCAGCGAAACCCAGGCTTTAAAATCGTATTTGAAACCAGCCGGAGGTACTATATATGAACCAGTAAATGTATAAGTATAAGTTGCACCTGCTCCAATATTTGTATTCAGTACTTCCGTGACGGTATTACCAGCATAACTATAAGAAACATTAAACGGTCCGTTTGCCGTTGCCGTCCCTAGGTTGCGGATTGATATTTTTACAGGCCTGGTAGCCTTGGCTGCATTGGCAAAACCCTGGCGTGCGCTATTGGGTTCTACCATGCTATCTACTTTTACATCATTGTTGAAATCTGCCAACGTACATGGGCCACTGCCTGGTATGGCACTTACAGAAATGGAGCGCCGGCCGCTGAATGTTCCATTTTTTGTTGCGGCACCAAACCAGGCTTTTTTATATTTATCAAGGCCGGTAACCAGGTAAGTTGTATCGGTTGTATTGCCAATTACCTGCATACTGTCAGCAACCAATTGCACCACATCATAAGAAGTTGCACTGCCTATTTTTTTCCACTTTAACAGAACAGCACCTTCGCAGGCATTGGTTGCTGTAACAACCGGGCTGCCCAAAATTGTAAAATTAAAATTGCTTTGATCGGTTAACAAGGTTCCGTTTCTGCTTACTCTTATCAACGCCGTATTGGTAACTCCAGCAGGTACAACCCAGGCAATTGATCTGGCTGTTGCTGCCACATTATTATTGATGGTTGTCCAGCTTGATCCGTTGTTGGCAGAATATTCAACTGTAAATGTATTGGCCTCATTGCCATAAGCCGTCCAGCGGATATTTTCTGTTTCACCGGGCACCAATTTTTCTCCGCCAAACGGGTATTCAACGGTTACAGATGCCAGGTCTGTTTCATAACTAATAATGTATTCCTGTGATCCTGCGGGTACGGCGAAACCATTTACACGGATGGTATAATTTCCTGCCGCCGGGTTATTGATAACTACCTGTTCTATGTTATTGGTATGATCTACCCCTTCTATAGCAACATCATTTACATTTGACGGAGATGGATTTAGTACCATTGGACGATGTAATAAAGCAGACGGTTCAGTTACTGTCAGATCAAGATCGTTGACCAGGGTCGTTGCAGCATTCACGGCTGCAGCTTCATCAGCCCAATACAACATTATTTTCAACCTGCGGGTATTGGGCGGTACACTAATTACATGGTTTCCACTGCCACCATTGGCAACAGCATTTATAATAAAACGATTGCTGTCGATGGCTTCAACTGCACGGCGCACATTGAGCATTCCAAATCCAAAGGTATAATCCGGGCCCACGTTGCCCAGGTCTTCAGCCGTGTTGCAGGCAAGCGCTTTCATTAAACTGGCTTTGGGATTGGCACCTCCATTTTTTTTACGGTATTCCTCATACATCAACGCCACACCACCGGTAACCATGGGGCTGGCCATACTGGTTCCGTAATTGTATCCGTAGGTATCATTTGCATTGGTTGATAAAACTGCCCATCCACTGGAAGTTATTTCTGGTTTCAATCGTCCGTCATTTACCGGGCCACGGCTGCTGAAATAGGCAATGGTATAATCATCATCTCTCATGGCACCAACCGTTAATACATTTTTAGCAGTTTGCCAACCTGATTTAACCGTAGCAAAACCCGGTAAATAAGGCGAGCAGGAAGAACTGCCTTCATTACCTGCCGCTATCACATGCAACAACTGGTTGTAGTCTTCCATTTGGTTATCGATATAATTACTCAATACATCATATTTGCCATTTCCCGGACAACCCATATCCACGGAATAATAGGAGTTATTGGTTACAGCAAGATTATAATCTGCCACATAAGCCGGCGCATTTATAATAATGTCGCTGAAGTATTGATTTACGATGGCAGCCTTTGAAGCCATGCCATGATTTTTAACATTGATAATTCCACCACCCGCTGCTGAACCTGCCACATGGGTGCCATGATCATCAGGTATCCACGGACTTCTGTTGATTAATCTACCTGTAAAATCTGTATGGGTAGATATATCTGCGTTATCCCCTATGCCAATCGTTACGCCTTTGCCATTCAGATTTTTACCATTCAATGCATTGAGGCCACTTACGCCATGCGTTGCAATGCTGTTATAATTTAAAGGCTTGTCTATAATTGATTGTAACTTTAAACTGCTTACAAATGGAAGTGCAGCAATCGCATTAACTACGGACGCATCAGGTTGAATAAAAATAATTCCTGTTGCATCATATTTTGTACTCACGATTCTTGCACCTGCTTTTTGTAAAGCAGCTATCACCGTTGTTTTGTCAATAGATTGGTAATAACCAACAGCAATATTCTTTACAGCTTGTTTATTTTTTGCAGGAGAAAAATTAGTTAACTCCCGATCAATTTTATAAAAAGGCGGTAATGTACTGATTGATGTAATGTTCAATCCCTTTGCAAATGAAAAATTAAATCCTGCGTCAATGGATGCCAGCCAGGCTTTTCCGGGTACATAGGTTTCCAATAAAATCCCTGCTTGCTTTAGTGCCTGTTGTTGCTGAACACTGGGCAAATTTGCAAATTGAATAACAACAAAATATTTCTTAGCAAATAATGAATTAGTGAGATCCGTTGATTTAAAAGCCTGTTGCTGAATATTATTGGTTGGTATAAAATCACCATTGGCAAACTTTATAGGCTGTGGCACTTGCTGCGCAAAAATTGATGATGAAAGCAAGAAAAGGACCGGAGTTAAAAACCTGGGTAAGCAATTTTTCATTAAAGGTGATTTTTACAAAAAAGCAGGGATGATTTGAATTTACCCAAATGTATAGTTAAATACGTTTATAAGACCATTCTGTTAACGTTATTGTTGCCTGCCCTATTGCCAATAAAATACCTGTCAACAGATATTCATTCGAAAAGAATTCGCTGAAAATACCAATCGCTAATTGATAAATGAATGTTATTTGACACCCATAAAGCCACACTGATTCCAAAATGCAGCATCACCACAAGTTGCTTCACCTTATCTTTGCACCCGATGAATTTGGAGGTGTTGTTGAAAGAATATGCAAATGATTCCCGCTGTTTTCAGATTGCGGATAGGATCACTTTGTCTAAACCCCAGCAAATACAGCTTTCCGGCCTTCAGGGCAGTACACTTAGTTTTATACTCTCAGCAGTTTTTAATCACCCGGCAACCAGTCAGCTCAACCACCTGGTAATATTACGGGACGCTGAAGAAGCCGCTTATTTTCACAACACATTTGAAAATATTACCAGGGCGCTAGACATATTTTATTTCCCATCTTCTTTCAAAAACAAAAAAAATTACCGGTTGCTCAACAGCAGCCATGTAATGTTGCGAACGGAAGCCCTGACGAAATTTGCAGGCGACGCAAATAAAAAAGTCCTCATCTCCTACCCGGAAGCTTTGTTCGAAAAAGTGGTTCTACCAAAAACATTATCAGAAAATATCATCTCCATTAAGCAAAGTGAAACGCTGGACGTGAATGCCATCCTTGGCAAGTTTGTGGACTACGGTTTTGAACGGACAGATTTTGTATATGAACCGGGCCAGTTTGCAGTACGGGGTGGTATTCTTGATATCTATTCTTTTGGAAACGAAAAACCTTACCGTATTGAATTGTTTGGAAACGAAGTGGATAGCATCCGAATTTTTGATCCCGAATCTCAGTTAAGCGAAAGAAAATTATTACAGGTAAACATTATTCCTAATGTAGAAACGCAGTTTGAAACCGGCGATAAAGTTTCGCTGCTGGAGTTTTTGCCGGAAAACACCATTGTATGGTCCGAAGACTGGCAATTCACCAAAGAAAAAATTGACCAGCAGCAGGAAGACCTGGAACTTTTTATGGAAGTAGCAGGTTTACTAACAGTTAAGCCCAATGCAGTATTAGATGACGATAATGATATCAATGAAAAAACAATTGTAACTCAGGAAGATTTTATTCGCTCTGCTCAATTAGAACAAGAAGTAATACAACGGCATATTATAGAATTTGGAAAGAAAAGCTATTTCCAGGATTTCTTACCTGTTTCCGGGCATCTTAATTTAAAATTTAAAACCAGGGAGCAACCAGCCTTTAACCGCCAGTTTGATCTGCTCATAAAAGACCTGAAGGATTATGAAACAAAGAAATACAATATTTACATATTTGCTGAAAATCCAAAACAGCTTGAAAGGTTGCACATCATCTTTACCGACCTTAAAGCTGAAATACAGGTAACGCCGGTTCCAACATCTATCCATGAAGGATTTATTGATGATGATATACGCTCTGTTTGCTACACCGATCACCAGATATTTCAACGTTACCATAAGTATAAAGTAAAACAGGCTTTTAGTAAAAACAAGGCGCTTACTTTAAAAACGTTGCGTGAATTGCAACCCGGCGATTATGTAACGCACATCGATCATGGTGTGGGTGTGTACAGTGGTTTGCAAAAAATTGAAGCCAATGGTAAAATGCAGGAAGCTGTTCGCATACAATATAAAGATGGAGATCTGCTGTACGTAAATATTTCTTCGCTTCATAAAATTGGAAAGTATAGCGGCAAGGAAGGCAGTGTGCCCAAAATGAATAAACTGGGCAGCGATGTCTGGAACAAACTAAAAGAAAAAACCAAAAGGCAGGTTAAGGATATTGCAACCGATCTTATAAAATTATATGCCCAACGAAAAAGCCAGGAAGGTTTTGCCCACAGTCCCGACAACTACATGCAAACAGAGCTTGAGGCATCTTTTATTTATGAAGACACTCCCGACCAGGGCAAGGCTGTTGAAGATGTAAAAAGGGACATGGAAAAATCAGCGCCTATGGACAGGCTGGTTTGTGGCGATGTGGGTTTTGGTAAAACCGAAGTAGCCATTCGTGCAGCATTCAAAAGCTGTTGCGATGGCAAACAAGCTGCAGTATTGGTTCCCACTACCATCCTGGCCTACCAGCATTATAAAACTTTTGGTGAAAGGTTGAAAGATTTTCCGGTTACAGTTGATTTTATTAACCGCTTTAAATCTGCCAAAGAAAAAAAGGAAACGCTGGCAAAAGTTGCCGATGGAAAAATTGACATCATCATTGGTACCCATGCCATCTTAAGCAAAGACGTAAAGTTTAAGGACCTCGGCATTATGATCATTGATGAGGAACAAAAATTTGGTGTAGCTGCCAAGGAAAAATTAAAGCAACTACGCACCACGGTAGATTCGCTTACACTTACGGCTACACCTATCCCACGAACGCTGCAATTTAGTTTAATGGGTGCAAGAGATCTTAGCATCATCAATACACCGCCGCCTAACCGTCAGCCCATTCAAACAGAAGTAATGGTGTTCAACGAAGATGCCATTCGTGATATTATTTATTATGAAACGGAAAGAGGTGGCCAGGTTTTCTTTATACATAATCGGGTAAATGGCCTGGCGGAAATGAAGGGATTGATACAGGGGCTTTGTCCCGATATCAGCATTGCTTTTGCACACGGCCAGATGGATGGCGACCAGTTGGAAGACACCATCCTGGATTTTATGGACCGTAAATATGATGTATTGGTTTGTACCAACATTGTGGAAAGTGGCGTGGATATTCCGAATGTAAATACCATCATTGTAAACAATGCACACCAGTTTGGCCTAAGTGATTTACACCAGTTACGCGGACGTGTTGGCAGAAGTAATAAAAAAGCATTCTGTTATTTGCTTGCTCCCCCAATGAGTACATTGCCAGCGGATAGCCGCAAACGATTGAGCACACTTGAACAGTACAGCGACCTTGGAAGTGGCTTCCAGATTGCCATGAGAGATTTGGATATTCGTGGTGCAGGCAATATGCTGGGCGGTGAACAAAGCGGCTTTATTGCTGAAATAGGTTTTGAGATGTACCAGAAAATCCTGGACGAAGCCATTAAAGAATTAAAGCGAACCGAGTTTAAAGAATTGTTCCGGGAGGAAATTCAAAAACAAGACGATTTTGTAGCAGACTGTAGTATTGATACCGATCTCGAAATTTTAATTCCGGATAGTTATGTGGAGAGCATCACAGAAAGGCTGAGTTTATACAGCCGCCTCGACAACTGCGATAATGAAGAAGACCTGCAGCTTTTCCATAACGAAATGACAGATCGCTTTGGCCCCATACCTGCACCTGTTGAAGATTTGTTTACCACTGTCCGTTGCCGTAAGCTCGCCGTGGGTTTAGGTTTTGAAAAAATGATTTTAAAGAATGAAACCCTCAAAGGCTTTTTTGTAAGCAATCCTGATTCACCTTATTTTCAAAGCGAAACTTTTAACGGTTTACTGATGTTTTTACAAAAAGGAACCAATAAAGCAAAACTAAAACAGGTGGGCAGAAACGGAATTCTTATTGTAGAAGAAATGAAAACTATGAGTGATCTGTATGATTTCTTAAAGCGCATGTCAAATTCTATTGACTAATTATTATCTACCACAACTTCCCTTTTCATAAAACATTTTTTTTGTTAACCAGCAGTTACAATCATGGCATCATTGGTTGCCACGCTCGGTTCAACGGCATACCAATATTTATCTTTTATTAACTGCTGTAAATAGCTAATACCATCTTGATTTAATAAGTAGTCGAAAGGACTACGTTTAAATCTTAGATGGTATTATACCGATTGCAAATCGCATTGGACTAAATAACGGTATGATCGGTATAACACAAAAATACTGATGCAAGTGTGCCGTTTCAAGGGTTGCACACTTACACCAGTGAAGCATTTAATAAATAGTTTTTTCTTGTAGTCTCAAAGTTGGGCGGCTTAACGCTGTTTACATGTTGGAAATGTCAGCGGAGTATTAATTGGTGTGATTCCTGTGGAGTTACTAAAAGTGATCATCAGCTTGTGGCAGAGGTTGAAACTTCCAGGTAAATTCGTTAAACCAACTATTTTTTAATCGCCTCTTTTATATTGCTCCCATATTTCCATTTCCCCGTCATAAATTCTCAACAGCATCAATGCTTTATCATTTTGCATGTGAATAATGTAGGTTGGTTCATGGTTTGATTCTGCCATCTCTGCTTCATGCACATAAGTGATAGCATAATCATAGTAAACGCGTTTGATCATTTTCCGTAAATCGGCTGCCAGTTTATCTTCGGTATAGCCTTTTAAATTTCCCATCCACCTGCCTTTTTTATTATAATAAACTACGTTGTAAACATCGTTTACTTTAAAGGTTGCAGCAAAGCCCTCCTTGTTGGCTACCCAATTTGGGTTGCTTACATTTTTATGGGATTTTGAAAAATCTTTGATGGCTTTGGTATTGATTTCACTTAATGGATTTGTATTTTCACCCATAGCTGGTGTTGATCTTTCAAAAGTTATTTCTTCTTTTGGAGTCAATACCGCTGAGAGGCTCAGCTTTTGTCCAAATGCGCCGCTGATCATGCCTGGCAAGGAAATAAATCCCGCTGCCAGGGCAAAAATTAATTGTTTCATGTTGTTTAATTTTTTGGTTGTTTGAATGAATTGTTTGCGGTCTCTCTTAGTAAATGATCATTCAATAATTTGTCGGGGTAGAAAAACAGGTGGGAAACAAAAAAATAAAAAAAGTTCAAGAAAAATAAAAATAAAAATTCCGACGAAGTAAAAAGCCGAATCTGATTTATTAAAAAAGCTATCACTAAATAAATAAAGTATACTGCATCTCAATAAAAAACAAAAAATAAAATGACAGCAATTATTACATTTTTATTACCTTACTCATATATATAATATATGACTTTTGACACACCATCGTTTATTCAGGAAGATGAAGCGCTGATCAGAAGCCTTCGGGAAAATGGTATGGCTAAAAGAAAAGCTGAAGAACAGCTATTCAGTCAATATGTATATTTCATCAGGGAAGGTATGAGCAAATATTCCCTGCCTGAAGAAGAAGCTTTTGATGCGTATTCCGATACCATTCTTTATGGAATTGATAATATAATAAAAGGGATTTTTGAAAACCGGTCATCCTTAAAAACCTACCTCTTCAAAATATTTTGCAACAAGTGTGTTGACCTCATCCGTAAAAAAACGACCAATAAGAGCAGCATCCACCAAACAAGTTCAATTTCAGATTTGCTTTTTATGATCGCTGATCCGGCAAAAACTGTTATTCAACAATTGGTAGATATGGCCGATACGGACCTCTTAAAAAGAAAGTTGACAGAGTTGGGAGAAAACTGCAAAAAGCTTTTGGGCTTGTTTGCTGAAGGGTACACAGACAGAGAGATTACCGTTGAGATGAGCTATAAATCCCCTGATGTAGTTAAAACAAGCCGCTTGCGCTGCCTTGATAAACTGCGTCAATTGTATAAACAATAAAAATACCGAAATGGATAATATGGAGTACATCGACGACTATTTTAGTGGCGACCGATCCGAAAGCCAAACCCAATCCTTCGAAAAGCGAATTATTGAGGACCCCGCATTTGCAATTGATGTTGCATTTTATGTTTCAGCAAAAAAAACCATAGCCCAGCAGGTGCAGGAAGAAAAGAAACAACGTTTCCAGGAAATATATCAACAACAAAAAAAGGTTGTACCCATTAAAAAATATCTCCAGCCGTTTGAGTGGAGGTACATGGCTGCGGCTTGTATGATTGCTGTGGTTATGTTGCTAACCTGGTTTGTTTTCAGGGGTAAAACCACCCCGGCTAATCTTGCAGATCAATACATGCAGGAAAACTGGAAAACACTGGGTGTAACCATGTCGGCCAAACAAGATAGCATGCAAACAGCCCTGTTACTCTACAACGCCGGTAATTTTAACCAGGCACTTGAAAGTTTTGAATCCATTTTAAAAAATGATTCTACCAATCAGTCAGCAAAAAAATATGCCGGTATTGTTTCCCTAAGATCTTTACAATACGACAAGGCACTTCAATACTTTACATTGCTAGCCGCCGACACTACATTATTTAGTAACGAAGGCAAACTTTACAAGGCACTTACTTTAATGAAAAGAAGCCGGCCGGAAGATATTGAAGCAGCTAAAAAACTGTTGGCCGATATACGTGACAATGATTTGGAAGGAAAAGAGCAGGCAGTAAAATGGCTTAAAAAATTAGAATAGATATTTATTGAGCATATAAAAAACCCCTTAGTTTATGGCACAATCCCATCGTAATAATCGTGGCCTTATTATTATATTGATATTAATTATCCTAATTCTTATTGTACTCTTTTATCGATGCTGCAAATCGACCAAAATTGATGGTGCCAATATAATTGAAAAGAAAGATGGTAAGGTAAGCTGGAATATTCTATTTAAACCCGGAACAGACAAAGCTTCGAGGGATAAAACAATACAGAATATCAGGGATTACGTACTGGCTACTCTTTCAGCCTACAATCAGGATCACAATACCAAACTTAAAGCCGATTCCATTGCCGTTGATTTTTGCCCCTGCGATACTTTACTTTACAATATTGGTTTTGGAACTGTTAACGCTGCAGGAGAATCTGTAACAACGGTTCCAAGACGGCCTGCAGTTGTGCCAGAAGGCAATAATCTACTTTACCAGGTAGCTGAAAATGAACCTACAAAAGAACAACTTAGTTCCCGAAATTTTAAAGAATCCAAAACTGATTCGGCTTTCTATTTATCATTTGACGGAATTGACAGTGCCAGAACACTGGCAATTATAGATGCCGGAATAGATAGTAGCCTGTTTAATTCAACACTATGGAAAATATGGGATGATGGTAGTGGTGGAACAATCAGGAATTTTTTACCAGGGCAAGCAGCTAAAGATTATTATGACGGCACTCAAAATAAACATGGTAGTGCTGTTGCTGCCATCACACTAAAAGCAATGAATAGCAAAGGGCCTTCATCAAAATTAATGGTATTAAAAGCAATCAACGATAGTAGCGTAGGCAGTATATTTTCTGTTAGTTGTGCATTAAGTTATGCAAGGCAAAAAAAAGCAACACTCATTAACCTGAGTCTTGGTTATTATGGCGGGGCCGATTCTGTTTTACATTATTATCTTAGCCAATGCGATAGTGCAGGTATTGAAATATTTGCAGCAGCCGGCAATAAAGAAGGCGCACATAATGAAAAAATTATTTGCTCTTCTGCAGCAATTGATAATCTTTTAGCCTTTCCCCGATTATTTTACCCGGCATGTTTTAGTGCAGACTTTAAATATTTTACAACTGTTACACAAGTTTTCGACCGGCTGTCAGCCTGTTACTATCAAAACTATTCGGATAAATATGTTACACTGGGAATTTATGATTCTAATTATTGTTGTTCTTTTTATGTGGGCTTTATAAAGCCTGGCCTAACTTTTTATGAAGGCTCATCTTTTGTTACACCTGCTGCAAGTGGTTTACGTATGGGGACCATTTTACGAGGCCCCACTGATTTAGCCGGAAAAACAAGTTGGACAAACATGATGACACCCGCCGGCACACCAGGAACCGCAACAGTTGGCGGAAGATTTATTGAATATTCAGGGCGCTAATCTTTAGATGAATAAATGTATCATTATACTGGCGTTCATTTTCTCTGCTCATTTTCTAAGTGGCCAATGCCCATCAAGAGATTCCATAATAAGCAGGGTAAGCAACCTGCGTGATAATAAAACAGCACCCAAAAATGTTCAGCTGCAACAATTGCTTGAATATTTAAAGGAACTAAAATCCTGCAATTATTCCCATGATTCTGCATCTGCATTTTTATTGCAAAGAATTGGCATTTTATATAATAGTACAAGCGAATTTAACACCGCCATTCCATTTTTAAAGCAGTCGATCGATATAGTATATCAACAAAAAAAAAGGTTTCCTAAAGATCAGTCACTGGCAATAAAAAGCTACTACACCTTAAGCCTGGTATATAACTCACTGCACAATACCTCAAAAAAATATACAGCACTTGATAGTTGTATTTCATTGGCAAGTTTGTTGCGAACAGAATATATTTATGCAGATGGCGCACTGGGCAGCATGGTTCCAATTCTTTTTGAAATGGGTGATTATTACAGTTGCATCAGATATGCTGCACTTGCTGAAAATATTACGGGGGAATTAAACTTTGATCCGGTATCCGCCGATGAACAGGCCTTTACTTATTTTACCTGGAAAATAAATTCGCTACTTAAATTAAAGGCTTTTGATGAGGCAGCTACTTTCCTGAAAAATAAAATACAAAACGCAACGGCGGGTAATAGAAAACAGGAATTGGCTGCACTGCATGGACTAACCGGAACACTTTTAAGAAATAACAATAATGCCACTGAAGCACTGGTAAATTTTCAAAAATGTTTTAGCTATAATAACCAGTTGAAATATAACAGAGGTTGCGGCGAGGCGCTTAACAATATTGGCTATACTTATTTAACAAGCCTTCATCAATCCCGAAATGCTTTGCCCTATTTTTTTAAGGCACTCAAATTTTCTGATGCCAATGAATCGCTCAACATCATGGATAATATTGCCAATGCTTATTTTGAAATTGGCAAACACGATTCTGCTTTTTACTTCTTTCAAAAAGCTTTTGAACAGGTTAAACCTGGATTTATTGCGGCTGATTTATTAAAAGACGAATCTACAGCTCTCGACGGAAATTTCAGTGTTTATCTTACCGGTATGGCAATTGATAATGCAGATGCATACTTTAAAATTTACAAGATTGCAGGTAATAAAAAAATGCTTGATAAAGCAATTTACTCCTACGAAATACTTGATCAATATTTCGAAAAATTAAAAATTTCACAAGTTGAACTGCAATCAAAATTATTCTGGAAAACAAGCACCCGCCATTTATATGAGGGTGCCATAGAAGCTTGCTATGCTAAAAAAGATGCAGGCAAAGCATTTTACTTTTTCGAAAAAAGCAGGAGCATCCTTCTAAACGACGAGATTTCTGAGCAGCAAAAAATGAGTGAGATAACACTTGAGCAACAAGCAATGCTGAAAAAGAAAATTCTTACTATTGAACGCACACTGAATAGCACTGATAAATCTTCAAAAGACTTTTTCGATTTGCAGCAACAATTAGTAACAGCAAAGCATGAGCTGGCACAATTAGTTAATAATAGCAGTAGCACTACATCCACAAAAAATATTAGCTCATTTTCTCCAACAATTGAAAATGTAAAAAAAAATATCCTTACCAACAGCAGGTCATTACTTGAAATTTTCTCTGGAGATAGTGCCGTTTATTTAATTGCAATTACAGCCAGCAATACATCTTTTATAAAACTTAACAAGCAATTGTACAAGCAGCTTACTAATAATTTTATTACAAGTTTAGGAGATGCAGATAAATTAAACAGGAACTATAAAAACTTTGTCAATAATGCTCACCAATTGTACGAGCTAATTTTTAAAAATATACAGCTGAGTTCAGGGGGCAGCCTGTTAATTTCACCTGATGGAAAGAGCTTTCCCTATGAAGCATTGATAACAAATACAGATTATAACAAACCCGATTATCTACTGAATCATTATGCTACGAGTTATACCTACTCGGCAAAATACCTGATGAATAATTTTGCTGTAAATGAAAAAAATCCCAATACCCTGTTAGGTATTGCACCAGTAAAATATCCATACAATGCATCATTGGCAACGTTGACCGGGAGTGAAGTTTCATTAACTAATATACAGCATGAGTTTTCCAATGCTAACATTTTTACATTAGGCCAGGCTACAAAAAATAACTTCCTCAAAAATTTTCCTGACTATGCCATTATACAATTATATACGCATGCTGCAGATAGCAGTTACCGGAATGACCCTGTAATTTATTTTTCAGATTCCGCTTTTTATTTGTCGGAACTTATGGCTGATCGTAAGCCGCTTACCCAACTAGTTATATTATCTGCCTGTGAAACAGCCAATGGAAAATTATATAAAGGAGAAGGAATTTTTAGTTTCAACAGGGGATTTGCATCATTAGGAATACCTGCAGCAGTCAGTAATTTATGGTCAGTAAATAATGAATCTACCTATCGCATTACTGAACTTTTTTATAAATACCTGGCGCAGGGAAATCCAACAGATGTTGCTTTGCAAAAAGCAAAACTTGAATTTATTGAAACCAGTAATTCAAAAGAAAAAAAATTGCCTTATTACTGGGCAGGTACCATACTTGTTGGCAAGGTAGATATCATTGAAGCATACCACCGGTTTTCATGGAAAACGGACTTACTGATTACAGTAATTTTATTGCTCACCATATTTACGGCTCGCAAATACTGGTTAAGAAAGAAAAGCAATTTAACTCTGGGGCAAATAAAAAACAATCCTCATTTAAATTAGATAGCTAAGTTGTAGAACACTGGCATAGCACATAAAAAAAGGCCATCCCAAAGGATAGCCTCCAATTATGTGATAAGTTAATAATCACCAGCCTTTTTTAGCAACACCGTCTTTCACTGCTTCCAAAGCTCTAGCTTCGCCAAGCATAGTGGTCATCTTATTCCCTTTACCATCGTTACCCTGTGCCATGTATCCACCACGGGCTGTTTTGGTAATTACTGCATCCTGCATTGGAACGTCTTTTTCCTTCGTCTTCATGCAATAAGCTGTTAACATTTTTGACATTTTCTATAAATTTATGGTTAGTAAATATTGGGTGAAGATTTAAACTTCAGGGTACAAGCTACTAAAATTATTGGTTTTATCAAAAAATTGCAGTTTTGATTAAATTCACTTCAGATTTTTAAATTTTAAAAATATCCTTTAAAAAATCAACAACTTCACATTCCAGCATATTTGTAGTTATGAGAAAAATTATAATTAGTGACATAAACCTCATTATTTTAATTTTAGTTGAATAACACACCTCCATATAAAAGAAACAGCATAAAAAGCACGATGAATTATACAATTGGCATTTGATTATTTAAATTAAAAAATAATACATATAAATATCCAATGTGATTTAACTAGATGCTGATTGCAGTTTATAGTTGCAGTTAATAAGAAAAATATTTGTTCATCATGTTGTTGATTAGGTTAATCTTACCGTTACTAGTCGAATTTGGGTTGATGCTTTTAGTTTTAGATACTGGAATTTTTGCATATTACCCCATTAATAGGAAAGCGGATTCGTATAGCCCCTTTTTACCTGACAAAATAACCTGGTAAAAATCGCCGTTCATTCAAATGTTAATTTTTTCGCAATTCATACACTGAAAATCACATCCTAAACGGCTTGTGATGATAGCTACGATAACTGTGTAATAGATTTGTTAAACCTTTCACGATTTAAACAATCATAAACAAACTCAAAAAATTGCTGAACGAAAATATTTTGGGCCAATATTTGGTATCAGAAAACATAACGCTCAAAACTTAAACTAAATGGAAAAGAAATTCTTAAACTTCATGGATTATTTTTTTACCGTATTGCTTTATTTATCGGGTGAGGAAGCAAACGAAAAATCTCCGATCAATCATATCTTATAATTTACTTGAAACGTTGCTTTGTCATTGAGATGACGCAGAAAAATACCGCAACATTTTTTTGACGTTCGGATGTAACTAATGATATCAAATAAATTTAATTGGGCTCAAAAAAATAGCTTCCGGTAATCCGAAAGCTATTTATATAAATACTTACAACGTTGAGTTCTCAGTAATTGTTATACATCAATTTTTGCATATTTGGCATGTGTCTCTATAAACTCTCTCCTCGGTGGAACTTCATCTCCCATCAACATGCTAAATACAAGGTCAGCTTCTGCAGCACTTGATATTGTTACTTGCTTTAAAGTACGCGTTGCAGGGTTCATGGTAGTTTCCCATAATTGCTCCGCATTCATTTCACCCAAACCTTTATATCGCTGAGTAGTTACGCTATCATCCTTTCCCTGGCCGAATAATGCGATGAGTTTTTTTCTTTCTTCGTCTGTCCATGCATAGTCCTGATCCTTTCCTTTTTTTACCAGGTACAATGGCGGCTGAGCTATATAAACATATCCTTGCTCCACCAACTCCTTCATATACCTGAAAATAAATGTAAGAATCAAAGTAGCAATGTGACTTCCATCCACATCCGCATCCGTCATGATGATGAGTTTATGATAACGGAGTTTTGTAATATCCAACGCTTTGGGGTCTTCGGGTGTACCAATTTTAACTCCAAGTGCCGTAAACATATTCCTGATCTCCTCATTGTCATATATCTTATGCTCCATCGCCTTCTCCACGTTCAATATTTTACCTCTCAACGGTAAAATAGCCTGGTAGCTTCTATCTCTTCCCTGCTTTGCAGTACCACCAGCCGAATCTCCTTCCACAAGATATAACTCACATCTGTGTGGATCTTTATCACTACAATCTGCCAGTTTACCAGGTAACCCTCCACCGGTTAGTACACTTTTACGTTGTACCATATCCCGTGCTTTCTTGGCTGCCGCACGGGCCTGGGCGGCTAATATTACTTTTTGAATAATAGTCTTAGCATCTTTTGGATTCTCTTCAAGGTAAGCTACTAGTACGCGGCTTAATGTACTATCCACCACACCCATTACTTCGTTGTTACCAAGCTTGGTTTTAGTTTGACCTTCAAACTGAGGTTCGGGAACTTTTACAGATATGATGGCACTTAACCCTTCTCTGAAATCATCACCTTCAATATCCACCTTGGCTTTTTCAAACATGCCTTCCTTTTCGCCATAACTTTTAAACACCCTGGTTATAGAACGACGGAACCCTGCAACGTGTGTGCCACCTTCAATTGTATTGATGTTATTTACATAGCTAAACAAATGCTCCTGGTAGCCGGTGTTATAAATCATTGCTACCTCTACCGCTACATTGCTGCTCTCATCACGACCATCGCAATAAATAACGGTTGGCAACAACGCATTGCGGTTAGCATTTTTATCCAGCATTTCCACAAACTCCACTATTCCACCTTCGCTATAAAATGTTTTAGCGTAAGTCTTTCCATCCTCATCAATCTCTCTTAAGTCGGAAATAGAAATAGTGATTTTTCTGTTTAAAAAAGCAAGCTCCCTTAAACGACCTTCCAATATTTCCCGGTTGTAAATACCTGAGGTAAAAATGGTAAGATCAGGCCAAAAATGAACTGTGGTACCATGTGTATCAGATTCGCCAATTTCTCTTACAGCATATTGAGGAATTCCGGTTGCATATTCTTGTTCAAAAACTTTACCATCCCGATTAACAGTTACAACCAACTTAGAACTCAATGCATTCACACAACTCACACCCACACCGTGTAAGCCACCCGATACTTTATATGAATCTTTGTCGAACTTTCCACCAGCATGCAAAACAGTCATTACAACTTCTAATGCACTACGGTTTTCCTTTGTGTGCATTCCGGTGGGTATTCCACGGCCATCATCCTGCACAGTGATAGAATTATCTTCATTAATTACAACGGAGATGTTTTTACAATGACCTGCCATGGCTTCATCAATGGAGTTATCCACCACTTCATATACAAGATGGTGTAATCCTTTAACGCCAATATCGCCAATATACATGGCCGGCCTTTTGCGTACCGCTTCTAAACCTTCTAAAACCTGGATACTGTCTGCGCCATATGATCCCAGGGCGGGACTGGCAACTACTTCTTCAATTTCTGTACTCATATTTTCGGGCAAATTCTCTTTAAATTTATCAAAATTTGGAATCGTGCAAATATAAGGAAAATCAAGGGTTTGAAGGCAAAAGAAAGGGTGTGTTTGTAAAGTATTTTAATAACCGGATTTCCACATTTTATCGCCTTAAAACCGACAATTTAGATTGATGAAAAATCATGCGGTTTAGTCCCTAAATTGTCGATATAAAAAATACATCATGTAAAAAATAACCCGACAATACAGACTAATCGAACAACAGGCTACTGGTAAGTATAACATTCCCAAACAATTATATACATTACGAGCCATTTAACAAATGCTGCTTAATTTTTTAACTCAAAATTCGGGTTGGTGGTGTATATTTGCATTGAAGTTTTTCAATGAATCAATCTATAAACATATTAGAAGTCGCTCACAAACAGCCGCTCATGTTCAATGAACTGGATGTTTTGCAGGATATTGATCGTTCCGTTCCGGGTTCGGTTCATTATAGTATAAAACGGTACCGCAAAGAGTTGGATTGGAGTATGGACGATACAGGTATGTTTGTGTATCATTATGAAAAAAATAATCCGGAAGAGAATTATCTTGAATTAAAATTTTGCGTAACCGGCAATATTTATTGCAGGCAAAAGCAAACCGAGTGCGACTTTTGCAAATTTAATGCATCTAAAACCTGTGTGGAAAAAGTGGAAAGTGTAGATGTTTTAAGCTTTAGCTTTAAACCATCTTACCTCACGCAATTTGTAAAAGGTAAAAAACAACTGAATCTTTCAGATGAAGTACTTGCTTTTACACACACCAGTTCTTTTTCCAAGTTATTGCCGCTTTGTGGCAAAACAAGGAAAAGCATTGAAGCCCTGTTGAATCATACCTATACTGATACACTCGAAAATATTTTTGTGAACGCCCAAACCCAAATCCTGCTTTTATATAGCATGGATTGCATGGTTGGTGAAAAAGAGGAAGTATTTACCTGTAAATTTCTGGCAAACGCAGAAGACCGGGAAAAAATCACCAAGGCAAGAGAAGTATTATTGCAGCATATTGGTGAGCCCCTCACTATCAAAGAGTTGAGTAGAAAGGTTGCCATTAATGAATGTTATCTTAAAAAAGGATTTAAAGAATTGTTTGGTACAACGATTTTTGATTTTTATCAAAGTCAGCGTATGGAGCACGCCAAATACCTATTATATGAAAAAGGCTTAAGTGTAACAGAAGTATCTATGTTACTTGGCTATTCATCTATCTCCCATTTTAGCACTGCTTTTAAAAAGCACACAGGTATTAAACCTTGTGAATTATTGCTGCGCTAATTGAAAGTTAATTAGTTTCCTTTTTGCGTAAATCGATTTCCCGATTTTGATGTTGCCGTTGTAATTGTTAAAGTTTCTTTGCAGTAATTAACTAAAAAAGAAACTGATCAATGAGAAAAATTCGGATAACACAACAAGTAGTATGTAGTATAGTATTCATATTATTTTCCCTGCTAACAAAAGCACAATCGTATAATATAAGTGGGTCTATAAAAACAAGCGATGGAAAACCTGCCGCTCAGGTAAATATTCAACTCAAAGAAATTAAAAAAAGTACTGTTTCAACTGAAGATGGTAGTTACACCATACAAAACATTCAACCCGGTAACTATACTTTAATAGCCTCATTTGTAGGTTTGCAAACTATTCAACAAAAAATTTCAGTTACTCCCATTCAAAAAACTTTTGATTTTACATTGGTGGAAAACCAAAATGAATTGAAAGAAGTTTTAATTATATCTGCACGCAACAGCAATGAAAAAGCAGTTTCAATTGGTAAATTGCCCATCAAGCCAATGGATTTGCCACAAAGCGTTGTAACCATCGACAAAGATGTGCTGGAACGCCAGCAGAATTTACGTTTAAGCGAAGTGCTTGCAAACACCACAGGTATATATGTAATGGGAACAACCGGAGGCGGACAAGAAGAATTAGCCGGAAGAGGATATTCGTACTCCAGCAGCAATACGTTTAAAAATGGCGCCCGTTTTAACAACAGTACCATGCCGGAAATTAGCGCTCTCGAAAAAGTAGAAGTACTTAAAGGCAGTGCCGCTATTTTATTTGGCAACGTAGCTGCAGGTGGAGTGATTAACCTGGTTACTAAAAAACCGCGTTTTGAAAATGGAGGATCAATTTCTTTCCGTGCCGGAAGTAATAGCTTCTATAAGCCTTCAATTGATATTTACGGACCTTTGAATTCAAGTAAAAAAATTGCTTACCGGGTAAATACCAGTTACGAAAATTCAAAAAGCTTTAGAGATGTGGTGAAGGCAGAGCGTTTTTATATCAACCCTTCTTTCTTGTTTAAATTGGGAAACCGTACTGAAATTTTGTTGGAAGGCGATTTTCTGAAAGATAATCGTACCAGCGATTTTGGCTCAGGCGCCATTAACTACGAAATTGCCGATATACCAAGAAGTCGCTTTTTAGGTGCCGGGTGGAGCTATTTACATGCTGAACAACGCTCAGTTTCAGTTACCACCACGCATCGCATTAATGACAAATGGCAAATTCGTAACCTTACATCCTATCAGAAATATAGCAATGATTTATATGGAACATCTCGCCCAAATGCAAGTGGGCAGTTTGTAAAAACTGATGGAACCTGGGCAAGGGGTCTGCAAAGATCCGGCAATGAAGAAAAATATGCGATTACACAATTTGACCTTACCGGAAACTTCAATACCGGTAAAATAGCGCATACTTTATTGATTGGTGCAGATGCTGATAAATACATTACAGATTCAAGAGCCTACGCTTATAGCAACCCAGCAATTGGTAACAAAAATATTTATGATACCATCAACATTTTTGATCTTGATAAATACCAGCAACGAACTGATATCCCAACTATAACTCCAACTACTTTAACACACACGCCTACAACCCGCTACGGTGTCTATATCCAGGATCTTATTAGCGTAACTAGTAAAATCAAACTCCTGGCTGGAATAAGATATTCAGTACAAGAAAGTAATGGAGCATATATTGATTCGGTTACGAGCCACGGCAGAACATCCATTGACAATATTTCCAATAATGCATTTTCACCCCGGGTAGGTATTGTTTATCAACCTACCAAAACGGTATCATTATTTACCAGCTATTCGAATTCATTTGATCTTAATTCAGGAACAGATATTTACCTGAATCCCCTGGCTCCTTCTTTTATCAACCAATATGAAGCTGGTGTAAAAACTGAATTATTTAGTAAAGTGCTGGCTGCAAATGTTACAGTTTACAAAATTTTAAATAGCAACCTGGCTCAAACAGCCTTGCTGGATGCCAATGGAAATGCCAATAACAATAACAAAATAAAAGAGCTTGCAGGTGAAGTGGAAAGCAAAGGCCTGGAGATAGATGTTACCACAAAGCCAATTTACGGAGTGCAGATTATTGCCGGTTACAGCTATAATCAAACAAAATATGTGAAAAGTAACACTTATATGAAAGGTAGCAAGCTTAGGTACAATCCGGAACATACAGCCAACCTGAGTTTATATTATACTTTCAGTAATCGCACTGTTTTAAAAGGATTTAATATGGGCATCACCAGTTATTATGTTGGTAAAAGAGTTGCCGGAAGGTCTACCAGGATTAATGTGGTTAACGATACTTACAAATTATTCAGCATTCCTGATTATGTTCAGGTGGATGCTTCGGCTGGGTATTCTTTTGAAAAAATAAGTTTAAGATTAAAACTAAGCAACCTGTTTAATCAATTGAGTTATTATATTCATGACGACAACAGTGTAAACCCAATCGCTCCCCGCCAGGCCTCAGCAACATTTTCTTTCAGGTTGTAATATGTTAGCCTGACCTACTTTACATTTTGAAACCATATCTATAAAACAAAAAAGGCATCCTGACGTATCAGGATGCCAACGTTTTTCTTTAAAATAGTTGAATAGAGAAGATAAATTTTTCTTATTGAATATAACTTTTCAATAGTTAAAATGGCTTTAGATGGATATTGAATTCAAATTGGTTATTTAGGAATCGCCAGATTTTAAAACGGAACGAACTTTATTTATTATTAAATGAATGTTTTTTTATTTGTTTGAAATGACGGAAGCAAGACTACTCCCGTCTTTACCCTAATAAAACCCTAAACCAGCAAAATTTTTATTCGCTATGGAAAATGTCTTAAAAATTATTTGTTCCTGTATTTAAAAAATTATTCTGGGTATAAATAAATTCAAATAGAAATATTAAAGTTGGTTATTGATCTGACGAATGCTCTATGAACAAGCTATTTTGATCTTAAATGAAATTTCTTTGAGTACTAAAAAAGGAACCAATATTATGCCAAACGGCATTTTTGTGGAAAACTCCTATAAATGATAGAGAAACTAACTGGTGGTACTATTTTGAATTACTGCAAACAAGCCTATTTTACTACCTTTGCACCCATTTTTAAAGTTTGATAGCAGGAAATTATATGGGTGCCAAATACAAAGAATACCAACAACTTAATTTACCACGCATAGGTGATGAAGTTTTAGATAAATGGAAGAAAAACAGTGCCTTTGAAAAGAGTGTGTCTTTAAGGGAAGGTGCTCCATCATTTGTTTTTTACGAAGGCCCCCCCAGTGCTAATGGTATGCCGGGCATTCACCATGTAATTTCCAGAACATTAAAAGATCTTGTTTGCCGATATAAAACCATGCAGGGATTCCAGGTAAAACGTAAAGGTGGGTGGGATACGCATGGATTACCAGTAGAATTGGGCGTTGAAAAGCTATTGGGCATTACAAAAGAAGATATTGGAAAGAAAATATCTGTGGAAGAATACAATGCCACCTGTCGCAGGGAAGTATTAAAGTTTAAAGACAAGTGGGACGATATCACCAACAAAATGGGTTATTGGGTTGATCTTGACAATCCATATATAACTTTTGAGAACAATTACGTTGAAACACTATGGTGGATACTCAGTGAGCTATATAAAAAAGGATATTTATACGAAAGTGTAAGTATACAACCTTATTCTCCTGCTGCCGGCACCGGTTTAAGCAGTCATGAACTCAACCAGCCGGGTACATATAAAGATGTAAAGGATACGAGTATTGTCGCCATGTTTAGCGCAGTTGAAAATGAAAAGTCTGCTTTTCTTTTCGATGCTGTCAATAATGAAGAGGTATTTTTTATGGCTTGGACAACAACACCGTGGACATTGCCTTCTAACCTTGGCCTGACTGTTGGGCCCAATATTGATTATGTATTGGTAAAATCATTTAATCCATATACTCACCTGCCAATAAATGTAATACTTGCAAAAAATCTTGTAGCAAAATATTTTAAATCTGAGGCAGAAAATGCTGGTTTTGAATCTTATAAAGAAGGCGTTAAAGTAATACCGTGGAAAATACTGGCGGCGTTTAAAGGAAAAGATATTGAAGGCTTATTATACCACCAGTTACTTCCCTGCAAATCTAACAGCATTGAAATAATTGAAGAATTAACACCCGGCGCAAAACCTTTCAGAGTGATAACAGGCGATTTTGTAACTACTGAGGATGGAACAGGTATTGTACACACTGCCCCCGCCTTTGGTGCAGACGATTTTAAGGCTGGTCAAAAAAATAACCTTGGCATTTTAACATTGGTAGACAAACAAGGAAAGTTTGTTGAAGGAACGGGAGAATTTAGTGGCCGGTTTGTAAAAGACTACAAAGATGAAAAGAACTATGTTGATGTAAATATTGACATCAGTGTTAAGTTAAAAAAAGAGAACCGTGCCTTTAAGGTTGAAAAATACGAACATAATTATCCTCATTGCTGGCGAACAGATAAGCCAATCATTTACTATCCGTTAGATGCCTGGTTTATTAAAACTACGGCTGTTAAGGATAGAATGGTGGAGTTAAACAAAACAATTAACTGGAAACCGGCTGCTACGGGCACAGGCAGGTTTGGCAACTGGCTCGAAAATATGGTTGACTGGAACCTTAGCAGAAGCCGATACTGGGGTACGCCATTACCAATCTGGCGTACTGAAGA
Source organism: Ferruginibacter sp. (assembly GCA_040002495.1). Taxonomy (GTDB): domain Bacteria; phylum Bacteroidota; class Bacteroidia; order Chitinophagales; family Chitinophagaceae; genus Ferruginibacter. The sequence goes on from JBDUEK010000037.1 coordinate 47,482, forward strand.
CGGAATGGAGGAAAAATGCATCGGCACCATTCAGTTGTTAAACGAAGAAATAAAAAAAGCCAGCCAGGTACTGGGAGGCGAAACCAATAAACATTACCTGCACGAAGGCATTCTTGACCTCCACAAGCCCTATGTAGATGATATTATCCTTGTGAGTGAAAAGGGTTTACCTATGAAAAGAGTATTAGACCTGGTGGATGTTTGGTTTGATAGCGGGGCGATGCCTTATGCACAATGGGGTTTGCCCGATGACAGTTCAAATGAATTTGGCCCATTAACTACAGAAAATTTCTGGCAATATCATGCAGCGGCCAAAAATTCACCCTTATATGGAAAAGGTGCCAACGGAGCTTTTCCTGCAGATTTTATTGCTGAAGGGGTAGATCAAACCAGGGGCTGGTTTTATACCTTGCATGCACTTGGCGTATTATTATTTGACAGCGTAGCTTATAAAACGGTGGTCAGCAACGGTCTTGTATTAGACAAGAACGGTAATAAAATGAGTAAGCGCACCGGTAATGTAGTGGATCCGTTTGGTACTATTGAAACATTTGGTGCCGATGCAACACGCTGGTACCTGATAACAAATGCTTCCCCCTGGGATAGCTTAAAGTTTGATATTGAAGGCATTAAAGAAGTTCAACGTAAGTTTTTTGGTACACTTTATAATACCTACCAGTTTTTTGCACTCTATGCCAATGTGGATGGTTTTGCTTTTAAGGAAGTTGCCATCCCTATAAAAGAAAGGCCCGAAATTGACCAATGGATATTATCTGCATTGAATACATTGATAAAATCTGTTCAGGAAAGTATGGACGATTTTGAACCTACCCAAGCCGGCAGAGCCATCGAAGATTTTGTTGATGCACAGTTAAGCAATTGGTATGTACGCTTGTGCCGCCGCAGGTTTTGGAAAGGAGAATATGAAAATGATAAAATTTCTGCTTATCAAACTTTATACACCTGTCTTGAAACCTTAACGGGACTGATGGCTCCGATTGCGCCATTTTTTGCAGATTGGCTTTTCAATAATTTAAATGGTGTAACCAGTCGCTATGATTATGAATCTGTTCATCACATCGATTTTCCAATGGCAGATGAAAGTATTATAGATACAGATCTGGAGAAGCGGATGCTACTTGCCCAAGAGGCTTCATCATTGATTTTATCATTAAGGAAAAAAGTAAATATAAAAGTAAGGCAGCCATTACAAAAGGTTTTTATACCTGCAATGGATACCGAAATGGCGGCAAGGATAAAAAAGGTCGAAGACATTATTAAGGCTGAAACCAATATTAAAGAAGTTGATATCCTGGAGGCAGATAATGATTTTATCAAGAAAAAAGCAAAAGCTAACTTTAAAACACTTGGTAAAAAACTTGGACCAAAAATGAAATGGGCCGCAGAAGAAATTGCAAAATTTAGTAATGCAACAGTTAACAAAGTGTTGGAAGAAGACTTTATACTTAATCCTGATTTCAAGGAAAAAAATGAGGAACCCATTATTATAAACAGCGAAGATCTCGAAGTGTCTACTGATGAGATTTCCGGATATGAAGTTGCCAATAAAGGCACCTTGACAGTCGCTTTGGATATAGTGATAACAGATGAATTGAAGAAAGAAGGCAATGCCCGTGAGTTTATCAATAAAATTCAAACAATTAGAAAAGAGAATGGATTTGAGCTATCAGACCGCATAAATGTGTCAATATTGCAAAATGAGGCCATGCAGCTATCATTAAATCAATATAAAGACTATATTTGCGCCGAAATTCTGGCAGATTCGCTTGCTTTTTACCCCCTTTTAAACGAGGGCACCGAAATTGAGGTGAATAATGCTATAATAAAAGTAAACGTACTTAAAAAAGCAGATTAGTATGGCAACTAAAAAAAGTTCTTCAGTTAAAGGAGGGAAAGTAGCAACGAAATCTATTGCGAAAAAACCTGCGAAATCCGTTAAACCATTACCTAAGAAAGCTGTAAAAGCTGCCAAAAATGCACCCGCAAAAAAAACGGCCCTTAAAAAGCCAGCGAAACCCGCTGCTAAAAAAGTGGCTGTTAAATCAATATCGAAAAAACCTGTTGCAAAAGCTGCAGTAAAGAAAGTTGCAAAACCAGTTTCAAAAGCAGCTAAGCCGGTGGCAAAGGCAGCTCAAAAAATAGTTGTTTCAAAAAAGAAGCAAACTTTATCAACTGTAAAAAAAGTAGCACCAAAACCGGTAACGATAAAAAAGAATTCAGTAAAAGCTGATAAACCAGCGTCAAAAATTATGGCAAAAAAAGAAACAATTAAGAAAACAGCTGTTGATGCAGCTTCGGAAAAAGCAGTTTCGGCCAAGCCTGCTGCTGAAGTAAAAACAAAAGAAACTAAACCTGTGGTGATTCCTAAAACTTCTACTAAAACTGTTCGTAAATATCAACCAGAATTTACCAAATCAGTATTAGACAAAGGACAAAGAGATTTTGGAGCACCATCGCAACGTTACAGCGATGTTGAGTTACTTGAATTCAAAGAATTGATTCAGCGTAAGTTAGAAGCAGCAAAAAAAGAATTGTCTTACCTGCATGGTTTAATTACCCGTAAAGATGAAATGGGTGGAGATGAAGGCGATAACCGTTATATGACCATGGAAGACGGAAGTCTGAGTATGGAAAGAGAACAATTGAGCCAGATGGCCAGCCGCCAGATCACATTCATTGATCATCTTGAAAAAGCGGTAATGCGTATTGAAAACAAAACTTATGGTATTTGCCGGGTTACCGGTAAGTTGATTGACAAAGCCCGTTTACGTGCGGTGCCTCACGCAACACTTAGTATCGAAGCTAAGATGGGTTCTTCTAAGTAAATCCATTTAGATTAGTAATATAACTCAGGAGAATGTTTGCGCATTCTCCTTTTTCTATTGTATTTAATTTGCGATTCAATTGTAGTATTTAACTATGGATAATTATATTGGCTCTCCTGAATCGCTTAAATTTGTTTTAATAAATACTATGCAACTCATCCCGGTAAAAGACAACACTACAGCAAAACAGTTTCTACAGGTATCTATCGAATTATACAAAAACGATCCCAACTGGATTCGCCCCCTAGATAAGGATATTAATGAAGTATTTGATCCAAAAAAAAACAAAGCCTTTCGCTTTGGTGAAGTGGAACGTTGGATTTTGAAAGATGCAGATGGGAAGTTGATTGGAAGGATTGCGGCATTTGTAAATAAAAAATATAAGAACAAGGGCGATGAAGTACCAACAGGAGGAGTTGGTTTTTTTGAATGCATCAATAATCAGGATGCTGCGGATCTGTTACTGGATAACGCCAAACACTGGCTGATGCAAAAAGGAATGGAAGCAATGGATGGTCCCATCAATTTTGGTGAACGTGATCGCTGGTGGGGACTTGTAACAAAAGGTTTTGATGAGCCGTTGTATTGTATGAATTACAATCCGCCGTTCTACCAGGAATTATTTGAGAATTATGGGTTTAAACTCTTTTTTAACCAGGTATGCTTTGGCTTACATCCGATGGCACCACTTGAAAAAAAGATCATTGATCGACATGCAGCGATTGACGCAAATCCCGAGTTCAGTTCAAAACATATCAAAAAAGATCAACTGGAAAAATTTGCGCAGGATTTTACGACCATTTATAATAAGGCATGGGCCGGGCATGGTGGAATGAAACAAATGGCGAAGGAGCAGGTTTTATTATTGTTCAAAAAAATGAAACCGGTAATGGACGAAATCCTTATTTGGTTTGCCTATCATAAAGACGAGCCGATCGCTATGTTTGTGAATATGCCCGATCTCAATCAATGGTTCAAGCATTTGAACGGAAAATTCGACCTCTTTCATAAATTAAAGTTTTTATGGGTAAAGAAATTTATTCCCAATACTCACTTTAACGGAATTGTGTTTGGCGTGGTTCCTGAATGGCAGGGCAAAGGTGTGGATGCTTATATCATAGCTGAATCAGCAAAACTAGTTCAGCGGCCCAGCGTGCATTATACTAAATATGAAATGCAGTGGATTGGAGATTTCAACCCCAAAATGATCAATATTGCAGAAAGCCTCGGAGAAACTTTCCGTAGCAGAAATTTAGTTACCTACCGTTATTTATTTGACCGAACCCGGGAATTTAAACGACATCCAATCCTTGCATAGCCATCATTTTGGAAAGCAGCAAAATTTATGAAAATCATAGATTTCAAATTAGTCACATTGCAGGTAAAAGAGTAAAGTCTTTCTTAACTTGCAACAGAAAATATTAATAAATCAATTACAGTTCCCTAACAATAGAAAGGAGGAAAATGGATAAATTCATCGTATCAGCACGCAAATACCGGCCACAGATTTTTTCGACAGTTGTTGGGCAGGCACATATTACCACCACACTAAAAAATGCTATAAAAAACAATCAGTTGGCGCACGCATTTTTATTTTGTGGCCCAAGGGGTGTGGGCAAAACTACCTGTGCAAGAATTCTGGCGAAAACAATCAATTGTGAAAATCAAACTAAAGATGGAGAAGCCTGTAACACCTGTAATAGTTGTGTATCATTTGATGCCGGAACCTCTTTAAATATTCATGAGTTAGATGCTGCCAGTAATAACTCGGTAGATGATATCCGAAGCCTGGTTGAACAGGTTCGCTTTGCTCCGCAGGCTGGCAAATACAAAGTATATATTGTCGATGAGGTTCATATGCTTAGTTCTTCTGCCTTTAATGCATTTCTTAAAACACTGGAAGAGCCGCCACCCTATGCCATTTTCATTTTAGCTACTACAGAAAAACATAAAATTCTTCCTACAATTTTAAGTCGCTGCCAGATCTTTGACTTTAAACGCATTACCAACAACGATACCGTAGAACATCTACAGGAAATTTGTGATAAAGAACACATTACGGCAGAAAAAACTGCACTTCATGTAATTGCTCAAAAAAGCGAAGGCTGTATGCGTGACTCCCTCAGTATCCTTGATAAAATAGTGAGCTTTACGAATGGTGAAGTAAACTATAAAAATACACTTGAGCACCTGAATATACTGGATGAAGACTATTACTTTAAAATGTTAGAGGCAGTTCAACAGCAGGATTTGGGATCAGCTTTATTAATGTTTGATGAAATAAACCGCAAAGGATTTGAGGGTGATCTTGTATTAAATGGCTTTGCCGAATTCTTAAGAAATCTGCTGGTAAGCAGGGATTCAAAAGTGGCGATGCTGTTGGAAGTTGCCGAAGATTTTAAACAAAAGTATTTACAAACTGCTCAAAAAATTTCACCTGCCTACATCATTAGCGCTTTAAATATTTTAAACGACTCAGAAATCAATTATAAGCAGGCCCGTAACAAACGCTTGCATGTTGAACTTACAATCATCAAACTCAGTTACCTGCAACAAGCACTGGAACTGGTAAACAACGATGGAGTTGTAAGTAAAAAAAAACTGATTGACGGAGCAAAAGCGGTTGCTTTCAAAGCAATTCAACCGGTATTATTAAAGGCTACAGTTGAAACTGTAAAAGAATTACCTAAGATGGCACCCGGCAACGAGGCTAAATTAATTATTCAGGAGCCCGATGTTAAATTGCCTGAACAGGTTTCTCTTCAACCCGCAAAAAGTACCCAAAAAGCCAAAGAATCGTCACCAACACAGGATGCAGGTGGGGAAGTTCGTCCAGGTTTAGGCTCTCTGAGTAGCATCCGAAAAAAAATTGCCCAACAAAATATGGCAGATGATCCCGGATCTAAAGAAATAACAGACGAAGGCTTACATATTTGTTGGGGGCTATTTATTGAAAAACTTAGTTTAAAAAGTAACCATTCTGCTGTTACCAATTTTAAGCTGGCTTCTTTGAAAGTAATTGATAACAACAATATTGAAATCATTACCAATGGAGAAATTCATAAGGCATTTATTGAAGTTGAAAGATCCAATCTGGTAACACATTTGCAGGAATATTTCAATAACCGCACCCTGGTGTACAAGGTAAATGTGGAAGAAAATGCTGCGGATGATGATTCACCCAGAGAGATTATTTTAAACAGGAAGCAACAATACCTGAAAATCATTGAAGAATATCCTTTGGTAAAAGAATTGAGAGAACGGCTAAAACTTGAAATAGAATAAAAGCTTACAAAAGCACGCTACGGCTCAAATACGCAGTTTGAGGCATTTAATAATTCCTCATTCCTTAAATACTATTTAAAACTAAAATACGTGATGCAGAATTACTTAATTGTTTTCAAGGCTTATTATATTAAATGCCAACAATTATAGGCAGTATAATTGCCTTTTTTGCATTAATTTCGACTTCCATTTAAAACATTAGAAAATATCAATTATGGCAGAAGTGATTCGAATGCCCCGTATGAGTGATACCATGACCGAGGGTATAATTGTAGAGTGGCATAAAAAGGTAGGAGATAAAGTAAAATCGGGCGATTTATTGGCCGAAGTAGAAACTGATAAAGCCACCATGGAACTGGAAAGTTATAATGATGGCACCTTATTATACATTGGCGTTGAAAAAGGAAAACCTGCCCAGGTTGATGGTATTTTAGCCGTAATAGGTAAAGAAGGAGAAGATTATAAACCTGCCCTTGCTGCAGCAGATTCAGATACGCCTGCGGCTCCAGCTTCAGCAGCAGCATCTGAGACTGCAACTGTTACTCCTGCACCAGCTATACCTGCCCCAGCCGCATCTGACCCGGCCGCATCCGGAAAAGTTGCATTACCCGCCGGTGCTAAAGAAATACGCATGCCGTTGCTAAGCGATACAATGACAGAAGGTAAAATAGTTTCCTGGAATAAAAAAGTGGGTGATTTTGTTAAAAGTGATGATGTACTTGCAGATGTAGAAACTGATAAAGCAACTATGGAAGTTGTAGGATATGAGGAAGGAATTTTATTATACATTGGAGTTGAAGCCGGCAGCGCTGCAAAGATTAATGAAATTATTGCCATAGTTGGTAAAGAAGGTACTGATGTTAGTGCTTATGTGGCTGCAGAAAAATCCGGAGCAAATGATGCCGGAGCTGCCACCGCTCCTGCTACAGCAACCGAAGCAACAACTGCTGCGCCGACAACTGCTGCTGCTGCTCCTGCTGATGTAGAAACTGCCGAGTCTGCTACTAATGGAAGAATAAAAGCTTCGCCGCTTGCAAAGAAATTAGCCGCCGATAAAGGAATTGATCTTAGTAAAATAAGTGGTAGCGGAGATAATGGAAGAATTACTAAAAAAGATGTTGACGGCTATGTACCTGCTGCTGCTCCTGCAAAATCTGCGGAACCAGCCAAAGCTGCTGCAAAAGCACCTGCATTTATTGCAAACGGACAAGAAGGTTATACAGATACTCCACTAACGCAGATGCGTAAAGTGATTGCCCGTCGCCTGGGTGAAAGCAAATTTAGTGCGCCTCATTTTTATCTGACGATGGAAATAAACATGGACAATGCCATGACATCACGGGTTGCTATGAACGAAATAAGCCCGGTTAAAATTTCCTTTAATGACTTGGTGATTAAGGCATGTGCGATGGCATTAAAAATTCATCCGGATGTTAACAGCAGTTGGATGGGTGATTTCATCCGCCACAATCAGCACGTTCACATTGGATCTGCCCTTGCATTACCTGAAGGTTTAATCGTACCGGTTATACGCTTTGCCGATCAAAAATCATTGTCGCAGATTGCTGCAGATGCAAAAGAATTATACGGTAAGGCAAAAGATAAAAAATTACAACCTGCTGAATTCAGTGGCAATACATTTACCATATCTAACCTGGGCATGATGGACATTGAAGAATTTACAGCAATCATTAATCCACCGGATAGCGCTATTTTAGCTGTTGGTGCTATTAAAGAAAAAGTGGTAAAAAAAGGTGATGGTTTTGGTGTAACCAACGTAATGAAAGTTACCTTAAGCTGCGATCACAGAAGTGTAGATGGAGCTGTAGGCGCATCATTCCTGCAAACACTTAAAAAATTCCTGGAAAACCCGGTAACTATGCTCGTTTAATTATTTAAACAAAATATAATTGAAGCACTGGTAACAACCGGTGCTTTTTTATTTGTAGAAATGAAAGACTAAAAATTCAACAAAATAAACTTTCAATATTTATTGAAAGTTCGAAATATTTGTTAACTTTATAATCAAATAAAACAGCATGAAACTTACAGAAGCCAAACAACAATTCATCAGCAGCTGGGGTGCCTTTGGAACGCATTGGGGAATAAACCGTACCATGGCGCAAATACATGCATTGCTACTGGTAAGTCCCGATCCTATTACGCAGGAAGATGTGATGGAGCAATTGGATGTTAGTCGCGGTAATGTAAATATGAACATCCGTGAACTGATTAGCTGGGGATTGGTTGACAGGGTAATTTTGCCCGGTGAAAGAAAAGAATATTTTTCTGCAGAAAAGGATATCTGGAAAGTGGCAACTCAAATAGTAAAGGAAAGAAAAAAGAGGGAACTTGATCCTATGTTGAAATTACTGGGACAGTTGGAAAATATTGAGGGAGATAAAAAAGATAAAGATGTAAAACAATTTATAGCAACAGTTTCCGGCATACGTAAATTTGGTAACCAGGCAGATCAGATGCTTGATAAAATGATTAAGGCAGATGAAAGCTGGTTTTTAGGGAATCTGTTAAGATTGTTCAAATAAAACACTTGTCCTGTCAGAGCAATTAGCCGCAATGCGGTTTTTATTTAGCAATATATTTTCAAATATTTCTGAAACTTTAAAATATACAATCATGAAAAAGTTTAAAACTATCGACCTTACTATTAATGTAGCATTGATAATTGCAAGTATAATCTATGGACTTATCAACAGGGATGAAAGCTTTATAATAGGCTATTTTATTGTTGGCACCTGGCAGGCTGCCAGCATGTGTATACATGCCTGGAATAAGTGGTTTGTAGGTAAAAAGGGGCAACGATACATATACCATTGGATAACTTTTTTAAGTGTTGTAACAATGCCCTTTGGCTCATTTTGGATACTGCTGTTTGCAGCTCCTTTTATGGCAATCTATTATACCTGGCTTTGCTATCACGAAGTATATGTTCGCATGCAAAGGCCGTTGGCGCTTTTAAAATAAAACCTACCAGTATGAAAAAAAATACCAAAATTATTATCTACGATGATACCTGCCCAATGTGTGCTGCTTATACCAATGGTTTTGTACATACCGGGTTGTTGGAAAAAGAAGGCAGGAAACACTTCACTGAAATAGCACCCGAATTATTAGCACTTGTTGACATCAAAAGATGTGTAAACGAAATACCAGTAATAGATAACAGTACCAGCCAGGTTTGGTATGGCATTGAAGCAATACTGGAAATACTGAATCAAAAAATGCCGCTGATAAAGAAAATAGGAACCATGCCAACCATAAACTGGTGCTTACACAAATTATACAATTTCATTTCCTATAACCGAAGAGTCATTGTGGCCAATCAACAACCAACAACAGGATTTGATTGCACGCCGGATTTTAATGTTCGTTACCGAATTTATTTTATGGCATTTTTCCTGGTATTTAATACCTGGTTGCTTTTCCCATTACATGATTATGTTTTTGGTAACAGTGTTTTCAGCGGAAGCACAATCCAACAATTACAATGGGGGCATTTATCCATTGTTGTAATAAATATTTTTTTGGCTTTAAAATTGGGCAAAAAAACGGGTATTGAATTTTTAGGCCAGGTTAACATGCTTGCATTGATCACACTTTTATTGTCAGTACCATTAATACTCATTAATAAATATTTAACGATAACTAATTCAACCATTAATCATATCTACCTGGCAGGGATAGCCGTTGTGATAGTAAATGAATATTTACGGCGTATGAAATATGCAGGAATCCTACAACTAAATCCTGCCATTGTACTTATCAATGTTGCAAGTATAGCTTGCCTGTTTTTCTGCCTCATTTATTAAAATAAGCTTTTATGAAAACAATAGTTCGGTAACTATTAAATGTGGAAAAGTGGAAAATTAAATTACAATAG
>JBDUEK010000038.1:0-57246 GCA_040002495.1 Ferruginibacter sp.
AGCATCTGACTACGGATCAGAAGGTTTTAGGTTTGAATCCTAACGCGGTCACTAAAAGAATTTCACTTCCAAACGATTTCCCCTGTAACTCAGTGTTTACAGGGGTTTTTATTTCAGCCTCTCTCATCAGGTTTCACTTTTTCCCCGATTTGTGTTCATAAATGTTTCACCAATTTATCGAAATTGTTTCACCAATTTAAAAGGTATTTATGAGAGTATCCATCATGTTTTATCCAAACAAAAGGAAGGCAAGCCCAAAAACCGGAAAAATTCCTTTGTATTTAAGAGTAACCCTTGACCGTGAAAAGGCAGAGTCGAGGCTCAATGCGGAAATTCTTCCCAAAGAGTTAAGTAAATGGGACGGAAATTTGATGAGATTCCGGGATAGAGAAATGTCTCATAATATACTGCTGAATTCCATTGATACTAAATTTGATCATTTTAAGCACAACAATTCCCTGATGCTGGGCAACTATAATGCGAAAGGGATCAGAGATATTCTTCTCGGACTCGATCAAAAACCTGTACCCAAAGCGGTAGATTTTATTCAGAACTACTACGAAAAGACCGTTGAGCCCAATCATCGACTGGCAGATGGAACCAAACGGAATTATAGAAAGGCGTTAAAACATTTCAGAGAGTTTCTATTTTACCGGGGTACACCAAAATGTAGTTTAAAGGAAGTAAACATGGTTTTCGCCAATGAATTTAAAGACTACCTGCTTACCATTACAAAACCAGATGGACAGGTGGGCATGCAAGAGCAATCTGCTTTAGATAATGTAAAACGATTAAGGACAATTATTGAAAGAGCAGTTGATGACGGACACCTTCAAAGTAATCCTTTCAAAAAAATAAAACTTAAAAATAAGTCGGCGCCGAGGGTCCGGTTGGATATTAATCAGGTTCGACAACTATACAATTTAAATTTGAATGACTTTCCTGTGCTTAACATTTACAGAGATGTTTTTATATTTTCAGTCTTTACAGGGTTAGCTTACGCAGACGCCTATGCATTGAAACAAACAGATCTGAATGTAACAAAAGAAGGTTTTGTAAGGCTTTTTCTGCAACGTATTAAAACAGATGTTATCACTGAAATGATACTACCCCAGCACGCATTAGCTATTATTGAAAAATATAAGCATTCTCCTGAAATTCAAATTACACGAAATGTATTGCCGAGAAGATCAAATAAGGAAGTAAACGTTCAATTAAAAATTCTGGCAAGTATGGTGAATATACCACTTAAACTTTCTACCCACACAGCAAGACATACTTTCAGGCAACTTTTGGCTGAAGCAGATATTTATGAAACAGGTGTAATAAAAAGAATGATGGGACATAGCAGGGGAGGTGAAATAGATGGCATTTATTACCACGTTACAGAATCCAGGCTTATGGAAGCAAAACGAAAATTTGAATTATTTTTAAACAAATCACTTCTATGATGACATTGGAAAAATATTTAGAAGATAGTCAGGATTTATACGACAATTTTATTTTAAAGCGGGAAGAAAATGAATTGAAAGCTGAGGAAATTATATTCAGGATCAACACGAAGGAAAATGAAGTTTTCTTTTGGTATGATTTGCATCAGTACTTTGATGTTTATATGAATGATCAGATAGAGTTAAAATTAAATAAATTGAATTTGCCAACAGGAGTACGGAGATGGTTCATCCCACTAAAAAAAATTGATGAGCAATTTAATGTCATTCAGTCTCATGATATTTTAATAGACAAATTTGCGATATTAGAATTAATAAGACACCACATTGCTATTAAGGTTAGATATGAAATGTTAATGGAGAAAAACGCAACAGTGAACGATAACGGAAAAATTAAAACCGGGTTGACAAAGTATGTTGAAAATGTTGCTTCCAGAAGGAAATATGGAAATGGAATTTTGAAGAATGACAATACAGTAAAAAAATTTACCGAAAATCTTTTAAATATTTTAGCTATTGAGATTGAAATTTCTACGAGAGCAAAATTTGGCTTGCAACATTTAAACCAACTCTCAAAAGGTAATACAGAGAGTTTCTTTTTAAAAAACATATTAGAAAACGATTACTTCTTCTACAATAAAAATCTAATGTCTGAAACAAAATTTTTATCTAGCATTTACGACTTTTTCAAAGTGATAATGCCGGATTGTAATTTTCCTACTGAGGAAGAGTTTTATCGCAATCCAAATGTCAGCGAAAAAAATTATTCGGTATTTAAAGCCAAGAAATTAAAAGGACTGATTTTAAAAAAGAAGATATAAGTTTTTTCAGTTTTTGTGTTCAAATATCGTGGTAGTAAAATAACATTTTTGTAAAAAATATATTTATGGAAATTCTACAGAATCAATTACAACAAATATCAGAACAGTTGCAACTTTTACAAAAGAAACTCGATAATTTACAAGAGTCGCCGGAATTTGAAGGTTGGATGACTCGCAAATCCTTGATGAAGTTTTTGAATTACGGTGATACACAAATAGCATCACTATTCAAAAATGGAGAATTAAAGATTGCTGAAATTGGCAACCGTAAGTTCATCAGTAAAGAATCAGTTTTAAAGATGCTGGAAAAAAATATTATTAAATAATTTATTTCCAATTTTAAGGTTTTTAATCAAAATAATTTGTAATAAATTATTTTGATTTTTTTTTGCCCTATTTCAAACGTAATAAGGATTGCTATAATTAGAATATTATTTTTGGATAGTAGGCAAGCTGACTTTCATTATTAATCACCATTTCCAATTTCTTGGAGCTATTGGCATTTTGATAGTTTTCTTTTTGTTGAGTTACTAATCCTTACAAGTTTTTGCAAAGCTGGAGTAATTGAAACCGGAAAAATAATTGACAAACAAAACTTGATAATGTTGTCAAGATATGCAGTTGTATTTATTAACTTTCTTCTTTTATATTTTTTCAAGACCCTGGACATTATATTTCTTCTGTAGAAGCAATCGAGGTGGGGAATTTCCTCAGTCTCAAGTCCTCCTGATCTGTCCAGGAGGAGTGCTCAATAATTCTACTTATTTTTTCTTCCTTTGTTAACAGATTGAAAGGCTTAATACAGAACATATCACAACCTGTTTTAGTTATAATCCGTTTAATTAAAAATTTACCACTTAAAATATATTCTTCGCCAAGCGGCACGGTACCTAGATAATTAGCCGCTGAAAATACAGATAATATATCATAGGGCTTACTCCAGCGATCTTCGGAAAGCGGGGGCAAATACATTGCATTTAATGCGGCATAACTATCAAATAAAACACCAATATGATCTTGTATGAATATCTGAATTTGGCAACCATTCAAATGGTAAAGTGCATTGTGTTGACTACAGCAATATTTTGATGTAGATCTGTTTGATTTATAGATTTTGCCACAGTAATGGCAGATTGAGGTGTAGTTCTTTATCATTACAGAAATTTTAAATTAAGCAGTACTATAAGGCGCTATATTTTACTATGAATCGCTTGATAGATTTATGCTAATTTATGGAATGCAATTCCCGGTATTACCTGTAATGAATAATAAATTGCACAATGTTTCGCCTGTTCCATCTTTCTACAATAATCCGAAACCATTTGCTGAAATAAGAAATAAAGTTTGAAACCTTACTGGAGTATAAGCAACTTCTCTATACTTCCGATTCCATTTCTGATGTTTCTAGATAGTGTGGTATCTACAAAAAACAAATCTAGGTGACTTACTTTTCCTTTCAATACGAAAATTCTACATCAGAAGGGGCATTACTCTTTCAGGAAAACTTTCAATGCTTTGTTGCAGCTAATTTTTACGGGGTGTGCAATTATATTGCGTTTCCAAAGGCTCGTTAATCACCGCTAATATGTTTATTTTTTGAGTTTATAAAATGATAAGTTTTGTCCCCCAATTTTTGTAAAAGATCTTGTTTTTTAACACCAGTAATAATTATGCACGAAACCCTTGATAAATGATTAAGACGGGATTTATTTTGTAGCATTGTTTACGATTGTTATTCAACTGCTGTAGTTTCCGTTGGTTTACTTACATCAATTTTGCCTGCTTTTATAAAATATTTATCGGTTGTTTTTAGATGAATAGAAAAGGCTACAGCTTTAACAAAAGCAAAAAGAACAGCCAGCACTTTTTCCCAAAAAATAAGTAGCACAATTATTAACGCAGCTGCTATTATTTTTAAACTGGTTATGCCGTCCATAAAAACAATGAGTGCATTTTTGTAGAAATACCAGGCCACTACCAGTAACAGCAAAGCAACCAACGGTAAAATGATCTTTATCAATTTTGTATTGGTTTGTTTCCAGTAATGAAAAGCTTTAAAGGCATGGATGCTGCTGTATTTCATCAGTTGTTTAGCTTTCTCCTCGTTCTCAATATCCCGCATTGCCAGGAAATGCCAGTTTTCCCGGGCCTTTGGATCTATGCCTGTACTTACACCATACAAATCTGTTATCTCCTTATTCATCTGCATATAGCCATCGTACATCAACATATACGATTCAGTATCATTAAACGAATCAAGATCGGTACGCACTTCTGATATTTGTTGCTGCATATCTTTTTCAATATTGTAATTCGTTTCTTTCAGCAGGTTGGTAAAATCACTGTATATCAAACGCCTTGGAGGGTCTTCGCAGTTAACCCAATTCCGGGGATATTCGGTAAGATCTTTTCTTAAATGCACCGCCGATATGCTTTCTAGCTGACAAGAGTAGGTGCGGTTCCTGATGTCCATAAATTCCAGTTCTCTCACTCTTTCCTGTACCACCACATCTGCCCGGTAAAATACATTGAGGTCGCCGGGAGTTTCTCTGTTAATAGAACTTAACTGACCGCTACCATCACTAATGATAAGATTTTTACATTCCTGTTCAAGCAAGGCTGCCACTCCCTGGTTTTCATGATAGCCACCATCTATAAGTTGCACCTTCATGTCCTGGTACAAGCCGGGCATCGGAAAAGCTTTAAAAATTGCAGGCACACAAGATGAGGCAGCAACTGCATAGCCCAGCCTGAAGTTTCTGTAATAATCATTGGGAGCTTCCTCATAATATAATCTTCTTAGCCTTGGCTTTACGTCAATATCCGGTTGCATATTGCCGGGTGGTACGCCCATCCATGTAGCTGTAAACTGAAAGTTGTGACCCGTATTTAAGCAGGTTGCATTTAATACCAATTGTGGCACCTTATTTTTTCTTTTCCAGTTATCGTACTGGATATCAAATTTATCTTCGCCAAATGGCACTATTATCAACTTATCCATTGTAATTGGTAGGTCATCAGCATTCTTAGAGGTAACGGTGTTAATTTTTGTTGACCACATAGGATCGTATTCCATTGCTTTTTTATAGAAATATTTTTCATACAATTCCCCCACTTTATGGGTACGGGAATAGTCTGTAAATATCATTCTTAAATTGTCTTTCAAGCCAGCAAACATTCTTGACCGCAGGTTTTCCTGAACGCCATCTTTAAAGTGTACCTGCATGTACTTTATAATGTTTACATAATCGTCTTTTGTTATTGAAGCGTCGTCTTTATCCTGTAATACTTTTTTAAGACAGAGGTAATAAAATGTACCGGAAATCGATCCTCCGGAAACGCATGACAGCACTTCTAAATGCCGCAATAAATCATTTTCGGCAAGGCTCGCCAATACGCCAATATGATATATTGCTGCTCTGTGTCCACCGCCAGACAGACCAATACCATATTTCCCTTTTTGGGGTTCCAGGCCTGCTTTATTATCTTCTTCTATTTTTTCACTATTATTTTTACCCTTATTTAATAGAGTTGTGATAATGCTGTTTTTGCTCTTTAGTATTTCATCGCTGCTTTGATATATTTCAAGGTAATTTTCCTGTACGGTTTCTTTTGCGAGGTAATTGCAGATTTTTGCCTGCAGTTCGCTTATCGCAATCAATTGTATTGCGGTTGACCTTGTTTTCCACCTGGTCATATCAGGCAAACCCATTATTTTTTTGAGCAACTTTTCAGCCTTTTCAAAATCCAGTATTCCAAAATATGCTTCCATTAATGTGGCATAAATAAAGGACTTGTCTATAACACCTTCTTGTTTGTCATTATCATCCAGGTATTTTTTTAATTCGTCTTCCAGCTCAGTACTATCATTTTTTGCAGCTAATTTGTCTATAATATTCGTTCTGACGTTAAAGGCGTCTTGCAGGTATTTTTTTACATCTGCCAGAGTTAAAGCGCCATCTCCCTGCTCAAGTAATTCTACTGCTATGAGTTCGTTTAAAAATGCTGAATTGATGGCAGTGTAGCCAAAGTCGCAGGTTTTCTTTGCAAAATCCGGCGTAGTTTCATCAAGAAAAGATTTCCATAAAGCTGTTCCGAGGCTATAATATTTTAATGATATTACCAGGTTTTTAAATTGCCCGTCAAATTCCCATTTTCGTTTGTAGATGGCTCCCTTTAACCCAAATGTTTCACAAGTATTTACATCGCTTGCTTTTTCAAATTCGTGTAATTGTTCCAACGCTTTGCTGAAGCGTATGGTAGAAGGCACCGAATGATCCTTATAAATATATTTTGCAAAACGTTGTTTTTCCTTATCCGGAATTTTTCCCAACCCATAATTTTTTATGATAACTTCTATTGCATAACCAAACTGGTCTTGTTTTACAAGATTTGCAATAAGATCTCCGATTGTTTCCCCATCAAGATGAATTGAATTATTTAGCAGTTTTTTTGCTTCTTCAATTAATAACTGTTTAGAAGAACTTTCATAGGCGCTTTTCTTTTGGGTGTTTGGCATATACTGGGTTTAGTAGTTAGAAAAAAGTAACCAAATTTATAAGGCAAGGAATATATTTTCATCAGGAATTAGATACATGAGATTTTGATAACTACCTCGATATTCGAAGGGTTTCGGTTATGTTAATTTATCGATTTTTTTTTATTTTCCGTATTTAAAATCCGGGACAGGAGAATTAAGTTACACAGTTAAGGTATCGCATATAAAAAGCTTAAAACGATCTGATCGTTTATTACGACTTTTTAAAAACCCGGTATTTACATTGAACTTTAAGTTCGGTTTATATACCTCACTGCACTGTCGTTAAAAGAAAGTTATGTGGTTGCTTCTATAAAAAATCACTTTGTTTTTCTACAAAACTCAAAGAATTCCAAAGCAAATTTTCTTTTTATATTATCAATTTGTTACTTCTCTACTCTTTTAATTTTCCGTTGGGTGAATGATGTAGTTTACTTCTTCTTTATTTTAAATTAAAAGATCAGTTAAATGAATTTCAGGTATAAGTTTATTTTTTACGGTACTTTTTATTTATCGCTTGCAATGTCCTGTAAAAAGGAAAAGAACGGTGATATTTTACCACAGGCTGGCGTAAAAAATGTTTCCTATTCTGTAAAAGGCACCCATATAAAATTAAATTTTATTGATTCTAACAGTGTTTTTCAAAGCGGAAAATTATACCAGGACGCATTTACTTATAGCTTTAAAAAAGGTTCCGGAGCAGGAATCGGTATATCTGTTTTTAAACAAGCTCCCGGCGATACAATCTATTCCTGGAGTATCACTATTGACGGAAAACTTTATGCCAATGCTTTCAGTGAAGGAGGAGCTTATTTATCAGTTCCTTTTAACTAACACAACGGTAACTTTTCAATGTCAGTAAACATACAATTTCAAATGCGTTGTATTAAAGAATTAGTTTTTTGCAAATATTATTGTGCCTTTTTTACCACAATTTTTATGTTGCAATTTTCAGCAATTTCGCAGGTTGCTAATGTAAGCGATGAAAATAATTTACAGCTTAGTGTTAGTCCCTCGATAAACCACCAGGCCGTTAAAGATGAAAAATTTAGTTCAGTGATTTACGCTGGTAATATTGTAGGTGGAGCAGCTTCTCTTTTGTTTAAAAAAAGAAATGTTTCTCATGAAATAAAGGGACTGTTAATTAGCGGCACATTAGCGGCAACCGATTTTGTAAATGAAAAACTGAACCAAAAAGTTGTCAACATTGACTATACTAATTTATTCCTGATCAACAGTTCAGCTACTGGCCCATTGGAATTGAAATTAGGTGGAGCCCTTCAATTTCAACATAACAAAAGAGATTTTTATAATTTTATAAATACAAATCAATCCTTTGAAACATGCCTTTCTTTAGGGGCCGCTGTTGAACTGGATTATTCGTTCCAGGGGAATTTATCTGGCGTTACAATCAAAAATCGCATTACGGTACCTTTTCTTTTTTCGTATGTTAATTCAGGTTACCCCGATAATTCCGGAACAGGCAGTACGGCAGGCAAGTCCGGGACAGGCAATTTTTTTAGCAATAACCGTATAGCTACAATTCCGAAAATAACCAGGATCAGGAATAATTTTGAAGTTGAAAAGATGTTAAGCGGCCAGCATTTTGTAGCGCTTACTTATGGGTGGGATTATACTAAAATTGGTAATACGCAAAGGGTAATACAAGCCATTCATGAAATTGGTATTTTATACCGGTATATTTTTTAGTTATGTCAGTATTCATTCGTTTACGAAAGTTTTTTTTTATTGTAGTAACGCTTGTTGTTTTAATGATAAGTATAGCAGGTTGCGAAAAAGCGTTGCAATTAAAAAATCCTACAACAACTGCTGATGCTATGTTTGATGACCTCTGGCATACTCTTGACAAGAATTACGCTTTGTTCTCAATAAAAGGAATTAACTGGGATAGTGTTTATGTAGCAAACAAATTGAATTTTAATGGCAGCTTAAACAGTAGTGAACTATTTACCGCTTTAATTAAACCGCTGGAAGCTTTAAAAGACGGGCATGTAACATTAATTTCTCCAGGTAATATTTACACCTACGAAAATTTCCACACTGCTTTCCTGGGTAATTTTAATTTAAATAATGTAAAGAAAAACTATCTCAAAAATATTTATAAAGAAGTTGGCCCGGTTATTTATAAAGTTGACGGCGATATCGGCTATTTATATTACGCTTCATTTGAACAGGATATTTCCGACCTGGAAATAGAAAATATTTTTGCAGAATTTTCCTCCACCAAAGGATTAATAATTGATGTAAGAAATAATCCCGGTGGCAAGTCTTCCAATGTAGAAAAATTATTTTGCCGGTTTATCAATGCCAAAAAACTGGTTAGATACGAATTGAAAAAGAAGGGACCCGGCCATAACGAATTTTACGATAAGGAACCGGTTTATCTTTTACCGGTTGGAAATTTTTACAGCAAGCCAATGGTTGTATTAACCAACAGGTCTTGTTTTAGTGCTTGTAATGATTTCGTAATGTACATGTCTTATTTGCCAAATGTTACCATAGCAGGCGATCAGACAGGAGGCGGAGGCAGCATACCTGCAGATTATCTTTTAGCAAATGGCTGGAAGTTGCAATACTCATCTACAATAACTTTATCACCTGATAATCTTCCAATCGAAAATGGAATTCAACCCGATGTGGTTGAACAAATAACGCCCGTTCAGGAAACCAATGGCCAGGATCCAATACTTGAAAAAGCAATAAAAATTTTACAATAATTTTTTTATTGTTCACATTTAAATCCTTAATCATAAGTTAACAACTACGTAACACTGTCTCATTTCGCTTCATTTAGATTTGCACCAAACTGAAATGAAGCATGATATTCAACTTGAAATCCGGGAGTCGCAAATTTTTATTTGTGATGACAATGCTGTCATTTTTTTTCCTGGCAACGATCAGTTGTATACAGGCTCAAAACAACAATGGTATATTAACAGGTGTAGTAAAAGATGCTTCCTCAAAATCATTTTTACAAGGCGTAAGTGTGTCTAAAGATTCTGCCGGGCCGGACGTGGTAACCTTGCAATCAGGTAAATATTCTATTAGTCTTTTAAAAGGCAGCCGAACTTTATATTTCACTTTGCCGGGATACCAGACAAAAATTATCAAGGAAATCAATATTCGTTCGTCAGCGATTGAAAATCTCGATATTGTATTGTTGCCTCTTGCGGAAATAACTCATTTTAGAAATGTCCAAACAGTTTTTTCCGATTCTGCAGCAGCCAGGCATCCCGTGGTAACTAATACGTTTGCTAACGAAAAAAGATCGCAGTTGTATAACTCACAAAACATATCCGGAAACATAACTGATGAAATAAATAAGTATACAGTAAGCACAGGAACGGATAAAAATACCGCCACCCTTTTAAGACGGGTAAACGGTGTAATAGTTAATGGTAACCTGTTAGATCCCAATATGCAATCGCTACAGATAAATGGCATGGGAGAGCGTTATAACCAGGTGCTGTTGAATGGGGCTGTTTTCAATAGCGCAAGCTCAACAACACGGGCTTATCCTTTAGAACTTTTGCCAGCCGAAGCAATAGAAAGCATTACGCTTTCAGCTACCTCCCGTGCATATCTTCCTGCAGATTTTGCAGGTGGCACCGTCGAAATCAAAACCATCGAAATGCCCGAAAAGAATTTTTACCTGGTACAGGCTGGTGCAGGTTTTTCACAAAGTACTAATGGGAAAGATTTTTTGGGAGATATTAAAAATTCAGCACAGTTTACAAGCTTTTCGGGCGGTATCAGAAACTTGCCGGCAGGTTTTCCTACTACAAGGTCAGAAGTTAATTTTTCCGGAAAAAATTTGCAGGAACAAATTGATTTCTCAAAAACGCTCAATAACAATCTGGGGCTTGTAAACTATGGAAATGCCGGCCCGGATGAACGCATATTGATTGGCTTTGGTAAATTGTATAAAACAAAAAAAGACATAAAAATTGGCATCATAGGATTTGTGAACCATGTGCATGAAACAATCATTGAAGAGTCGAAAGTTCAGGTGGCGCCTGCAGTTTCCAACAGTTTGTTTCAGGATCTTTCAAAGAAAATAATTTATGGACAGTCCAATGATATTAATTACAACAGCAGGTATCAATTGGGGGCTACGTTAAACGCGGGAATCTATTTTCGAAATAACAAAATCAGTATCAAAAACTATTTCGGCAATCAACTTAATAACAGCTTATTAATAAGAAATGATATTTCAAAACCTGCTGAAGATACCCTTGCAAATACCGGTGCAAGATACCTGACCACTCAAAATCAATTTTTATATTCACAGTTATCCGGTAGCCATTCTTATGGAGATAAAAATAAATTTTTTATTGACTGGCAGGCAACTTACAATTATAACAGGCAGCAAAATCCTGATGAACGAAATTTTTTATTCAGGAAAGATAGCAGCCTGCCTGCACGTTATGAAATAGCTACGCCTTTATCTCCGGCATTTGAGCCCAAGCCGGTTTCCGGCGCTGCATACAATTTTGCTTCAAACTTCACCAATTCGGGCAGGTTATGGAGAGACTACAGGGAGCAAAATTTTAACGCCTCCATCAATCTTAAAGTGCAGCTAAACTTGCTGGGGCATCCGCAAATATTAAACGGCGGATTGTTTATGCAAAGTGTAAGCAGAAATTTTGTAAGCGATCTTTTATTGGTAAAAGGAACAGGGTATTATTTACCTGATGATATTTTATCACCGGATCGTTATTTTCCGGGCGGCCTTACTGTTATTAATTATTACAGTAACATTGACCGGTCACAAAACGACAAAATATTTCAAACAAAACGCGGCAACTATTTCGCTGCTTCAAATATTTCAGGATTTTATTTTAACCTGGGAAACCACTTGCTTGAAAAATTATTTTTGCAATGGGGAGCCAGGTTAGAATCTTCCAATCGCTCATCTGCAACAGTTCAGTATGAATATGTTCCTGGCTTACGGTATCCGCAGCGGTTTCCTATTGATGATAATACCAGGCAGATTCATTTTGACTTTTTACCCGCTGCCAACTTATTGTATACGCTTACAAAGCAACTACATGTTACCGGCAGTTATGCCAGAACAGTTAACAGGCCCTTATTGCAGGAAATGAATGCATATAATTATTATGATGCCGCTTCATTTATGGTGAAATCTGGTAACCCTTATCTCGATAATGCCATAATCGACAACTTTAATGCAGGTGTAAAATGGTTGTACAAAGACGGTACACACCTTTCATTTAGCGGGTTTTACAAAAAATTATTTCAACCAATTGAACAATTGGTTACTGCATACTCCGCTGGCAATATGCTTAGCCGTCCTTTTAACATGCCATCCGCAACAGTAAAGGGGCTTAAAGCAGATGCAAGGTTACAATTCAATGCTTTCACAGATCAACAATGGGTGAGGAACATTGTGATTTTTGGTTCAGGAACATTGTTGAAATCCGAAGTAAAAGCGGGCCCTATAAGAAGCACAGAAATTGGCGAAGTAGCGTTGCATTCATTAAGTGGAACACCAGGTTATTCTTTCAATGCAGGCATTGTAGTTCAGGAGCCAAACCTTCCGGAATTATCGGTGCTTTATGATCAGTCGGGAGATTATGTCAGTATGGTTGGATCAGGAAATATGGTAACACTTACGAATGGAAAAAATATCAATTCGATCCCTGATTACAGAGTAAAAGGTGCAAACAGATTATCGGCGCAGTTGGGGCAAAAAATGCTCAAGGAACGCTTACAGTTAGTGGCCGGTGTAGCAAATTTGTTGAATAGTTCGTATGTCATCTACCAGGATTTGAATGGTAATAAACAGTTTGACAAGCCTTTGGTGGTAACAACAGAAACGGGCAATGCGGGGTATTATAAATCAGGCCAGGACAACACAGTTTTTTACGTAAAAACACAAAGGAATTTTTATGTAAGCGTTACCTTTTTGTTTTAAGCCTGCCATCAACTTATATCAATATCCTATTTAAAAGAAGTGATTTTTTACACGTTGTATAATCGGCTAAGCCAGTTGATTTAGAATTGTATTAATGCATTAAAAAATGGATAGGGCAAAACCCGCAATACGGGAAGTACCGGTTAAATTGTATTTTATGAAGCAATATATTTCTATAAAAGCATTTTTTTGTTTGTGTTTATTAGCATTTATTTTTATTGTACCGGGCTGTAAAAAGCAGGAATATATAAAAACCAGTGCTATCAAGCCTGAGAAAAGAATTGAAGAGTTCCGGTTAAGCAACGCAAGCTTTCCGGCAATAATAAAACTGTATAACGATACTGTTTACATTCTTGATATTGACTTTACCAGGGAGGCGGGGCAGCAGTTGATAATAGAGGAAGGCACATTGATAAAGGCAGGCGTTAGGTCCATTTCCAATCTGGGAAGTTCAAATCCATCCAAGGGATCAATTGTAATAAATCCGGGTGGCATTTTAATTGCAAACGGCACCCGCAATCAACCCATTATTTTTACGAGTAATGTGTTAAAAAGCACACAGTCTGTTAATTGGGGAGGCATTACCATACTGGGTAAATCAACAAACAATGATGTTGCCAACCCGGTAAATGTGGATGTAACTGATTTTTCAGGATCATTGAATTTTTGCCGGATTGAGTTTGCTCCTTTAACACTTCGAGGTGTTGGCAGCAGCACAATTATTGAAAATGTAATGGTTAGTTACACCATGCGAAATGGCGTATCTGCTTATAATATTTATGGTGGCACTTTCAATGCAAAAAACCTTATTTCTTATGCCTGTGCCGGCCCTGCGGATTATTATATTACGAATGGCTATACCGGTAAAATGCAAAATGTGCTGGCATATAGAAATCCGTTTTTTGGTGAAACAGGTACTACTCCCCAAAATGCATTGTGTGGAATATTTTTTGAAAATAATCCATTTAATCCTACAGTTGCAAAACCTTTTACCTTTCCAACAATTTCTAACTTAACCGTAATTGGCCCCAACAACCGGGATGGTTCAACTCCTCAATATGGTAGCGCCACCACCAGGGCAGCAGCTATTATAACAACAGGTAGCGCCTGTTTTAATTTGAGCAATTCATTGTTTATGGGGTTTCCAAAAGCTTGTTGGGTGCTGGATGATGCCAATACTGCAAGTGCCGTGCAGAGCAGGGTTAACGTGATATCATATTCTATTTTTCAGGCAATGGATACATCACGTGTGTTTGACCTGGAACCAGGCAGCTACCCTCCATACTCCAGCTACGATTTTAGAAATTTTGTGTTGGCGCCTGCATTAAAAAACCAGGTATTTCTTTCTGTTGGTGATTTTTCCTTTACTGATATATTTAATTACAATAATCCTGGATTACTGCCAAAAGAAAACAGTGTGGTATTAACCGGGGCAAATTTTCAGGGAATTTATACAGATGCGTTTTTTACACCTTCGCCTAATTTAGGCGCTTTCGGAAAAGATGAATGGTACAAGGAATGGGCAAATTTTACGCCGCTTAAAACAAATTATAATTTCCCCGAATAGTGATTAATATCCAACAATAAAAAATATGGCATCTTCAATATATTTTCCTGCAAAAACTTTTACAAGGCTATTGTCTTTCGTTTGTTTTTGTATGCTGTCAATTTGCTTTGCCAATAATTGTATGGCTCAAAAAAAGCCTGGCAAACTTACAGGAAAAATTGCCGACAGCTCTACCAACCAAACCCTGGCTGGTGTAAGCATTGCATTAAAAGGTAGTGCCAGGGGCGTGGCTTCCATTACCGGCGGCACCTATATTTTAACACTGCCCGAAGGTGTGTATACTATCCGGTATTCCTACACAGGTTATGCAACAAAGGAAATTACAGAACTGGAAGTTAAAAGTGGCGAAACAACCTATATGAATATTTTGCTTTCACCCAAAGCAAGTGAATTGGAAGGGGTGGTTATTCGTTCGGTGTCTGCAAAAAAGGAATCACAGTCTGCTGTGTACAACAAGCAAAGGCTCAGCGCCGCAGCTTCAGACGGAATTTCCCAGGAGCAAATAAGCAAGGCCCCCGATAACAATGCCGGCCAGATATTAAAACGGGTAACGGGTGTAAGTGTGCAGAATGATAAGTTTGTAGTGGTAAGAGGGTTAGGCGCACAATATAACCAAACCGTGCTGAACGGCGTTGCTATGACGAGTACTGAAACAAATCAAAATGCGTTTTCATTCGATCTTATTCCGTCAGCAGCTATTGATAATATAACAGTAAATAAAACGGCAACGCCAGACCTGCCTGGCAATTTTGCCGGAGGTATTGTACAGGTAAATACCAAAGATTTTCCAGCCAACAATTTCTTTTCAATTGCGTTGCAAACCGGGTTTTCGGACAAGACTTATGGTAAAGATTTTTATTCGAGCCAACGTGGAAAAGCCAACTGGCTTAGTTTTGGTGGCAGTAGCCTGGATTTGCCCGCTGAGTTTCCAAAAGCAAATGACCGTGTTACCTATCCTGATCTTAATCCCCAGGAAGTTGCACGCCGCTCTAAATTTTTACAAAATAATTTGGTGCCAATAAACTACGGTGCTTCCGGAAAAAGCTTGCCAAATTTAAACGAGAACATCCAGCTTGGTATTGGCAAAACAATTAAGTTTTTAAATAGCTCACAATTTGGAATTGTTGCTGCAGTTACGCAAAGAAAGACTGAATTAATAGAACAGGAAACAACAGCCCGTGATGCTACCGTTCAGGAACTGAACCCGGATAAAACGCCCATTGGAGAATTTGGTTATTATTCAAAAAATACAAGGTATAAATACACTGGTGAATTAGCCGGTGTATTAAATCTGGCTTATAGTTTTGGGAACAATAAGATCACACTGAAAAGTCTCTATTCAAGAGTTTTAAAAAATAATTATATACAGCGGGATAGTGTTTTAATAAATGAAAATACAATTACATCCGGGGGACAAGGGTTCACATTTATTAGTGAGGAAAGAACGCTTTCTAATTCAGTGTTGGCTGGAGAACATAAAATTGGCAAAAATAAGGAGACGCAGTTGGACTGGAACGTAAATGTTACTGCTAATAAGTCTAATAGTCCCGATATAAGAAACTTTGTATTTTCAGTAGATTCAATCAATGGGCAGGCAATTTATAGCCCTGATAATTCTGGTATTAGTCTCCCTAATTATTTGAAATTTAGAAGCAGGGTTTGGCTGGATTCAAAAGATTTAATTACCGGTGGAGCTTTTAATCTGTCCAGCGTTTATCATTTATTTGGGGTTAAACAAATTATCAAAGGAGGAATTTTATTTCAAAACAGGAGAAGAGTCGGAACATCTACCGTATTGGCTTATGAAAATATTCCGGCAGATATAGTTGACAGTCTTTTAGCAACTTCACATTATTATCCTGGGGGCATGGAATTGAACACTGCTGGTACTGGCATAACAAGTGGAGCCGGAAATTTTTTGGCAAATACAAGTTTACAGGCCGCTTATGAAAGTATGGAAAACAGGATAGGAAAGTATATGAGGATTATATGGGGAATTCGTTTTGAGAACTATCAACAAAGTGTAAACGTTTACGATTTATTTTACTACCCAAATTTCCCCGCTCCCGAGTACCAGTTGGCTCCCAACAAATTTGCGACACGTACCAATTTTGATTTTCTGCCATCTGTTAATATAATTTATAGCCCGGTTAAAAGTATCAACGTAAGAGGAGCTTTTTCCAAAACCGTTATAAGGCCCGATCTGAAAGACCTGGCAGCTTTTTATAGATATGATTTTGATATTTTTCAGTTTACTACAGGTAATGCGGATTTAAAAAGTACCAATATTGCTAACTACGATTTAAAATTTGAATGGTTCCCGTCTTCCGGTGAAATCATATCTTTTGGTGCTTTTTATAAAAAACTAACAGACCCGATTGAATATGGAGAAAACGCAGCACCCAATGTTTACATTGGAAAATTAGCCATCAATACCGGCGATGCTTATATGCGGGGCCTGGAAGCGGAATTTAGAAAAAAGCTAAATTTCATAGGCTTTGCACCCTGGTTAAAAAACATTAGCCTGTTTGGAAATGGCAGTATCCTTAGCTCAAAGGTTAAAGAGCGTATTATATACAATCGCTACTTTGGGTTTTCTTCCGAACACAGGCTTACCGGGCAGCCGGAATATATCCTGAATGCCGGTTTAAGTGTGGCTGCTTTTAAGAATTCTTTTGAAGCTACATTTTCATTTAACCGTACGGGTGATTACATCAACCAGTTAGGAAGTTCAGACTATGTGTTTGGTGGAAGTTCGCAGGGTGTACCCTTGTTGATGACACCAAATTATAATTTACAGGGCAGGGATATTATTGATATTTCGGTGCGCCAGGCGATATTAAAAAAGAAGGGACAGTTAAAATTTAACATCAGCAATTTGCTCGGAAAACCATTGATTATTTACCAGGATTACAATGGTAATAATAAACTGGATACACCTGTTATAATTGATACCCGTGTTGGAAATATTATATCAGGTACTGATAATATTTCTTCAATGATTAACGGACAAGCAAGTTTTTCGCTTGCATTTTCTTACACCTTTTAAATGATAAAGTCAGGTATGTACACGATTATAAATATTATCAATAGACGATTTTGCTTTATCACTTTGATTGTAGTGCTTTTTACTTCGTGCAAGAAAGAAATTGAAGTAATTCAGAAAAAAAATCCTGAAATAGTATTGGATGCAAATCGCCTGGCACAACCTATAATCAGCCTCAATCATGACACCGTTTACCTTCTTACTTCAAACCTGGTTAGAAATGCAAACGAAGAGTTGAATATTGAAGCCGGTACATTGATAAAAGTTAAAAATAATTTGAGCATTACAATCAATCCGAATGGTAAAATAAATGCAAACGGCACACAGGAAAACCCTATTGTGTTTACCTCGGATGCGGCAAAGGGAACAGCAGGCTCTGTTACCGGTACCGGCAAATACTGGAATGGCATTACTTTAAATGGAATGCAGGGCACTTCTTCAGGATATCTTAAATATGTAAGAATTGAATTTGCAGGTGGCAATTTTTTTTCATCAGCTTTTGTACTAAAAAACATTGACAGTACCACACTCATAAATAATGTACAGGTTAGTTATTCTATAATATCGCCAGCTTTCGAATTTAATGGAGGAAACTTTAATGCAAGCAATCTGATTTCGTACGCATCGGTGGGCAGCGATTTTTTATTGACGAATGGATATACAGGAAACCTGCAAAATTTAATGGCATACCGAAGCCCGTATTTTATTAATGAAAATAGTTACCAGGTAGCGGGGATGCAAATTCAGGGTACAAATACGTTTCCAACTATTTCAAATTTGTCGGTTATCGGGCCGGATAATCAACCTGGTACAAAATATGTTTATGACTATACCGATAGTAACAACTCAGGACGCCGTATTGCGGCATTGTACATCACCAACAATGCTAAATTTCATATAAGGAACACAGTATTAGCTGGTTTCCCAAAAACGGGTTTTTATATAGACAACCCCTCAACGGCCTCGTCGTTAAGGTTAGGCGAATCAGATTTTACTTATTCATTGGTTCATAGTAATGACAGTACCAGATCATTTTATATTCCCGATAACTTGCTTGTTTTATCACCTCCGATAACTGCAAAGGATTTTAAAAGCGTGATGCTTCAGCCACAGTTTCAGAATAAACTTATTTTAAAAACTTTGGAGTATCAGTTTACCGATCCTTACAATTACAATTACGGGTTAAATCCCCAGCCAAAACAAGGCTCTCTTCTTTTAAGTGGTGCAAATTTTGACGGCCCGGTATTTAGCGATCCTTTCTTTCAAAAAGTAAACTATCGGGGAGCCATAGGCGAAAATAACTGGTTGCAAAACTGGACGAATTTTATACCCTTACAAACCAATTATAACAATTAGAAATTAACGATATTATTTTGCTGAATACATGAATTGTTAAAGGAGAGACCAATATAGTTTTAGCCGCCTTTTCATGTATTCAATTTCAGTACATATCTGTAAAACTCAAAGCCGGAGCAGGTTTTAGCAACATGCGGCCATGGTAACAATGCTTCAGAAATTAAAATGTCTGACAGGAGATTGTATTGCCTATATATCAACTTGTCAAGAAAAATCAATTACTAAAAATTTATTTTTTCAACAACCCAATCTGTTAACATTATCATTTTTTTATGATAACATAGCGTTAACTATTCAGTAACCTCCCCCGGATAATTTTACGTCAGGTTATTAGAAAATAAATCCCATCCTCCGCAGAATCGCATATCAAAAATTTAATCAATTTTAAAAAAAACAGAACATGAAAAAAGTCCTTTTTGCAGCCTTAGGTTTTGCTGCAGTTTTTGCATCTTGCAAAAAAGTTGATCAAAAAATCGACGTACAAAAGCCGTTGATTTCAGGTGTTACATTAGATACACTTAGAGGTGATATTCTTGTAAACACTACCGTTACAAAAAACAGTTTTCTTGACGGTATCGTTTATGTACGCCCGGGTGTTACTTTAACCGTTAATCCAGGTATTACTATCTATGGTAAAACAACTCCATTTGGAACGCCTCCGGATTTGGTTGATCTTTCAAATAACAAAGGTACATTGGTTGTTGAAAAAGGTGCTAAATTAATGGCCGTTGGTACACCAACTCAGCCGATTATCTGGACGTCTTACAACACTTTCCTGAACTTGCCTCGCAACGTAGGTGATTGGGGTGGTCCGGTACTTTTAGGTAATGCACCAATCGTAACTGCAACTGGCGCAACTACGAACGATTTTGAAGCGTTTGCTGCTTTAACGAATGGTAGAAATAGCTATGGTGGCGCAAATGCTGCCGACAATTCAGGTACTATTACTTACAACCGTTTTGAGTTTGGTGGTGGTACTGTTACAGCTCCAAATGCTGAAGTAAACGGATTTACTTTATGCGGTGTTGGTAGCGGAACAACTATTAATCACATTGAAGTTGCAAATGCCGGCGATGATGGCTTTGAATTTTTTGGTGGTACTGTAAATATGGATCACCTGTTGTCTTACAGCAACAAAGATGATGATTTTGATTTTGACGAAGGTTACCGTGGAAATCTTCAGTTCATCATTGCTTACAGAAGCGATCTTGCTGATAACTCAGGTTCTGAGCTGATCGAATTAGATAACAATTCAGCGGCTGCAGCTTTCCCAGGTAAATTAAGAACAAGACCATTTATTGCTAATGCAACTTTAATAGGACCAGCATCTGCTACACCTCGTGTTAATCCAGGTGGCACATCTCAGGCAGGTCGTTTTGATGGCGGTCCTTATATTAGAAGAAACGGAAGAATTGTATTGCTAAATTCTTTGATCATTTCTCAGGCCATGCCAACTGCATTTGCTACTACTGCAACAACAAATGCTTCTTTCTTTGGTGCACGTCCACCATTAGCAGATGACTCATCTGCAGTGTTAAACAATATCTTCCAGGCACCTTCTGCTACTCCTGTTGTTATGGATTTAAACGAATCAAATCCAATTGTTACTACCGGAATCGCAGTTGACAATGCTTTGATTAATGATCTTGGTGCTAAAGGAAATACCGCTTTGGGTGTTTTTGGTGATTTTAAATTAGGTGGTTTATTAGAAAATCAATCAAATTCTCCATCAAAAACCGGCGGTATCAATCTTGCCGCTTTGGGATTACCTTTCGTAGGTACAACTGAGCGTGGTGCTGTTATCAGTACCGATGTTTGGACCAATGCTTCATGGATTTCAATTGCATTAAACTAATAAAATAACCCTGTTCAATAATTTATTTTCTAATAATATAGTTTTTTGTAGAAAGGGCCGGATTAATATCCGGCTCTTTTTGTACGTTCAGACATTAAAAAATGCACTAAAATTTAGGCTCTTCAAATCAGTAATATCTTGTTTAAAATTTTTGCTGTTGTGGGTTTTGTAAAATTGTTATCTGTTGATCTGAAGTATTATTTTGTATTGTTTTTGCAAGCTAATTGTTGTTATAAACGTTATCGCACGAAGTGATACAAATTGCACAAAATTCATTAGTACAATTTAATAGTTCGTGTAATAAAATAAGTCAGTATATACTTACCTATAATTTATATCCTTGTGAATAGTGTGTTTTTATTCAGTTAGCCGGCACAAACTGTTTTCAGGCAAATTGTGTTATTTACTCAATAAAAATGGCCAATACCCGGTAAAAGAAATTACCAGAAATTGGCCGGTTTCATATAACAAATTGAGAAGGTAGGAGGGTACGGTGGTATTTTTATTTTAGCTCATTAACCGCACCGAGCCATTGATTTTTTTGTAACGTCCATAGCGATGAAAATGAGTCGGGCTTTAATCCGGCTTCTAAATTTTTAAGCATGGCAGTAACTTCACTCATGGGAATAATCAATGCAGTTGAATTTTTGGTGATGGCTTCAGCGGTGGTCCCGGTTTTATATTTATTTGCTTTAATGGATCTGGCCAATATGGCAATTTGTTTTGCCATTGTTGCGGCTGTGGTTATTTTTTCAGTGTTATTCAGGAAACTGGTCTTCTCTTTTAAAAATGTGTTTGAAAAAGCATTCCTTTTAAGTCCATTAACTAATTGTGTTACTACATTTGATGAATATACTTTTCCTTCATTTTTTGTAGCAGAATCTATTTTTTTTACGTTTAGCTGAGCATGCACCGTGCCTGCGCAAATGGTAGCAAGGGACAAACTTACCAGTGATTTTTTAACAAGGTTATTTACTTTCATGTGAATGTTTAAGTGTGTTATAAATAGCTTTTTTATTGCCGGTAAAGCTATCTTATCTTTTAAAAAGGAATATTAATTAAAAATTACTTTGCTATTAAGTTTAAAAGATGAAAGGTTTTTAAAAACGCCCTGTTTAAAACATTTGATCCTGATTTTAGCAGAAGTTTATTTGTTTTTTGAACAATGCGGTTAATGTAAAAAAATAAGTTCACTCATTTTGCAAGTTCACTAATAAACCTCGTTGTATTTTTCCACAAGCTGTCCCCAAAAAGCCCTGTCTGTGGTAGTTTTCAAGGAAGTTTTTTCAAAATTCCGCATTGCATTTAATTGGTAACAGTTTGGTAACGTTTTATTAAAAGTAGCATTTGAACTTACGTTTGAAATCGAACATCCCTTGTAAATATCTCCCCTGTTAGTTGTTGTGCATTGTTTAGATCAATTCATTGATTTAATAATTCCTGGTAAAACAAGAAATCAACAACTAAACGGGCAACGCTACGATTGCGCTAATCTACTTTACGGTTTTTTGGAGGAAATTATTTAATTGGTATTCATGTTTTCAAAGGATATTGCGATAGGTATAAATGGATCCATGTTGGACGATAAACCAACAGGGGTTGGGGTGTATTCTTTTAACCTGATCAATAACCTTTCACCTATTTATTTTGAAAATAATAATCGTATCACCGTATTTACACCAACTGCCAATTCACTCAATAACAAGGTAAAAATTGTTAAGCTATCCCGGTATTTACAGTCTTCAA
Source organism: Ferruginibacter sp. (assembly GCA_040002495.1). Classification (GTDB taxonomy): domain Bacteria; phylum Bacteroidota; class Bacteroidia; order Chitinophagales; family Chitinophagaceae; genus Ferruginibacter. The sequence continues at coordinate 22,339 of JBDUEK010000038.1, forward strand.
CCTATGGAAAGTTGGCGGCATTTTACAGGTTTTGCTGGAATACATTTTACTATCCCCTGGTTGCCCGAAAATTTGACTTGCTGATAAGCCCTACAACGCATGGGAGTTTTTTCCTGGATAACCAGATTATTACAATTCATGATTTGCTTTCGCTGAAGTTCAATAATATCAGCATTCATCAGCGTTTCTACTTTAAATATTTTTTGCCTGCACTTATAAACAAAGCCAGGTACATCATAGCAGTTTCAGAAAATACCAAGAAAGATATCATCCATTTTTTTGATTGCCCGGTTGATAAAATAAAAGTGATTCATAACGGGTACGATCTGGATATGTATTTTCCAGCTCAGGAAAATAAATTTGAAATTGAAAAAGCGTATGGGTTGCAAAATTATCTGCTTGCTGTAGGCCCAACTTACCCACATAAAAATTTTGAAATGCTGATAGATGCGTATGCATCAATGGACGAAAGTTTTAAGCGGGTACATCCATTATTAATTGCCGGGGGTAAAGCATCTTATTTAAATCTGTTAAAGCGATATGTAACCGCTCAACACCTGGATGACTTCATATTTTTCGCTGGTTATGTTCCACTTAATCTCATGCCTTCACTTTACAGGGAAGCATTTGCATTGGTATTTCCAAGCTTGTATGAAGGATTTGGAATTCCCTTATTGGAAGCTATGGCATCTGGCTGCCCGGTAATTGTTTCTGATTCTTCTTCCATGCCGGAAGTGTGTGGTGATGCGGCATTGTATTTTAATCCCAAAGACAAAATTGAACTTTGTAATGCAATAAAATATTTAAATGAAAATGCTGACGAAAGGTCATTGTTAATAGAAAAGGGATTAATACAGGTTAAAAAATTTTCCTGGAAGAAAATGGCAGAGTCATTTAATTCATTAATACAATCGTCTGTTTTAAATAATTAAAATATAAAAAAATGTATGATATCAGTTGCTCAATAGTGCTATTTCACAATCCCGTTGAGGAAGTGAGAACTGTAGTAGAGTGTTTCATGAAGAGTACAAAGAAAATTAAATTGTACCTGGTAGACAATTCACAGAATGACAAACTCAGGTACCAGTTTTTATCACCGGATATTGAATATATTTTTACCGGTAAAAACATTGGTTTTGGTGCTGGGCATAATATTGCGATGAGAAAAGCAATTGGCAATTCTCATTATCACCTTGTATTAAACCCGGATATTGAATTTAAAACGGAGATTCTAAATGAACTTTTTGACTTTATGGAACAAAACAGGGGAGTAGGTTCTGTTATGCCAAAAGTTTTATACAAAAATGGCGACCTGCAATACTTGTGTAAGCGCTTGCCGTCTCCTGTAGACTTGTTTTTGAGAAGATTTTTGCCTGGTCCTTTAAAACTCATAATGAGCAAGTTTTTACAACATTATGAGTTAAGGGATAAAGACTACAATGCCATAATGGATGTTCCAAATCTTTCGGGTTGTTTTATGTTTATAAGAACAGAAGTATTAAAGAGTACCGGGTTATTTGACGAACGATATTTTTTATACATGGAAGACACAGATCTTTGTCGCAGAATTAATAAATACTACCGGACTGTTTACTATCCACTTGTTTCAATTATACATGGTTACAGTAAAGCATCTTACAAAACTTTTAAACTAACAAGTTTTCATTTAAAGTCATCCGTAAAATATTTTAATAAATGGGGATGGCTCGATGATAATAACCGTTCTTACATCAATAGTTTAATTTCACGTAGCTATTTGAAGCCTCAGTTGAAATTTAAAGGTGGACAAAATGTAATTATACAGCCACTTCAACATTCCATAACAGCATCCTGAAGCATTTTTTATGATGGGCATATCTGTTATTATTTGTTGCTACAATAGTGTAAGAAGGATTCAAAAAACTTTGGAGGCACTGTTAAAACAAGAGTGCATTTCTAAAATTTCCTGGGAGGTAATTATAGTAGATAATAATTCTACCGACAACACATCTGCCATTGCAAGTGCCATCTGGGTGAATTCGGGAACCAGAATTCCATTGAACATTATTGAGGAACCGATACCCGGTTTGGGAAATGCACGCCGTGCAGGTGTGTCAGTTGCCAACCATCCAATATTGATATTTTGTGACGATGACAACTGGCTTGCACCAAACTATGTTCAGCGTGTGTATGAACTGATGCATGCAGATAACAGTATTGCAGCATGTGGTGGAATGGGGATACCTGTTTTTGAAACTGAAGAACCGTACTGGTTTTACATGTACGCTGAAGCATTTGCTTTGGGGCCGCAAGATGTAAATAGTGAAACTGAAGGAATCTTTGATTTGTATGGCGCTGGTATTGCTGTTCAGAAAGAAGCCATACAAACATTTTACCAATCGGGATATGAGCCACTTTTAAGTGGGCGGGTTGGAAAATCACTAAGCTCCTCAGAAGATACTGAGCTTACTAACGCATTTGTATTAATGGGATACAAACTTATATTTTCGGAGGACCTGAAATTTTTCCACTATCTGCCAAAAGACAGGTTAACATTTTCCTACCTGCAACAACTTTTTATTGCCTTTGGAACCGATGGTCCCGTAAGAAATTTATATTATGCAAATCTTAGTAAAAGATTTTTTCATAACAGGGTTAAAAGCTGGAGTTTTCATTTATTACTTAGCCTTGTAAGGTTGGTTAAGTACCTGCTTTATCCCCCAAAAAAATATGGCAGAACTGTATATTTTAATTGGGGTATGGCATACATAAAGCAACTGTTTGTAATCAGGAAGGATTACCGGAAACTTAACGAAAGAATAGCCTCTTTAAAACATATTGGAAATAATATAAGTGGTAAAACCATACAGGCTGTAAGATCATTATCTGTTGAAAATAAAAATGGGGGAATATTTTAATGGAGAAGTTTTATATAAGCAGGATGAACACTAGGTCAGGTATATCTAAATATTCCTACGATTTTTTTGAGCTGGTGTTAAAGGAAAAAGGATATATTTTTTTAAATAGTGAGGAAGGCATGACAACAATTTTAACCAGGGTGTCATCCAGAGATCATGTACACATTGAAATTGGTATTTTCCAGGAAAAAGAATTGGAGATATTAATGGCGATGTTGAATGCAAATTATAAAAACATTGCTGTAACACTGCATGATCCGCCGTTGTTTAAGTATCCATTTGTAGTGTTTCAAAATCCGTTGTTAAATAAAATATCCAAATTTTACGATGTTTATTTAAACAGGTTCAGGCAATCAAAAAAGTATATCGAAAAAATAAAATACCTGTATGTACTTACTCATCGTGGCGTAAAGGAAATAAAATCCACTTACAAAACAGATAATGTCTATTACCTGCCACATGTAATTGATGAAAGGGAAATAAAGGTGCAGCAACCTGCAAATAACAATTTTGTATACTTTGGATTTATAGGAAAAAACAAAGGCATTGAATATGCTTTGAAGCTTCACCAACAATTATTGCAGTTTTTTCCTGAAATAAATTTTTACATCATGGGTGAGGCTATTGGAAAAAACATTGAGTATTACAATTATTTAAAAAGTACTTATACAAAAAATATACATTACCTGGGATATGTTTCAGAAGAAGTATTGGATGATGTTTTTAATATGGCTGGTTTTTCCATTGTGCCTTTTATCAGCTATAAATTTTATACACCCTTTAGCGGAAGTTTACTTACTGTTATGAAGTATGGGAAAATACCATTTACCAATAACGTAAATGCTGTGTCGGAACTAATAGAAGATGCCGGGAATGGTTTTTTTCTATCGGGAAAAATTGAAGAAGATGTAAGAATGGTATCAGGCGTTATTAATAGTAAAGCGTTGGCAAATGAGGTATCGCAGCATATTTATACATACCTGGCTGCTAATCATACTGCTCAAAATATTAATAAATATTTACTGAACTAACTGTATATGGCAATTGCAACAGGTAGCTGTTAATTGTTCAACTGCTTGTGAGCATACGCCTGGGCAGTTAGTTAAAATCATAAAAATTATCCGAATGTTAGTTAGTGGTATATCGATATTTTTCATGACGTTGATATTAGTCATGTACTTCATCCGGAAGGTTATTTACATTTCTCATCAAAAGCACCTTTTTGATGAACCAACCGAATCAAGAAAAATACATATAGGCCAAACGCCCAACCTGGGTGGAATTGCAATCTTTACTGCAATGATGTTTGCAGCATGTATCACGCTGTCTTTTACAACAATACCATATGTAAACTATCTCAGTTTTTCCTGCCTGTTACTTTTTATAACGGGGCTTACAGATGACCTTGTAGGAATGGATCCGTACAAAAAAATAGGCGCCCAGTTTGTAAGCGCTTTAACGCTAACCTTATTTTCCGGTTTTAGAATAACTAGTTTTTATGGATTATTCGGTATACACGAAATACCTTTTGCGCTCAGTATTGTAGTATCTGTTGTGTTGATTGTTTATCTGGTAAATGCATTTAATTTAATTGATGGAATCAATTGCCTGGCAGCAAGTATTGGGCTGCTTGCTTCTTCAATACTTGCATTTTATTTTGGGTCATTACATGATACCGGTTTTATGTTTTTGTGCATTGCAATGAGCGGTTCACTTATAGGGTTTCTATATTATAACCGCACACCGGCCAGGATATTTATGGGCGATACCGGCTCACTCTTTCTCGGTTTTTTTGTTTCCATTATTGCTATACGTTTTTTAGAAGATAGCAATGCAGTTTCCAACTCATCACTTATTCAATATTCTGCACCGTCGCTTGTTTTGGCGCTACTGATCATTCCTGTTTATGATACGCTAAGGGTATTTATTGTTAGAATTGCAAACAGGCAATCGCCATTTTTAGCAGACAGAAATCACATACATCACCAGTTGTTAAATATTGGATTATCTCATATACAGTCCACGGGTATTTTGGTTTGTATAAACATGCTTTCAGTAGCCATGGCGCTGTTGATGCGGCATGTTGTGTTTGAAATATTTATTTTGACAATTTTTTCTTTTATGCTTGCAATGAACTGGATACTTGGATATTTAAATGAGCGGCAACGACAGCAGGGAAAAGATTTGATGGAGGAACTAAATTCAGTACCAAAACTTACCATAATAAGGGATCATACCAATATATTAGAAACATGATACTATTTTTTATTTTTTCAGGATACTGGTTAAACGAATATGTCAATGGTTAAAAAAAGGATTATTTTTTTTTCAACCAATAGTATTTGGGGAGGAAGTGAAGTGTTATGGACAGAAGCGGCTGTTAAAATGAAAGACCTGGGGTATAACATAAGTGCGGTAGCGGGTTATGGGTTTCAAAATGTGCAACCATTTATTGACAGGCAGGAATCTTTTTTTTGCGTCGCAGATCGCTTTGAACCATTGCCGGTATTGAAACTTGCCATTAATAAAACCGGCATCGGTAAGTTTGAACCAACCGATTGCCTCCACGAATTTCTCCTGGATAAATCACCCTGCCTTGCCATTATTTCTATGGGGAATAACGCCGAGGGAATGGACTATATGCAGCTTTGTGTAAAAAATAAAATTCCGTTTATTACCATCGTTCACCTGGTTGTGGTGAGTAAGTGGCCGATGATGAATGACGAAAGAATTGACCAGGCCCGGTTGTTATTTGATCAGTCGCTTATGAATTGTTTTGTATCAAAGCAAATAAAAAGTATGCATGAACAATTCCTGGGATATAGCGGAACAAACTCAAAAATTGTTTATAATCCATTTATAAAAAAGGGGAATCAATCAGTTAATTATCCGCCACTAATTGAAGGACAGTACAAGGTGGCCTTGCTGGGAAGAATTGAAAATTATCATAAAGGGTACGATCTTTTAATAGATGTATTGGCGCAAAAAAAATGGAAGGATCGTAACATTGTTTTTGACATTTATGGAGATGGTCCGCACCAGAATATTTTAAAGAGGTTGATTGCTTTGCATGGAATAAATAATTTAAATGTAAAAGATTATGTTGAAAGTGTTGCTGAAGTATGGCAAACGCATCATATGTTATTGATGCCTTCGAGACTGGAAGGGCAATCCCTTACGCTTATTGAGGCTATGAATTTTAAACGAACCTGTGTGGTAACAAATGTAGGCGGTGTTGAAGAATTGATTGAAGAAGGTAAAAGCGGCTTTATTGCAGCTTACCCTGCTTCGGCTTCTATTGACAATGCACTTGAGCGTGCCTGGGAAAAAAGAGATGACTGGGAACAAATGGGTATTGATGCTTATTGTTCTATTAAATCAAATCATCCGGCGGATGCAACAGGTTATTTTCTTGAGCAAATTATTCCTTTAATAAAATAGCGTTTTATACCACTTGCAAATCAAAATTGTGTTGCAATTGTAATAATAATTTACCATTAAATCTCTGTACTGGCCGGATAGTGTAGAAAAAAAAATCTAACATTGAATTGTAGAAGAAGACATGGAAAAAGTAATCAATACAGAAAGGAAATGGAAAGAAATTATTACACCGGCTAATAATGTATGGTCTGTTAATGTAAAGGAATTGTGGGAGTACCGTGACCTTTTATTGATCTGGATGCGGAGGGATGTATTAGCAATTTATAAGCAAACGATATTGGGGCCGCTCTGGTTTATTCTTCAACCTATTATTACAACCATTACTTACGTAATTATATTTTCAAGAATCGCTAAACTATCTACCGTATCGCTTCCACCGGTGCTTTTTTATATCAGCGGTATTATCATGTGGAGCTATTTTTCAGAATGCATCACCAAAACAGCCACCTTTTTTAAAGATAGCAATGCAGTAATGTCCAAAGTTTATTTTCCACGACTCATTATACCCTTATCATTGGTGCTTACAAACCTGGTGAAATTTTCTATACAATTCCTGTTGTTTATCGCTATCTACATTTACTTCTTATACACGGGCACCGGTATTCAGCCAAATATGTATTTATTACTATTTCCGATGTTGATCATTTTAATTGCCGGATTGGGCCTGGGATGTGGTATGATCATTTCTTCCTTAACCATCCGCTACAAAGATTTTACCCACCTTATATCATTTGGTATTCAATTAATGATGTTTACTTCGCCCGTTTTTTTTCCGGTTGATAGTATAGCCGATAGTGGCTATCGAAAAGTTATACTGGCAAACCCTATGACGGGAATTATTGAAGCGTTTAGATTTTCCTTTACCGGTAAAGGATATTTTAGTTGGGAACTGTTGGCTTATGATGCTGCTTTTATGCTCGTTTCATTGATTACAGGTATCGTTATTTTTAATTCAGTTGAAAAAAGTTTTGTTGACACTATATAAAAATATTTCAGGTATCTAACTAAAAAATTATGATCTCAATTATTATTTGTTCTGTCAATAAAATCCTGCTTAAGCAACTGGAGCTGAATATTGCAGCGTCCATTGGCTTAAACCACGAAATTATTGCGATTAATAATACTGAAGTAAACGAAGGCATTTGTACGGTTTATAATAAAGCTGGTGCATTGGCGCAATACCCGGTTTTACTTTTTTTACATGAAGATGTGCTTTTTGATACGCCCAATTGGGGCCCGCTTATTCTTAAACATTTTACAAATCTGGGTGTAGGAATGATTGGGCTTGCAGGTGGAGATACCAAGGGGATTGTTCCTTCATCATGGTCGATGGTATCAAGATCGAAAGAAATGAATCTTATTCAGCATCATAGAAGCGGTACTATTGGAAAACATATTTTTAGTTCGGAAAGTGGAAGGGAAGCAGTAGCAAAAAATGTAGTAATGCTTGATGGTTTTTTTCTTTGTGTGCGCCGCTCAGTTTTTGATGAATTTAAATTTGATGAAGTTAATTTAAATGGGTTTCATGGATATGATATTGACTACTCCCTGCAGGTATTCAGGAAGTATGATGTAAGAGTAGTTTTTGACATATTGGTACATCACTATTCGGTTGGAATTCCTAATAGAAGCTGGATAGAAAGTGCTATAACAATCAATAGAAAATGGCGGAAGCAGTTTCCACTTTCTGTTTATCCTTTGTCAAAAGAAGAAATTAATATTTACCATTGGAAATCGCTGCAGGTATTCCTGTACAATTTATTCAGGCTTCGTTACCCATACCATCAAATTATTTACTATTACCTCTTGTATTCCTTTACAAAATATTTTACTGTAAGACGATTTTTATCAATGGGTAAATATGTATTGCAGTCAATCTATAAACGGCCAGGGGAAGTTATCAATGGTGAGGCTGTAAATAGTTTTTCAAATGGCATGAAAATAATTAATTACAACTAATGGGATTACTATAAATTTTATGATAAATGTAACCAAGCCGTTTCTGCCGCCGATTGAAGAATATCAAACTTATATTAAGCAAATATGGGAGAGAAACTGGCTTACCAATAATGGCCCGCTTGTAAATGAGCTTGAGTTAAGATTAAAAGAATATCTCGGCATCAATCATTTGTTGTATTTAAACAATGGAACCATTGCCTTGCAGATTGCAATAAAGGCTTTGCAATTGAAAGGTGATATTATTACTACACCGTTTAGTTATGTTGCAACTACATCGTCCATCATTTGGGAAGGATGCAATCCTGTATTTGTAGACATTGACCCTGCAACGTTAAATATTGATCATACAAAAATTGAAGATGCAATAACTGAAAAAACTTCAGCAATTATTGCTACGCATACCTACGGGAATCCCTGCGATATTGAGGCGATACAAGCCATAGCAGACCAGCATCATTTAAAAGTTATTTACGATGCGGCACATTGCTTTGGCACAAAATATAAAGGAGAAAGTGTGTACAATTATGGCGATATAAGCACCGCCAGTTTTCATGCCACAAAAATATTTCATACCATTGAAGGTGGTGCTGTATTTACTAGAAATAGTGAGTTGTTAAAGAAAATGGCCTACATGAGAAATTTTGGACATAATGGCCCGACGGATTTTGCTGAAGTGGGTATCAACGCAAAAAACTCCGAGTTTCATGCGGCAATGGGGCTTGTAAATCTTAAGCATGTGCAACCTGTTTTAGAAAGTAGGAAACTACAATACGACCGCTATATTTTTTGGATGCAATATTTAACGGTAAAAACCATAGAAATTACACCTGGTTCCGAATTTAATTTTTCTTATTTCCCGGTCATATTTAAGGAAGAAGCAGTTTTGCTAAAAGCAATTGAAATGCTGAATGCACATTGGATTTACCCCAGGAGGTATTTTTATCCTGCGTTAAATAACCTGAAGTATGTGGAAAAATATACAACACCATTTTGCGATGAGATAAGCTCAAAAGTGTTGTGCCTTCCGTTGTACTATTCTCTGACTAATGAAGAAATTGATTTTATATGCAGGCTTTTATTGAGAGCACAAAATAATTAATAGTATGTTAATTGCGGGAGCAGGTGGGTTAGCATTACAATTGCTGGATGATAATTTATAGTAAAGTTATGAAAGTAAGTATTTGTGTAATTACATATAACCACGAACAATATATTGCAGAAGCACTGGAAAGTGTGCTTAGCCAGCAAACCAATTTTCTTACAGAAATTATTATTGGAGAAGACTACAGTACCGATGGCACCAGGGAAATATGTAAAAAATTTGCGGATAAGTACGCAGGAATTATTAAGTTAATTCCTGCAGAAAAAAACGTAGGTATGATGAAAAATTTTACCAATGCTTACAAAGCCTGTAACGGAGATTATATTGCATTTATTGAAGGTGATGATTATTGGACAGATCCGCTAAAACTTCAAAAACAAATTGATTTTCTTCGTGCCAATCCGGAATATAGTGCCTGTTTTCACAATGTGCAAATAAAGTCTGACAGGAATGGTGAACAAAAGGAATGGGTATTGCATAAAGAGCTTGAGAAAGATACATTTGACACGGAAGATTTACTGGGCCCATGGTTTATCGCATCGCCATCTTTTGTATTTGTAAACTACCCCGATTTTGAAATACCCGATTGGTTTTATAAATGTGCTTATGGAGATTTGCCCATCATGTTGCTGTTAACGCTTAGGGGCAAGTTTAAATACCTTCCGGAAGTGATGGCCGTTTATCGTCTACACGACCGGGGCTTTACAACAAAACATCATGGTTATGACAAAATAATTATCATGACGTACATCTACCAGAGTTTTAATATTCATACCAAATACAAATATGTTGACAAAATTCGGGAAGCCGTTATTTATGAAATTACCAGGCACATACCTAAGGATATTTTTGGAACAAAAGAAAAGCAATTAGGTAATGAAGGAATTCTTAGAAAAGTTTATGGAAAGGTTAAAGATATTATGCGGAATGAAAAAGTGTAATTGATTTGCTATAATGTCTGCAATAGTATATGGGAGGGATTAATTAATGTTACAAAAATCAATTATTTTTTTAATAAAAGCTGTATGTAGCATGTACACTTATACAACAAAATTTTTTTGTTAAGTCTTTTTCCATCAAAAATTAAGCCTGACAAATGTTGTAATATTGATTTTAAAGCAAATGCCTATACATCCCATCTAAAAAATAAAGAGAGTTATTTTACTCACAATGTTATCGTTTAATTTTTTATTCCCATAGATGTTAATGATGTCTTTTGCTAAAAAATTTACAGTAGCCTTTAGCGAAGTTTTATTTAGTTTGAAATGAGCAGGAAAGGAGAACGCTAAAAAACTAATTTAAAAAATCAGTAAATATATTTAATCATGCTAATTATTGGAGCCGGAGGTTTTGCCTTACAATTATTTGACGACTTGATTGCTGCTAAAAACAACGACATCGTATTTTGGAGTGACATGGAAACGAAATTCAGTTGCCTGAAAGATCATTTCAAGATATTGTCGTCAGACGAACAAGTAGCCGACTACTTTACAAACATCTCAACAGCTTTTGCTGTTGGAATTTGGGATATTGACGATCGAAAGAATTTGACAAAAAAATTCACAGATCTTGGTGGAATACTCACACCGTTCATATCGCCTTACTCACATCTTAGTACTTATACAAGTGTTGGAGCTGGTTCCATCGTATTATACAAAACGGCTTCCGAGCCTTATGTGGAGATTGGTGAAAACTGTATTATTAATAAAAAAATAAGTTTCGGCCACGGAGCTAAGGTTGGTTCCTTTTGCTCAATAGGGCCCCACACGCTTATTGCTTCAGATACTGAAATCGGCGAGGGTACTTATATTGGTATGAGGGCAGTTATTCAACCAAAGGTGAAGATAGGCAAGAATGTAATTGTTGCTTCTGGCACAGTTGTTACCAAAAATATTGCGGACAATGCAGTAATAAATGGCAATCCCGCCAAAATCCGTTTTTTCAAGAAAGTATAAATATGATCATCTCAAATACAAATTAAATAAAAAGATGGACTTAAATTTAGCAGACAAAAAGGTAGCAATAACAGGTGGTTCCAGGGGTATTGGAAAAGCAATTGCAGAATGCTTTGCGAAAGAGGGTGCAAATGTTTCTATTTGCGCCAGAAACAAAAAAGATGTTGATAGTGCATTATCTGATCTCAGAAAGTTCGGAAAAAAATATGCAGGTTATGCCGTTGATATACAAAAAAAACTACAGGTAGAAAAATGGATGCGTGATACGGCTGCTGATCTTGGGGGTATCGACATTCTTATCTTAAATGCAAGCGCTTTATCTACCTCCTGGGATGCTGCCGTAAACGTAGATCTTTGGGGCACTATTCATTGCGTTGAAGCGGCTCTTCCTTATTTACGAAAATCATCTTCTGCCGCCATTGTATATGTTGGCTCTATAGCTGCTTCGGTAGCCGTTCCGGAAGCTGCGCCATATTGTGCCATAAAGGCTGCTATGGCCAATTATATGAAATCACTTAGCAGGGCGCTTTCCGTAAACGGAATCAGAGTCAATACGGTTTCACCAGGAAACACTTATTTTGAGGGTGGTTATTGGGCCAATGAAAAAAAAGAAAGACCGGAAATATTTAAAACTGTTGAAGCCGCCAATGATCTCAAACGCATGGCCGAACCAGCGGAGATAGCTAATTGCGTAGTTTTTCTTTCCAGCTCCAGGGCAAGTTATGTTTTAGGATCAAATTTGCTGGTAGATGGCGGAAGTGCGAGACATGTGGTGCTGTAAGAAAGGATACTTATTTCACCATAAAACCTCGATACAATTGGTAAGTGCAAGATTTTGCTATAAAGGTCAATCTGGAGGTTTAAAAAATTCAAGATGGTTCTCCGGATAATTTTGCCCTGAAAATAAAATAGCCAGTATTGACCGGGGGGTATATAGATCGGAATAATTTATAAAACCACTCTTCCGTATTTACTTTGTTTACGATAACTTTTTCACATTTTCATTCTCCAAGTGGTACTTATCTAAACTTATTTTACAGGTTGCCACTCCCATATCATTAAACACCAGTTTATCACCGTATTCACTTATCCAACCAGCTCTTCTGGCTGGGTTTCCTACCATAAGCGTGTAGTCAGGAACAGATTTAGTAATAAGGGCACCTGCAGCAATAAAGGCACTTTTACCAATATTTAATTTTGCAAGAATAGTGGCATTGGAACCGATCAGCGCAAAATCATTTATAACTGCACCACCCAATATAGTAGCGCCGGGAGAAAGCTGAACAAAATTTCCCAGCTTACAATCGTGTGTAATAATTGAATTGTAGTAAGCAATACAACCCATGCCGGCTTCCGAGGAATTAGAAAATGTAGCGCCATCTAAAATATTACAACCTTCACCAATTTTTACTTCAAAAGAACCAATACACGCTTTACTGGAAATTACTGATGTAAATATTCCATTAAGTGCGGTAAATTTATTATACATTTTATTCCTTAATCCAGGATTGCCAATTCCAATTGTAAATTCGCAGCCATGGGTGGTGAAAAATTTTTTTACCTCTGCTTCATTTTTAAGAATAGGAAAGCGGTTGTACAATAAAGGACCGCTTTCAGTGTTTACATCATCATAAAAAGCAAGGTGTTCAGCTATGCCTTTTTGATGAAAAATCTCCAGCAACTCTTTTGCATATCCGCCAGCTCCAATTATTAGCATATCTCTTTTTTAGTTTAATTTTTCACAATCAATTCGCTTGAATCAACGATTTCAATAAAGCGGTGCGTGGCCCCATCTGGTAGTCGTTTGAATAGATCTGCCTGAATTTTTCTTTTCCCCTCTTTCCTATTTCATAAAATGCGTCAATGTTAGTAAGCAAGGGTTCAAATTTACTTACCATATCGTTCAAGCTAGGCTCAATAATAATCAACTCTTCGCCATCTTCAAAGTAAACATTTTCCTTAAAATTATCTGTAAGCATTACTACCACTTCATTAAAGGCAGCTTCTATCACCGTTCCTAAAGGAAACCCGTCGAAGGACCCTTTATTCAATTTGTCTGGTTGATTTGGGGACATAATCAAATCAACATTTCTAAAAATTAATTGAAGGTTATCAAAATCCAGCTGACCGTAAAATTCAATACGATCCTCAATTGTACTTACATCAAGCACGTTTTTATCAAAACCACCACCAACCACATGAAATTTTAGAAAATCATATTTTATCGCCATCAATTTTATGAACTCCACAAATAATGGGTATCCTTTGTCTTCGCCAAACTTAGTATATTTTGATGCGCAAAAACAGATGTCAAAACTTTGCTTGCTGGTGCCATAAAATTTCTTTTGGGGCGTATTGCCGCTAAGTGAAACCTGAGGTACAACAACCCCAAATACAAATAAGATTTTATCCTTGGTACAAAAACTATTTTCTACCAGGTAGTTGAGCGTCTTTCGCTGTGTTACAATTACTTTTTTAAAACATGGGGAAGAAAGTATTTTTCTTAACTTATTTTCTGTTTCATCTTCACTTACAGCAAACCCGCCACCAGGGTAAAGTGTAAAGGCAAAGGGTATTTCATATTTTTCTATCCAATGAAGGTGTTTAAAAATATTATTAAGAAAAACGCAGTAAAATAATTTGCAATTAATATTGATTATTCCTGGAGTTTGCTCAATCTGTTTAGTAGTTACCAGTTTGCTTGCTATTAAATTATTGATATGCCCTTCGTGTTGCTTTGCCGGAAGTTTAAATGCCTTGTAGGCTTCCCCGGAAAGTATTGCCTTGCTGTTACTGATGTTGTTTAGCAGGTAAGTAAATTCTTCTATCCTAAAGCCAGACGCCGGGTGCGGATAGATGTCATCATACATAATTAAATCATATCGCTTTTGTTGTTTTTTATACTTAACCTTTTCAATGGTTACTGCTGGAAAAAGAATTGCTTTTATCTTACTGAATACTTTTATCAATGGTGTTTTTTTATGAGTTAGAATATGGGCAACATTATGCAGATGTATGTAAATATTTATACGCTCAATTCATTTACTTAACAATTCCAGGGTTTTCGTAAGCACCTCCATATCCACATGTATATCTTCACTTTTGCCGGGCAAATTCTGCTGATGGCATATTTGGTAAAAGTTGCGGAGGTTAAAGACTGCCGAAAGCTGGTAAAAGCAATTAAAGGAGTCTTTAAAAAATTGCTTGTGTGGCTCTTCTTCGTTTACCGGTTGCGTAGGTGTCATAAATTAGAGGTGTCCTCCGTTAGGTTAAAAGTAAATATCCCTAAAAATTTTATGTGCCTTGGCGTTATGATATTATGAAACGATTAAGTATTTTATGAGAAAATTTTTTACAATAAATCGGGTCGCTACCTGAATTCTTTTTACGAAGATATAGTTTGTCTAATTCATCTTTAAACAGGGCAATCTTTTTTTCAAAATACACATGATAGCGGCCTTGCAGGATGTGGTCATATTTTGGCAAGATATTTATATTGCCAATAAGCTTTTCTTCTTCAGCGTATTCTGACCACTGACCTGATGAAGAAATTCTATAATCCGAAATCAACTTATTTATTTTACCGATTGGGCCAAACTGCGCTATCGAAATATTTATCATCCACTCATAACTGATAACGTCATAAGTAGCGGGAGAAATTTTTTCAAGCAATAGCCTCCGGTAGCAGGCAGTGGAAAAATTGCTGATGATAGCAGAATCCATTATCAGGTCTTTAGCCTCAAATATTTCAATTTCTTTTTCTTCATTTATCCCAAACGGTAATAGCTTGTTTGATCCGTCTCTTTGAATTAGGAATGGATGGGCGCACATTACACAGGTTGGATTCTTATCCAGGAAATCAATTTGTTTTTTTACTTTTAGCGGATCAATCCAATAATCATCTCCCTCCAATATTACAATGTATTCTCCTTTACACAACGAAAATGAATGTTGGTAATTTTTTGTAATTCCCAGGTTTGTTACATTCGAATGTATCTGCACATTATCTAAATGACCAAGCATTTTTTTACCATATCCAGTGTATTATCGCTGGAGTGGTCATCAGAAACTATGATTTCAAATCCTTCACAATCCATTTGCATTAAAATACTGGCGATGGCCTTTTCGATAAATTTTTCGTGGTTGTAAGTAATTAAAAGAATGGTTGCTTTCATGCTTATATTTTAGTCATCTTAAAAAAATCCTCCAATATCTTTTTATAATCAGGAAGTTTAATCTGCTTTTAAATAGGGGGTGGAATTGCCGGAAGTATTAAACCGGGTCTTCTTTATGTTGGGATAGCTGAATGCAATATGTTTAGCCATTTCAAAACTATGTAAAGCACCCGTTTTATTTAGTGACGCAATGTTGATAAAGGTTAACAGGGTGTATCGTAAAAATCTTTTTATCATCAGTAATTTATATGCAGACTGATGCAGGTCGCAAGCCTGATTTAGAAAAATAATTTTTTCTCCCTTGAGTATCTGTGCTGCGCTCAGCTTTTTTTCTTCCGCTCTCTCTCTGTCATGAAATATTTTTGTGCCCGTAAAAATACCAATCCTAAATCCCTTGAATAATACCCGCTGTGCATAGTTATCATCTTCGCCATAATGAAAAAATATCGGATCAAATCCACCGGTTTTCATCAGGCAATCACGGCTTATAAGCCATGCTGCAGCATTTACAAATGGAGTGTTAATTATATCTGTTGATTGGTTTTTTGAAAGGAGGCAATTGAGCAGTAAATTTTTAATATCTGAAAGCAAAAGATATTTATAAAAATGCTTGTCGAAATCATCCCCGCTGCCATTGAGATGAACCGGGCTAATAATACCATATTCAGGATGCGCTTGCTGCAAGCTTACCAGTTTTTCCAACCCATCAGCCTCAATGCAGGCATCCTGGTTAAGCAAAAAAATATGTGCTGCTTTTTTATTGAGGGCTATTTGTAAGCCGATATTATTTCCCTGTCCAAACCCAAGGTTATCGCCGGGTTCAATCAATTCAATTGCAGGATAATTTTCTTTTATAAAAGCAACGGTATTGTCTGCAGAACCATTATCTATTACAATAACCTCGTTTTTGCAGCTACTAAAGATTAAACTATCCAGGCATTTTTTAATCCATTGCATCCCGTTATAGGTAACCACTATACAACAAACATTTACATTCACCATGATTTTTAGGTTAACTTATACCAAACAGCCACCCTTACTTTTTTGATTCAATAACTTTACCAGGATTTAAAATAAAGGCAAATATTTTATAAAAGCCATTAACCCAATATTATTAATAGTTTATGTTTTTTTCGGTATTAATAGCTCATTACAATAACGCACGTTTTTTGGCAGAGTGCCTTCAAAGTGTATTGGCACAAACTTACCGGCAATGGGAGGTTATATTGGTGGATGATAATTCAACTGATGGTTTTGAACAGGTAATAAAGGACTTTGAAAATGATTCGAGGGTAAGGGTTATCAGGAATGAAAAAAACATGGGCTGTGCTTTTACTAAAAGAAGATGCGCCGAAAATGCGATGGGGATTATAGCGGGTTTTCTTGATCCTGATGATACACTTCACCCCGAAGCTTTGGAAATAATGATAAAGGCGCACCAGGAAAAACCTGCCTGTAGCCTGGTATATTCCACACACAATATTTGCGATGAAAACCTTGCTGTAATTAAAGAGGCAGGTTACCAGCAACAATTGCCGCCCGACACACCCTACCTGTTGCTGAATGATGGAAGTATTCATGCTTTTGCAACTTTTAAGGTAGCGTGCTATAACCGCACAAAAGGTATAACAGCATTCAGGCAATACAACAAGGCCATTGACCAGGATCTTTACTATTTATTGGAAGAAACCGGCGAGGTATTTTATATAGACAAACCATTGTATAATTACCGGATTCATAAGGGCGGTATTTCTACACTGGCTAACAAATCTTCCGCAGCTTTGGCACATTATGCCATCATTGAGGAGGCATGTTTACGAAGGATAGCAAAGCTTAAATTAAGCAAAGGCCCTACAGCCGCTCATTGGATAAAAAAGTATAAAACCCGCTATTATAAGATACATATTATTAATAGTTTTCGCCACAGAAACTGGATGACATTTATTAAAAGTTTGTCAATCTATCCATTTATTGGTGGTATGGAAAATATTATAAACTATTTTAAAAAATTACCGAAGGAAGGAATTTCACTGTTAAGAAAGTCTTTTGTGGAAAGTTAACAGGCACGACAGTTAAAAATATTCAAGGAATTAAATTAAATAAAATGGACTTACTGCAGACGCTATTAAATGAACGTCCCCGTTTTCATAAAGGCGAAACGGAAATACAACGCCACTTTGCCCAAAGCGAAACAATGCTTTCATCTAAGGAGATGAAGCGGCTGGAACAGGATGAGTTAACCTGCTATGGTGTTGAAAAAGAGGTACTCTCATTTCTTTACAGGCGGGTAGAAAAAGGTAGCAAAACACTTGAAACCGGCGCTGGATGTTCCACCCTTATTTTTGCACATTGTGGGGCAAATCACCTGGCGGTTACACCTGCAGCATCGGAAATTGAATTAATAAAAAAGTACGCAGCAGAAAAACAGGTTTCGATGGATAATGTGCGTTTTCGACCCCAATCTTCGGATGTATTTTTACCGGCAATGGAAGAAGATGGTTTTGATTTAATTCTGTTGGATGGTAAGCATGCATTTCCCTGGCCAATTATTGATTGGTTCTATACTGCTGATAAATTAAAGAAAGATGGCTTGATGTTGATTGACGATGCGGAAATGAAATCAGTTTCTATATTGGTTGATTTTATGCTGGCCGACAGTGCATGGGAAATGGTGCAGGATTTTTCTGGCAAAACCATTATTTTTAAAAAATTGAAAGATTCGGTGCATGATGTGGCGTGGCACATGCAGCCATATACTTATGTAAAAACCGGGTTAATGCAAAAAATTTCCAACAAAATAAAAACAGCAGTAAGCAAATAAAATCCTGATGCCTGGAAGCGGTTGCTACTGCATTTTAATAAAAATGAGTGATATGAAAGTTGCCTGTGTTTTGTTGGTACACAAAAATCCGGAGCAGGTAGCCAGGTTGATCGAAAAATTGTCTCATCCTGGTATTGACTGCTGGGTTCACATAGACAAAAAATTTGACAATACCATTTTTAGGCAACAACTTTCATTTCCAAATGTATTTTTTGTACAAGATAATGTACAGGTAGACTGGGGCTGCTATAACACTGTAGCGGCAATGGTGATTTGTTTGCGAAATATTGTAAATGCCAGAGAAGATTATAGCTATGTTTCATTTCTAAGTGGGCAGGACTACCTGTTAAAACCACCAAATGAATTTATAAATTACCTGCGGAAAAATAATGGTAAAGAATTTATGAGTATCCAAAAACTCGATGCTTCTCCCGGCTATGGAGTTCGGATAAAAAAATATCATTTAAACGCATATTCCTTCCCCGGGAAAAAGTTGGTGCAGAGAATTATCAACAAAATATTACCCGACAGGAAATTCCCAAAATCTTTTGAAGTGAGAAAGGGCTCTCAATGGTTAACCATCAGCAAGGATGCCACTAAATATGTTTTAGCTTTCCTTGATAAAAATGCCGCATTTAAAAATTATTTCAAACTGGTGGATACACCTGATGAATTTTTTTTTCAAACCATTTTGTATAACTCAAACTTCAGGGATAAAATCCAGGATGGTGTATTTCATTACACGGACTGGTCGGAACATACCAGGCATCCAAAATTGCTTACAATGAAAAACCGGGATGCCCTTTGGAATTCCTACTATTTTTTTGCACGCAAATTTGATATCAATATTGATCAGCAAATATTAGATCTGATAGATAGTGACAAATTAGCGAATGACTGAAAATGTCACGGTTTTTTTATAAGATGTTAGACTTTTTATGGAAGCTTTTTTTAACCAATTGTTTTACTAAATAAAATAAGCCTGATGAATAAAATCATTTACTTTCTTTTTTTTCTCAGCCAGGCATCTTTGCCTGCCGCGTTAAACTCGTGTGCTGGCAACAGCAATGATAATATAAAAAGTGAGAAACCAGGCAGCCAAATTGCATCAAAGAGTGGTAATGGTTTAAATATTCCAATTCCAAGTGAATACAGTTTTGCCTGGGGCGATGAATTTGACAGCAATAATCTTGACTCAAAAAAATGGTTTTTACGCAGAGAGGGAAACGCCAGCTTTGGGCCTCCCAATACCAGGAGCAATATAAAAGTGGCCAATGGCTATTTGACATTGCTTAGCAAATCGCCACCGGCAGGAGCACTCAGTTCTGCTGAGGTAAGTACAGAAGGCCTTTTTAATTTCCGATACGGTTATTTTGAGATCAGGGCACAACTGTCTTCCGGCGTTGGGGGAGAATGTGCTTTCTGGATGACTACTCCAAAAACCAGTGTAGTAAGCAATCCATTTGACCCCGTAATATCCGGTGCAGAAATTGATATTTTTGAAAATGGTATCGGCCATGGAATTAATAAACTTTATTATTCCCTGCATTGGAACGGGTATGAACCGGCTCATGCAAAGGTGCTTACGCAGGTAGATTCCATCCCCGGAATATATGAGGGCTTTCACACTTTTGCGCTGGAATGGACACCACGGAAATACAGCATTTACGTAGATGGCAAAGTGAGAATTACGACTGATACAATTGTATCTCACGTTCCGGAATTTATTTTACTTGGTATCGGTCCCGGCGGCTTTGGTGGCAGTGCAGCCCTTTTTCCCAACCCAAGTAGTTTTTTAGTAGATTATATCCGGGTGTATAACCGAAGGGCGGAAGTAACTTTATTTGGTGATACCAATTACCGTGGTTGGGTGTCTAATGGCTTACTGCCTGGCTCATATACCAATGCTCAATTGGTTTCAAATGGTTGCGTTAATAATATGCTTTCATCTGTAGAAATTCCTTCAGGCTGGACAGTTACCCTTTACGATGGTGATAACTTTTCCGGAAAATCAAAGCTGTTAAATTCCGGTGATATACAAAATCTTGGTGCATGGAATGGCATTACATCTTCATTAAAAATTACAACTCCTTAAATACATTTCAGTTTTATTATTTTCTGATATAAATTTTCTTCAGAAAATAGCTAACTAAACAACATTTAAATGTTGAAGTGTATAAAATTTACCTAAAGAACTGGTAAGCTTTAATAAAGGCGCAACTTATTTGTTTGTATTTGTTAGACTGGAGACTTGCTAATATGCTTTATTTGTTTTTCATGGGCTTCAACACTATTAGCTGCTGTATTTATCACTTTTTTGTTTCGGATAGACATGATCGGCTTTTCAAAATATTTATACTGCAATATTGAAACGAGATATATAGTTATCCAGAAAATAGTATATCTACATAAAAGCATCACAAAACTACTTTGCTGTAAAAAATGTATCCTTGCAATGATTAAATGAAGTATCAACGCACCATGAACCAGGTACATTGAATAGGCGATAAGGCTAGTGTAGGTAACAAATTTATATACTTTACCGTCACCGGATTTTACCTGTGAAAAAAACGGGAAGCATAGCAAAATAGCCAGTTCTGCAAAAATGAATGAAAGGTTGCACCAGTAAAATGCAGATGTTGGAAAATATAAAAAGGAAATATATTTTGTCAATAAGCAAATGGTTATACCCGCAATGAGTGATTGATTTTTATATTTTATCCATACCTGATTAAAATAGTATGCAATGTATGCACCCAATACACCAAACATAATATTATCTAACCTGGTTGCCACAGTATTTCTGAACATGCTGCCATAGGTTTCAACTGAAGTAACCGTTATATGCTGATAACGATAAAATCTAAACAAAATCGTAAAAATGATAATAGCTATGATTGTTAGTAGAACAGCTTTTTTGGGAGTTATCCGAAGCACTTGAATGGAAGAAAAAATAATCATGGGTACTAAAAGGTAAAACCATTCTTCTGCACTTAAACTCCACACTTCCGTAAAAAAAGGTGGGTGGTGCCCGGTGATATTCTGACAAAAGATAAAATATAAAAATACGTTGGACTGTATAAATCCTCCTGTGACAAAGTAGGTAACAGCAATAATAATTAGTAAGACGAAATAGTAGTTCGGTAAAGTTCTCAACCAACGGCGCTTCCAAAAATTGAATAAAGTATTAAACGAATATTCCTTTTTTTCAAGCACTTTAATAAGAATACCTCCAATCAAAAATCCACTTAAAACAAAAAAAACAGCCACGCCGTCAGGAAAGGGTAGCAGGTTAATAAATTTGTTTTCTTTTGAATTAGGCAGTAGGTCAAAACTATGCGTTAATACCACCGTCAGTATAGCAAAACACCTGATAATATCTAAGCCATAAATCCTCTTTTTATCAATTTCAATTTTAAAAATAGCTTGTATTTTGTTCATCCCGAAATCATTTAATTCTTCTTCTTATACCGCAAAAAGTCCACAATCATATCCAGTTCTTCCACAGTAATATTGGTTTCCTTTAAATCTTCCTGGTGCTCAGGATACTGAAATCTTATTTCATAATCCATCAATTGCGGTAAAGAAAAATCGGGGATCACCTGTTTGTTATTTACAGTTGTGGTGTGGCACTTTGCACAGTTGATATTGTACAATATTTTACCCTTTTTTATTTTTTTTACAAATGCTTTTTTATCGGCTTCTTTAATATCATCGGGGTAGTCAAATAGAAATTCAACATCTGTAATGGTGGTGTCTTTTACCAGTATTTTTTGCGTTGCCGGAAAAGCTTTTATATGCGTTTGCTTAAATGCACTTTGATGCACTAAGGTAAAAGCCATCAGGAAAAAAACAAAACAAAAGCAAAGTGTAGTAGTAATGTATTTCATGATAAATTATTTTATTTAGTAGGTGCCACCAACTTTTCTGTTAATTAATTTACTGTCGGTGGATGTTGGCAAATGATGAGGCTTTTCTTCAAAAGGGATATTTTCATTTAATGACTCAATAAAACTGATCAACTTTATTTTTTCATCTGCGCTTAAATGGAGCGAATCGGCCGACAAGGTCTGGTTGGTTATTTTCAGTCCTTTTCCTACACCGCCACCTGCATCATAAAAGTCAACAACCTCTTCAAGAGTAGTAAAGATGCCGTTGTGCATATAGGGTTTAGTGTAAAGCGCATTTCTGATAGAACCGGTTCTGAATGCATGCAGCATTTCCCCGGATGGGCTTACATTGTACCTGCCTTTATCATCGCTCAGTTTTTTGTAACCGGTATCTTCCGGTACGCCCAATACTTCAAATTCGGAACTAACATAGGGAGGTTTTACACCATTGAACTGCGGCACAAAATGACAGGTGCCACACTGTGCCTTACTCATAAAAATATTAAAACCTTCTTTTACAGACGACGGCAGGGCTTTATTTTCATTGATGGCATCATCAAACGGGGCAGTGTAATTACTAAATTTTCCGTAGTGAAAAGTGATGGCAGAAATGATGTGTTCAAAAGTTATTTCCGTTTCCTGGGGAGTTAACGCCAATAGTTTCTCAAAGCCTTCCTTATATTCGTTACAACTCATTATTTTATTCATAACCGCAGTTTCTTCACTACCTAATTCTGTGGCATTGGTTATTACATCTTTGGATTGTTGTTGTAAAGAAATATGTTTACCATCCAGCATTATCAGGTGATTGTAAATTGAATTGATTAATGAAGGCGAATTTCTTGGTAAAAAATCTTTGTTATTGAATTGATAAGAAGTTGTTAGCGTAGTATCGGTAAAATATTCGGAAGGCTTATGGCAGGAAGCGCAACTCCGCAAGTTATTACCCGAAAGGATCGGGTCGTAAAAAAGCAGCTTGCCCAGGTGATCTATTTCCGCCAGTGCCTTTTCATCCTTTACCCTTAAAAAAATGCCTTTGGTATTTTGTCCGCTATAAAGCGCCTTGTTGAAAATTGTATTGGCGTTTTTATTAAGCGTATAATCCATATAGCTTTTTGAATACACTTTGTATTCAGCTATCATTTGTTGATTAAGTGCAAAAAGTGGATTTACATAATTCTTAATAAAATTAAAATGATCAAACCCACTAAATTCAATTGGTTGCTGATCGGTAAAGTCAATCATTTTTTCATACAACAAATGGTATTCTTTTTTAAGCGCAGTGTTAGGAAAACTTTCGTTAAATACCTGGTAGGTTTCATTAACCCGCTTTAGCATAAAACGTAATTCAGGTACAATCCTTTCCGTATCGGGGCATTCAAAGCCGGTTGTATAAATTGATGCAAGATTTAATAAAAACAACCTGTTGGCTAAAAAGAAGTGATGGTAATTTTTCAATTCTTTCGTAATGGAATCTGCGGCAAAAGTTTGCATGGCATTTAATGAAGATTCAATCAGGTGCGACAGGGAATCGCGGTTAATATTTTCTTCATCAAGGTAAAGTGTAGCAAGTGAAACGCCTGCTCCTTCACGTTTGTAGGGCTTTTCAAATTTTTCAAAAACCTCCGTTTCCCATTCTACCGGAAGCGGGCCGTTTATTTTTTTATACATCACAGGTTCCAGGTATCTCAGCCAAAAATCCATCCCTTTTAAATGCAACCTTAAATCATTGATTTGCATTTTTACCTTCTTAATGTCTTGTTGTTTACTAAGGTCGCAAAGGCTGATAAACTTCAACAATTCAGCCTGGCTTTCTTTAAAACCATTTAATTTTTCAAAATAAAACCGGCTGTAGCTTTCTGCATTATTTTGATGCCTGAATGAAGCAAGTGTTATAAATATTAATCCGGTAAGCAATATGGCTACATAAAATTTTTTCATGACTAAGTTTGTTGAACAACCCGGATAAAAATATTTAATTGAAGTGATTAAAGGATGCATATTTCAAATAGTAACTAAAACTTAAACTTGGCAATAGATTTATCGATCGTAGTCAATTTTGGCCCACTATTTTGAGTGAAATAAAAAACCCGCCTTAAAATAAATTAAGACGGGTTTAAGGGATTGTT
Source organism: Ferruginibacter sp. (assembly GCA_040002495.1). Classification (GTDB taxonomy): domain Bacteria; phylum Bacteroidota; class Bacteroidia; order Chitinophagales; family Chitinophagaceae; genus Ferruginibacter. Next base: position 46,708 of record JBDUEK010000038.1, read on the forward strand.
TATTTACCTGAATTTTTCGGCTGCTTATTGTTTAACAAGTTTCAATCGTTGTTTTTCAGCGCCTTGCAATACTTCTACAAAGTATAAACCGGCTGGTAAACGGTTCCCAATTTGTATGGTGCTATTGGCTGTAATGTTCTGCTTTCTTTCCACTATTCTTCCGGCAGCATCTGTTACAATCACATTAACCAATTGATTGTTCTTGCTGCTTATATTAACTGTGAAATAGTTAGAAGACGGGTTAGGAGTAGCCCTTAGTTTTAAAGCTCCTTTATTAGCTTCATTTTGCATTGCAATAACAAAGTTAGGTGCAGTTCTGCCAGGGAAGTAAGATCCGAATGGCGACAGACGGTTACCCGGTATAGGTGCTTCAAATGAGCCATTTGGTAGTTCCCAGGCAACCGATAAATGGTCGGTGGCTGTTTTTTCTTTATGCAATGTTTCAATGTAATACCGCACACCTTTTATCAACTTGATTGGTGCAGATTTTTGAGTTGCATTTGCATAGTACCCTCTGAATGGTACGAATGATTCATTATAAGCGATCAACACTTTATTGGCCGGATTTTCATCGGTGCTTAAGAACACACCCGCCTGGTCGTCGCCTGCAATATAGAAAGTGTAAAAGCCAGTTGCCGGAGCGCAAATGTAGCCCAGTAAACGGCCGCCATAATTATCTCCTACATTAGAGTACTCCATTGAGTTTAAAGTAGCTACAATATCCGGGCTGTTTGGATATTTTGGTGATGCAGTAAGATCAGCAACCTGTGAACCTGGAATATTCAGATAGCCAGATGCAGAAATATAACCGCTACCGTTACAGCCTGTAACCTTAATTGTAACTGTGTTGGAACTTGCAGTATCACCAGCGTTATCAGTTGCAACAGCAGTAAATACATAAGTGGCTGCTTCAACCTGTACTGGTAATGTGTATGGAGCTGTAGAATCAACACCAATTTCAACACCATTGTTATAGAATACAACTTTAATAATTGTACCATCTGCATCAGTCGCATCAGCCTGGATGTTGATCGTTGCACCTGCGTTTACAGGAGCATTGTTTACCGGGCTTGTAATTGAAACGGTTGGTGGCATATTTACCATTACAGTTGTTATGATAGTACCCGGAGACCCGATTTCATTGGCATCTGCTTTAGCAACAAATGCACCGTTGGTTCCAACTACACTTAACTGGGTTAATGTGGTAGTTAAAGCTGCTGCATTATCAAAAGTTGCAAATGAAGGACCAACAGGAGCCGGGCCAAATGCAACGCCTGTTTGTAATATGCCTGCACTATTATAAAGATTAACTGCATCTCCACCAGTGCTAAGGCCAACGCCCGATCCTGTGTAAGTGCCTATCTGAAGACCGGCCGGGGTGTTTGCGCCAAACCAAACCGATTTGAAATTTGCAATAACGGTTGACGGCGGATTAGCTGATGAACTTTCTATGAAGATTACAGATTCACCCGGAGCAATACTTGTAATTCCGCTCATTGGCACTGCTGCAACAGGAGATCCGGAATTGTCATCTATTTTCCAACCGGTAATATCCACTGTCGTTGCACTTGTATTGGTTATTTCAAACCAGTCTGCACCAACCGGGCTCTTACCGCTTGACCATGGGGCTACTTCAGAAACGAAAAGTTTACCAATTGTACCAGGTGAACCTATTTCGTTTACATCATTAACAGCAACAAATGCGCCGTTTACTCCCACAGCACTTAACGTAGAAATTGTTGTGTTATTAAGCCCGGCCGCATTATTGAAAGTTGCATAAGGACCGGCAGGTGAATTGCCAAATAATACATTGGCCTGAACTACGCCACTTGCATCAAATAAATTAACCGCATCGCCACCAGTGCTTAGGCCAACACCAGACCCTGTATAGGTGCCTATTTGAAGACCGGCAGGAGGATTGGCGCCAAACCAAACCGATTTGAAATTTGCAATAACGGTAGCCGGTGGGTTTGCTGATGAACTCTCAATGAAAATTACCGACTCACCCGGAGCAATACTGTTAATACCGGTTAATGCAACTGCATTGCCGAACGAATTTGAATTGTCATCCATTTTCCAGCCGGTAATATCTAAAGCACTGTTTCCGTTATTTGTTACCTCAAACCAGTCAGCCCCAACAGCACTATTGCCACTCGACCACGGAGCCACTTCAGAAATAGTTACAGAAGGTATTACCGGCGTTTCTACCAACACATCAATAACACCCAGGCTATAACTTATCGATGCATCAGGTGTTACACCCACAGTTGGGTCATCTACATCAACTGAAATGTTGTAACTGTTTTTAGTTTCATAGTCAATTACTGTTCCTGCTTTAATATATAAACCTGAACCAATGATCTCAAAAAATGCTGCGTCAGCACCACTCACTGTAAGATTGTTTGTGCCTAAACCATCATCGGTTACGTTGATGTCTGCCACTTTTACTGGTGCAGTAGTGTTGCTGTTTTCAAGTATTGAATCAATGGCATTATTTAATGCAATTGCAGTAGGAGCCTGGTTAGCCGCCGAAGATGGTGCATAAACCCAAAGTTGCGGGTGATCAAAATCGCCACCACCGTTTTCGCTTACAACGTATAAAATGCCATTACGATCCATGGTAAGTCCCTCGTGTTGTTGAGAGGCAACATCCAATGGGTTTCCCGGATCGCTTACAATGGTAAGTGAGCTTGAAATAACACCATTGCGGTCGATGTTTACAATCTTTGCAGATTCCTGACTTAACACCAACAGGTTGCCATAATTAGGCTGACCAATCAATGCAGGTAAATTTGATAAGGCAAAAACATCTGCAAAATCCAACAGGTTGGCAAGTGCAGGATCAAAAAGATTAACCGGCGTAACGGTGGTAGGGGAACCATTGGTTGCAGTGCCTGCTACAAAATCTATGGCTGTTTGTGAAATTCCTTGCGGAGCTGTTTCTTTAACGATAATATACCCACCGGTCAGCGGATCGTATGAAATGCCTTCATTGCCTACATTACCTACGGATGTACCCAACTTAACTGTTGATGCAGTTGCACGTGTTAGCGTGCCCCCGGCAACGTAAGTAAATAAAACTGCCTGGCGGTCACGTTCTTCACTTAGTACGAATTGGCCATTGCCGATATAAGTAAGCCCTTCCGGATCATAAAAATCAGTGCCCTGCGGGCTTGACCCGGGAGCTAAAGTCATTGAGTTGATTAGTTGCCCGGTCTTTGTTACCTGTACTACAGAAGTACCTCCGTCACCCACTACAAAAAGCGTTTGCGTATCCCAGTTATAAGTAACTGCAGAAACTTCCTGAGCCAGTAAACTGTTAGCAGGTGCGGTAGTTCTGGTTGGTTCCGGTAAATCGTAGCGGCCAACACGAACATAGGTTGACAGGTCTACGGTTTGAGCTGTTGTGTTCTCAATAAAACTCAAACAAGTCAATAGCATCAACATACCTAACAAGAAAGGGCGTACTGAAATTCGTCCCTTAAAAAGTCGATGCGTTTTTTCAGACAGTAAAGTCATTTCTTCTTTAAGAAGATCCTTTGTCCATTCAATCATAATAGATAAATTTTGAAGTGTAAAATTGGTTTAATATGCGGTTTTAATTTTTGAGTGATTTGAATATTTGCCGTGAATTTTTATAATCCTGCAACAAACAATGAAATAAATTCCAACTAATTTTTTTAACTACTATTTTAATTACAAGCGTTCCTGAAATTGAATAAAACCGCCCCGAAAGGAGCGGTTTATTTTGTTCATTTTATAACATGGTTATTGTTTAACCAGTTTTACCCGTTGTTTTTCAGTACCCTGAATTATTTCTACAAAGTAAATACCTGCAGAGAGCCTGCTACCGATCTGAAGCGTGCTGTTAGCAGTGGCATTTAATTTTGTTTCCATCAGCCTGCCTGCCGCGTCCATCACCCTCACCGACACCGGATTGCTGCTATTGCTCCTGATGCCAATTGTAAAATAGCTGCTGCTCGGGTTAGGGGTAACCGTTACCGCAAGCGCCTTTCCAGTACCCTTGCTTTCCATTGCCTGGGCAAAAGACCTTGCTCCAAAAACTTTGGATGCAAAAGGTGTTGATGTAGTGAATGGAGAAAGTCTGTTTCCTGGTATCGGAGCTTCTAATGCGCCACCAGGTATTTTCCATGCTACCGATAAGTGATCAGTTCCGGTTGCTTCTTTATGCAATGTTTCAATGTAATACCTTGCACCTTTTACCAAATAAACCGGTGCAGATTTTTGAGTAGAAAAAGTATAATATGCCCTGAAGTTTACAGGTGTTTCATTGTATGCAATGAGCAGTTTATTTGCCGGATCATCATTCGTACTTAGCCATAATCCAACCTGGTCGTTACCTGCAATATAAAAAGTATAATAGCCAGTAGCCGGTGCACAGATATAACCGCTAACCCTTGCTCCGTAGTTATCTCCAAAGTCGGGGCCATACTCCAGGCTATAGAGTGAAGCGGTTACATCTGGATTGTTGGGATATACAGGAGAACTGGTAAGATCACTTACCTGTGAACCGGGAATATTGGTATATCCTTCTGCACTAATGCTTCCACTCCCGTTGCATCCGGTAACTGTTACGTGAATGGTATCTGAAACCAGGCTATCGCCATTATTTAAAAATGCTTTGGCTGTAACAAGATAAGTACCTGGCTCAATAGAAGAACTTGCAAACCCATAAGGAGCTGTCGTATCTTCAGCAAACTTAACTCCATAGTTATAAAAGGAAACGTTTACCACGGCGGCTCCCGGTGAGGTTACAGATGTGTTGAGCGATATGGGAGTACCTGCTGCAAATGAACTGTTATTAACCGGAGCTGTAATGGTAATTGAAGCTGCTGTATTCGCAAGATTCAGTCCCACCAACACAGGGTCATGATCAGATGAACGGAATGCATCTGAATGATAGAAACTGCTAATTTGCCCCGGTGTTTTAAATTCTGTATTATAATCCAATACCACTGGCTCATCAGCGTTGATATGCCATTTAGCGCTACCTGCAACCTGGTTGTACATGGAAGCACTTGCCAGTGAATGATCCAGCGAACCCCACTGCCCGTTGAATTGATATGAATAGGATGTGTCAGGAAAAAGACTGATCAATCCTCCGTTGGTTAAAGTTGTAATAGGGTCTTCCTGTGCATAAGCGTTTAAATCCCCGACAACCAACACATCACTATCTCCTGAAATGCTTTTTACAGAATCAATAAAAGAAAGCATCGCCTGCGATTGTGCCACTCTGGTAGCATTGGAAAAACCTTGACCGTCTCTCTGGTCTGCATCTCCCGGCAAACCGGAAGATGAACCTTTAGACTTGAAATGGTTTACAATCACCGTGAATTTATTTCCATTTACATCCATAAAAGTTTGTGCAACAGGCGGCCTGCTAAATATTGGATTGGATGGGTTGGGTTCCTTGTAACTTGTTGGAGAACCCACAGGTGTAACAGATGAAGGCTTATAAATAATGCCTACTTTAATTGCATCGGTGCCAACTGCATTCACAGCCGGGTTAGGATCATTCACCAAAGACTGGTCATTTATAAATGCATAGGTTCCAGCCCCGGCCACAGCATCCAGCCCACTCACGAGATCCTGTAAAGATTTGTTGCCGTCATTCTCAATTTCACTTACACCCAGCACATCTGCGTTAAGAGCAGTAACAGCTGAAACAATTTTATCCCGTTGCCTGGTAAATTCAACAGCAGTATTGGCACCGCGGGGTTGAAAACTTACACCACCCGGAATAGTTATGCCTGAGCCTAAATCAAGATCAGTGAAATAGTTAAGGACGTTAAAGAAACCTACTTTTATTAATCCATCTACAACTGGTGGAGAAGATAGGCGGGGGTTAGCCGGAATAAAGTTCGCTGATGCAGTGGTTTGAACACGGTATCCTTCAAAACGTTCGTCGAGAACACCCGTTATACTTGTGATTTCATCACCGCCTCTTAATGTATTTGAAGCACTTAATGGATTGCCACCTCTTGCAAATATTTCCGGGTCGGGGTTTTGCGTGGAACTTCCATCATCAAGAATTATATATTGGTTAAGCAGGTTAGCAACATAATCAGCATAACCAGTTACGCCTGGAGTATTGAATTGTGTGTATTGATTGAGCCTGCTGTTTACAGACAAACCAACTTGCCCGTATCTGCCGAGTTTAAACGTTTCCGTAACAGATAAATTACCGCTGTCGGCCATCACATTAACCAGCATTCCTTCATACTTTTCAAGATCGGATGCATCCGTAACAGGTAAAGTGATGTTGACTATAGCCGGTAGCGGCGCCGCCCCCAAAGTAGCAACACTGGAAGCCGTAAGTTCGGTGAGGCTGCTATTGCCTGTTCCGGCAATGTTTGAAGCGGAACTTGTGAATTCACTAACGGTTCCAGTTACCTGCACTTTAGTACCTGCTGTTCCTGAAAACAAACCGGAAGGGTCATATACAAAAATTCCTTCTGAAGTGGTTGAATCCCCATCTGAATCTGCATCTTCTTCCTGTATAAAAAAGCCACTAAGCTTTGTGTTGCCCTCAAAGTTTGCAACTACAATACCTTCTATGGTTTGTGTACCTCCAAAAGCCGGGTTAAAAGTTGAGCCACTTCCCTGTATCGAACTGATTTTTACGGCAGCGATATCATTATCAGCAATTGCAATGTTTTGAGAAGCCGTGTTACCCAGGGTAATGCCTGATGATGGATTGCTTAGGGTGAGGATAGCTGTTTCGGGGCCTTCTGCCACGGCATCATCTGTTACTGTAAATGTTACGGAGCCTATGCTATCGCCGTCAGCAATGGTGATGATTGTGTTGCTTAAGGTATAATCAGTTGCGGTGATATTTGTTCCTGAAACTGTTAAGTTTACAGTTTGACTTCCGCTTACAGCGGCAGACGTTGCGGCAGTAACCGTTACTATTGTTTGTGCCGCCTCCGAAGCAGAATTGGCGCTTACAGAAATATTAACTGTTGGTGTTGCAGATACTGCAGTGCTGAGAGAAAAATTATCAATCGCTAAACCATGGTCGTTACCCGGATCATTTCTCTCTACCCAACGTATCCAAAGAATAGAACCTGCAGCCCAGTTTAATGAACTGAGAATTCCACCACGGTTAATTAGTGATCCGGTGGTATTACCATCAATAGCTGCAGAGGATGAGCCAACTACCGGGCTGGCCCAATCAAAATTACCTCCGGGTGCAATCCAGGTTCCTACAGAAGTAAAGTCAGCACCAAAACCATATTCCAGAACCATGGTTTGAGCCGAAGTGTTTCCGCCGTTTCTCCATTGCTCTCCGTCAAAGTTCAGCGTTGCTGAATTTATCGTTGAACCGGTATTGTTAGTAAGCGCCACGGCTATCCAACCGGCAATACTGCCCGAGCCGGGGGAACCGAAGTAAGCACCACCAGATGCAGTTCCGCCTAATGCACGTTCTGAAGATCCGGTTATACCAAAACTGTAAAAATTACCCGAATTTGAACCTCCATTATCGGTACCATAAGATACAATCGATGCGCCTGGGGCCGGTTGTTTAAATAGATACCAACCCGCAATTGGCGAGGTGCCATTGCTCCACGCATTTGCAGAACCGGTTGTGGCAAGAATATCAAAATTCTGTGAATAGGAACCGGAAAAATTAATTTGTGCATTTACTGAATAAGCATTCAGTAGTAAAATAATCAGTAAAAATTTCGGGAACAATAATAGCCCTGAAATTTTTTTACATAGGGATAGTCTTTTCATGATTTTTATAATTTTTTAAAGTAGAATGAAGTTTTCTGAAGGATGATTGCGCCAGTCTGGCAAGTACTTATCGACGCAGGAAGATTGAAGGTCTAAATCGCATTTAGCCTTATTCTTAACAAATAGTGAATTAATTATTATATAAAAAAGCCGCCCTGATTTACCAGGGCGGCTTTTATTTAATTGAACAAAGGGTTTTATTACTGTTTAACCAGTTTCACTCTTTGTTTTTCGTTACCCTGCATTATTTCTACAAAATAGATTCCTGCCGGTAACCTGTTACCTAATTGGATTGTAGAGTTAGCAGCCACGTGCTGTTTCTTCTCTACCACTCTTCCGGCAGCATCTGTTACAATCATACTAACCAGCTCGTTTTTCTTACTGCTAATAGCAATAGTGAAATAACTCTGCGTTGGGTTAGGAGTTGCTTTAACTTTTAATGCGCCTTTATTTGTTACATTTTCCATAGCAGCTACAAAATCAATTGTTGTTCTGCCAGGGAAGTAAGAGCCAAATGGCGACAGGCGGTTACCTGGAATCGGTGCTTCGAAAGAACCGTTCGGAAGTTCCCATGCCACTGACAAATGATCGGCTGATGATTTTTCTTTATGCAATGTTTCAATATAATACCGCACACCTTTTATCAATTTGATTGGTGCAGATTTTTGAGTTGCATTTGCATAGTATCCTCTGAATGGAACAAAGGATTCATTGTAAGCGATCAACACTTTGTTGGCTGGATTTTCATCGGTGCTTAAGAACACACCTGCCTGGTCATCGCCTGCAATATAGAAAGTGTAAAAGCCAGTTGCCGGAGCACAAATGTAGCCCAGTAAACGGCCGCCATAATTATCACCTACATTGGAATACTCCATTGAGTTTAAAGTAGCTACAATATCCGGGCTGTTTGGATATTTTGGTGATGCAGTAAGATCAGCAACCTGTGAACCTGGAATATTCAGATAGCCAGATGCAGAAATATAACCGCTACCGTTACAGCCTGTAACCTTAATTGTAACTGTGTTGGAACTTGCAGTATCACCAGCGTTATCAGTTGCAACAGCAGTAAATACATAAGTGGCTGCTTCAACTTGTACTGGTAATGTGTATGGAGCTGTAGAATCAACACCTATCTGTACGCCATTATTGTAGAACACAACTTTTGTTATTGTACCATCAGCATCCGCAGCAGTAGCCTGTATGTTAACAATAGCGCCTGCATTAACAGGTGCATTGTTTACCGGGCTTGTTATTGAAACTGTTGGTGGTGTATTCAGTGAATATGGATTGTACATTGCAAGTAACTGTCCGCCTTCAACAATATCAGCAGGAAGACCTGTGGAGTAATGTGCCTGATCTACTATAAGGAATTTACCTGCACCCAGGATATCCTGTACATCAATAGTACCAGATGTTTCTTCGTCTTTGTTAAACGGAGCAGTTGGTAAAATATTAATGTCTCCAAATCTTGCAGGATCGTGCTTGGCAATCAGCTTCAACGCATCGGTAGCAATATCATACTGCCAAACCTTTCCATTGTGTGCCTGGTTACCCACGTCTTCGTTTAAGATCATGTGACCATTTTTGTCAATAGCCATATTGTCCAGCATGTTGATACCTTCAGTACCATCCAGCACTGCTTCTGCAGTACCACCCAATGCAGGGTTATTGATGTCGTCAAAACGCAGGCGCCATACTCTTGAGCGGCCTACCTGTGTACCTACACCTTCATTTGTCTGGTCAAACTGATCAGTGGTATTAAAATAGAAATCGTTCGGATGTGAAGGATCCCATGCACCATCTTCAGGGCGTGAGAAGCTTGTAATACCAGCCGTGTTGCTGTTTGTATTAAATGCAGCACCAGTGATATTTTTTACATCACCCAGGTCAACCAGGCTAAATCTTGTACCAGGTGCTGGTAAAGGATTAAGGGTAGTTGAGTTAACTCTTTCTTTAGCAAAACCACTTACTAATACACCCCATGGCGTACCGTTGGTTAAACCGGCTTTGTCAACTTCAGTACCTGTATTGGTTTTAGTTCCGATGTAGAAGTAAACCTGTCCGTCAGTGCCATCGTTCATTAAACCAACAACTGTTTTATCACCCGAAGCAGGAGAAGCTACAGAGTTTTCCCATGCACCTTTTCCAAGTGCAGGCAATTCCCATGAAGTACCAGTGTTAGGGCCGGTAGCGATATGGGCCATTGCACGGCTCTCGTCGTTACTTTCTTCACCATTCATAAAGATGCGCTCTTGTGTACCTAAGCCGGAAGCTGCATTATAGAAAGCAGCAGTAGCCGGAAGATCAGCAGAGCAAAACCTGCCAAAAGCTGCCCTTGCAGAAGGATTGGCTGCGTTGAAAGTGGTGTAGGTAGCAGTTGCAGGATCCCACAAATTAACATTCCGCATCAGGTCACTGCCACTTAATACTTTAAGATCAGATTTGTTGATGATCCATTTAGAAACGAATGAACCTTTTGAGCCATGAGCCCTTACAGCACCGAGTGTGTTACCCAGTTCCTGGTTCATTAATAAAGTAAATGTACCGTTATTGTTGTCATAAGCACCCAAACCGTCAGGTACACCTACCATTGGGTAACCGCCGATAGAATCATTGGCGCTTAGAATGGCAGTAAACTGCACACCATTAGCCACAGGCAGTAAGTATGATGTTTGTGTAGTGCTTGGTCCTTGCTGGTTAGCAGCATAAGGATTATCTAAAAGCAATAACTGTCCGCCTTCAACAATATCAGCAGGAAGACCTGTGGAGTAATGTGCCTGA
>JBDUEK010000039.1:0-55685 GCA_040002495.1 Ferruginibacter sp.
GTAACTTTGAAACGCTTTTTTGCGCTTGAGTTGGTTTTAACTTTTGGCATTTAATAACTTATTATAGTTACTCCCTGCTGGCGCCCCGAACAGTCGGGAACTTTTTGAGCCATGTGGGAAATGTTACAAAAAAGAATTTTCTTTTTCGGGCGGCGAAGGTACGGAAATAATTAATTCAAATTAACAAAATCCCATATTATATGTATATACAAGGCTAAAATTGCTTTTCCATCAATCATGAACGGAAAACAGTCATTTTAACCGCTCTTCACAAATTTAAATGTAGCGCTCCTTTAACTTTTAATTTTAGATAAAATTTAAATTCTAATGAAAAAAAGCTCAATTCTTGTTTCTTTTTGCATTGTGTTGTCATTTACTACACTTGCACAAACTCAGGCAAAGGTAAAATTCATAAATCCTGCAAATATGGATGTGAATGTAAAACCAGGTGATGATTTTTACCAATATGCCAATGGCGCCTGGATTAAAAACAACCCTGTTCCCCCTTCAAAGACTCGTTGGAGCACATTTGCAGTGTTGGCAGAAGAAGCATCTAATTCTCTTAAAGATTTGTTGGAAGATGCTGCAAAGCATCCGGAAAAAGACAGGCTTAATCAAATGGTGGGTGGCTTATATGCCAGTGCCATGGATAGTGCCGCAATTGAAAAATTAGGCTACACGCCTATTAAAGGCGAATTGGAACGTCTTGGAAAAATCAGTACGCTGAATGAAGTGATTGAAGAAGTTGCAACAATGCGTGTAAACGGAATTGCTTCCCCACTGTTTGGATTTTTTGTTGGACAGGATTCAAAAAAAGTCACTGACTATATACCCCAGTTTGGCCAGGGTGGTACTACCCTACCTGACCGTGATTATTATTTAAAAAATGATGCCCGTAGCACCAACATCAGAAAGGAATATGTTTCCTATATCACAGATATGTTTAAACTTACGGGAGCAGATGAAGCCACTGCTGCTAAAAATGCGGATGTTATACTGGCACTTGAAACACAATTGGCAAATGCTCAACTGAGCCGCGTTGAAATGAGAGATCCACAGAAGTTATACAATAAGTATTTGGTAGAAGATTTTACTAAAACAACTTCAACCATTAATTGGAGAGACCTGATGAGTAAGATGATGGTAAATAACCAGGATAGCATCGTTGTAAGCAACCCTTCGTTTTTAAGAATTGCAGACAGCCTGTTACCTGTAACTCCTGTTAGTACCTGGAAGACATACCTGCAATGGTATGTTATAAAAAATGCAGCCACTTATCTCAGCAATGATTTTGTTGAAAGAAATTTTCAATTTACCAAAGTGCTTTCCGGACAGAAAGAAATGACGCCACGCTGGCAGCGAATGAGTGGATTAACTGATAATGTACTAGGTGATCTTTTAGGTCAGTTGTATGTAGCAAAATATTTTAAACCCGCTGCTAAACAACGCATGATTGAATTGGTTAGCAACCTGCAAAAAGCCTTTGAAGAAAGAATAAAAATGCTTGATTGGATGAGTACCGAAACAAAAGAAAAGGCACTTATAAAATTGAATGCTTTTGGAAAAAAGATTGGTTATACCGATAAATGGAAAACCTATGATGGCGTTGTAATTGATAAAAATAATTTCATTGAAAATTTAAGAAGTATTTCAGTTTGGGCATATAATGATCGGATACAGAAATTAGGTAAGCCGGTTGATAAAACGGAATGGAATTTTACCCCTCCTACCATCAATGCATCTTATAGCCCGGTAAGAAATGAGATTACTTTCCCCGCAGGCATTTTACAATTCCCTTTCTATGATTTTAATGCAGACGATGCCGTAAACTATGGCGGAATTGGTGCAGTAATCGGACATGAAATGACGCATGGTTTTGATGACCAGGGCAGGCAGTTTGATGCCGATGGAAACTTAAGAGACTGGTGGACGGAAGATGATGCCAAACAATTTAAACTGAAAGCAGATAAAGTTGTAGAAGAGTATAATGGGTTTACAGTATTAGACACGTTGCACCTGAATGGAAAACTTACTTTGGGAGAAAACATTGCCGACCTTGGTGGGCTTAACATGGCTTATGCAGCATTTAAGAAAACTGCGGAAGGACAATCAAATAAAAAGATAGATGGCTTTACGCCTGACCAACGTTTTTTCCTGGGATGGGCGCAAATTTGGAGGCAAAATTCTCTGCCTGAAACTTCTGCCCAGTTGGTGTTGATTGATCCACATTCGCCTGGTGAGTTCAGAACCAATGGAACGGTGGTACAACTGGATGCATTTTACAAAGCATTCAATGTAAAAGAAGGCGATAAAATGTACTTGCCACCGGCGAAGAGAATTCGTATCTGGTAGATTTTATAATTTCAAAAAATAAAGAAGGCGAAAAACCGGGTTGATTGTTGCAACAATTCTCATATGAAATAATGAAGCCGGAATTTAAGCAATCATCGCGTTTAACCTCATCAATACAATTACCAAATTAAATAGGGCGCATTAAATATGCGACCCTATTTTTTTAATCCATTTGTATAATGCTCCAACATTATTTCATACACTTTTTCTTTTAACGGAACAGTTTTAATTCCTTCCGAAGAAACAGGCGGCAAAAAATCCATCCTTAACCTGGTGGGCAATAAATAAAATCCTTTTGCAATAGGAATAGCTTCTTTAGTACCGAATATTACGCAAGGCATCACCTTCTTTTTTGTATCCACGGCTACTTTAAAACCACCATCATAAAAAGGTTTCATCGGCTGGTCTGTACGATTGCGGGTACCCTCAGGATAAATGCACATGTGCATGTTTGAAAGCACTACTTTTTTCATGTCCTCGAAACTTTTTCTCCTGCTATTGTTATCATTTCTATCTACCAACACAGATCCTCTTTTATAAAACCATCCAAATATGGGCACCTTAGCAAAAGAAGCCTTGGCAATCGTTTTATTGGGGCCCGGAACAAACGGCGCCGAAAGCGGAACATCTAACAAAGCATTGTGGTTATAAACAATTACATAGGCTTCTCCCTCTTTGAAGTTTTCTTTACCGGTTACTTTCAGCGGACACCCAACCATATACAACCAGGTTGTCATCCACACTCTTGATACGGCAATGAAATATTTTTGTCCTTTCCAGTTATTGCGGAACAGGTAGGCGCACATGGAAGGGATAAAAATAATAAGGAAAGTAATCATGAAAGAAAGCATACCCCATACCGCCCACACTCTGCCAAATACATCAATTAAAAAGCCCCAAAAACTCTGCTTCTTTTTAGTTGTTGTAGTGATAACTTCCGTCATAATTATAAAGCCCGCAAAGGGCACTTGTTTTAAGGTGTAAGTAATTTCCAATCGATTGGGTCAAGCCCCTGGCTAATGAGTAATTCATTGGTTTTTGAAAAATGTTTGCAACCATAAAAACCTTTCTCTACACTAAATGGAGAAGGATGAGCGGCCTTTAAAACAAAATGTTTTGTTTCGTCAATCAACACTTGCTTTTCCTGTGCAAACTTACCCCATAATAAAAAAACTACGCCTGTTTTTTGAGCAGAAATTTTTTCAATTACCGCATCCGTAAAATTCATCCAGCCAATTTTAGCATGACTGGCAGGTTCGTTGGCCCTAACCGTTAGTATGGCATTTAACATTAAAACGCCTTGCTCCGCCCAGTGTGTAAGGTTGCCATAACCTACCGGCATTGGTATACCGAGATCTGTTTGAATTTCTTTGTAAATATTTACCAGCGAAGGAGGTGGTTTAATTCCTGCAGGAACAGAAAAACTTAAGCCATGCGCCTGCCCGGGATTGTGGTAGGGATCCTGCCCCAAAATCACCACCCTTGTTTTATCAAACGGAGTGCGGTTAAAAGCATTAAAAATAAGTGGCCCTGGCGGATAAATTATCTTTTCTGCAGACCTCTCCCTTTTTAAAAATGTTACTACTTCCAGGAAATAAGGTTTGGTAAACTCATTTTTCAACACTTCCTTCCACGAAGCTTCCATTTGTACATCCATAAGAAAACATTTAAGTAAATGTACAAAAGCCAAACAAACTAATCATGCAATAAAATGCCCAACAATATCGCCGATACGGATCAATACGGAATCAATCAACGATGTATTGTTGTATTAACCTGGTTTGACTTATCACTTTAATAAACCATCCAAAGTAATAGCAACATAATAAAGAGCCCCGATAGTTGGCCCGCCGGCATATTGAATTTTCCGGTTGTTTAAGATATTTGTTCCGCCTAGTTTTATGGTGGCTTTTGCTACAGGTATTCTGTAAGTAATTTGTGCATCTATATTGTTGATGGCATCAATTTGTCCTGTTACCAATGGGCTTTCCCATAAAAAACTATCCTGCCATTTCCACACGATATTAAAGCCCGTATGTTTTGAAATGGCCCTGTTTCCAAAAGACAAATTGGTAGTGTATCTGGGTGTATTAAATCCGGTTATAAAAAGATCCTTTGTTGCATTTGTCTTTATATTATTGTAATTGAAATTACCAGACAGCGTAAAAGTTTTATACAAATTATAGGTAATGCCAGCCGAAGAGCCATAACTGGTGTACTTATTATTTGCATTCGTATAAACCCGGTAACGCTCCTGTCCTTTGCTTGCAGCATTTACACCAGATGCCACGGCAGCATCCCTGTTACGATCAATCATGGCAATTACGGCCGCATCCGATCCTATCTTTTCTTTAATGGGCACATACACCTGTACTTGTCCTAAAAAGCCATCGTAAATATTTGCATACGCATCTATATCGATAAATAATTTGTTGTTGAACAAAGAACTTTTATAGCCTACTTCAAATGAATTGATGCCTTCCGGCCGGCCATTAGGCAAGTTGCCAGGTTGTAGCAAGCCCCTGTTTTGTAATGCTGAAGCATCGGTATTGCCAGCCAGTTTAACTGCCGCATTAAATGTTGCCACACTTGATTGCGTATAACTATTTTCACGATATCCAAGGCCTTCATCTATAACCGGTAAAATACCTACCCTTTTCACTCTGCCATTATTTACATACGACAATGCTTCAAACAATGCCGGAAAGCGATATCCCTGTTGAAAGGTAAAACGAAAATTATGCTTTTGCCTAACAGTATAAACGGCTGCAATTCTTGGCGTAAGTTTGGCAGAAAATTCGGGGTTATAATCAGCCCGGAGTGATCCCCACAATTTCAATTTTTCTTGAAAGAAAGTTTTTGTCAGTTGGGCAAAACCACCAATTTTTTTATAATAAATATCGTTTCCAAAACTTCCATCCGGCAGTGCTGTATTTCTATCTGCAATGGGCCTGCCAAAGTCAACAAAATTATTCCCATCCGGGATCACCTGGTATAATCTTGCATCGGCACCTAATAACAATGTAAAATATTTAACCTGTTTGGAAAGATCCAGTTGCCCCTCTACATGATAAAGGTTGCTCTTTTGCACAAGTGCTGCACCGCCAGTCAATGGTGCATTTGGAACGCTGGCAGATTTAATATCCCAATTATTGATATGAATAATAGAATCCCTTACTTTATTAAATCTTGCGGTACCAGGCTCTACCCTGCCAGCGTCAGCTTCCTCCCTTGCAAATTTTGATGCCGCCGCCAGGTTGCTGCTAGTCAACGTACCTCCGTGATCCATGGCGTATGTATTTAAAGCAGTTTTGTACTTAGCACCCCAAACAGATGCACTACCACCGGTGTATAGATCTAGATTATCTGCCAACGGTTTTACATTGTAAGAGTCTCCTGAATTTTCATGAGACGTATATGCCTTAATGGTAAAATTGCTTCCTTTTAATTCCAGTTGATGATTTTGCACCACTACATTATCCAGCTTAATTTTATTTCCCCGCTGAAATACACCATCCATTTTACCTACCCGATAGCTATAGGTTAATTGCGTGTTGGCATTAAATTTATAAACAAATGCAGCATCCAGTTTTAGATTATCCACTTTGGGATTAACAAGTTCTTTCTCCCAGTAACCGGTACGGCTTACTGTTAGTGTTTTATTGGGTGCGCCATCAATATTCAGCCCTGTTACAGAAACAGTATTACTTCCCGCCAATGCATCGTCCCCATATTTATTCCAGCCATCAAACGCGATATTATTGGCACCATTCAAAACGGCATAACCGGAGTTAGCAGTGTTACGTGTATTAGGATTCTGATCAAGTCGTGAATCAGAAATCCAGTCTGTACCTTGCATATATCCGGCATTTATTTTAAAGGCAAACTTATTGCTGAAAGCCTTTGCATACCGTATAGCTGTTTCAGTTAGCAATGCAGGTGCATGGTCAACTCCATCTACATGATTGATGCCGGTACGATGAAAAACACTCAACCCCTGAGAAGTAAATGGATTCTTCGTAATAAGATTCGACATGCCATTGATGGCATTCATTCCATACAATGCCGAAGCTGCACCAGGTGTAATTTCTATACTTTGGATGTCCAGTTCAGTGGGACCAATGGCATTGCCCAATGGCACACCCAGGGTTGCAGCCTGCATGTCAATCCCATCCACCAGTTGCATAAAACGAAAATTATTCGGAATATTAAATCCCCTGGTATTGGGCACCTTAAAAGTTATGGATGACGTAGTGAGTTGCACGCCCTTTACATTTCCCAATGCATCATAGAATGAAGCAGCTGGTGTTTCTTTCAATGCCCTAACATCCAGTTTTTCAATACTAACCGGCGACTTCGACATTTTCTCGGCACCCCTGCTTGCGGTAACT
Source organism: Ferruginibacter sp. (assembly GCA_040002495.1). Taxonomy (GTDB): domain Bacteria; phylum Bacteroidota; class Bacteroidia; order Chitinophagales; family Chitinophagaceae; genus Ferruginibacter. Next base: position 6,744 of record JBDUEK010000039.1, read on the forward strand.
ACCACTTCATTTGCAAGAAATGTTTGGCTGGTTAGTTGAATGGCGAGTTTGGCGTTTACGTTTTTGAGTTCTATCTCCTGTGGAGCAAATCCTATTGAACTAATGATAATAGAAAAAGGAAACTTTTGATTGATCACCAACGAAAAATTTCCGGAAGAATCACTGATCGTTCCTTTGGTTGCACCTTTTACAGAAATACTTGCAGCCGATAAAGGCTCATGATTTTCACCGATAACTTTGCCACTCAGAATAACCGTTCCGTTTAATTGTGCAAATGATATTACCGGAATTAATATAAAAATGATTAGTAAATTTTTCACCTTAGAAAAAAGTTAAGTATTGAAATAATAAATGTTGAGAAAAACACAGTAGAAACTACTGCGTCAGATCCTGTTCAAATAAATTGAGAACAGGTAAAGAAAATATTACCGACAACATCGGTTAAGCAGCGGGTGTATCATAATAGTGTTTAAAAGTCTATAATTTTAATGGACTAATTATATAAAAAAAAGTCAGGGTATTTAGATAATGTGCATAATAGCTTTCATCAGTGTATTCATGCTTGTTAAAATAACGAGTGCGCCTACTGCTATAAACATTGTTTTCATAGGTAGTTTACCAACCAACCTTGCGGCAATGGGGGCTGCAATTAAACCTCCGAATATTAAACCTGCAACTTCAAGAATTGGAATGGTTTTTAACAATATAAAAAATGTAATGGAACTGGTAAGTACCACAAAAAACTCTGCCAGGCACACCGAACCAATAACATAACGAGGGCTTCTGCGTTTAGCCATTAACGTACTTGTAACCAATGTACCCCATCCGCCACCGGCAAATGCATCCATAAAACCACCTACCGATGCAAGCCATCCGGCTTTCTTCACTTTATCCAGTTGATTCCTTTTAGCAAATGCTTTTCTTATAATAAAGTAACCAAGGTACAGTGTGTAAAACGACAATGGTATGCGGATATACTCAGTAATTCTTTGCCCAAAAAAGGCGCAGGCAGCTCCAATGATGGCACCAATAACACCCGGTACAACCAATGTTTTAAATAATTTTTTATTAATGTTTCCAAAACGATGATGACTATAACCCGACACTCCACTGGAGAACACCCTGGCCGAATGCACCTGGCTGCTTACAAGCGCCGGGTTAACACCATAGGCCAGTAAAAAAGTAGTGGAGATAGTACCATAACCCATGCCTAGCGACCCATCAGCCATCTGCGCTAAAAAGCCAATTACCAGCATCAATAAAAAAGCCTGTTTATCAAACTTAAATGGTAGTGATGAAAAACTTTCGGCCACCTGGTGAAACGGCACCAACGAAAATATACCGTGCCCAATAATCATCAATAAAAAAGCCAGCAGGCACCACATTACAATCTTTGGCCATTTTTTCTGTTCTGGTTTATCAATCGTTTGCAAGTTAGCCTGCTTCGATACCAGCACAGTTGTAAGGCTGTTTAACTGCTTTACTTTTTCATCAAAGTCGCCGTTTATATTGCTACGAATAACCTGGATATTATCGAGCACATTCTCCATTTCATCCGGTATCAAATTACCAATCACTTCTTTCAATCGCTTGGCAATGGTGGGTGATTTACCATTGGTAGATATCGCAATTTTAATGCTCCCTTTTTGAACAACAGAACTCAGATAAAAATCGCAGAGATCAGGCTTGTCAGCCGCATTAATCAACTTCCCTTTTGCCTTTGCATCTTTACTTACCTGCTCACTCACTTCCCTATCGTTAACAGCAGCTATTACAAGATCTGCGCCATCAACGTCATTCGATTCATATCTTCTTTCTATTAATTGTATGCGTGGATTACTATCAGCGATAGTACGAATGGCATCACTGATTTCAGGCGCAACGAGTTTTATATTTGCTTCAGGCGAATTTTGTAAAACAGCCGTTAATTTCTCCAGCCCAACGTATCCTCCACCAACAATCAACAGTTGCAATTTATCCAGCTTGAGAAATATGGGAAACAACGGATTTATAGCCGCTACTTCTTCAACAGGGTCCATACCCGACTGCTCCAAAATTGTTCTTTTAACATCCATAAATTCCAAAAAAATATTTCCTGATAATTTTCTAATGTAAATAAATCCCGGCGAAGATATCTATTCTCTACCAAATTAATAGACTATTCAATAGTATTTTTTTTCTCAAAATTACCATGCCGTTTTTTAATAAAAAACGTGCAGGTTTAATTTTGTATATAACTGCGGTTTGTAAAGTCCCCAAAGGTTTCGCCGGTAGCTCTTTTGGAAACAAATGAAGTAAATAATGTATCCAGCTCAGCAAGGATGGAATCCTCATCTAAGTTTTCTTTGAACAAAGTATTTAACCTTTCGCCTTCATTATCGCCGCCGATGTGCAAATTGTATCTACCCGGTCCTGTACCTACCAAACCAATCTCTGCTGCATAGGGCCTGCCACAACCATTGGGGCAACCTGTCATTCGCATAATGATATTTTCCTGCTCCAGTTGATGTTTTACCAGCAACGGTTCTATTTTCGAAATCAATGAAGGCATATATCTTTGTGCCTCTGCCAGGGCCAACGGGCAGGTTGGTAAGGCCACACAGGCAATGGCATTTTTACGTATTGCGGATGCCGCTGCTGTGTGCTCCAGTATGTTGAACTTAGCCAAAATATCGTTGATTAGTTCTTTGTCTTCCGCCGCCACATCACTAATAATCATATTCTGATTAGCAGTAAACATAAAGCTGGATTTACCCGTTTTTGCAACTTCATTCAACGCTGTTTTCATGGCGAGTTTTTCATCATCCAGCACACGGCCATTTTCTATAAACAAGGTATAGTACCAACGCCCCTCGTGGTTTTGCTCCCAGCCATAATTATCAACACGGCGTAAAAATTCATAAGGCCTTGCAGGCTCCAATGCAAAGCCTGTGCGCTGTTCCACCTCTTCTTTATATTTATCTATCCCCAACCTATCTACGGTATATTTCAACCTGGCCAGTTTACGATCGCTTCTGTTACCAAAGTCACGCTGCACGGTTAATATTTCATACACTGCCTTCAGCACTTTCTCTTCTGTGTCAACAAAACCAATTACCGTAGCAAGCCTTGCATAAGTTTCATGATTGCCATGGGTAGTTGATAAACCACCGCCTATCGCAATATTAAATCCTTTCAATTCATTGTCTTCAATAATGGCAATCAGGCCAATATCATTGGTAAAAACATCCACGTCATTATTGGGCGGAATACCAATACCAATTTTAAATTTACGGGGCATGTACCTGTCCTGGTATAAAGGATCTTCTTCTACTTTTTTATCTGCTACTTTTTCTTCATCCAACCAAATTTCATAGTATGCTTTTGTTTTTGGCATCAGCATGGTACTGATCTTGTCAGCGAATGCAAACACCTTCGCATGCAAGGGCGATTCATTGGGATGTGAGCTGCAGGTAACGTTCCTGTTGATGTCGCCGCAGGTTGCAATACTATCCAGGTTTGCTTCATTAAAAGCCTGGATGGTTGGTTTTATTTTGGCCTTAATGATGCCATGCAATTGTATCGTTTGCCGGGTAGTAATTTTAATAACGCCGGTTGAATTTTCACCTGCCACATCATTTGCGGCCAGCCACTTTTCAGCCGATATGAAACCACCGGGCAGGCGTAAACGAATCATGTAGCTGTAAAGCCGGTCAAGTTTTTTTTCGGCACGTTCTTCCCTGCGATCCCTGTTATCCTGCTGGTACATGCCATGAAATTTAATCACTGCCTGGTCATCCTCCCGGATTGCGCCAGTTATTTCATCCTGCAAACTTTCCCTGATGGTACCACGAAGTGCATTACTTTCTACTTTAATTTTTTCTATTGCTGATAATTTTGACATAGTAGTTTCAACCCTTACACCTCCGACTCCTCAATCGGAGTTCGTTCAACAGGATGACCATTTTTGAATCTTCCTGCGAGGCCCTGTTAATAATATTAATTCCTGATTTTCCTAAACCAAAGAGAATCATTTCAACAATCTAATTGCTGATTCATCCAACGGTTAAGGCTTGTTTTATTTTAAATAATTAAAAAAATTTTTTACCCGGCATTAAATCAATCTTCATCTTCAGTGGCGTCGCACTCTTGTACCAGGTATCATTATTGAACTTTTCTACCCGCCGTGTCAATCACACAATATCAGGTTCTCAGAAACCCCATAGCCGTGCCCTCCCCTTTGGGGAGGATAAAGGTGGGGCCGCACCATTCTAATAAACATCCTTCTCATACCTGCCGGCATGTTCCATTTGCTCCAGGTAAAGTTTAGCTTCCTCACCGGTTTTATTTCCGTGTTCCGCTATAATCCCCAACAATGTTTTTTCTACATCAACACTCATCGGATCTTTTTTACCACACACAAAAAAGGAACCACCACCTTCCAGCCATTGGAACAATTCTGCACCATGTTGTTCCATTTTATGTTGCACATATACTTTCTCTTTCTGGTCCCTGGAGAAAGCCAAATTCACTTTTGTCAGCACTCCTGTTTCATACCAGTTTTGTATTTCTGTCTGGTATAAAAAGTCTGTAGCAAATTGTTGCTCTCCAAAAAACAACCAGTTTTTACCAGTTGCACCTGTTGCATCTCTTTCAGCAAGGAAAGAACGAAAAGCTGCAATACCCGTACCCGGACCAACCATTATTACATCCTTTTCCGCAGCCGGTAACCGAAAGCGTTTGTTGGGTTGTACAAAAAAGTTTTGGGTACTTCCTTCTTCCAAATAACTTAAGTAGTCGGAGCATAGACCAAACTTCGTTTCGCCATTAATGTGATATTGATCTTTTACAACCACGATATGCACTTCACCGTCATGTGCAGCAGGCGAAGATGCAATCGTATAAAGCCTTGGCGACATAGCATTTAGCTTAACAATAATTTCTTCAAACTGGGATAGGTCTTTTACAGGGTATATTTTTAACAGGTCAAGCAGGTTCATTTTCGTGGCAGGAATTTCCTGTTGCACGATGTCTGCATATTGTTTTACCAACCTTTCTGTTAAATGAATGATATTGATTTTATATTTCAACAGGTCGTAAATGGTAACCTGCTCTTTTTTAAATTCAACTATTTTATTGGCATCGGCACCGCTAACCGCAAGAACCGCTTCCACTTCTGATGTTGGATTCTCCGGATAAATACCAATTGAATCGCCACACAGATATTCCACACCGTCCGCTTCTATTTCAATGTGCCATGTTTCTTTGTTAGAACCATGATCGTTCAGATTAATTGCAGTAAGCACTTTACCGGCGTATTTTTGTTTACCCGCTTTTTTTGCAGGTGCTACCGGAGCTGCGGTTACTGCTTCAACTGAACCAGTTTGTTGTGAATGCAATTGTTGCAACACTTGCTGAAACCAGCCATTTGCATCCTCTTCGTATTCCACATCGCATTTTTGTAATGGAGCAATTCTTTCGCCGCCCAATTTTTTTAATTGCTCATCTACATCTTCACCGGTTTTGCAATACAGCGGGTAAGATGTATCGCCCAATGCCAATACACTATATTTCAGCTTACTCAGTTTAAACCCATTCTGATGAATATGGTCGTAGAATTTTTTTGCAGCAATCGGTGGCTCGCCTTCTCCTTGGGTGCTGATTACAGCCAATAAATATTCTTCCTTTGGTAAATCAGTTAACCGATACTGATCCATGCCCACCACTTTGGCGTGAATCTGATGCTGCTTTGCCCTGGTGGCAAATTCAGTTGCAAGCCTTTTGGAGTTGCCTGTTTCGGTACCATATACAATGGTAATTTTATTTACGGCCGGTGCGGCTGTAGCTACCGGAGCAGCAACTGTTGCTGCTTTTGCAACCTGGGCCTGAACCATACCATTTAAGTACCCATTCATCCAGATCAATTCATCCTTACTGGCCGTATTGATCAGATCAAGAAATACTTTAAATTTTGAATCTCCTAACATCTTGACAGTTTTATTAATTTATATTGTATGCCTTGGTAAAGCAGTTTATAAATATTTAATTGACCGGGCTATTTAATTAAACCCAATTCATCATTCACTAATTTTTCAAACTGAAAATCTTCAACCGGTTTAAAATACTCACCTGTTTCCAGGGTATTTTTTACCCAGGCAAATTTTTCATTTAAGGCTACTACCCTGCCAATAATTACCAGCGTAGGCGATGCAAAAGTTTTTCCTTTCAGGTTTTGTTCATATTCGTATAAGTTACTGGTATGAACCTGTTGCATTGGTGTGGTAGCCTGTTCAATTACAGCCAGTAATTTATCTGCAGCTATATTATTCCTTACAAGATTTTCCACAACACCATCCAATGTTTCAGACGACATATAAAAAACCAGTGTATCATCTGAATTTGCCAACTCTTTCCAATACGCTGCAGATACCACATCTGATTTATAAAATGTTAACAAGCGAACAGCAGTGGCAAATCCCCTGGCAGTAAGTGGCATTCCGGCGTATGCTGCTGCACCTAAAGCAGCAGTAACACCAGGTATTATTTCATAAGGAATATTGTTGGCCACAATTGCTTCGAGTTCATCAAGTATGTTGGAGAAGACAGATACATCCCCACCTTTTAAACGCACTACCAGCTTGCCTTCCTGCGCAAACTGTACAATCAGTTCATTGATACTTTTTTGAGGGGTGCTAAAACCACGGCGGCATTGCTTGCCTACATAAATAATCTCGGCTTTTTCATTTGCGTGCTCCCTGAGTATGTCTTTGCTAACCAGGCGATCGGTTAATATTACATCCGCCATTTTAAGATACCGGGCTGCCTTCACCGTTATCAATTCGGGATCGCCACAACCTGCACCTGCAAGTATTACTTTTCCTTTATGTTGTATATTGTTACTCATGTAAGTCTACTGTTTTAGTAGATTATATATTTACAAAAATACCTGGCGAAAATCTAGCAACCGCCAGGCCATTATTTAAAATAATCCTTCGATGGATAAATATCTTTCACCGGTATCATAATTATACGTCAACACTTTTGCTCCTGCCGGAATTTCAGCCAGCTTTTTAGCAACTGCCGCCAATGAAGCACCTGTTGAAATACCTACCAAAATACCTTCTTCTTTTGCGATGCGTTGTGCATAGTCATACGCTTCTTCTTTGGAAACTGCAATGATACCATCCAACATTGCTGTATTAAGAATGGAAGGCACAAAGCCTGCTCCAATTCCCTGGATGGGATGTGGGCCTGGTGCCCCCCCTGCCAAAACAGGTGATAATTCAGGTTCTACTGCAAAAACTTTCAGGTTAGGAAAATGCTTTTTCAACACTTCACCAACTCCGGTTATATGGCCGCCGGTTCCTACGCCGGTAATTAAATAATCAAGCCCATCAGGGAAGTCTTTCAATATTTCCTGCGCTGATGTTGTACGGTGTATTTCTGTATTTGCCGGATTGTCGAATTGCTGAGGCATCCATCCGTTTGGTATTTCTTTTTCAAGTTCGCCTGCCTTTTCAATGGCGCCTTTCATACCTTTTTCCCGGGGCGTTAATACAAACTCCGCTCCGTATAAAGCCATTAAACGACGACGTTCAATGCTCATACTTTCGGGCATAACCAAAATAATTTTATAACCTTTAACGGCAGCTACCATTGCCAAACCAATTCCTGTATTACCAGAAGTTGGTTCAATAATTACACTGTCTTTATTCAATATTCCTTTTTGCTCTGCATCTTCAATCATTGCCAATGCGATACGATCTTTAATACTTGCTCCGGGATTTGTTTTTTCCAGTTTGATCCACACTTCATTTTTGTCGCCGAATAAATTATTGATTCTTACGTGCGGTGTATTGCCGATTGTTTCTAAAATATTATTTGCTTTCATCTTATGTATTTTGCTCCTTGCTTTTTTTAACCGGAGTTGTTGATTTAAGAATGCTATTTTAATTTTTTATGTTGACAAATGGTATGCAGTATAAGTGTGCGACGCAACGATGATGCCATGAAACGCTACTGCCTGATACAAAAAAAACTTTAATTAAAACCAGTTTCTCTTTAGAAGACCTAACATTAAATCACAAAATTCAACACATCCGGCAAAGGATTTTTATCCCTGATACTCACCTCACTTTTATGATACACAATTGAATGTGGTAACACACTGTTGGTGAGCCAAACGTTTCCGCCAATCACACTATCGTGACCAATTATGGTTTCGCCACCCAGGATGGTTGCCCCTGAATATATGATCACATTGTCTTCAATTGTTGGATGCCTTTTTGTTCTGGCTTCTTGTTTATTTACACTCAATGCGCCCAGGGTAACACCCTGGTAAATTTTTACATTGTCGCCAATCAGGGTGGTTTCGCCAATTACAATACCGGTGCCATGGTCGATAAAAAATGATTCCCCTATTTTAGCGCCGGGGTGAATATCAATACCAGTTTTACCGTGTGCATATTCTGCAAAAACCCTTGGCAAAATTTTTACACCAGCCTTCCAAAGCTTATGACTAAACCGATGAACGGCTGTAGCATAAAACCCGGGATAAGCCACCAGCACCTCATCCAGCGATTCTGCAGCCGGGTCAAATTTCATGATAGCCGCCGCATCCTTCAGCAGTGCGTCATAAATATTTTCGATGTCTTCAAAAAACTCGTTTGTTATTTGTTGCGTTTGATCTCCGTCATTTACTACATCATAAATCAATGTTGACAAATGACTTTTGTACGATTCAAACTCCTTTGACATTTCATACTCCGATAATTTCTTTTGCTTTTCAGGTATGAATAAAAATTCAAAAAAGCCATCAATAAATTCCGTTGCCAATTCCTTGTCAGGAAAAGACCGAACGCATTGCTGGCGTTTAATATGCAGTTTATTAATAAAATTTCCGTTGCTCATGTTGGTGGATGATTCTTTGTTAACTTAAAATAAAAAACCTTAAAATTAAAACTATTGAATCATACAGGCACCCACCGTTACATTGCTTGTTTCGTCAATTAAAATAGCTCCACCATTCTCCCTTAATTTTTTGTAAGAATCAAATGTTACTGGCGATGCCGTTTTAATTTTTACTTTAACGATATCATTTAATTGCGCCTGCTCGGGTGCCGGTTCCTTTAGCAATGAGTTTACGTCCAACTTATATTCTATTTCTTTTACCACTGCTTTTACAACCCTGCTGTTAATTTGTAGTAAGTATTTATTGCCTTCTTTTAAAGGTTTATTGCCCATCCAGCAAAGCAATACATCCAGTTCATTTTCTACCGAAGGCAGGTTGTCACTTTTTACAATTACATCTCCCCTGCTGATGTCAATATCATCCTGAAGATGGAGTACCACACTTTGTGGTGCAAAAGCTTCTGCTACTTCTTTGCCACCAATTTCAATATTGCTGATTACACTTGTTAACCCGGATGGTTGTACAACAATTGAATCGCCCTTTTTATAAATGCCACTGATTACTTTTCCGGCATAGCCCCGATAGTCGTGCAATACATCTGTTTGCGGACGGATAACATATTGTACCGGGAACCTGGCATCGGTATAATTGATGTCATTTTTTACTTCTACATTTTCAAGCAGGTGCAACAACGACACTCCGTCGTACCATGGAAAATTGGGAGATTTTTCAACAATATTATCGCCATTAATTGCGCTCATAGGTATGTAAGTGATATCTTTTAATCCTAGTGAAGTTGCCACGGCGGAATAGTCGATCACAATGTTGTTGAATACATCCTGTGAATTATTTACAAGATCCATTTTATTGATAGCAACCACTACATGTGGCATATCGAGCAATGAGGCAATGATTGAATGCCTTCTTGTTTGTTCTGAAACGCCATTGCGGGCATCTACCAAAATAATAATCAGATCGGAGTTGGAAGCACCCGTAACCATATTGCGGGTGTACTGCGTATGACCTGGTGCATCAGCAATAATAAATTTGCGTTTGGGCGTAGAGAAGTATTTATAGGCAACATCAATGGTAATGCCTTGCTCTCTTTCAGCACGTAATCCATCTGTCAATAAAGCCAGGTCAATTTCCCCATCAACTTTGTTCTTACTTTGTTTTTCAATTGCCTCCAACTGATCAATCATGATGGATTTACTGTCGTACAATAAACGTCCGATCAATGTACTTTTTCCGTCATCAACACTACCTGCGGTTATAAATCTTAGAATGTCCATATTAGCCCCTGTCCCCTAAAGGGGAACTTAGTTTTGTACAGTATTTAATTTGTTTAAAATACTGCTGGTTTAAAAATAATCTCCTGGTTATAAAAGAACCTGCCCTACTCCCCTTTAGGGGCCGGGGCTTCCGGGTTAAAAGTATCCACCCTTTTTCCTGTCTTCCATTGCAGCTTCGCTTACCCGATCATCAATTCTGGTTTCGCCGCGTTCGCTGGTTTTGGTTGCAATAATTTCTTTAATGATATCATCAATGCTATCAGCACTTGATTCTACAGCCGCAGTACAGGTCATGTCTCCAACTGTTCTGTACCTTACTTTTTTTACAGATACTTTATCCGTTTCATCCAACTGAATAAATTTTGAAGTTGCTACTAACTGTCCCTGGTATTCCAATACTTCCCTGTCGTGGGCGAAATAGATGGATGGCAACTCAATTTTATTTCTGCGGATATAATTCCAGATATCCAGTTCTGTCCAGTTACTGATTGGGAAAACCCGTACGTTTTCACCTTTATGAATTCTTCCATTATAGGTGTTCCATAATTCGGGGCGTTGCAGTTTTGGATCCCACTGGCCAAACTCATCTCGTACAGAAAAAATTCTTTCTTTAGCCCTGGCTTTTTCTTCATCTCGGCGGGCACCGCCTATACATGCATCAAATTTGAATTCCTCAATTGTGTCGAGTAGTGTAAAAGTCTGCAACGCATTTCTGCTGGCAAACTTTCCCTTTTGTTCGGTAAGATGTTTTTCTTTGATGGTATCTTCTACATTTCTAACGATGAGTTTTTCACCGATTTCATTTACAAATGAATCCCTGTAATCCAATGCTTCCTGGAAATTATGGCCGGTATCAATATGCACCAACGGGAAAGGAAATTTACCCGGACGAAAGGCTTTTAAAGCAAGGTGAACCAACACAATAGAATCTTTACCGCCTGAAAATAATAAAGCCGGACGTTCAAACTGACCCGCTACTTCCCTGAAAATATGAATCGATTCTGATTCCAATTGATCAAGATAATCCAGGTAATGAACACCCTCTCCTGAAACATTGTTACCTCTATCTTCTACTGCTTCTGTTGACATATAATAATTTTAAAATAATTTAAGGTTTTACGGTAAGGTTACTCTTTGTTGTTGTGTCGTGTACATGTAAGCCGCATTCTTTTTTGTCGGCGTCTTCCCACCACCATCTGCCGGCTCTAAAATCTTCGCCTGGTTGAATAGCTCTGGTGCAAGGTGCACAACCAATGCTGACAAATCCACGATCATGTAGCGGATTATATGGCACCCTGTTTTTTTGAATATAATTTTTTACGTCTTCTGTAGTCCAGTTAATGATGGGATGATATTTTATTACCTGGTTTAACTCATCCCATTCCAGCATGGGCAAATCTTTTCTATCTGATGAATGCTCTGCCCTTAAACCTGTTACCCAAATTGCGTTACCGGCAAGTGCCCTTTTAAGCGGCTCAACTTTGCGGATTCCACAACATGATTTCCTGTTGGCAACTGATTCATAAAATGAATTGGGTCCGTTGGCTCCTACAAAAGTTTGTAATGCATCCTGGTTGGGATAATATGCTTCAATATTGGTTTGATACATGGCGTTGGTGCTGCTCCAAACAGAATATGTTTCGGCAAACAGGCGGCCGGTATCCAACGTGAAAATTTTTACTGGCAGCTGATTGCTTAAAATCTCATGAGAGATTACCTGATCCTCAAAACTAAAACTTGTTGAAAACGTAACTTTCCCCGGGAACTTTTCTGTCAATACTTTCAAAAACGAAGAAATGCTTAGTCCACCTGACTGGTGGAGTAATTGAGTGATGCTTTGCTGTTGTTGATTCATTTTTAATTGTAAAAATTATTGGAGAAAAAAATACCGGAGAAATGATTTGGCTATTGTGCTTATCAGCAGCAGCGAATTAAGCTGCAACACTTACACATATACATTATTTGAGGATTTGTAGCCATAATTAATATAAGTCTATAGAATTAGTGGACAAATATAGTATGGAATCCTGATTTAGAAAATTTTTTTATTTGAAGCGGAAAAAATTAACATGTAAGTATTGGATCGCCCGGTTAATGTCATACAGTGAAGCGTCGGCAGGAACTCTTGCTTATACTAAAAAAAATTAACGTAATCAGAACCATATTAGTCACCTTTGAAAATAGGAGACTCCTATGGAGTCTATCGTATTTTTTTGTTACTATTTTCTATAAACAGGCAGCCACTATGTGGCTAAAATTGGTGACTGAATAACATTGATCGTTTGAGCTACCGCCGAAAACAATCTTATCCCATCACGTAAAAAGCCATGGATCTCTCCATGGCTTTTTATAAATTTATTATCCTTACAATGCTTTTTCAGCTTCCCATTTGTTTCTGCCCCAACCCGCTATCACATGCTTTTCGCTGTGGTAAGATGAGCGAACCAACGGGCCACTTTCAACATAATCAAATCCCATATTGTATCCTATTTCTCTTAATTCTTTAAATTCGTCGGGATGTACAAAACGTTGAACCTGCAAATGTTTTTTGCTTGGCTGTAAGTATTGACCAATTGTAATAACGTCTACATGGCTGTCACGCAGGTTTTGCATGGTTTCAATAACTTCTTCCTTTGTTTCACCAAGTCCAAGCATGATACCACTTTTAGTACGCATGCCACCCTGTTTTAAAATACGCAGGGTTTCCATACTACGCCAGTATTTAGCTTGTATACGTACTTCTTTGGTAAGCCTTTCTACGGTTTCAATATTATGAGAAACCACTTCAGGAGCAGCATCAATAATGCGTTGAATATTTTCAGCTTCAGCTTTAAAATCAGGAATCAGGGTTTCTAACGTAGTGTTTGGATTTAAAGCCTTGATAGCCTTAATGGTATTGTACCAAACAATGCTACCACCATCTTTAATTTCGTCCCTGTCTACAGACGTAACAACCGCGTGTTTTACTTTCATCAGGTGAATGGCTTCCGCTACACGTTGTGGTTCATCCCAATCCACCGGGTCGGGCCGACCGGTTGCTACCGCACAAAACCCGCAACTACGTGTACAAATATTACCCAAAATCATAAAGGTTGCGGTGCCCTCACCCCAGCATTCGCCCATATTGGGGCAATTACCACTTTCGCAAATTGTATGTAATTTATGCTGATCAACTAAGCCTCTTACGTGTTTGTATTCTTCGCCAATTGGCAATTTAACTCGAAGCCAGTTCGGCTTTTTAAGCGGGGAAACTTCCTGATTTTGCTCTACAACACCATCCAATACCGGTAATTCTATCATTGAATAAAAATTAAAATTTAAAAGAACATCTTGCCTGATCTATTTGCGCCTGCCGAACATGATAGTTACGTAAGCACCAAAAAAGAATTGCTTCGGAGCAACATAAACAATCTGTGGAACCTTTTTGGAATAAAAATCCGCAGAAATACCTACTTCTAATGCATTCACCATTTCATTAAATCTGCCATAGTCGAACCGAAGTGCAAGTTTAGTATATAATCCGGGAGTAACTGTCATGCTGCTCCATCCCTTACCTAATCCGGAACCTGAAACTTGTAGCGCCTGTAAGTCGCCGGGACTAACAAATATGGAACTATCCGAACTTTCGTACCTGATATATTTACGATTACCATTGGTAATGTCATTTACTTCCAGAAAGTAGGGCCGCAATAATGCAAGAGAAATGCCACCGCCAATATTCCCTGTAACACTTACCCCGTTCCTGTTGATTTTATTACCTAATAAAATTTGCTGTTGTACACCAAGTTTTACAGGATAAAAATAATTGACCTTCCCAAAAATAAACGGAGCTGTGGGGATGGATATATTTGTTTGCTTTTCTTCTTTGGGGTGTTTTCTTTCGCTGATTTCTAATTGAAACAGCAAGGCTTTCTGTACAGATTTTGCCCTTCCAAATTCCAGGAAGGCACCGTAACCGTCGGAGTTTAATTTTATACCAAAAGCAGTTTCCTTATGATAGGCAATTACTCCTTCTTCTTCTTGTTTGATCAATTCATTTATTCTTTGCTTTCTTTCATCTCTTTTTTCCTTTTTAGTTTTCTGAGCAAATGAAGGCAATGCAACAATAATCGCCAGGCAAATAAAAAATATTTTACGCATAATAGCTTTTTACTTCAGTAAATTTATACAAAAATAGTACAATGACAGCAACGATTCAATACCAAGGTGATTTAAGATGCAATGCCACCCATTTACAGAGCGGATCAATGATTGAAACAGATGCTCCCACTGACAACCGCGGTAAAGGTGAACGATTTTCTCCCACTGATACAGTATGCACTGCGCTTGCAACCTGCATGGCAACTACAATGGCAATAAAGGCTACAGACATGAACATAGAACTAAAAGGGTTATCCGTTGACGTTCAAAAACACATGGCTACCGAACCCAGGAGAATTTCTAAAATTGATGTTAAAGTTAAATTTCCGGACGGCCTGGTGCTTGAAGAAAAGGATAAAATCATTTTACAAAGAATTGGTGACAATTGCCCTGTTGTAAAAAGCCTTCACCCCGATATCGTTTTAGCAATAAGCTATCAATAAATTTACCTACGATTTTAATGAACGGTACGGATGTATGAATAAAACTTTAGCCAACTGATTAAATAGTAAAAAATACTATTCCGCCAGTTAGCTTTTTATTTCTCCTGCTTAAGGATTTTGTTTCCTATTGCACATTCAAGACAACGCTTTTCATCGCAATACCGGTGCTTTAATTGTATGAGCGCCTGGGAATCCAATGCATTTATATTTTCAACACCGAGTCTGCTGAAACCATTGGTGATTTTATTTTTTTCGGCTGCTAATTGTTCAAGCCATGATAGCGCTTTATCCTTAAACACCTGTTCCTTGTGATGTTGGCCATAGGCAAACAACAATGGCAACACTGTATTTATAATGAGCGTATCTACCGTTTGTAGTCCCAGGTTCTTTTCTCTTCTTTTTGTTGATTCATCAAACCGGTAATGATAATGCCAGTAATCATTGGCTGTAACAGCAAGTAATTGCTTTACTTCTTTTAAATGTACAGCTTCTTTTATAGTTGAAAATAAATGAATGCTGTTGTGTATAAGCATTGCCAATTGAGCCAGCCTGACAGTCGGAAAATTGGATGGCCGCATTCGTAAAAAGTGTAATGGAATTTGTATGGGTTGCAGTTTATACTTTTTCTTAAAAAAAAGATATTCCTTTTTCAACATGTTGGGATAATCTTCCTGGAAGTCAGTTTCCAGCAAGCCTGCCTGTCCAAATAAAAGTGCTTCAGTTTGATGAATTTGATTTTTGTGTTTTGCAAGTACACTTAAGGGTAATGAACGGGCAATTTTTTCAAAGGCATCGCTATTAACCGTTATACCAAAATTCCGGGCTATCAACCACCAGAAAGTTTCTTCCCAATGATTATTGTTTTGTACCAGGTAACCTGCTATATTGATTGCTTTTTGCTGAAATCTTTCTATCATCAATCTTTCCTTCCACGATATCCACACAATGGGATCAACCTGGTGAATCATTTTTTCGCAAGGGATAAAAGATTTGGTCTCCATCAACTCCTGGTACCTGGTTAGTAATAAATTGGAAACCTTTGACTGTAGCTCTAATGCAGGGAAAAGAAGATTTAACGAAACATCATTCATCCAAACTACATGCAGAATTACATTTTTATAATTGGAGTCTTTACTATGCTGATGATCGTTCCATTGCGATGACTGTATGTGCAATTCGATATTGCCTACCCAAATGGTATCATTCACCAATATCCGGGCATTCAAAAAATCTGGCCCCTGGTTAGTGTTTAAAGTGCCTGGGTTTAAGATGGATAGCCGTTCTCCGTCGGAAGTTGTTAATTCATTTTTATTGAAATACTGGAATTGCCAGATGTATTGAAGCAGTCGCTCTGTCATGGAAAATAGTTTTAAGAAAGGTGCGGAAATGATCGGGCTTTAGAGAAAGCCGTACTAATTTAATATTTTCATTTCAACAATTTAACTATTTATCCATTTAATTGCTACATCGGTGTAAGTTTTTGAAGTTCCTGTACTACCCTGCTCACTGGCAAACCCATTACATTGTAAAAATCTCCGTTTACCGATTTGATGCCCACTACGCCTATCCATTCTTGTATAGCATAGGCACCCGCTTTATCGTAGGGTTTATATTTATCAACATAAAATACAATTTCTTCGGAGCTGAGTTGATGAAATTCAACCTCAGTCGTATCTGCAAAAGCTATTTCTTTTCCATTGTGTAAAATCACTACTCCGGTAATTACATGGTGCTTTTCACCGGAAAGATCTTTGAGAATTGCAATGGCATGTTCACGGTCTGTTGGCTTACCTATTACCCGGTTGCCCAACACTACAATGGTATCTGCTGCCAATATGGGTTTGGTTATTTGCTGACTTGCCTGTACAGCCAATGCTTTGTTTCTTGCTATATAAATGGCGATATCCTGCACTGAAAGATGAGAAGGATATAATTCATCTGTTTCTTTTATTATAATTTCAAAATTAACCTCTGCCCACTCCAGTAATTGTTTGCGGCGTGGAGATTGAGATGCCAAAATGATTGGTTGAATTGCTGCCATCTAAGTATTGATTGATTACTATAAAGTTGAAAAAAAATTAATGCTGTCAGTAATTTCAGGCATGTGTTTTAAACAATAGCATTGAAACTATGCCTGCTAACATAATAACCTTTACCAATGTACTGATGCGATGATATTCCGGGGCAGTTTGGGCCTGATAAAATTGTTTTAATAACCAGGCTAATGGAACTACCACAACCAGCAATGCATACAATGCACTAATCCACCAACCTAATTGAAATACATATATGAGCACCACTAACAAAGCTCCAATTAAAACTACCAGCCATACACCTACAAAGACTTTTGCAGCAGGCACTCCCCAAACAATGGGCATCGTTTTACAATTGTATCGGCTATCACCATTCATATCTTCAATATCTTTTACCACTTCTCTTATCAGTGAAATGATAAATGCAAAGCCTGCATATAAAACAGCATATTTGTAAATAGACTGCATGCCCGAATGCAAACCGGTTCTAATAAAAGGACTTAAAGTTAAAGTGGTATTGGTGGCAAAATAAAGCACCATGATCGTCCAGGCAGTTAAACCGGAAATGATGATATTTCCTGAGAGCAGTTTCTTTTTAAATGTGGTAGAATAAACCCATAGCAGCAATGCACAAACGCTATTAGCTATTACAATAATAAAACTTGTTTTAATAGAAACGTACAAACTAACAAGCAGGCCGGCAAACGTAATAAACAGGTGCCAGAAAATTGCCCATCTTCTGTTGATGATCTTTTGAATAATCATTTTATCAGGCTTATTAACCTGGTCGATGTTGATATCAAAATAATCATTGATGATGTATCCAGCAGCGGCAATTAATATAGATGCAACAACCAACAGGTAAAAAACCGGTGTTGTTAATTTATATTGAAGTGCATAATAAGCCGGAGGTAAAGAAGGTACTATAATGCAATAATAAAACAGCAGTTGCGTAAGCGCAATGAAAATAAGATTGGGCCAGCGAATTAATCGAAAAAAGGCGGATAATAATTTCATGTGCTGTTATCTGCTGCTAAATTAAGCATTGTGCCCAACTATCAAACAGCTTCCCTTTTGAGGATAAAATTTATTTGGATGTTACAGTAGTGTCCAAATCCCAGTGTCCATTTAATTTTAGAACTTTTTCAATTACATCTCTTCCACAACCTTTGCCACCTTCAAGACCCGAAATATAGCGGGATATCTGCTTAATTTCAGGAACCGCATCGGCAGGGCAACAAGGCAATCCCACCATTTGCATAACAACATAGTCGGGAATATCGTCGCCCATGTAAAGTATTTCGCTCCATTGAAGCTGATGTTTTTGAACATATTCAATCATCACTTCCTTTTTGTTATGTACACCCAAAAACACATCTTTTATACCCAGTCTTTCAAGTCTTTGTCGAACTGCCTCTGAATTTCCCCCGGAAATAATTGCTACCCGGTAACCTTTTTTAACTGCCAGTTGCAATGCGTAACCATCTTTGCTATTCATGTTACGGGCCATATCGCCACCTGCAAGTATTACCAGTATATCAGTTGCCAATACGCCATCTACATCAAATATAAAAGTGGTAACAGGTTTGAATAAATGTAAAATATTCATTGATTGAAAAAAGTTGAGGATAGTTGTAATTGAAGAAGCCGCAATAAAAATTGCGGCTATCAATAAAAATTATTTTTGATTATCTCTCCATTCATACACCCAGCTGCTTTGGATCATCTCCAAATGTCCCTCGCTGCTTTGCTCCGCCTTACCTTCAAAACGAGGGATATCCAGTACCCATTTGTGTAGGTCGGTAAAACGAATGCGATAAATCTTGCTTTCTCCAAAATCATCTCCAAAACGTTCGTATAGCTTCATTGCTATATCTTCATAATCGTTCCAGTTAATTGGTGGTTCAAACGTCATAATAAGAATTAAAAAATTTCGAAATTAAAAATTTATGGCTTTAGTAATTTGATAATTAGCCATTGAATAATAATTTTATTCTCCTAAAAATTGCGATTGATCAGGAAGTGTAACAACAATATTACCATCACCTTCCTGTAAAACACACTGGCAACCTAGTCTTGAATTAATGCGTGGATTTACCGCCCTGTCAATAAAATCTTCTTCTTTATCTGATAATTCTTCTAAAGATTCATCGCCTTGTTCAACATACACGTGACAAGTGCTGCAGGCGCATACGCCACCACAATTGTGATGAAGATCAATGTCATTTAATAAGGCCACTTCCAATAAGGATTGGCCATCTTCAATATTCTCAAGGGTTATTGGCGAAAGACCCTTTTGTTCAAATTTATAAGTGATTGTGTACATACTTGCAAAGTTCGGGCTGCAAACCTACTGTAGAATTACCATTTTAGGAAAACTTAGTTTGAATATCATCCGATTAAAAACTGCGTAAAGCCTGATACCTACACTGTATCTGCTTCCGCATACAATCTCAACAATCAAACTGAAATTTACGGGTAAAAATAGGTTGCCACGAAGCTGATTATTATTCAACATAAAACATATTACTAATTAATTTACTTGGGTAAAGTAATTCATTTGACTATTTTAACGTTCTAATTTAAAACTGTAATTGCTATTTTATGAAACAACCCAACTTTTTTTATTTGATGGCTGCTTATGGCTGCATGTTGATATTTGGTGCATCCTGCAACAACAGTGAAAGTAAAAAAAACGAAATTATTGTTCCCAAAGACACTGTGGTGGCTGAAAAACCTGTAGTTGAAACTAAGAGAGGGCCAGTAATAAATATAGATGATACAGTTTCTGTTAAAAGAATTGTGTTAACAATGAAAGACAGTGCTTTGACGCCGGAAAGAGTAAGTTTAAAACTTGCAGAAATATATGACGTAAAACTGGCAACCATAATCAGCGGCAATAAACTTAAAGTAACGGGAATGCCGATGGCCTGGTTTAAGTCGCAGAAACCTCCATATTTTTTTGAAGCCGGTTTACCTGTAAATAAAAAACCCGCTAAATCAATTCCCGAAGTATTTATAAAAGAAACAGGAATAGACAGTGTACTGGTTGCTCATTTTTATGGACCCTATGACTTGCTGCCCCAGGCATATGATGTGCTGGATACATTGCTGAAAGAACGCAAAAAGAAATTAAAAAATCCCCCCTACGCAATTTATGTAGATGCCCCGGATGATAGCACAGGACGCCCAAAAAACCCTTACAAAGTTCAAACAGATGTAGTGTATCCCTGGAAATAATTTGAAGTGCGACTTTAGATATGTTTTGATGTAAACCTTATTACACGAATTATTACGAATTACACTAACTCATCAATAAGTTAAAGTAATCCGTGTAATCGGGGTTTTAAAATTTGTGTAATAAAACAAGTCACTCTGTACTTAACTTAACACTAATTGTTCATGATACTATCTGTAATTTTTAAATACACATTGCGGAGTTTAGGATAAGCAGCCAATTCACGCAGGTGCCTATCCAGCGTAGTAATATCTTTTCGGATAGCAGGCCCTGTTTGCATATCTACAGGTGAATGATCCCGTAGCCTTAATGCCGTTTCTTCAATCAATGGTTGCAACATTTTAAAATTGACTCCTGATTTTTCACAATAGTCTGCTGCAAGTTCATACATATGATTGGTGAAATTATTTACAATAACTGCGGCAAGATGCAATTTTAAACGGGCTTCATCATTTGCCCTTTCTACGGATGATGAAATGCTCAATGCAAATTGTTCAATTTCAGCAACCGTTTCCTCTGTATTGCCATCTACCAAAATTGGTATATCCTGGTAAAGATGATAATTCTCTTTCCGCAAACTTTGAAGTGGATACAAAACACCATGACGGGTAGAAGCTTTTGCCAGCGCATCTATCGAAACAGAACCCGCCGTATGCATCACTAATTTCCCTTCTAATTGAAAACAATTATGAATTTCGTTGATGCCACTATCGGTAATTGCAACCAGGTAAATGTCGCCTTTCATATTTAAGGCACCGTTTTGATCCGTATACTCAGCACCAAGTTCATCTGCAAGTATTGCCGCATGGCCAATTTGCCTGCTAACTACCTGTATTACGTCATACCCTGCATTCTTGATTAACCGTCCCAAAACACTGGCAACATTGCCAGCTCCAATAATTACTACCTTCATAATTGTATCTTTGATGAAATGAAATTAAAGCAAAAAATAGCAATCGGATTTTTACGTACCAAATTTAAAATGCTCTCCATGGTATCTAAAAGAAAGGCGGCGGAAAAAGCTTTTGATCTTTTTTGCACCCCATTCATGAAAACCGGGGAAAGAACACCTGTAATTTTTAAAACAGCAGAGCCGTTACATTTTGTGCTTAACGGACTAAAGATAAATGGTTTTCGCTGGAACCATAACAAACCTCAGAAAGTACTTATTCTACATGGTATGGGCTCGGCGGCCCACAAGTTTCACCAATACATTACTCCATTGATTGAAAAAGGGTACGAAGTACTTGCATTTGATGCCCCGGCACATGGAAGTAGTGAAGGAAGTACAATTAATGCAGTTGAGTATCGGGAAATGATAGAAGAAGTGCTGCGTTTATATGGACCAATCAACGCTTTTCTGGCGCATTCTTTTGGTGGGATGGCACTCAGCCTTGCCCTTGAAAAAATTCCTGGAAACGAACAAACAAAAATAGTATTGATTGCCCCTGCAACAGAAACCAAGACCGCCGTGGATAGTGCTTTTAAAATGTTGAAATTACATGACCCGGATGTGCGAAAAGAATTTGACAGCATTATTTATGATAAAGGTGGGCAACCTACCGAATGGTATTCTATCAACCGAGCCATTCAACATGTAAAGGGGCAAACCTTGTGGATACATGATGAAGACGACGATATTACCCCATTGACAGATGCGTTAAAAGTAAAAGATCAAAATTTTCCTAACATACAATTTATCATCACCAAAGGACTCGGCCACCGCAAAATTTATGGTGATTTTTCAATAAAAAAAAAGGTGCTGGAATTTCTTTAACCAGTTCCTGATCACTTAACGATTCGTACAATTTATGTTGGGTTTTCAATTTTAAAGTAATATTGCAGTATTAGTTGGTGACATTTATGTTGCCATAATTTTTAATATTTAATAGTGAAACTCAATGCCATCAAGCGGTTTGAGCAACAATAAATATCTTAATTAAAACAAAAAAATAATCTGTTTCTATAAGTTTTAGGTTTGAAAACTCTTATAAAATTCATTTATGGCGAAGAATCTGTTAATAGTTGAGTCCCCTGCAAAAGCTAAAACCATTGAAGGAATTTTAGGAAAGGACTTTGAAGTAAGAAGTTGTTTCGGGCACATACGCGACCTGGAAAAAAATGATATGGGCATAGATATCAATAATAATTTTAAGCCCAAATATATTGTTCCGGCAGAAAAAGAACGTGTGGTTAAAGATCTGAAGGCATATGCAAAAAATAGCGAAGAAGTTTGGCTGGCATCGGATGAGGACCGTGAGGGAGAAAGCATCAGCTGGCATTTGGCCGAAGTATTAAAACTCGATCCAAAAACTACCAAGCGTATCGTCTTTCATGAAATCACTAAACCGGCCATTCAAAAAGCGGTGCAAAATCCACGACTCATCAACATGAACCTTGTGAATGCACAACAGGCAAGGCGAGTTGTTGACAGGATTGTGGGTTTTGAATTGAGCCCCGTTTTGTGGAGAAAAATTGGCATGAGCGGCGGCCTGAGCGCAGGCAGGGTTCAGAGTGTGGCTGTAAAATTAATCGCAGAAAAAGAACGCGAAATCAACCATTTTACTTCTGCCAGCAGTTTTAAAATTGATGCATTTTTTACCGCCACTGATAACAGTAACCGGTCCGTAAATTTTAAAGCAGAAGGAAATAAATTTGATGTATCAGAAGATGCGGAGAAATTTTTAAACTCTTGCATCGGGGCAAAATATACTGTTAGAGATATACAGGTAAGGCCCGGAAAACGCACACCGGCAGCACCTTTCACCACTTCTACCCTACAACAGGAAGCCAGTAGAAAACTAGGATATGGCGTAAGTAAAACCATGTTACTTGCACAAAAACTATACGAAAGTGGAAAGATCACGTACATGAGAACGGATAGTGTAAATCTGGGAGAAACGGCAATGGATGGCATTAAGTCGGAGATTAAAAATAGTTTTGGCGACAAATATTTGCAGGTACGTACTTACAAAAATAAAAGTGAAAGTGCACAGGAAGCCCATGAAGCCATCAGGCCTACTTACATGGAGAATCATTCGGTAAATGATCCTGAATTAAATCGTTTGTACGACCTGATCTGGAAACGCACCATTGCCTCACAAATGAGTGATGCAGAGCTTGAAAAAACAACTGCTAAAATTAAAATAAGTACCAATAATGAAGACCTTACCGCTACCGGTGAAGTATTGAAATTTGACGGTTTCTTAAAAGTTTACCTGGAAAGCAGTGATGATGAAGAAGGTGAAGAAGAAACAGAAAGCAGGTTGCCTAATCTTACAGTTGGACAAGAGCTGGCATTTAACCAAATGACCGCCACCGAGCGTTTTACAAAACATGCTGCAAGATATACGGAAGCATCACTTGTTAAAAAATTAGAGGAACTCGGAATAGGAAGGCCAAGTACTTATGCTCCTACTATTTCTACCATCATCAAAAGAACTTATGTAGAAAAGAAAGATAAGGAAGGCACAAAAAGAAATTTCCGCATTCTGAAATTGAAGAATGACATCATCGAAAAAATGATGGAGCAGGAAAATACCGGTGCTGAAAAATCTAAACT
The DNA here is from genome assembly GCA_040002495.1 of Ferruginibacter sp. Lineage (GTDB taxonomy): Bacteria > Bacteroidota > Bacteroidia > Chitinophagales > Chitinophagaceae > Ferruginibacter. Next base: position 30,342 of record JBDUEK010000039.1, read on the forward strand.
TTTTCCAACAGACCTCGGCCTGGTGGTTACAGATTTTTTGAATCAGCATTTTGACAAAGTGATGGATTATTCCTTTACCGCAAACATTGAAAAAGAATTTGATGAGATTGCCGAAGGGAAAATGGAATGGAACACTATGGTGAAGGATTTTTATAAACCATTTCATACGGGTGTTGAATACACGCTTGAAAATGCTGAAAGAGCTGTTGGGGAAAGGATACTGGGTGCAGATGAAAATGGTAAGCCCATACTGGCAAGAATGGGAAGATACGGGCCAATGGTACAAATAGGGGCACAAACAGATGAAGAAAAGCCACAATTTGCAAAACTAAAAGCCGGTCAAAGTATTGAAACCATCACGCTGGCAGAAGCGTTGGAGTTGTTTAAATTACCACTCAGTCTGGGTGAACATGATAACCTGGAAGTGAGCGTTAACATTGGCCGGTTTGGACCTTATGTAAAATGGGGCGAACAATTTATTTCTATTCCTAAGGGAGAAGATATTAATTCCGTTGATCTTGAAAGGGCTATTCAGATCATAAATGCCAAACAAGTAGAAGATGCGCCGATTGCCTGGTATGAAGAAAAACCAGTAACAAAAGGCAAGGGTAGATTTGGGCCATTCATAAAATGGAACGATATGTTTATTAACATACCGCGGGCCTATAATTTTGATACACTTACACAGAAAGATTGTGATGAACTGATCGTGAAAAAAATTGAAAAAGAAGCCAACCGGTATATTCGTCAGTGGCCGGAAGAAAAGATTTCAATTGAAAACGGGCGCTGGGGGCCTTTTATTAGAATTGGTAAAAAGATGCTAAAACTCGGTCTTAGTAAAGCAAACACAAAATTCACTCCGGAAGAATTGGCAACCGTTGAGTTGGAAGAAATAAAGAAAATGATTTTGTCGCAGGATCCAAAAGCATTTGACAAAAAAGCGCCAGCGAAAAAATCTGCTGCTAGAAAAGCAGCTCCAAAAAAAGCCGCGGCAAAGAAAAAGTAACATTCTTTTCAAATAAATTATCAAACCCCATCATTAAAATAATGATGGGGTTTTTACATAAAGCGGCCAAACAAATGTGGCACTATATCATCTAACAACTATAGAAAACTTTTTTACTGTAATCTGTTTTGATTAGTAGAGCAGACTGCTTAATTTAGTTTTGATGTAAACTTGAAAGTTGCACAACCCTGTAAATTAATTTTACACGGGTGTGGAAAATTTTAGCTTCTTTTTATAATAACATTTAACGAATTTCAGTTCAAAATAAAACCTTGGTAGAAAACAAAGAAATATCAGCCCTGTTTCATTTAATTGATGATCCCGACGACGAGGTTTATAGTACTGTGAGTACAAAAATTATTTCTTTTGGTAAGGCCATTATTCCCAACCTTGAAAATTTGTGGGAGAACACTCCTGAAGAAGATATACAAGAGCGAATTGAATCAATCATTCATAAATTACATTTTAGGGACCTTACAGAAGATTTTATTCACTGGAAAAATGGCAGTTGCGAATTGCTACAAGGAGCATTGTTAACAGCCCAATATCATTACCCCGAAATGCAGGCTGCACAAGCCTTACAGGAAATAGAGAAGCTCCGCAGAAATATTTGGCTGGAATTAAATAACTACCTCACACCGCTTGAACAAATAAATGTTATTACCAGCATATTGTATAATTATTACAAACAAAAGGGTGTAGAAATAGCGTACGATATGCCGGAGGAATTTCTGATTACAAAAACCCTGGAGACAAAAAAAGGCAATGCGATCAGTAATGGAATTTTGTACCTGATACTTTGTGAATTGTTGGATATACCTGTAAAAGCTACCAGCATTCCACGCCAGTTTATTTTAGCATATTTTGATCCTCAGTACCAGTTTACAAATCCGAAAGGTAACCCGGCAGAAAAAATAAACTTTTTTATAGACCCACTGAACGGCCAGATTTATTCACATAAAGATGTTGAAAATTATTTCAAACGAATATCTGTTCCTCCTACTCCATCTTATTTTCGGAAGCTTACCAATAAAAGAATTATACAGTTCCTGCTGGAAGAATTAAGCAAGTGTTTCGACAATGATCGCAACAGGTATAAAATGGAGGAATTATTAACGCTGGCTAAATTATTAGATGAATGATCTATCATGTAGTGACCGCCGAAAAATGGCAGCAATCTTTAGAACAGGGATTTTATGAAGCAGATTCTTTAGCCGCCGAAGGTTTTATTCATGCAAGTAAAGCAGGGCAGGTTGCAGGCGTATTAAGGCGTTATTACGAAGGCCAGGCCAATCTTTTATTATTACACATCAATGAAAGTAAGTTAACCGCTCCGTTAAAATATGAATTGGCTCCATCTGTAAATGAACAGTTTCCACATATTTTTGGCAAGCTAAATATTGACGCCGTAGAAAAAGCAATTGCGATATGATTTCATGAGATGACTTTGAAAAAGTGGATATGCGGGTGGGCACTGTAATACAGGTTGAGGATTTTCCCAATGCCCGCAAACCGGCTTACCAACTCACCATTAATTTTGGTGACCTGGGCATTAAAAAATCTTCTGCACAAATAACTGATAATTACTCAAAAGATGCACTCTTAAACAAACAGGTGATTGCCGTTGTTAATTTTCCGGTAAAGCAAATTGCCAATTTTTTCAGCGAATGTTTGGTACTGGGTATATACAATGAAAACAATGAAGTAATATTATTGCAGCCAGGCAAGGGTGTTAAAAATGGCTGTAAAATTGGATAACCTAACGAGGACGTTTTGATGTCTTATACCTTATGAAACCTTTCCAGGTAGGAGCTGACTTTCTTAAAATTATTTTTGTTGATCGCAAAAAAATGGTTTCTGCCTTCCTTGCGGCATTCAATTAATTCGCTTTCTGATAATAATTTAATGTGGTGAGAACAGGTTGGTTGCGAAAGCCCGGTTAGGCCCTGCACATCTCCACAACATATTTCACCCTTGCGGGAAATTTCCTGTAGAATTGACAATCGGCAAGGATCTGCTATAGCATTCATCGCTTTTTCTATAAATCTCGTTTCACTTTTTACCGTGCTCATAGTTCCTTTTATTTCCGCTCCAAAGAAATTGTATTTTAATCAATTCAGCAAACATTCATCCAAATTTTTCAATATAATTATAAAGCACATACTAACTGATCAGCAATACATTACCAGTAAAAAAAAGCATGTTCAAAGTTTATTTCATGAAATTTAACTTTTTGTTTTTGCAGAAAATTATATCACTTCATTATCTTTCAAAAAAATAATTTAATATGAAGAAAATTTTCGCAGTCGTTTTGACCGGCCTGGCATTTTTAGTAACCACGGCCTATACTGTACAGGCAATTATTAACTGGAAAATAAATAATGATACATCACAGGTAAAATTTGTAATGCAGGGACATGGACAAGAACTGATAGGTGAATTTAAAGGAGTAAAGGGAGATATATTATTTGATGCAAATGACCTGGCAAATTCATCTTTTAAATGCGATATTGAAGTGGCTACTATTAACACCGGTAATGATAAAAGGAATGGTCACTTGCAGGCAGCATCCTGGTTTGATGCCATAGCATTTCCAACTATTAATTTTACTTCTACAAAAATTACTGCAACTGCAGATGGCTATGAGGCAACTGGTATGCTAACAGCAAAAAGCATTTCTAAAGAAATTTCAATTCCATTTACTTTTACCGGGGAAGCATCATCAGGTACATTTAAAGGCTCCTTCAAAATAAAACGCACCGATTTTGGCATTGGTAAAGCTGATGCTGAAGTGGGTGATGATGTAACTATACAGCTTGATATTCCTGTTACTAAGTAGCGATATTTTCATCTTAAAATTTACAAGTATATACGCCGATATCATAAACATACTAATAGGTAGCGATACAATCATTCATGTTGTGGCAATCAAAACTCAATTCTTTAAATGAACAACAGAATAATGGCCATATCAAACGACATTCAAGACAGAAAATCTGAAGCTTGGATTCGACTATGCAACTACGTTGATAAAATCGCATATGAAGGCAAGGACGAATTTTCACCATTAGAAGAACTTGGGCAAGAATTATTTTCACAAATACACACATTGCCAGAGTCAATAGCAAAATTGACGAAAGTCAAAAAACTTTGGCTGTATGGCAGCAAACTAAAGCGACTTCCTCCTGAAATAGGAAAAATGGAATCATTAGAATATTTCGACCCTTACACATCATATGATTTACATTGGTTTCCTTTTGAAATTACTAACTGTAAAAAATTAAAGGATAGTAGAGTTAGTACAAGAACACTTTATGGGAATTTTAAAAACAGAATGGCATTCCCAAGCTTGAAAAATAATTCCGTAAAGTATTTTGGTGAAAATGTTTATTGTAGCGTTTGCAATAAACCCATGACATTTACTGAAACTAATCAGTTATGGATAAGCTTAAATGTTGGGACGGACGTTTTGCCATTGTTGGCCAATCTTTGTTCTAAAGAATGTGAAAGCAATTTGCCGCAAGCTGCAAAGGGGTATGTGCAAAATCCTCACAAGGGTGGTTCAGACTTGGTGCAACCAAATTTAGAAGAATGGGAAGTTATGGAAACAGTAACTCTTGAAACGAATAACGATAATGAGCGTAATGGGGACAATCCTAAAGAATTTAAACTCTTAAAGCTTATAAGAAAAATGTGGCAGAGATGACAGGCTTCTTCTTACATCAATATTCGAACTGTATTCCTATTTTTCATTAATCAATTAATCAAGGTCTGATGCATTAAATGAAAGCGGCAATAAATAGCTGGATTTTTCAACTATGTACACTTCTCCTTCCATTCCTCCCAGTATAATCCGAATGGGATGTTTTACCCGATCTTCATATTCACATAAGCTCTGGCGACAAATTCCACAAGGTGAAATAGGGCGGGCACTTTTACCGTTTAAGTTATTATAACTGATTGCGATCGTTTCAATGGCAACCCCCGGATATTGTGATGCCAGCGCAGAAAGCAGCACTCTTTCGGCACAAATACCAACCGGGTAAGCGGCATTCTCCTGGTTAGTTCCTGAAATGGTTTTACCATTTGCCAACTGTGCAACTGCCCCAACTAAAAAATTTGAGTAAGGCGCATATGCCTGGACAGTTACCGCCCTTGCGGCCTTTAATAGTGCTGCATCATTCAATGCAAGTTCGTCCGAAGAACTATAAACTTCTGTAGAAAAGTTGATTTCCTTTTTTTTCATAATGTAAATTTAAGCAACCAAGTCCAGCCTTAATAACTAAGCTATCTCTAACGCACACATGCACTCATACATAAGATACAAATTATTATAATCAAAATAAATTATCATGATGATAAATGTTCCAGTACCAATAATATTCAGACAAAAAATCCTCCCAACATTACTGCGGGAGGACAATCTATTTTGAACTTAAAAAAATTAAATCAATAAAGTCTAAAATTATTTGATCGCATTAAATATGCGTTTCCAACGTGGACCTTTTTCCCAGCTAAACCAAATCAAAGAGGCTTTACCAACTACATGGTCTTCTGGTACAAATCCCCAATAACGGCTATCCAACGAATTGTGCCTGTTGTCTCCCATTAACCAGTAGTAATTCATTTTGAAAGTATAGTTTTTAGCTTCATTTCCATTGATAAAAATTTTACCACCACGATTTTCCAATTCATTCCCCTCATAAGTGCGGATGCAACGCTCGTATTTTATGTAGTTGTCTGGTGTTAATTCAATAGATACACCTTTCTTAGGCACCCATATCGGGCCGTAATTATCTACACTATAATGCACCGCTGTATCGTAATAAGGATAAAGATCACCTGTAACTCCATGAACAACCAGGCTTACTTTCGTTACATTTTTTAAAGCTTCCACTTTAGCTTTTTCACCCTGCGTCATGTTAATGATGTAAACACCATTATTGGCAGTATAAAATTCCTGTTGTTGCGGATCAGTATGTATTCCAAATGATTGTAGTTCGTCTTCATCCAACGGGCTGCTTGTTTGTACATTGTAAAACAATTCAGAAAATTTAGGAAAAGGCTGTGCAACACCATTCAGATATAATACCGCTTCTTTAATTTGTAATGTATCACCCGCTATAGCCACGCAACGCTTAATAAAATTTTCACGTTTATCAACCGGCCTTGTAATAATAAGATCGCCGTAATTCTGCCAAACTCTATCCCTTCCTAATTCTCTCACGGCCTGGTAATAGGTAACTTTTGAACCAAAATTTTCCTCGTCATTGATCAATGTATCATTTGCAGGAAAATTAAAAACAACTGCATCATTTCTAACAATCGGAGAAGCAAACCACCTGGTGTAAGGAATATGAATGGCTTCAGTATAAGATTTTGCATTAACGCCGGGAAGTGTATGGTGTACAAAAGGCATCGCTATAGGCGTATTAGGAATGCGGGGGCCATATGCAAACTTACTAACGAATAAAAAATCATTGACCAGTAAGGTTTTTTCCATTGAAGGCGTAGGAATAGTATAAGCTTCAAAAACGAATGTACGAATAAGTGTAGCTGCAACTATCGCAAATGCTGCGGCATCAATCCACTCACGTGCGGCTGTTTTTTTGTAGTTATCAACTACCAATGTTCCTGCATATTTTTCATCTTTTGAAAAACCCAGGTAAGGAAAATAAATGAAGGGTAAGAAAACAGTAAGTGCATGATGACCAATTCCAAAACGACCAAAATGCTCTACAAATTTTATGGTAATCCAGATAGTAATAAACTGCCCCGCAATCGGGATAAACTGGAGGTAAAACCACAGCCTCTTTACCTGAATTTTTTCAATAATACACCAGGTATTATAAAAAGGTATAAAAGCTTTCCATCCCTCGATACCAGCTTTTTTAAACATGCCATACAAACCGATATGCCAGCCAATAGTAGCTAGCATAAAAATTATCCAACCAATGCTCATAAGTAAAATTTTATCAGGGCCAAAAATACCATAATTAAACGTTTGATAAGAAATTACTTAAAAAATGTTCTCAAATGTTTAACATAGCAATAATATGATAATTTTGCATCTCCTTATGGAATAACAGTTATTGGCCTTAACCAGGATATTACAATTATGACTAAGCTATTGCATACAAATTAGCCATGATTAATATCTTTTTATTACCTTGAAATTTAATTATCACCTACAAAAACAATATCATATATGGTTGAATCATTCGAGAAAATTCCTGTTAAAATATTTACTACACCCAAAGAGGGCTCCGTGTTTGCGGCCAGGGAAATTGCCCAATTAATTAAGGAAAAACAAGCCCTAAAGCAAAACTGTGTACTTGGTTTAGCAACAGGCTCCACACCCATCAGTTTATATAGGGAACTGGTAAGGCTCCATAAAGAAGAAGGATTAAGTTTTAATAATGTAGTGTCTTTTAATCTCGACGAATATTTTCCACTTGAAAAAGAAGCGGTGCAAAGTTATTGGACGTTCATGCACCATCACCTTTTTGATAAAATAGATATTAAGCCGGAAAACATTCATATTCCAAGCGGCGAATGGCCTAAGGAAGATATAAAAATTCATTGCAGGGAATATGAGGCACTTATAACAGATGCCGGCGGTATAGATCTGCAGATATTGGGTATCGGCAACAATGGCCATATCGGTTTTAACGAACCAGGTTCCAGTATTTATTCCAAGACAAGACTAGTAACGTTGGAAAATTCAACAAGGCTGGCGAACGCAAAAAACTTTCAAAATATTTCACGTGTACCCCGTTTAGCAATTACTGCCGGCATCAGTACCATTATGCAGGCAAAAAAGATTATCCTGATGGCCTGGGGTATAAAATCCAATATTATCGAAAGGGCAGTTGAAGGTAACATTACAGAACAGGTACCTGCGAGCCTTTTGCAAACGCACAACGATTGTTTATTTATAGTAGACGAATTAGCAGGTAGTGAATTAACCCGTAATAAAACTCCCTGGTTAACCGGCGAAATAGAATGGACAAAAGACATGATAAGGAAAGCCGTAGTAAATATGGCTTTGAAAAGTGGCAAGGGAATATTGATGCTGACTAACAAAGACTACAATGATTATTCGCTCGGAGATTTACTGGCTGAAAAGGGAGAGGTTTATGAGATAAACCTGCAGGTGTATTATATGCTTAGGGACAGCATTACCGGCTGGCCTGGTGGCAAACCCAATGCGGTTATTCCCGGTCATCCGGAAAGAAGTGAAATACAACCCAAGCGTTGTGTTATTTTTTCACCACACCCTGATGATGATATCATTAGTATGGGCGGTACTTTTATGCGCTTACACGACCAGGGACACGAAGTACATGTAGCTTATCAAACCAGTGGAAACATTGCGGTTACAGATGAATTTGTTACCCGCTTCCTTGACTTTGCCGTGGGGTTTGAAGCATTAAGTGGCATCGATAACAGCAAGTCGTCTGAAATTTTAAGTGAAGCAAGGGCTTACCTGGATAATAAACAAGCTAACCAGGTTGATACGGATCAAATACGTAATATTAAGGGACTGATAAGAAGATGTGAAGCAAGAGCAACTTGCCGCTATGTTGGATTAAAGGAGAACCAGATTCATTTTCAAAACTTACCATTTTACGAAACCGGTACCATCCAGAAAAACCCAATGGGTGAAGAAGATGTTCTAAATACGCTTGTGCTGCTACGTGAATTAAAACCACACCAGGTATTTTGCGCAGGAGATCTTGCAGATCCACATGGCACCCATAAAGTATGTCTCGATATTATTTTCGAGTCATTCAAAAGATTGAAAGAAGCAGGCGACGAATGGATAAAAGACTGCCGGGTTTGGTTGTATAAAGGAGCATGGCAGGAATGGGATATTTCACAAATAGAAATGGCGATTCCTATGAGCCCCGACCAGGTTATGAAAAAACGCTTTGGCATTTTTATTCACCAGTCACAAAAAGATATGGTCCCCTTTCAGGGTGATGACAGCAGGGAATTCTGGCAAAGGGCAGAAGAACGAAATGCGAGTACAGCTGAGCAGTATGCTCAACTGGGTTTAACAAAATATGCAGCAATGGAAGCCTTTGTAAGGTGGTATTTCTAGTAATAATTTTATGTAGAAATGGGATAAACATGTTGAATGTTTATCCCATTTTTTTACTAATTTATTTTGAAAATTCCCTAGCGTCTCTGTGGCATCCTAAACAATTAATGCATTACAGTAATTTTAAATCCTGTACCAACGGTTACCGAAGCACCCGGATTAACGTTTAGTGTTCTGCAAACAGCATTTGCATTATTTACAACCACAGCCCCACTATTAATATACACATCTGTATTTGCATCAGGCACACTGTTACAACTCCAGTTCATTGCATTGTTCCAGTCGTTACTTACCGTACCGCTCCAATAGCTGGTAAAGCCTAACGTTAAAACTGTGCTATTTACCGCATCAACTACGCAACGGTATTGATAACCATTCCAGGCCGATGGCGCATTTGTTATTTGTAATGTACCTGTGGTAGCACCGGCATAATTAGCATTGTTAGTTACGTTGGTGAATCCACTTCCTGTATTTACCTGCCACTGGTAGGCTGTTCCCGTTAAACTTGAAATCAATGATGTGCCTGCAGTGGGCGGACATAGCTGAGTATAAGCGGGAGCAGAATTGATTGGCGTAGTTATTACCAGGCAATTATTGATATAGAGTCCCCATCCATCCAATGAACCTCCATCACCATCAAAATTATCTTTTACTGTTAATGTCCATACTCCCGTACTGTTTTGCCCGTCAAATGCGGAGAGCGGATTTTGAGGTTTAATAGTGAGCCCGCCGACTGGTGGACAAGGGAAAGTTGTAATAGCCGCTTCATCATCCAGGTTAAGATCAAAATTTTGTTCTGCATCGCATATTTTGTCAAATAATATTACGGTATTTCCCGCAGGGCTTTTTAAACGAACGGTAATATCGTTAATATAAGAATGTGTTCCTTTTAAGCCAACTACATTCAAATCTGTAATTACTACCCCGGCACTGGCAGGAATTGTAATAGTAGAAGTAACTGATGGTGCTCCGCTTGCCGAAATAGCTTTAGGAACATCGGTGCTATTTTTACAAGTAGTAATACCAGTTTTAAAAATGCCCGAAAATGACGCTGTGCCGGTTCCACAACTATTCACAGATTTAACCCTCCAATAATACAATGTATTTTCAACAAGTGGTGTTAGCAATAGATAAGGCAAGCTGGTTATATTACTGATAGTTTGCGTAATGGGTGAGAATGTATTTGAAGTTGAAATCTCCAATATATAACTTAATGCCGAAGGATTGCTGGTCCAGTTAAAAGACGGCGAGGCAGACACTCCATTGGCATAGTTAGCTGGGGTAGTTAAACTTGTTGGAGCTAAAGGAATTGCACTTACAACGAAAGGAATGATCCTCGATTTATTAACTGCGCCTGCAACGCCATTAATTGTAACATTATAGGTACCAGATGCAAGACCGCCGGTGTTATTTAATGTAACGGTTGTAGTATTACCTGGTGTTACGGGATTAGTTGAAAAACTAACCGTTGTGCCGCCTGGATTTCCAATGGCAGATAAATTGATGGCAGTGTTAAAGCCATTCAATCCCGCTGTTTTTAAATCTACCGCAATACTGTTTCCACCACATGCAATTGCAGGTACGGGAGAACTAAATACAAATTCTGTTGCAGGTGAGTTTTGAATTAAAAAATTGACGTTTGAAATATCATAAAAAACATTACCTACTGCTCTAACACGTATCCTTGCCTTATTGGTAATATTATTCGGCACCTGAATTTCTTCCGTTCCGTCATTGGCTGTACTTGCTGCTAATATAACAGGAAAAGTAAATCCTCCATCAGTAGATAATTCTATCGAAACATTTGAGCAATTAACCGGCGCAAAAGCAGTGCCATTAGGATTCCAGGTAACAGTTTTAAACTCATTTACGTACCAGGAAATCCCGGAAGCCGTAGGATAGGTGACAAAGAATGGCCCGGAATTGCCGTCAACAGTAACTGCAGATTCATCAAAGCAAACACCTCCTCCACCTGCACGGTTATCTCTGGCTGTAAGGCGAAAATGAAGTGTACGGGCATAAGAAGGTAGCAATTCACCCTTGGAAATTGAGTTGGTTGATTGATCAAATAATGAAGGGAAATTGCGGACAGGTGTTGCCACAGGCACCCTGGAACGAAAAATCGGCGCATTCCCGGAAGGGCTATCCCATGCACCAAATGGACCGCCCACATCTATCTGCTCCCAGCTATATGTTAGCACATCGCCATTGGCATCAGACCCGGAACCTGTTAACTGAAAGGCGGTAGATTTTGGAATAACATAGTCGGCACCCGCGTTTACTATAGGTGGCGTATTACCTGTTGCAGTAACTACAGCGCAACCATTGCCAGTGCCTGTTAAAGTGTTGGCTGATATTTCATTTAAACTTACTGCATGAAATTGTGCGTCACTATTAGCCTGTAAATCATCTGATCCACAGATACCTGCATAAGCCATAATGGTGCTTCCACTTCCGGGTTCAGCGTTAGTCGTTGAAGAACCATTGCCGCCGCATGCCCCAAGGACTGAATTAAATGGATGACTGGCTCCAAACTGATGCCCCATTTCATGTGCTACATAGTCAATATCAAATGGATCTCCTACTGGTGCATTGGTGCCTGTAACACCCTGCGCTTTTTGTCCCGCTTTACAAACACCCGCCAACACAGCAACGCCTCCACCGCCCGTACTAAATACATGGCCTATATCGTAATTGGCACTACCTATAACCAAATCAACATTTGATTGATTTTCAGTAAGCATTTCATTATTTGTATTGGCATTGGTATAAGGATCTGTAGTGCCATCTGTATATATCAGCAGATTATTATTGGCAACCAATACCATCCGTATAGAAAGTTCACGCTCATACACGCCATTTACACGGTTCATAGTGGTGGCTTCAGCCGCCATAGCCAGCGCAACAGTACCGCCCTGGAAAGTAGTGTATTCGCCATTGGCGGCCAGTGCCAGCCTGTAAGTGCGTAATTGAGTTCCTAAACATGAACCGGCTAATATGGTAGAAGGTGATGCGGCCCGATTTAATTTACCCGGAGACTTTACCAAAGGCAATTCATTGAATTTACCAGCTTTGGTGAAGTCGATCTTATTATATGAAATGTAAGATGAAGTATTTCCTTGTGCATAGGGATCGATAAATACTGAGCCATTCAAAGAAGAAATGACCATTGCATGAAACCCTGCAGGTGTTATATCCAGTTTAATATTTGCGGTGGGATCATCAATACCCTGACCGGTAAAAGTTTTAATATCAGGAAATTGAGCAGCAAGTTTTGGATCCATCACCGAGCTTTCCCATATATGAAAACGGGCTGTACCACCACTTGGCATTGGTATCTCTATAACCGGTGTCAATCCTCTGTTGCCGATATTATTTTCACCAGGAACTGACTTAAAAAAACCAATCAACGCCGATTTATCCAATGAAAGTGTTCTGTATTTGGATGGTTTAATAACCCGTTTTTGAGTTTGGTTAAAAGAGGCCTCAGCTACATCTCTAAAAAAAATATTCTGTGAAAAGCTATTAAAAACAGAAAGGGAAAAAATAAAGCAAAGCAGAATCCTGGCGGGCGATGGTTTCATAAATCATTCATTTTTTTAAGCAAAAATAAAAATACTGAAACCAACTGACACTCCAATAAATGAATCTAACTTATTTATCGTCCAGAATTTGTTGCAATGCAGTGCTAACCTCGGCGGCCTTGTTCATAATCATAAAATGCCCACCGCCTTTGATAACGTGGGTTGGCGCCACATTCCCTATTGGAAATAACCTGTCTGCATCGCCATGTATGTGGAAAATTCCGGAAGGGCTCCATTTATTCTGCCAGTTTAGTACCTCATTAATTGCCCAGTCCATATAAACCTGTGGTGCATTTTTTCGATAGGATCGAACGAGTTCAATTTCTTCCTTTGTATTGATCCCCAGGTTATGATTTTGTATGGGCTCCATCAATCTAAAGGAGCGCATGGGAAATATTTTATTCAGGTGCAAAAAACCCGATAATTTCATCCATTTAGGGAGTTCCTTCACCGACTTAATGCTGGAAACCAGTATGAGCTTTTTCACGGGTATTTGTTTCGATATTTCAATGCTCATCATACCGCCAAATGACAAGCCCATTAAAATAGGATTTTCTTCTTTAATGCCAGCCCTCATCCTGGTTGCATATGCTTCGATCGTTTCTTTTGAAATTGGCTTAAGCCAGGGGATTGGCACAACCTGGTAATTTTTGACTTTCAATTTTGAGAATGCCCGCTCATCTGCACCCAATCCGCTGATGCAATAGATAGTCTCCATAGTTTACTGATAATTTAATGCGATAAAAATTTATTTTTTAGGCATCACATACATCTCAACATCATCCAATGTTATACTTTTTCCGGACAGAATAATCAATCTTTCCACCACATTTCTTAACTCACGAATATTCCCTGTCCAGTCATATTCTGTTAACAGATCAAGCGCACCTTGTTCAATGGCTTTTTTTGGCTGGCCATATTCGGTTGCTATCATTTCAAGATAGTAATTTATTAAAGGTGGAATATCATCTCTACGCTCATTCAGTGAGGGAACGTGTACTATAATTACACCTAACCTGTGATAGAGATCGAGGCGAAAATTCTTTTCATCTACTTCTTTCAACAAGTCTTTATTGGTAGCAGCCACTACCCTTACATCTACGTTAATGTCTTTGTCAGCACCTACCCTTGTTATTTTACCCTCCTGCAATGCACGTAACACTTTTGCTTGTGCCCCCAAACTCATATCACCAATTTCATCCAAAAATAAAGTACCGCCGGAAGCTTGTTCAAACTTTCCGATGCGTTGCTTAATTGCAGAAGTAAAGGAACCTTTTTCATGACCAAATAATTCACTTTCAATTAATTCACCGGGAATGGCAGCGCAGTTTACTTCTACCATCGGGCCATTGTTCCTGCTACTTTTTTCGTGTATCCATCTTGCCACCAATTCTTTTCCAACACCATTTTCGCCGGTTATTAACACCCTGGCATCTGTAGGAGCCACTTTTTCAATGGTATCTTTTATTTTGTTGATTAATTTACTATCACCAATCATTTCCTGCACCTTCGCAACCTTACGTTTCAACACTTTTGTTTCGGTAACAAGTGTTTGTTTATCCAAAGCATTTCTTAACGTGATTAACATCCTGTTTAAATCAGGTGGTTTGCTAATATAATCGAAAGCTCCTTTTTTCACGGCTTCTACTGCAGTCTCAATATTTCCGTGGCCGCTTATAACAACAATGGGAACATCGGGGTTAATTAGCTTTGCTTTTTCCAGGAATTCAATGCCATCCATTTTTGGCATTTTAATATCGCACAAAACCACATCATAACTGGTTGCACTAAATTTTTTAAGGCCATCTTCACCGTCTGCAGCTTCATCAATTTTATATCCTTCGTAGCTTAATATTTCGGATAAAGTTTTACGTATTGCCTTTTCGTCATCAATAATTAAAATGCTTGCCATATACTTAACACTATTTTTTGTGGATTAAATGCTGAACTGCATCCCACAACAGTACCGTCAAAATTAAGCGATTTATGCTCTCCAAAATTATTATCCTGTATGTAATGGCTGTTTGTACTTCTTGTGATAGCAATGAAAATTACACGAATGAGAAAAATTTACCTGTTGAAATAATGGCTCCACAGTTGAATGAAAACCCTTTTAAGTTTATCAATGAAATACCACTACCATCTGGATTTTCCCGTTTAAAATATGGAGATAATTCTTATGCAGCATGGCTTGAAAACTTACCATTGAAACGTAATAAGACCGTGTATTTATTTAATGGACGGGCCAAACTCAATCAGCAGGCTCAATACGCAGTATTAAACATAAGTGTTGGCAAACAGGATTTGCAACAATGCGCCGACGCAGTAATGCGCCTGAGAGCCGAATATTTATATGAGCGAAAAAATTACTCTGCAATTATTTTTAAGGATAACAACGGAACTGTTTACAAGTTTACACCTCCTTATACCCGTGATAATTTTGACAAATATCTAAATCGTGTTTTTGCAATGTGTGGCTCCGCTTCATTGTCCAAACAGTTAAAGCCGGTTCCTTTTCAGTTAATTAAGGCAGGCGACATATTGATAAAGGGGGGATTTCCGGGGCATGCAGTAATGGTAATGGACATAGCTGAAAACCAACAGGGAGAAAGGATATATTTATTAGCTCAAAGCTATATGCCTGCCCAGGACATTCATGTTTTGATTAATCCATTGGATAAAAAACTGTCTCCATGGTATAAGGTGAATGATGAACTAACCATACAAACCCCGGAATACTACTTTACACAGTCGGATTTAAAGTCTTTTTAAATTTTCTTGTACTGAAGAATATATATTATACCATCTTGATTTAATAGGAGTCCAAAGGACTACGTTGAAATCTTAGATGGTATTATACCGATTGCAAATCGCATTGGACTAAATAACGGTATAATCGGTATTACTCAACTATTCAAAAGAAAAAGGTTCAGGGTTTAACCTGAACCGATACAATAAAAAAAATTTAAGGAGAACTCATATACCAAAAATATACCCCGCCTAAATTATCTTTCAAAGTCCCCCTTTGGGGGATTTAGGGGGCCACTTTTTTATTTCTTCAGATACATAACTTCCTTAACCAGTTTCACTGTTCTTGGAACATCGGGAAGGTATAATGCAACCAGGTTTGGTGCATAGTGCATTGGTGCATCTACAGAAGTAATTCTTCGGATGGGTGCATCCAAGTAATCAAATCCTTCTTTTTGTATGCGATAAGTAATTTCAGAAGATACAGAAGCAAACGGCCATTGTTCTTCAACTATTACCAACCTGTTTGTCTTTTTTACACTTTCAAGAATGGTAAACCAATCAAGTGGACGAATGGTGGCCAAATCGATTACCTCAGCCTCAATCCCTTCTTTTGCCAATTCTTCAGCCGCACCCAGTGCCACTTTCATCATTTTATTAAATGACACGATGGTTACATCTTTACCGGTTCTTTTTACAAATGCCTTACCGATTGGTAAAATATATTCTTCTTCAGGAACATCTCCTTTATCACCATACAACACTTCACATTCCATGAATATAACCGGATCATCATCTCGTATTGCAGCCTTCAGCAAACCTTTTCCATCATAAGGATTACTTACAGAAACTACTTTCAATCCGGGAATGTTAGCATACAATGCTTCAAATGCTGTAGAGTGCTGAGCACCCAACTGGCCTGCACTACCGCCAGGTCCACGGAATACAATCGGGCAACCAACCTGGCCGCCACTCATCGCAAGCATTTTAGAAGCCGTATTTAATATCTGGTCAAGTGGTAAAACTGCAAAATTCCAGGTCATAAACTCAACAATCGGACGCAAACCATTTTGCGCTGCACCAACGGCAATGCCTGCAAAACCTAATTCGGCAATTGGAGTATCAATTACTCTTTTATCGCCAAACTCATCCAGCATACCCTGGCTTACTTTGTAGGCTCCGTTATATTCGGCCACTTCTTCACCCATTAAAAAAACCCGCTCATCTCTTCTCATTTCTTCCTGCATAGCTTCTCTTAAAGCTTCTCTAAACGCAATTTGTCGCATGTACTTTGATGGTTTATTGGTTATTCAGTATATTCTTTACTTGTAAAACGGCCCAAAATTTAAACACGAGGTTAAGAAAATCAGTACCAGCTCTTTTAAAGAATGAGCAAATTTATTCTATCGGAGTCAGATGAGCAAATTGGTTATTATATAAAAATATTCAGATTCAATAATAGTTGTAAATAAGCAGGTGTAACGGGGAAATTTGCGCCTTGCCCATGCAGCTGTTTCTCCATAAAAAACAAAAGGCTGATGTATTTAATACACCAGCCTTTTGTAATAAACTAATAATGTTATTGCGGAACCAGTACCTGGTCAATCTTATGCATAACTCCATTTACTGCATTGATATCTGCCGGTAAAATAAAATTAGCAGCAGTTGGATTCGCAAGCCCCTTTGCTGTGGCAGCAGTTACAAATGGCCCGGTAAAAGTTGCCTGTACTGTAACACCGGGGTGCGGAGGCACTGCCTGGTTAAGTAAAGTTTTTATTTGCGTGGGTGCTGTGGATAAGTTAACAGTAAATATCCTGATACCCGGAATGGTAGTTCCTAAAAAATGGTATACAATCAAGCCCCTCACTGTTTGCGCTGGCAATGGGCCATATAATAAAGGATTGCTAAAAACAGTTGGAGATGCCGCAAGTGCAGCAGCCTGCTGTTGTGCCAATATCGGGGCCTGAACCGCAGCCTGGGCCCGAGTATAGCCACCCAAAATTAATTGCTGGGTAATTACAGGCACCAGTGCAGTTGTAATTGTGAAAACTGCAAATTGTTGTACTGCCGCATCTGTTGGTGCAAGTACTGTTAGGTTTGTACCAAAACTACCTAATGCAGTTTGCAACCTGCCTGCCACCGCAACGCCACTATCTGCACGTTGAATTGCAGCTTTAAAAAAAGTAAGGTCAGGACTGGCATTGATTATATCCCATAAATAAGCGGATGGTGGTGCCACCAAGGCAGCAACCTTATGCAATACACCATTACTTGCCTGGATATCAGTAGCAATAATTGGAATATTATTTACCCATGCACCGTTGGCACGGCGACTAGGATAAGTAGTTAACCTAACCAACGGATTATAACCGGGCGTAGTAGAAATCCCGGTAGGGTTTAAGATAGTTGGATACTCAAAATTTGGAAAACTTACCGGTATCGAAGAAGATGCTATTATTTGTGGAATTACATGGTAACTGATAATACTATTTAAGGTAGCAGCAGGAAAAGTATTGACGGCCGCTACACTTGGAATTCCGGATGCAATGAATGCATTATCATCCGGTGCAAAAAGCGTAAACTTTAATGTTGGCACCGACAAAGTTGGCAAAAGCCCAGCCTTTGTTACCGCCGCTTTTAAAATAGAGAATTGAGGATCGTCTAAAAGTTTAGCCAATGTAGGCGCAGTACTTGCTGTAGGCTGTGTTAGCGGTACCGCAGGTAGGGGTGCTTTATTACAAGCTAAAAAAAACAGGCAGGAACTAACCGTCAACAGGCTTCCTTTTATTATTTTATTAAAAATTTTCATATCGCAATTTTTAAAATGATTTTAGAATACGTTATAACCAAAACTCACATAATACAATCCACCGACAATTGAATTACCCGCTGCATTTGTATAGTATTGATTTAGCAAATTATTTGCCCCTACCTTGAATATGGATTTAGTGGCAGGGAATTTATAGCTAACCTGGGCATCCACGGTGTGTATGGCCGGTAAAGTTTCATTTGCAAAATCTCCTTCGAAAAAGGCTGAGTCCTGCCACCTGTAAGAAACATTAAATCCTAAATGTTTTTTTGCTCCAAAACCGGTATTTCCAAAAGATATGTTTGTACGATATTTTGGTGTACTAAAATAGGCAGCAAATCCCACCGGTACATCTTTCAAATCATCTGAAGAAACATTGGCTCCAAAAAGAAAACCACGCGGCAAACGATAGTCGACACTTGCACCAAATCCATAGGTTTTAACCTTGGATGGAGAGTTTACCGGAATGGAATAAAGATTACCCACATTGCTTATATTCTGGTTAGTGCTGATTGCATTTGCCAGGTCAGTAACCGTAAAATTCGCTTTTGGCTGAACTAATAAAGTACGTGTTAAAAAATCTTTATACTGCCCATAATATCCATACAGATCAATCAGCAAATTACCGCCCATTGTAAGTCCCTTGTACCCTAATTCATATGTGCTAACCGATTCAGGTTTAAATGGTGTAATTATATAAGGAGCTTTAACGCCAGGTAATGCACTTAACAGGTAAGTATTTGTATTAAGATTATATTTTTGTTGAAAGAAAGGTACACCACCTAATAACCTTGTGCTTGAACCTACATCCAGGTCAATCCATTGTTGTTGGGTACTTGGAAAACGATAAGCTGTCTGATAACTTACCCTGATATTATTGTCTTTAGCAACCCTGAATAAACCAGTAAATCTTGGTGTAAACCGTCCTTTGAAATTATCATTTTTATCGTACCGGCCACTGAACGTAAGTTTTAGAAATTCGCTGAATAAATTACGGGTAGCCTGGATATAACCACCATATTCACCAATAGGAATAGTTCCTCCTCCATCTGCAAAAAGGGTTCCTTTACTGTTGAGTACATATCTTTTGTAATTACCTCCAATCAAAATGTCAGCAACAGCATGAGTAAGGTGGCTAAGATTATATTGCCCCTCATACATATACAGATCACTTCTGTCTACAAATAAGCCGCCTCCAGGGTTACCACCAATTGGCAGACTACGCACTTTATCAAATCCTTGCTTAAATGCAGCAGAGCCAGGTAGTGGCCTCCCAACATCGGCAGTTGCACGGGCAGTAGTTTGTGCATCAAAATCAGATAACCCATTTAAACGGGCGCCTAAATAAGTTTGTGCATATTGAGAAAACCAACCGGTTGATCCGCCACTGGGCTTCCAGTTTTCATTAAATAGCCTTGCAGTAACTGTTGCGTTGTAACTTTCGCCAGAGTTTTCCTGAGTTGTATAAGCTCTTAGCAACCAGTTTTTATGATTCAATTCAAATTTGTATTGGCCAACTTTTAAACTTCTAAGGCTATAGCGCTCACTTCCGGTGT
The DNA here is from genome assembly GCA_040002495.1 of Ferruginibacter sp. Lineage (GTDB taxonomy): Bacteria > Bacteroidota > Bacteroidia > Chitinophagales > Chitinophagaceae > Ferruginibacter. Next base: position 50,152 of record JBDUEK010000039.1, read on the forward strand.
ACACTGTATTACCTGTGCCCCAGTAACCTGATAATATAGCTTCTATTCCTGAAGTGATTTTATAATGTAGGGCGCCGGATAATTTATAGTTAAGCGTATTAGGACTAACCATGTCGCTTTCCTTATAACCGGTACGTGACACGTTTATTGGTGCTCCTCCATTTAAGGTATCAATAAAATTCTTTAAAAATGGCGCAGCAGACGAGCCGATGGTATTTAATACTGCTGTTCTGATGTCGGTAGTTGTTTCATCACCATATACATTAATGCCATCGTAGTTTGGATCAGTTGCCCTGGTGCCGGCAACAATTTTACCATTGGTTCCATTACGCAGATAATTACGATCATCGTAACCCAGCCAATCTTTTGCCGCAACCAGTTCTGTTCCAATTTTAAAAGCAAATTTTTCAGAAACTTTTTGTGCCCAACGCAGCGACCAGTTGTGATACGGAGATGTTTCACGATAACGACTATCGGTATTCATAACGCCTAATTTAACCTGGTATGACAAACCCTGGTATTTAAAAGGACTTTTACTATTTATAAGAATTGTACCATTCATACCACCGGGGCCATATAACGCTGAAGATGCACCCGGTAACAGTTCTATATTATCTACATCCAGTTCTGTAAGCCCGATTACGCTACCTACAGAAAAATTTAAACCAGGTGCCTGGTTATCCATTCCATCCACAATCTGGTTAACCCTTGTACTACCACTTCCGTTAAAACCACGTGTTGACGGAGTTTTAAATGTGAGTGAAGACGTTGTAAAATCAACACCCTTTAAAGAACTGAGTATATCATAGTAAGATGATACAGGCGAATTACGGATTGCGGCTGCACTTACTCTTTCAATTGAAACGGGTGATTCCAGGATATTTGTGGCAACCCTTGTGGCTGAAATAACTACCTCCTGGCCCAATGCACTGGTTGGTACCATCATAATGCTAAGTGATTGTGAAGCACTGGCAACTTTTACTTCCTGCATTTCATAACCTACAGAACTAACTAAAAGTGTTACGGGTAATTTTGCAACTACAATTTTAAATGCTCCATTTTCATCGGTGTAGGTTCCTGTAGATTCACCTTTAATTGTGATTGAAACAGCTGATAGCGTTTCCTGGTTTTTGGAGTTTTGGACGGATCCGGCAAGGGTAGTATTTTGGGCAAACGCTGTTATCGTTATCAGGTTTGTAAATACTAAAGCCATCATAATGCTAGCAATTTTTCTCATGACTTAGTTTTTTAGAATTTAAATGTATAGTAAATTAAGACTAGAAAGTATTAACTCTGAAAATAATTATAAACCGTTGTTGAAATCTTATTCTTAAGTAATTGGGTTCTTAACAGGCATGACTGTAATTTTGCGGCATGAGTAATATGAAATTTCATAAACAAACAGGTTTTTATAGTGGCAAAGTACGGGATGTTTTTACCATTGCTGATAAATGGCTGGTAATGATTGCAAGCGATCGCATTTCGGCTTTTGATGTAATATTACCAAGAACAATTCCATACAAAGGACAGGTTTTGAATCAAATTGCTGCATACATGCTTGGCGCTACCAGCGATATTTGTAAAAACTGGTTGCTAAACACACCTACACCCAATAGTGCAGTTGGCATTAAGTGCATTCCCTTTAAAGTAGAAATGGTGATAAGAGGCAATTTAACGGGTCATGCCTGGCGCACTTACCAGGAAGGTAAAAGGGTATTGTGCGGTGTAACTTTACCGGAAGGATTGAAAGAAAATGATTTTTTTCCTACTCCAATTATTACACCTTCTACCAAAGCATCTGTTGGCCATGATGAAGACATTAGCAGAGAAGATATTGTTTCAAAACGAATTGTAAGCGAAGCAGATTACCAGGTAATGGAAAAATATACCTATGACCTTTTTGAAAGAGGTAAAGCACTTGCCGCTAAACAAGGATTAATTTTAGTAGATACTAAATACGAATTTGGTAAAGCGTACAATGAAGCCGGCGAATATATATGCCTGATGGATGAAATTCACACACCGGATAGTTCAAGATATTTTTATGCGGATGGATACGATGAAAGACAAGCAAAGGGAGAAAAGCAACGCCAGCTAAGCAAAGAATTTGTAAGGGAATGGTTGATCGAAAATAATTTTATGGGTAAGGATGGACAAACAGTTCCTGCCATGAGTGATGAATGGGTCAACACTATCAGCAACCGTTACATTGAATTATATGAAAAAGTGATTGGTGAAAAATTTATACCACAAGATCTGTCAGAAGAAGAAACTGTGAGTAAAATAAATAAATGCCTGGAAGACCTGGGTGTTTTGATGGCCGGGTAATTAGCTGTTTACAAAATATGCGCCTGGCAATGTTACGGGAAGATTGATTTGATTTTATTTGAATCATATTCAAAAAGAGCCAGCCCGTAAGATGCCATAAACATAACACACGCCGCAAATTAGAAATATACCATACAATTTACTTTTAGTAACTGCGCTTATTTAGGTTTTTACATCCAGGATTATTTAATCGAAATACTTCCAGCTTATGAAGTATTGTCAAACCAACTAACGCCTGAAAATTTCAATCGATAAAGTTGTATTTTCAGCAAAAAAATTTAAATAACCTATATGTCATTCAAATTAATATTTGCCTTGCTTTTTACATTCAGTACAGCATTTGCACAAGAAAACAATTACCTGTTGATAGGAACTTATACCGGAAAGAGTGAAGGGATTTATGTTTACAATTTCAACACGGATAACGCGGATAATAGCATGTTGAGTGTTGTGAAGGCAGACAACCCTTCTTACCTGGCAGTGTCTCCCGATCAGAAAATGGTATATGCAGTTGCAGAAAAAGCAGAAGTAACAAAACAAGGTACGGGAGGAGATGTAGCCTCCTATGCATTTAATGCCGCAACCGGAACACTGACGGAGATTAACAAACGATTTTCTTATGGTAAACATCCTTGCTATGTAGCCATAGACAATACAGGCAAATGGGTGTTTGAAGGCAACTACAGTAGTGGTAGCCTTGCAGTTTTTCCCGTAAATGCAAATGGTTCTTTGGATTCTGTTTCGCAGGTAATACAACATACCGGAAGCGGACCCAATAAAGACAGGCAGGAAGGGCCTCACGTACATTCAACAATTGTTTCTCCTGATAATAAATACCTCTTTGTTCAGGACCTTGGTTTGGATAAAGTATTTATTTACAAGTTTGATAATAATACCGGTCAACTGACATCAGGAAAGCATCCATTTGTGTCAACTGCTCCGGGTAGTGGACCAAGGCATTTAACTTTCCATCCAAACAGTAAGTATGCTTACCTGATAGAAGAAATGAGCGCAGATGTGGTTGCTTATAAATACAAAAAAGGAAAATTAAAAGTCATTCAAACCCTCCATTTACTGCCTGCTGATTTTAAAGGGGCACTGGGTAGTGCAGACATTCATGTATCGCCGGATGGGAAATTTTTATATTGCAGTAACCGTGGCGATGCCAACAATATTACCATTCTAAAAATCAATGAAAAGAAAGGCACACTTACAATTGTAGGACATCAATCCACCATGGGTAAAACGCCCAGGAATTTCACACTGGATCCAACGGGTAACTTTTTATTAGCGGCCAACCAGGAAACTGACAACATAGTTATTTTTAAAGTAGATAAAGAAACGGGGCTACTGACAGACACGGGAAAAAGTATCAGCGTATCAAAACCTGTTTGTTTGAAATGGATTAAGAAAGATTGAAATAAAACTTGATATTTTATGTAACCAAAAGGGAAGATTAGTCTTCCCTTTTGTTATTGATTTCGTTAAGCCTTGGCCGTAACCGTTGTTTGCTTTTATTAAAAACCATTCGGCCCTTTTCAATTCCTTTTCGAAGTTCAACCTGTTCTTCTAAAGGAAGATTGTAAACAGCCCGGCATTCTGCACTACAACAGCCATCGTAGTTTTCGGCACATGCAGTACATTGAATAAACAGCAGATGACAAGCATCGTTTTTACAATTGGTGTGCGTATCCGCAGGTTGTCCACACTGGTGGCATTTTGCAATAATATCAGGCGTTACCCGCTCTCCCAGCCTGTCATCAAAAACAAAATTCTTACCAACAAACTTACTTTCCAATCCTTTTTCACGGGCCTGTTTTGCATAATTGATGATGCCACCTTCCAGGTGAAACACATTATTAAATCCATTGTGTAACATGTAAGCACTTGCCTTTTCGCATCGGATACCACCGGTGCAATACATGATGATATTCTTGTCCTTTTTATCCTGCATCATTTCTACGGCCATGGGCAATTGCTCTCTGAAAGTATCGCTTGGAATTTCGATGGCTTTTACAAAATGACCGACTTCATATTCGTAATGGTTACGCATGTCAATCACAATTGTATTGTCGTCCTGTAGTAATTTATTCATTTGGTTTGCATCTACATACTTACCTTTTTTCTCCATACTAAAAGCCGGATCGCTTATTCCATCGGCAACAATTTTTTCACGCACTTTTATTTTAAGTACCCAAAACGATTTGCCTTGTTTTGTTTTGTCATTTAATTGCTCTGCGTCTTGCACAGCTATATTTAAACGAATGCCGTTTAAAGGCTCCATTGAATATAAATAATTTCGCAATGCTTCTTCGTTACTATCAGGTACACTTATTTGTGCATTGATGCCTTCGTGGGCAATGTATATTCTGCCAAAAACTTTTAATGCGTTGAGGGCTGTGTATAGCTCATCCCGAAATAGTTTTGGATCGGGAATTGGAAAATACTGGTAGAAGGAAATGGTAGTACGAGGTTCGGTTTCTTCGTATAATAATTTTTTGAGCTCAGCCTGTGAGACCCTGTTGTGTAGAACGGCCATGAGTTAATTATTTGATCTCCGATTTGGGAGAAATTTTATTTATCAAAAAATGGATAAACAAAATTGGATGCTTGCAGGGCAAACCAAATTGTGGCGCAAAGATACAATGTATCGGATAAAAGGAAAACAAACCCGTTGCATTCAAAACACATTTGGCTAAAGCCATCTACTAAATAACAATTAATCCCCGCCCTGAAGGACGGGGCAATTCAAACCGGCGATACATCACATAACTTGCTGCATTAATCAAGGTCTCTTGATTGCGCTATTTTTTTGAATTGAATTACTTTTTAAATCGAATTGCTTTTTGAATTGCACTGCCCTTTAGGGCGGTGATAAATGGAAAAACTATCCTTCCTGGCTTTAGCCAAAACAAATTTGGCTAAAGCCTTCTACCAAATAACAATTAATCCCCGCCCTGAAGGACGGGGCAATTCAAACCGGCGATACATCACATAACTTGCTGCATTAATCAAGGTCTCTTAATTCTACTTTGACAAATCAAACGTTTTTAATTTTTTGTTGACCAGCAGCCGTTTTTCATGGCGGCATCGTTGTGTCACTCTCTTGTACGGTAGTTTTTTATGGCAACTTTTCCGTTCAATAATTAAGATTATAGGTATAGGCGTTTAGCTATCCCTTATTTGTGATTAATCTAATTGGTTTA
>JBDUEK010000040.1:0-55623 GCA_040002495.1 Ferruginibacter sp.
TTTTGTAAGTGTAACCTTATAGCGTACCATAGTCTTTTTGTAAGACTAAGATACTGAATAATACAGACATAATCACATTGACATGACACTAGTGTACTGACAATTTAATTCCTGCCCTTGTTGGTTATTTTCATTTCAAAATAGAAACGGTTTGTCTATCCAGGCTAGCCGCTGTTGTGTGTTTTCACCAACAGCCGAAGCGCTAAAAATATTCCTGTTGTATTTTTAGAATAAATTTCTTTTAACAGGCGCTGTATGCTGTCCTTTATGTTTAGTTTAGATATGACAACAACACGCTTCAATGACTAAATGGTTTTGTAAGAGAAACTTGCGGACTCAAAATGCAGTTCTATCCACTACGGTAAGCTGTAGCGATAGGGTTGCCAACCTTTAAAAGGTTAGCAACCCTTCGAAGGATGTAGCACACAACTAATTTGATAGCATTGAAGAGGAAACGAAACTTAAAAGACAAGACAAACATTCTATTGTAAAGAGATTCTTCCGCCATGTTCTAACCTTGTTAGTATGGCTCCTTTGTCAGTTAATATTCTTTTTACGTTCATAGATTTTTTCCCGAAGGGTATTAAAAAACATGCTTCTTTCTTTTTCTCCCACAACAGATATATGAGTGGACTTTTTGATTATATTTTGAAGATTTTTAAATGTGTACTCACAAAAATTTTTGTCTTGCGTACCAATAAAATTTAAACCGTTATGATTTAAAAAAGTCATTTGTCTTTCGTTTGACTGGATGTAGATTGTATTATCTCCAATTAAGCATTCATTCATATAAACGTCAAATGATGCTGCACCTGGCAAAGGCTGTTGATTGTATAAAAACTTTCTGCCGGCTTCAGCCTGTAGCTCAATATGATTGAGCAACTCTTCTAATTGCAGGTACACCTTTAAAAGCACATGTTTATTTGCAAAAATATTTGATTGCCTGTAAAACTCAATTTGCCTGATAGTAATATGTACACTCTCTTCATTCCATATTTCCGTAGAAGGAATCTGGTCATATAAACGGGTGATTTGTACCGCTAGTTTAATTGCTTCTTCGTCTGGTTCTTCCCCGTTAAATTGTTGTTTTGAAAGTTCGGGGTAACCTATTAGTGTACGTTTCCAGAAAAAAAATTTAAAAGCTCTTAATTCCGGGTACTGCATATAATGAAAGAGCGGTATGTCTTTGTTATAAAAATACAATTGTGCTTGCTGAAGTGTTTTAAATAATCCAAGAGTGCTGGCAATATTCTGTAGGTATTTTATAAAATCGAATGAGGTACTATTTACGTTATTACCCGAAAAAATAACGGTGTTGGTTTCTATTTGCAATAGCTGATCAAGTGATACCTTGTATTTATTACAAAGCACTTGTACTTCATCAAGACCAAGTGGCTTATCTCCCCTTATACGGCGGTAAGCACTATCATTGCTGATGTTTAGCAATTCTGCAACTTCATCAACCAATGACATGTGGCCCGGCAATTTAGACCGGATATGATTAAAAAAAGCCTGCTGAGGATGGGTGCTGTCCATGATAAAATTTTAGGTATAAAAGGTTTGCACCTGATTATTTTAAAGCAACTAAAATTTTAAAAAAATGCAAACCCAAACGAAACGTCTTCTAAATATAATAATAAATCATACTGTTTGCAACCGAAGTTGTAAAACATTTCATTTTCCTGCCCTTGTTGGTTATTTTCTTTTCAAAATAGAAACGGTTTGCCTATCCGGGTTAGCCGCTGTTGTGTGTTTTCCACCAACAGCCGAAGCGCTAAAAATATTACTGCTGTATTTTTAAAATAAATTCCTTTAACAGGTGCGGTGTGCTGTCCTGTATATTTAGTTTGATATGATAACAACACGCTTTAATGACTAAATGGTTTAGTAAGATAAATTTGAGTACCAAAAATGCAGTTCTATCCACTACGGCAACCTGTGGCGATAGGGTTGCCAACCTTTAGAAGGTTGGCTAACCCTTCGAACGCAAATTTGAATGGCTAACTGGCTGTAACTTCGGTTGTTGGTGATAACACCACCAACGGCTTTCTGGATAGCAAAAGTTTTAGAATAAATAAGAGGGAAAACCATCAACGGCGAAAAATTTGCGCACCAAAAATGCAGCTCTATCCACTACGGTAAGCTGTAGCGATAGGGTTGCCAACCTTTAGAAGGTTGGCAACCCTTCGAACGCAAATTTGAATGGCTAACTGGCTGTAACTTCGGTTGTTGGTGATAACACCACCAACGGCTTTCTGGATAGCAAAAGTTTTAGAATAAGTAAGAGGGAACACCAACAACGGCGAAAAAAGACACTCATGAGAATTAACAACATAAAAATAGCCAACATTTTATCCTTCGGTGATAATACAGAGCAACACGTCGGTGAACTTAAAGATCTGTCTGCTTTTAATCTATTTATTGGAAAAAATGGAACTGGGAAAAGTAATGTCCTTAATCTTTTAGGAAATTTGAAAATCTCTTTCAAAAAGTGTCACCAAACTTCTTTATCTGATTATCCCAATCAACTTCACGAAACGTATCTTGATAAGAGTTATAAAAATAAAAACTCTCTTATAACAAAGCAATTGGCATTCCTTAAGATTGAGTATAAAAAAGCGAGTATTAAGGAATATATTCAAAGTTCTGATCCAATAAAAAAAATTATATTCAAGGAATCAGAATACGAAAGTAACCCCATAATATATCTTGAAAAAGGCGATATTTCTGATTTATGCGATTCAGTAATAGTAGTAAAAGAGAATATTTCAAATGACGTGTTTTTAAACGACGTTATTAAATTAGGTCATTCGGACAAAAATTTTACCAAGCTAAATGAAGGGTTGTGTTATATTTTTGACAGAACAATAGGGGTTTTGAAGACTGGGGCTTTTCTTGAAGTTAATAACCATGAGCCGCAGGATACTAATGAACCAGAATTTGATTATTCAAAATTACCCTCCGGCTTTCTTAACTGCGCTAAAATTTTGACTCAAATTCTTTTAAATAGCAAACCTCAACATCCGTTGTTAATACTTGATGAACCAGAATTACATTTGGAGCCAAGAACATGCAGGAAACTTATAAATTTTCTTTTTTATCTGCGGTTTAGAGGTGAAAATGAACGGGACAAAGAGAAAGTCTTTTATCACATAAAAGAAAAAGTAAACGGGAAGCGAAAAGATTTTAGCGAAAGATATCAAAAAGAAATATTCCCTTCACCAGGTCTTCAGCATGATTACTGGTTTGAGCAAATATTCATTGCTTCTCATTCTTCTGTTATTCTAAGTGAATTTCTTAATAAGAGTAAATGGTCATCAATTTATGAGTTTTACATTAAGCCTAAAGAAGTTGAAAAAACTCATGAATCATTATCACACAATGTAAAAGGCTTATTTTCTACTATTAAAAAAATTAATCCACTTGCGGCTCACTCAATATTAGACAATTTAGGCAATACAGGCACTGATCTATTACAAACAAACGGAGTGATTTGGGTAGAAGGACCATCCGACATGGCTTATATCCGCAAGTGGCTTGAGTTGTATGCTGAAGAAAAAGTGTGTAATAAATTTGAGCAGGGCATTCATTATGAATTTAAGCCATTCGCAGGTACATTACTCGGTTGTTATTGTATAGATAAGGAAAATAAAAAAACAGAAGAAGAAAAAGCTAGGGAAGATGAAAAGCTTATTTCAATGTTCAGTTTTAGCAGGAATGCATTTATCATAATTGATAGTGATGCTTTTGAAGATAATGGAGAGATAATTGATGTGTCAACTTTTAAAAAAGCAAAAAAAATTATAAAAAGACAATTTAAAGAAAAAAATAAACAAGGATATAATTTGGGTTTATGGTATAATGAAGGAGATACTTTCATTAATACTATTGAAAAATATCTTCCGCATACGCCACCAAAAACAGGAAGCAAATTGTCTTATGCAAAAAGGATTACTAAAGAGTGGACAAAGTACTCTCATCCATTGTCAAGTTTCAAGGGTAATTTGGAAAAAGAAATTCAAAATTTATACAGATGTATTGAAAAATGGAACGAATAAATATTCCGCCTTTGTTAATGTTTTTTGTCAATGTAAAAACATTTATTAATCTGGGGTAGTCGATATTGTATGTCTTTCACAAACAAAGGAAATACTAAGATTATAATGATGATTTTTGAATAAACTTTCGGGTGTCCTGCATCTTGTATTGATCTAACCTATAAAAGGGGGAGTGCGAAAACCTCCATATTGGTCAAGGCATATAAAGACTGCTTATTGGCGCATAGGTGTAACGCAGGCAATGAGTGTTGGTAATCCTTGTATTAGGTAACACGGTAGTAAAATAAAAAGGACTAAATCTAGCAATAAATAAAGTATTGCTTACTTTTCATTGACGAAGATTATTTTTTTCATCTGATAGGTCCAGGATGGGGTGGGCATGCATAATGTGATAATAATAAAGAAGCTTGAGTAAGTTTTGAAAATTGATTTTAATTAACGCTTTATGTCTCGGCCGGTTACCATCAGCTTTAAATATTTCAATACAATATTAAAAAAAAGTACTCCTGAATTGTTGCCCATTGGTATGCCGCACAAGCGAGTGACACAACAATGCTGCCATGAAAAACCTAAGCCCGTTCAAAAATAATTTTTTACCTTTTTTGTTAAAACAAAAAAAAGATTTGGCAGATTGAAATAGATGATATTAACTTTGCTTAACGGTGTTAGATTATTTTACACCTTTTAAAAATGGCAAGTAAAGAACGCATACAACGACTAAAAGACGACACAAGGTGTAATATCCTTGAGGCATCGCTTAGTATTGTGAAAGAGGAGGGCTGGTCGGCCCTGAGTATGCGTAAAATTGCTGACAAAATTGAATATACCGCTCCAATCATTTACGAATATTTTAGTAATAAGGACGCTATTTTACAGGAACTTACCCGTGTAGGCTATGTAAAGCTGGCGAAGAAAATGCAGGAAGCCATTGTTGATTTAACCGATCCGGCAGAACAACTGGAAGCCATGTGGCTGGCTTACTGGAACTTTGCCTTTGCCGAAAAAGAACTATACCAGGTGATGTATGGCGTGCAAATGAACTGTTGTGCTGCATTTGAAAGTGGTTGTCCGGATATAGCTGGTCCTTCTGACATGCTCTGGAACAAAATTGAAGAACTGGTGCCGGTTGAAAAAAGAACCGAAGAATATATAGACACTAAGTATTATACTTTTTGGTCGGTGGTACACGGATTAATTTCAATCAATATGACCAGGCAATTAACAACCGACGAACTAAATCGCCAGGTGCTTAAAGACGCCATCGGTGGAATTATTACCTCTATTAAAAACTAAACATTTTTTTTGCCCTGTTGGTTAACGTTGTTAAATGATTTAATAATGTTCCAACAAAGAAAACAACGATGAACATGACTCCAGGGCTGAGCAGGTTTCATCAACATTCAACAGTTGTAAAACTGTTTTTTTACAACCTAAACTTAACACTGTTAAACAATTAAATCACGTTATGAAGAAGCTTTTAATTTACACGTTTTATGGCTCACTACTTTACCTGGCCGCATGTGCCGGCAGAGCCAATAATTTACAAGGTCCGCCTGCGCAGGTTTTGCCGGTGGTAAAATTAGATACCGGATCTGCAACCATTTGGCAGGAATATCCGGCAACCGTTGAAGGTACCGTCAATGTTGAAATACGTCCGCAGGTAAGCGGCTATCTCGAAAAAATTTATATACAGGATGGCGCCTGGGTAACAAAGGGCCAGCCATTGTTCCGTATCAACAGCAGGGAATACAGCCAGTTTAGCAATAGTGCTGCAGCAACCATCCAGGCTGCTAAAGCCTCGGTAGAAAAAGCACAGGTAGAAGTTGACAGGTTGCAACCATTGGTAGACAATAAAGTAATTGCTGAAGTGCAACTAAAAACTGCCAAAGCCACCCTTCACCAGGAACAAGCTGCCTATGCACAGGCCATTTCAGGCAAAGGAAGTGCTGATATCACTTTGGGGTACACCTTAATAACGGCTCCGGTTAGTGGCTATGTTGGCCACATCAATTTTAAACAAGGAAGCCTGATTGGGAAGGGAGAAACAGATCCGCTGACTGTACTGAGTGAAGTGAACAATATGCATGCATATTTCTCCATGAGCGAAGCCGATTTCTTTAGCTTTTTTGCCAATGTAGCGGGAAAAACTGCAGAAGAAAAAATCAACAACATTCCACCGGTTGACCTGGCTTTGGCTGATAACAGTACCTACAGTCATAAAGGAAAGGTAGAACTGGTACAAGGGCAGTTTGACCGCAACTCGGGCAGCATCAGTTTCAGGGCAATTTTTCCAAACGAAGAAAAGCTATTGCGTTCAGGCATTACTGGTAGAATCCGCATTCCTTTCCTGCAGCAAAACAAACTAATGGTGCCGCAGGAAGCCACCTACGAACTACAGGATAAAGTGTATGTATTTGCGTTGAGTGACAGCAACAAAGTAGTGAGTAAGCAAATAAATATTGCTGGCAAAAGCGAAGGCAATTACATTGTTGATAAAGGTGTGGTAAATGGTGAAAGTATTGTGTATAGTGGGCTTCAGCGGTTGAGAGATGGTTCGGTGATTGTTCCACAACTGATTTCTTTAGATAGTGTGTTGCATGCGTCTGTTGCAGCGGCTTATTAGGTTTACTACTTCTGCTGTTTTCGGTTAAGCTTTAATTCTTTTAGCAGTCGCCTCTGCAGCCGGCGGGGCTGCGTAACCGGAACGCCGCTGCTTTTGCTTCTATAAAAAAACTTGCTTCGCCGTTTTTTTATTCCCGATAAATCGGGACCGGACCAAAAGATGCGGCTAACCCGGTTACTGGTGGAGAATAGGAAGGAGCAAAATTGAGGAAATACCGAACAGGGATTTGATAGGTTAGAAGGGTAAAGCAGAGCACGGAAGAAAGAGGAAAGAGAATGAAGGTACAACTTGGAGGTGGTGGAAAGTGAAGAGTTAGAATGGAGAAAGTGGAAAAGATTAATAGCACGGATTAAAGAAAAATCTTAAACAAGGAAATAAATGGTAGTTGTATTTTCTCACCAGTTACCGGATAAGGTGCCTCTTTTGGTTCGGTTCCGACTTGTCGGAATTCCAAAAATGCGCAGCATATTTTTGGAAAGAAGCAAAAGCAGCACCGTTCCGGTAACGCAGCCCGCCGGCTGAAGAGGCAAAGGCAACGGCTTTAAAATAGATAACAAACATTAAAAGACTCAACAATCAGAACACAACGCATCAAAATAAAGACAACCAACTAGGGCAAAAAAGCCCAATCCACAAAATATACAAATCAAAAAATTTCAGCGATAGCGCTGAACAGGCAATTCTTTACCCTTTGAAAACTACAGACCATTATAATTAACAGCATTAAACAACTATTATGTTACAGAAATTTATAGAACGTCCCGTACTCTCCACCGTTATATCCATACTGCTGGTGTTACTGGGCATTGTATCACTTACCAAACTGCCCATTACACAGTTTCCGGATATTGCACCACCGGCGGTATTGGTAACCGCAGCTTACCCGGGTGCAAGTGCGGAAGTGGTGGCACGTTCCGTGGCCACACCGCTGGAAGAAGCCATCAATGGAGTAGAGAACATGACTTACATGACCTCCAACTCCAATAACGACGGTACTATGACGCTGAGCGTTTTCTTTAAGGCAGGTACCGATCCGGACATAGCATCGGTTAACGTACAAAACAGGGTAGCAAAAGCAAATAGCCTTATTCCCCAGGAAGTATTACAGGCGGGCCTTACCACGCAGAAACAGCAGAACAGTATCATCATGGCCATTGCCTTGTACAGCAAAGATTCAACCTATGATGAAACCTTTTTGCAGAACTATGCAAAGATCAATATCGTACCTGAAATACAGCGGGTACATGGGGTAGGACAAGCAACCATCTTCGGCTCTAAAGATTATGCCATGCGTATCTGGTTACAACCCGACCGGTTAGCCGCTTATGACCTTTCTGCACAGGATGTGTTGGCAGCCATTAAAGAACAAAACCTGGAAGCAGCACCCGGTAAGTTTGGCGAAGGCAGCAAGGAGTCTTTTGAATATGTGATCAAATACAAAGGAAAGCTGAGCAATAATGAAGAATACGAAAACATCATTTTAAAAAGTAACGCCGACGGATCCACGATAAAATTAAAAGATGTGGCAAGGGTAGGACTGGGGTCGTTTAATTATACGACAACTGCCACCGTAGATAAAGGCGAGTCAACCGGTATTTTAATTTATCAAACAGCAGGTTCCAATGCCAATGATATATTAACGGAAGTAAACAGCATCATGGAAAGAGTAAAAAAAGACCTGCCCAAAGGTGTAAATGTTTTTGTGCCCTACTCAGCCAAAGAGTTTTTGGATGCCTCCATCGAAAAGGTGAAACACACGCTGCTGGAGGCTTTCATACTGGTGTTTATTGTAGTGTTTTTATTCCTGCAGGATTTTCGTTCTACCTTAATTCCGGCAATCGCTGTTCCGGTAGCGATATTGGGCACCTTCTTTTTTATGCAGTTATTCGGTTTTACCATCAACCTGCTTACACTTTTTGCCTTGATATTAGCAATCGGTATTGTGGTGGATGATGCCATCGTAGTAGTAGAAGCTGTGCATACAAAAATGGATGCGGAACACATGTCGCCAAGGGCAGCTACCATCAAAAGTATGGGTGAAATATCCGGTGCAATCATTTCAATTACGCTGGTAATGGCTGCCGTGTTTGTACCCGTTGGATTTATGCAGGGGCCGGCTGGTATATTCTATAAACAGTTTGCCTTTACGTTGGCAATCGCCATTCTTATTTCTGCGGTAAATGCATTGACATTAAGTCCTGCATTATCTGCCTTATTCTTAAAAAATAATCATCAAAATAAAGATGAAAAACCGGCTGGCATTAAGAAGCGTTTCTTTACCGCATTCAATGCCGGTTTTGATAACCTTACCAACCGTTATACCAGCAGTCTTCGTTTCTTAATTAAAACAAAATGGATCGCTTTAACCGGGCTGGCAATTATTACCGTTGGTACAATTGTACTGGTAAATAAAACACCCACCGGCTTTATCCCAACAGAAGATCAGAGTATCTTTTTGTATTCACTCAACATGCCTGCAGGCGCTTCGCTGGAGCGTACTAAAAAAGTAGTTGAGAAGGTTGACAGCATTATCGGAACAGTAGAAGCAGTCGAAAAATCTTACAGCGTTGCCGGTATGAATATCATCACCAATGCAACCAGCCCCATCAGTGCACTGGCATTTGTTAAACTTAAAAAGCCAGGCACACGTGGGCATACAGAGGACATCACTCAAATATTGGGAGAAGTAAATCAAAAACTTTCTGTGATTTCTGCTGCTGATCTGTTCACATTTACATTGCCAACTGTGCAGGGTTTTGGTAATACCAATGGCTTTGAATTGATTTTGCAGGACAGGGCAGGAGGAAAGCTGGATGCATTAAGTAATACAGCTTATGGCTTGATCGGAGAGTTAATGAAGCGCCCCGAAATCATGTATGCATTTACAACATTCAACACCGGTAATCCGCAATTCAAATTAAATATAGACGAAGCAAGGGCCAAACAATTAGGAGTATCAATAAGTGAATTGTTGCAGACTATGCAGGTGTATTATGGTAGTTACCAGGCATCAGATTTTAATCGCTTTGGTAAGCAATACAAAGTTATTCTGCAGTCGGATATTGCGTATAGAATAGATCCTTCCACACTCAATGATGTGCAGGTAAAAAGTAAGTCAGGACAGATGATTCCTATAAAATCATTGGTGAGTTTGGAAAAAGTATATGGTCCCGAAACTGTAACGCGTAACAATCTCTTCAACGCGGTTACCATTAACGGTATTCCCAAACCAGGTTACAGCAGCGGTGAGGCGTTAAAAGCTGTGCAGGAAGTTGCAGCCAGCTACCTGCCACGCGGATACGCATATGAATGGAGCGGATTAACAAGAGAAGAACAACAGGCAGGTTCTCAAACCACCTGGATATTTGTAATGTCGCTGGTGTTCGTTTATTTCCTGTTGGCAGCGCAATACGAAAGTTATATCCTTCCATTGGCCGTAATATTATCGGTGCCAACCGGGTTGTTAGGTGTATTTGCCTTCATCAATTTTGCAGGTATTGAAAACAATATTTACGTGCAGGTCGGCCTCATCATGCTCATTGGTTTGCTGGCAAAAAATGCCATTCTTATCGTAGAGTTTGCCGTGCAAAAAAGAAAGGCGGGTATGTCAATAAGAAAAGCAGCAGTAGAGGCAGCAAGGCTAAGATTAAGACCCATCTTAATGACATCATTCGCATTCATCGCCGGCCTTATACCCTTACTAACGGCAACGGGTGCATCGGCCATGGGCAACCGTTCCATCGGTACAGGAGCTGTAGGTGGTATGCTTACAGGAGTTGTGTTGGGCATCTTCATCATACCGGTGCTCTTCGTAATCTTCCAGTCATTACAGGAAAGAGTTACAAGTAAAAGAGTGGTAGAAGAAGAGGTGAATAATGAAGTGTTGGAATATACAAGCTGATTTAATTAAAGTAAAAAAGCAAAAAGCAAAAATCAAAAAAAATGCATTTCACATTGAATACAGTTTTCTTCAAATCATCACCAGTAACCGGGTTAGCCGCCTCTTTTGGTTCGTTGACGGCTTGCCGGCAATCAAAAAACGGCGAAGCGAGTTCTTTGATAGAAGCAAAAGCAGCTGCGTTCCGGTTACGTCCCGAATGCTTTCGGGAAAGAGGCGAAAGCAACAACATAAAAAGTGTGAACTAAGAAGATAGTAAAGTGACAATTTTTAACCAAACATCAGTGCAAAGCCCGGCTTCACAGGCGTTACTTATCCCGAGTAAGGTTTTGTGCGCTGCATCGGGACGCACTCTTGTACATCATAACAATAATAAACAAAATGAAAACATCCATCATAACATACTCAACAGCATTCATGCTACTGGTATTGAGCGCTTGTAAAGTATCCAAAGATGTAGCATTACCAACGGATACATCGCCGGATACATTCAGAAATGTAACAACAACAGATACTGCAAGCATTGCATCCATTCAATGGAAAAGCTTCTTTAATGAAACCAGCCTGCAACAATTGATAGACAGTTCCATCGCTAACAATTACGATATGCAGGTTGCACTAAAAAATATTGAAGCAGCGCAACTCATCGTACACCAAAGCAAACTCGGGTATTTGCCCGAAGCAAGCATAAATGCAACAGGATCTATCAACCGGCCATCCGATAATAGTTTGAATGGATTAAGCTTAAGCCAGTTTCTCGGTAAGTCGTACGTAGAAGATTACACGCTGAATGCTACCCTTAGCTGGGAAGCTGATATCTGGGGTAAAATAAAGAATCAAAAGTCAAGGGCATTGGCTGGTTATCTTCAAACAACGGAAGCAAAAAAAGCCATTCAAACAAATCTTGTATCTGCGGTTGCAACCGGGTATTACAACCTGCTGATGCTGGATGCACAGGTTGGCATTGCAAAGAAGAATCTTCTGCTGAATGATAGTACTCTAAACATTATCAAATTGCAATTTGATGCAGGCCAGGTAACGGCGTTGGCCGTGCAGCAGTCGGAAGCACAACGCCTGGTAGCAGCACAACTGATACCTCAATTAGAGCAGGCGATAGCTGTGCAGGAAAATGCATTAAGCATTCTGGCTGGCATCAATCCCACATCCATAAAAAGGGAAGAAGACATCAGTGACATAAAATTTGATGACGCATTATCGGCTGGTGTGCCATCGCAATTATTACAAAACAGGCCCGATGTAAGATCAAGCGAATTACAACTAACCATCGCAAATGCCAATACTGGAATCGCAAAAGCAAATATGTATCCATCGCTCATCATCACTGCAACAGGAGGAATCAATTCATTCAAAGCAAGTAATTGGTTTAACATTCCGGCATCTCTGTTTGCCGCCGGTACTGCCGGCATCACACAACCACTCTTTCAACGCAGGCAGTTAAAAACACAATACGAATTATCAAAAGTTGAAAGAGAAAAAAATGTGATCCAGTTCAGGCAATCTGTACTAATAGCAGTTGGTGAGGTTTCTGATGAGTTGGTAAAAACAACCAAACTAAAAGAGCAACAATCCATCGCAAACACAAGGGTTAATACCCTGCAACAAGCCACAGGCAATGCCAACCTGTTATTTAAAAATGGCATGGCCAATTACCTGGAAGTAATAACAGCACAAAGTAATGTATTGCAGGCAGAGCTTGACCTGGCGGTACTAAAGAAAGATGAATTGAATGCAGTAGTGGAGTTGTATAGATCATTGGGTGGTGGATGGAAGTAGTAAGAAAGTAAAAAGTAAAAAGGCAAAAATCAAAAAAAGCAGCAGCGTTCCGGTTACGCAGTTCCGCCGGCCACAGAGGCGAAAGCAACAAAATGAAAACTGGCACAGAAGAATATAAAGAATGTATACTGCCTCTTTTGAGCAAACGAATTGATCGAAGAAATTATATCACCCCTTCAGGATTCATCAACCGATGTGACGATTTCTATAATAATATCAGCTTTTCGGCTTTAAAGTATAAAACAGAGATAATAACAATCAAAAACAACAAATTTTAAAAAATAAAAATCAACAATCATGTCAAAATTAAAAAACAAAGTAGCAATTATTACAGGCGCTTCAAAAGGAATTGGCGCTGGCATTGCTAAAGCATATGGCACCGAAGGTGCATCCGTAGTAGTAAATTATTCATCTGATAAAACAGGCGCTGAAAAAGTGGTAGCAGAAATCAGGGAAGCAGGTGGAAAGGCAATTGCAGTGCAGGGAAATGTATCGGTGGCAGCAGATATTAAAAACATATTTGCCGTGGCAAAAAATACTTTTGGCCATCTTGATATACTGGTAAACAATGCAGGAGTTTTTAAATTCGGCCCGCTTGAAGCTATTACCGAAGATGAATTTCACCGCCAGTTTAACACCAATGTATTGGGAACTATTCTTGCAACACAGGAAGCGCTTAACCATTTTAACGGAAATGGCGGCAGCGTAATCAATATCAGTTCAGTAGTGAGTGATAATCCAATGGCACATTCTGTTATTTATTCCGCAACCAAAGGCGCAGTAGATACAATTGCCGTGGCACTTTCCAAAGAATTGGGTAGCAAAAATATCAGGGTTAATACCATTGCTCCGGGCGGAGTAGAAACAGAGGGTGCACATACAGAAGGCATCATCGGCAGCGATTTTGAAAAGCAAATGGTAGCACAAACACCATTGGGCAGAATTGGTCAGCCAAATGATATTGCAAAAGTTGCCGTGTTCCTGGCTTCTGATGATTCGTCCTGGGTGAATGGTGAAAAAATAACTGTATCAGGAGGAATGAGATAATACTATTTTTCTAAACCTTGAAAGCAAAAGCCAGCATAATTTTAACAATGCTGGCTTCTGCTTATTTTATCAAAAATTGAATTAATCGTTCACTAATGCTATTGAAATTGCGCAATCATTTCATCAATACTTTTTTCTGTATTATAAAATGAAACCAACCGGGCAATTACGCCTTCTACCATTGCATCAGGGCAACTTGCACCGCTGGTTAATAATATTTTGACCGGATCTTTTTTGGGTAAAAAATCAGGAGTGGTTGTCTCATACTTTTTATGAAAATCAAAATGGTTAATTAAATCAGGTGAAATGATTTTTTCTTCGGAGTTGATAAAATAAGTGGGCAAATGTTCTTCGCATAATTCAACCAGGTGCGAAGTATTGCTGCTATTATAGCCACCCACAACTATTGCCAGGTCGGCCGATGTTTGCAACAATCCATAAACAGCAGTTTGGTTGTCGTTGGTTGCATAACAAAGCGTATCTCTTGTGTCTGCAAAACGTTCGCTAATATTACTGTCGCTTAAATTATATTGTTGAATCATCACTTGTTTCAAATAATCAGCAATGGCCTGTGTATCGCTTGCCAGCATAGTAGTTTGGTTTACCACGCCAAGGCGTTGTAAATCTTTCTCCACATCAAATCCCTCAGAAAAACGCCCTTTGAATGTTTCATAAAATCCGGCTGCAGGTTTCTCACCGGTGATGTATTTACTCAATGCAATGGTTTCCTTCATATCGTTTACAACAATGGTTGGTGTATTGATAGCTGCATGTGAAAACGTAGCCCTCGTTTCTTCATGTGTAGGTTTACCATGCACCACCACACTGTAAGATTTGCCGGCAATTTGTTCGCTGCGGTTCCATACCTTTTCAACAAACGGACAAGTTGTATTATATTTTTCTGTTGGTATTCCAATGTCTGACAGTTTTTTTTCTATTGCCAGGGTTGTTCCAAATGCAGGTATTATTACAATATCATCACTCGTTAATGTTTCAAATGGAATAACCTGGTTGCCGCCAGTATCCTGCAAAAACTGTACGCCTCTTTGTTGCAGGTCTGCATTTACCTGTGGGTTATGAATCATTTCACTTAATAAGAAAATTCTTTTTCCGGGGTTGTCATCAATCGTTCTGAATGCAATGTCGATGGCATTTTCAACACCATAGCAAAAACCAAAATGACGGGCAAGATAAATCTGAAGTGGCCCAAAATCCAGCAAGGCAGGGCTAAAATCTTTCTTCATTTTATCCTGTTGTTTGCGCTTGTTTTTTATGGCCGCTATCAGGGGACTTCGATAAATTATGGGAACATTAAATTGCTTCATGCTAAAAAAATATAGTGAACAAGGGATAAATTAGCGAACAATTTTTTTATGAACCAGGCAGAAGTTTTTCAATTTAGCTTCAGTGGCAAATATGATTTTGTTATTATTTCCTTTTAGTAAAAGGAAATAATAATCACTCTTGTACATTTTTATCAATAAGGAGCAAAATAACAACTCACTAATTTATCCCATGCAAGTATAACAAATGCAAAGGTACACTGTTTTACCACCTTTAACCAAAGTTGGCAAACGATTAAAACTGCATACTGTCGGACTGAATCAATAAATAATAACATAAGTTTTTATAGCAAATGCCTGATAGTCTCCATCTGCATACAAACTGTATTCGTAATAAACCATTACATTTGAAATAATAATTGCTTGCATGAAAAGAAAACTTCTATTTATCGGAAGTGTTGTTTTATCGCCCAGTTAAATCAGCAGCAATAATCAATGCACTTCCTGAACAAAAAATTTTATGCAAATGAATTTCAAAAAAGCAGATTGGATCAACAATACGGATGTATATGAAGTCAATCTCCGCCAATATAGCAAGGAAGGTACTTTCAAAGAATTTTTAAAAGAATTGCCAAGATTGAAAGATATGGGCGTATCTACTTTATGGTTTATGCCTATTACACCGATCTCTCAAAAAAATAAAAAAGGTACTTTAGGTAGTCCTTATGCCTGCAGTGACTATACTGCAATTAACCCCGAATTTGGTACACTGAAGGATTTCAAATCGCTGGTAAACAAAGCCCATAAAATGGGGTTTAAAGTTATCATTGATTGGGTTGCTAACCACACCGGCTGGGATCATGTATGGACAAAAACAAATCCTGAATATTTTGAAATAGATAGTGATACCAACGATTTTAAAATCGCTTATGGTATGGATGATATCATTGAACTTGATTTCAACAATCCTGATTTGAGGAAGGCAATGATTGATGCAATGAAATATTGGGTGGATACCTGTGATATTGATGGGTTTCGTTGTGATCTTGCTTTTTGGGTGGAACTTGCTTTTTGGCTGGAAGCAAGATCCGAGTTGGAAAAAACTAAAACATTATTCTGGCTTGCTGAATGTGATGGAATAGAGCACGCCAATTACTATGAAGCTTTTGATGCCTGCTATACCTGGACATGGATGCATAAAACGGAAGAGTTTTATAAGCACAACCAGGATAAAAAAATGCTTGACCACTTTTTACAAGCGTATAATAAGGTGGGTGGAAAGGATGGCATTAAGCTATGGTTTACCAGTAATCACGATGAAAATAGCTGGAACGGATCTGAGTACGAAAAATATGGCGCTGCAGCTGCAGCGTTTGCTGTACACAGTTTTACCTGGAATGGAATTCCGCTGATTTATAGTGGACAGGAATTACCCAATAAGAAAAGACTTGAATTTTTTGAAAAAGATGTTATTGACTGGGACGTTGAATACAGGCTGCACGATTTCTATAAAACCTTACTTAACCTGCACAAAAACAACCCAGCATTAAGAGCAGGCGACACCGCAGCAACTACACATATTTTAACAACAAATCTTGATCATCATGTGCTGGCTTATTTGCGAAAAAACGGCGATGATGAAGTATTGGTTTTATTAAATCTTAGTCAATATCCGCTTCATTGTACCATAGAAGATGAACAGTTTGCCGGTTCATTTACCGAGGTGTTTAACAAGAAACAAATTAATACATCTGAAAATTTATTTTTTGCATTGGAGCCCTGGGCTTACCAGGTTTATGTAAAATAGCAGTAGTTATTTTTAAACAGTGTAGTAATAGTAGGCTGCTAATATAGTTTACGAATTATATTAACGACTAATCATAAAAAAAGCGCCTTAACTTTTAAGACGCTTTTTTTCTTTTTTCAACAATATTTTAGTTGTTCTCATCATCTATTGTAATCGGATAATCGTACAATCCATCATAGCCGGGATAGAAACCGCTAATTGTAATTGTTTTTGAAGTTCCCAATACTTTATTCAGATCCTCCAAATTTTTTATTTCAATATCATTTGCTTTTACAATAATAAATCCATCTCTCATTCTTGTTTGATCACTTAAAGGTCCGCTACCAATCTTTTTCACAATTACACCGCCTTGCACACCATACTCCTTTGCTTTTTTAACATCCAGGTTTGCAAGTTCTCCGCCTAATTTAGAAATAGTTGAATTGTCAATTTTCACAATATCAAAATTTCCTGCACTGTTCTTTAATACGGCTGTTACAGTTTTATCAACTCCATCCCTGGAATATATAATGGTGATTTTATCTTTTGGCCTGTAGCGTGTAACCAGCTCTTGTAGTTCGGAAGGTAGGGTAACATAAACACCGTCTACACTTTTAATAATATCTCCTTTTTTTAACCCTGCTTCAGTAGCAGCCGTGTTCAATAATACTTCTGTAATTACAAGGCCATCACCTTTGTATTGCAGGTTCATTTTTTGCTTTGCCTCTTCAGGTATATCATTTGTATTGGCAGTTGCAACGCCCAGGTAACCCCTTTGTACATTACCATACTTAATGATATCATCCACCACTTTCTTAACGATGTTTACAGGTATTGCGTATGAATAGCCTGAGTAGTACCCGGTTGGTGAAGCAATGGCGGAATTGATACCTATCAGTAAACCGGCTGTGTTGATGAGTGCACCACCACTATTTCCCTGGTTAACGGCGGCATCAGTTTGAATAAATGATTCAACCGGTGTGTTTGTTTTTGTTCCTTTATTTAATCCCAGGCTTCTTGCTTTCGCACTAACAATACCTGCTGTTACAGTTGTTTCAAGATTTAGCGGGTAACCAAGTGCCAAAACCCATTGCCCTATTTTTACTTCGTCGGAATTACCATATAACAAGAAGGGCAAATCAGTTGCATCAATTTTTACTACCGCAAGATCATAAGCGGCATCTCTGCCTACAACTCTTCCTGTATAAGATTTTTTGTTGCTCAGCGTTACATTTAATTCATCTGCATTTTCTACCACATGGTTATTGGTTACAATGTATCCATCTGCACTTATTATAACGCCGGATCCGGAAGCTCTTTGCTCTGGCACATACCCTTTACGGTTGCCAAAAAATTGCTCCAGCATATCATCGTCAAAAAAATCGCTGAATGGGTTTTTAGGGCGCTGATTTTTGGGTAAACTATTACTTACCTGTTTGGCGTTTGTTTTAGTTTTTATATGTACAACTGTCGGCAACGCTGCACCTGCTGGTTGTGTAAAATCAATAGCGCCGGGTGGAAGTGAATTGTTGTCAGTTAAGCCCGCATATTTATAATTAGAAGGAAGTATTCCGTTTTGCTGTCCGGCAAAGTAAGTGTTGCCAGATAAGGTTTTATTATACCCCCACATTACGCCAAATGCAGTAACGGCACTGATCATAATAGTAAAAAATACCTGTTTGATTTTCATGTTCTAGCGATTTTTTCCTGTAAAAAATTTGTTGATAAAATATTCAATTTTTATGCCTGACACAACAAAGTAACGATGACCTGCCAAAATGCGTTTTACCTGCTGTCACCTTTAACAATTAATTAGGAAGGCTTTCGTACATTGTCTATAAAGTTAATAAAAATTCCATTGTATCTATACCATCTGCGTAGTCCATTAATCCCGGTTGCTGAGCTGCTCCAAACGGAATTTTTTTACCCGCAAGGCATTGAATTTCACCGTTACTATCTAATGCTTTGAGTGTGCTGTCCATGTCAGTATAAAAGCTATAATTTAACTGGCTGATAGGAGAAAAAATAGACTCATTTTCTACCAGTAAAGTTGTGCCATTGGTCATATAAAAACGATTGTTCATTATCTGTATAGACAAATTATAATCGTAATTGTTCTTGTACTTATGATGATCTGCGAAATAAGTATATGCATGAAAGGCGCCCAGCAGAGGCACAAAATCATATTCTTCCGGTACAAATATCTTGGTGACATTTCTACATCCAAGTCCAAAATAAGTATGAATATCTTCTGACAATTTTTCAAGCATTTCTGGTGTTTCTTCACCACTCAACAAACCTACTGAAGTACGGTTTTTTCGAATAATACTTGGATATTTGGAAAAGTAATATTCAAAATAACGGGCACTGTTATTACTGCCGGTTGCAATATAGGCATCACAGCCTTTAAGCATGGGGGCAAAAGAAACAAGTTGAGCAACCCTTTCATCCCAACTGATCATTTTTTCAACAAGATGTTTAAGCAATATATCATCTTTAGAAGATAGTTTGATTGTTTGGGCATGGCCACTGATGAAGACACAGAGAAAATCATGAAACCCTACCAAAGGAATATTTCCTGCCATCACTATCCCTACATTCTTTTTAGAGATGTTATCATCCAGCTTATAATGATTGACCCAATTGGTTAACAGGTCTTCTTTTAAAAACTGTTCAACAATGTTCTTAACTGATAAATCAATAAATTCCGGAGTAAACCATCCATTGTGAATTGAAGCGGTATGTTTAACATTCTTCCAGGCATCTTCTTCGCTGATTAAATATTGTTTCAGCAACAATAATATTTCAATTCGATTTTGTAATTTCATCCGTATAAACTTATTTTTGTAACTCAAAATTCGCTATTCCAAAATTCTAAATCAAAATTAAATGGCTATTAAAATTACCGACGAATGTATTAATTGTGGCGCATGTGAACCAGAGTGTCCTAACAATGCTATTTACGAAGGCGGTGTAGAATGGGCAATTTCCGATGGTACTACCGTAAAAGGTTCATTTACTTTGTTAGATGGTTCTGTGGTAGATGCTGATCAGAGAAATGCACCGGTGAGTTCGGATACTTATTACATTACTCCAAATAAATGTACAGAGTGTCAGGGTTTTCATGAAGAACCACAATGTGCTGCTGTATGTCCGGTTGATTGCTGTGTGCCAGATGAAATGTACGAAGAAACAGTTGAGCAATTGTTGAGTAAGAAAGCAACTTTGCATATATAATTGGTTCAGGCAATGAAACTATTACAGCCGAAAGGCTCTTAGGCAGGTGATATTTCCTGCATTATGGCGAGGGTATTGAAAAATACTTTCGCCTTTTTTTATAATTTATAAGCTTATTTTTAATTAATGATTATCTGCAAAAAAAGGGGATTGATTTTAGTGCTGGCTATATCTTTTGCTTTTTCCTGTAATACAAAGCATGTAGAGGAAGACCCAAAACCTGTTGAAGTGGATTATAAAACCGGGATGATAGAGGCTGACAGGGAATTTTCTAAAATGAGCGAACATGAAGGTATTAAAAATGCATTGATGCATTATATAGATAATAAAGGAGTGCTGCTAAGGCCCAACTCTATGCCACTTGTAGGCGGCAATGCGGTGGATTATATCAGCCAGGGCAACGATACTTCGTATACTATGACCTGGGAACCAAGTGGCGGAACAGTTGCAAAATCCGGCGATCTTGGTTATACATTTGGCGTTTATTCGATTAAGCCTAAAAACAAAGACACCGTTTATTATGGCACCTATGTAAGTGTGTGGAAAAGACAGGAAGATGGTAACTGGAAGTTTGTGCTGGAAACTGGCAATTATGGAATCGAATAGCCAATCAAATTCAATATTTTAATAGCCTTTTTAAGACTCCAATTTAAATTTACATTTTTATTCAGCCTTGCGCTGGCATTACAAAGTACAATTTTCGTTTCTTTGTTAAAATAAACCACTCCATTAATGAAGAAAACAATTGCATTGGTTACAGGAGGATTTTCCGGTGAATCTGTAATTTCTTATAAAACTGCCCTCACAATCAACAACAACATAGATACTGAAAAGTGGGACAGTTATACCATTGATATTAACCGGGAAGGATGGTTTTATTCAACAGCCGAAGGAGAAAAAATAGCAGTTGATAAAAATGATTTTTCTATAACAATTGATAACAGGAAAATTCAATTTGATACGGTTTTAATTGCAATGCATGGCACACCGGGGGAAGACGGAAAACTACAAGGATATTTCGATTGCCTGGGCATTTCATACACATCCTGCGATGCAGCCACATCTGCACTAACATTCAACAAGCGGTATACGGTTGCCGTTGCTGCATTCGGAGGAATGAATGTTGCTAAATCTTTACATCTTTTTAAATACAATCCTAATTCGCCGGAAGATATTTTAGCTGCACTAAAATTGCCTTTATTTGTAAAGCCAAATAATGGGGGAAGCAGCATTGGGATGAGTAAAGTAAGTGATGCCTCAGTTTTGCAGGAAGCCCTTGATAAAGCATTTAAAGAAGACGAACAGGTATTGGTTGAAGAATTTATCCAGGGAAGAGAATTTACCATTGGTGTGTTTAAATCGAAAGGAAACATTATTACCTTGCCAATGACTGAGGTAATCACTAAAAAAGATTTCTTTGACTATGAAGCAAAATATCATGGTGAAAGTGAAGAAATTACGCCTGCTGTCGCAGATGAGTCTATTGCAAAAAAAATTAGTGATGCCGCAAAACATGCTTATGCAATATTTAATTGCAGGGGAGTTGTGAGGATCGATTTTATATATGATGAAACTAGTGGCAATCCATATATGCTGGAGATTAATACGGTTCCGGGGCAAAGTGAAGCCAGTATTGTACCACAGCAAGTGAAGGCAATGGGCTGGTCGCTGAAGGAATTTTATTCGTCATTGATAGAGGAATCTTTAACAAATTGATTTTATCGGCTGGTATATCTTTAATCCACTATTTAGTTTAACAATAAATATAATCTGTGTTCAAATTTATAACTGACAGGCCTTTTTGGGTAAATCTTTTAGCAGCTATTCTGCTAGCATTTTTAATAGGATATTTAGTATTGCAATTATTAGGAGTAATTACTAAACATGGCGAATACCTGGTTGTACCGGCTGTAATTGGTAAAAGTACAGCTGCTTCGACCAAACTTTTAGAAGACAAAGGATTTGAAGTGGTAATTCAGGACTCTGTTTATACAGAAAAAGCAACCCCTGGTACAATTTTAAAACAATTGCCCGACGCAAATGCTACAGTTAAAATTAATCGTACAGTTTATCTTACCGTTAACTGTTATATTCCTCCCATGATTGCAATGCCGCAGTTGGAAGGAAAGAGTTTTACGTTTGCGATGGATCTTTTGCAAAGAAGTCATTTGAAATTGGGAGATACTACTTACAAACCCGATTTTATGAAGGGGTCTATACTAGAGCAACTACACAATGGAGTTAAAATACCCGAAGGCACAAAAGTAAGATGGGGAAGCAAAATTTCACTGGTAATTGCCGGCGGACTTAACTCAGAGCAAATGCTGGTTCCAGACATGGTTGGCCTAACTTTCGGTGAAGCAAAAACACTGCTGGAAGCCGATGGTATAAACCTTGGCGCAGTGATAGTAGATGCAGGTGTAAAAGATACGGCCGCTGCATTCGTCTACAAACAAAATCCGCCCAGGTTTACGGAAGAAAAACGTTCACTATATATCCGGTCGGGCCAGTTGATGGATCTATACCTTTCAGCGGTTATGATAAACACACGGGATTCAACGGATTCAAATACGAAAAAAACAGAAACGCCATGACAACAATTAGTACAGAAAAATTAAAAGCCCGGATGGATGCCGGGGAAAAACTGAATATTTTAGACGTAAGGGAACCATACGAAAATGCTGATTTTAATATTGGTGGCGTATTAGTGCCATTGGGTAAAATTCAATCGATGCAGTTTGACGATATTGAGGATGACTGGAGAAATGAAGAAGTGATTGTGTATTGCAGAAGTGGTAACAGAAGCGGGCAAGCTTGTTTGATTTTAGAAACTGCCGGCTTTACCAATGTGGTAAACTTAACCGGGGGGATGTTGGACTGGATGGATAAGTACAAAAAGTAATTGATTGTTTTTAAATTAAAATAAGGCAACCCTGGAATCATTTTCCCTGGTTGCCTTTTTATATTTCGGTTAGGTTATGGCCATTATGATAGAATTTTATAGCACGAATTTTATTCACTAATTACACGAATTAAGAAGCACATTCTTCTGTTTTAATTCGTGTCTTATAATTCGTGCAATAATAAATAATACACCCGGTTTAAAAACTAATGTTCAAACCTGCCATTACGTTAAATGGCGCCATCGGGAAATAATAATTTTCAGTCGTTAACCCTCCATAAACATAGCTGAATGTGTATCCGTTTGCTTCGTACTTTTTATTAAACACATTGTTTAACTGCAGCATAAGATTTACAGCGTTAAAAACCTTGTTTTCTATTTTATAAGACAATCTTACATCCTGCACAAAGTATGGTTCAATACTCCTGCTTTTTTGTGAAGTGTTATCCATGTATTGTCGCCCGGTATATTTTCCCAGCAAACTGATTTCTCCATTTTTTATTGGAACAATGTTGATGTTGCCACCTGCAATGACAGCTGCTGAAAATGCAATATTTGTTTTGTTGTAATGATTGATCACTTGTCCGCCATTATCATAATCATCAATGTATTCTGTAAAATTTTTAATCTTGTTTTCACTCAACGCCAGGTTACCACCGGCATTTAACCAGGGCGTAATTACAACACCACCTTGCAATTCAATGCCGGCTCGGTAACTATTCGGAATATTTTCACGTGTGTACGATCCTACATCATTTATCTTACCGGTTAATGCCAGTTGGTTTTGATACTTCATGTAAAATAAATTGGCACCATAAGAAAAAGCAGCTGTTTTTCTTTCAACTCCTAATTCGAAATCATGCAGTCTTTCAGCCTTTGGTTGCATGGTTACGCCTGCTTCAAAATCATCGCGGTTAGGCTCTTTCGCACCCAATGCATAGGAGAGGTAGGCCTGCCAGCTTCTGTTAGTGTAAGTGATACCTGCTTTTGGATTAACAAAATTGTAAGTGTTGTTAATTATTAAGCCAGGATTGTCCCTGAAACCATTGATATTGTATTGAACATTCCGGTACTGAATGTCGACAAAACTTTGCCAGTTGCGGGATAATTGTTCAGTCCATTTTGCATAAAGAGATAGGTCTTTTTTATGCGCATTTAAATTGTACCAGCGATAATTTTGAGGCACAGCAGGTTGTTCCTTAGCCCAGATTATTTCGCCAAAATGTTTGCCATCATATTGATTCCAGCCCCCGCCAATGGTTAGTTGACTCTTGTTTTTTTGATATTGTACAGAAAAAATTCCGCCATAAAAATTATTATTTAACCACAACCTTCTTATCAGGTCCGTCTCAGTAATAGTATTACTTCCATCGTTGTAGTCCGGCAGTCCATAGCCTGATAAGGAAGCACCGGCTTTGTATTGTTCATAATAACCGGCACCCTTGGTTAAAAATGCCGCTGCATTTGCTTTCCAATGCGAATTAAATTTATGGTTGTAAAAAAGCTGGTAATGTGTTTGGGTATAATTATCTGTTTCGTTGTTGTACGGACTTCCTGGTTTATCCAATCCTGCCGAATTATAAGTTCTATCTGTTTTTAATAAATTTTCCGGAACACCATTCCAGGCCTGGTAAGTCTTTTCTTTACCTGAAAAAATATTTATTCTTAATGAATTATTTTCATTCAAATAGGCAGTGCTAAAGTAAAATGATTTTAGATTGGTTGCAGCCCTGTCAATATATCCATCACTACTAATCCTGCTTACTCTGCCATCAATAGTAAAATGATTTCCTAATATGCCGGTTCCAAAACGAAGCGTATTTTTAAAGGTGTTGAATGATCCAAAACTATTGTTAAGGTCTGTATAAAAAGAGTCTTTTATTTCATTGGTAGCAAGGTTAATGGTGGCCCCAAAAGCCCCGGCACCATTACTGCTTGTGCCTACACCCCGTTGCACCTGTATGCTGTTTGCAGATGAAGCGAAATCCGGAAGATCTACAAAATAGGTGCCTTGGCTTTCCGCATCATTGTAAGGTATACCGTTCAATGTAACATTAATCCTGGAGGCATCGGAACCACGGATACGAATACCGGTGTAACCCACACCATTGCCTGCATCTGAGTTAATTACAACTGACGGTGTTTGATTTAAAAGATAAGGCAGGTCCTGGCCAAGATTGTTTTTTTCTATATCTTTTTTTGAAAGGTTTGTTTTGGCAAAAGGCGCTTTTTCCCCGGCCCTGATAGCTGTGACTTCAATGGGTTGAAGAAGGGTGGTATCATTGAATTTTCTCTTTTCCTGGCATATCCCTGCTAAACCAGGCGTGCATAGTACTAAAGTTAAAATAAGTTTCATTCCAATAAAAAATTTAGCTGAAATCCAGGTGAGAGCAGACCCTGTAATTGACACCCAAGTATGCGGGCAATTGCATTTCTCCCTTCGCAGGCATTATCCTGAGCAGGTTAAACGGGTATTATCTCAGTCAAGACTTAAAATCTTAACACCCCGGAAATTCAGACGATGATTGTAAGAGCAAAATTGTAAAAGCAAAGATAGGGGAGTTTTAAAATAGTTTCTGTGTTTTGTAACAAATCATTTTTGCAATGCGTATTACTAAAAAATATAGTCATGAAAAAATTATTGCTCTCCCTTGTTGTATTAGTTAGTTTACAGGCCTTTGCACAGCATGATGCAGTTATGAATGATGCTAATGTACAAAAGCGAAATTTGAATGCCGGGTTTTCAGCCATTTATGTATCAGATGGCGTGGAATTGTACCTTACCCAGGGCAACGAAGAATCAATAGCCATCAGCGTTTCTGATAATAAATACCTGGATAGATTTAAAACTGAAGTTAGTAATGGTACATTGAAAATTTATTATGACAATAAAGGAATCAATAGGACAGGTAATGAAAAAAGAAAGTTGAAGGCCTATGTTTCATTTAAAATGCTTGAAAAACTGGACGCTTCAGGAGGCGCACAGGTTAGCATGAAAAGCTCACTGACAGCGAATAAACTGGAATGCACTTTTACCAGTGGATCAACGTTTAATGGACAAGTAAAAACAAATGAACTTAACATTGGTCAAAGTAGTGGTTCGCAGGTAAATATGACTGGCGAAACGAATAGTTTAAAGGTGGATGCAAGCAGCGGTGCTATATTTAAAGGATACGATCTTACGGTTGATGTGTGCGATGCACAAGCATCAAGTGGTGCCGGTGTTCGGGTAAGTGTAAATAAAGAACTTACCGTTAAAGCCAGCAGCGGTGGCGGTATTCGTTACAAAGGAAATGGTGTTATCAGGGAAATGAATGTTAGCAGTGGAGGAATTGTGAAAAAAGGGTAATATTATAGTCAATATTTTAAAATCAATTTATGAGAAAGCTATTCATATCATTCGTAATAATCTTACTTGCAGGCAATACATCGTTTGCACAAAAGTCGATTGTAAATGATGCCAATGCTGAGTTACGTACTATCAACGGAAGTTTTAATGCTATTAAAATATCCGGCGGCATTGATCTTTATCTGTCACAATATGAAAGTGAATCGGTTGCCGTAAGTGCCACTTCCGAAAAGTTTAAGGAAAATCTAAAAACAGTGGTGGAGAACAATGTGCTTAATATCTATTATGATGGCGGCAATACCTGGTCGAAAGGAAATAAAAAACTGAAAGTATATGTATCCTTCAAAACGCTGGAAAGGCTGGAAGCAACCGGCGCTTGTGATATACAGGTAGCTGGTAACATTACCGGCTCATCGTTAACCATAAAAATGACCGGCGCCAGTGATTTTAAAGGTGCTGTAAAACTGGATATGCTGGCCATTGATTTAACAGGAGCTTCAGATGTAAAAATCAGTGGCACTGCAACTACGCTTTCTATTGAATCTACCGGCGCAAGTGATGTAAAAGGTTTTGAGCTTGTTACTGATGTTTGTACTGCTAAAGCTTCAGGAGCCTCAGATATTAACGTTACAGTTAACAAAGAATTGAATGCGCATGCAAGTGGTGCAAGCGATATTTTTTATAAAGGCACTGCAGTAATGAAAGAAGTACATAGCAGCGGTGCAAGTTCAGTATCCAAAAAAGGGTAGCAATACATTACTTTCCAAAGGCCCAAAGTAAAAAGCCCGGCAAAGCCTTGCTCCATGAATTATAATCATGTGTGCCTGTAACTGATTCAACATAATTTACATCGGAAGCAGGCACAATATTTTTATTTTTTATGATGGCAACCAGGTCTTGCGTATCATCCGCCATATCCGAAATGCCATCTTTATCACGGTCTGTATTTTCTTCTTTTGCCCCTGCATAAAACCAATATTGTAATTTGGGTTTTTTTCGGGATGACCTTATTTTATTGATCATTATCCTGTCTTTTTCATCCGTATATGTTTTATCATTTACATCTTTATCCCGCCACGAAAAGTCTCCGGAAAACACACCCACTTTATCTATTTTATCTGCATTGTCCCAGGCTATATCCAAAGCCGATAGTCCACCAAGCGAATTACCTGCAATAACTACCGTTTTAAACTTACGAACACCCGCTTTTTTCTTTACAAAATCATATAGCTCATTATCTATAAAGGCACTGTACTTATCTGCCTTACTTCCGTTGTTTTTATAATCCGGCATACCTGCCACACCATATTCTTTCATTTTATCAGTTGTGTGTATGGCAACTACAACGAGTGGTTCAATTGCATTTTTGTTATAAAGGCTATCTATAATTTCTTTAACCCTGAATTTTAAAATGTCCTGTCCATCATTCAATAGTAACAGGTTCAATGTTTTTTTATCATCAGGCATTGGTGTGCTTATGATGGATAGTTTTATATGTGCCTGCAAATGGCGGCTATAAATTTCATCCTCAAGTTGTTTCGATTTTTTCTTGCACCCAGTAAGGATTACAGACAGGAACAGTATATAAAAAAACGGCTTCAAATTGGCGGTCATAAAAATTATTTTACAAAACGAATATATATTATTTGGCAGCAATAG
The DNA here is from genome assembly GCA_040002495.1 of Ferruginibacter sp. GTDB lineage: Bacteria > Bacteroidota > Bacteroidia > Chitinophagales > Chitinophagaceae > Ferruginibacter. The sequence goes on from JBDUEK010000040.1 coordinate 27,637, forward strand.
TGTAAACCATTACTTTTGCACCGCGAAGTAGAGCAGCGGTAGCTCGTCGGGCTCATAACCCGAAGGTCAGAGGTTCGATCCCTCTCTTCGCAACAAAAGAAATGAGGCTCGTGAGAGCCCATTTTATTTTTAAGTAAACTGTTTTAATAAATTTTATTCTTAGCAGGTTTTTTGGCTAATGAATTTGATCACCTCCTCCTTCTCCGGCCGTATGCGGTAATCAAAATCAATGTCTCCTGCAATTTAATAGTATATAATGAAATCGGGTTTTGTAAATATTTTTGGTAAGCCAAATGCAGGTAAGAGTACGTTGCTGAATGCATTGATGGGTGAAAAACTGGCGATTGTTTCGCATAAAGTACAAACTACAAGGCATCGTATAAAAGCAATTTTAAGTGGTCCTGAATACCAGGTTATTTTTTCTGATACACCTGGGATAATTGAACCAAGATATAAGCTGCATGAAAAAATGATGCAGGCGGTTAAAGGTAGTCTTGAAGATGCGGATGTAGCATTGCTAATAACCGATGCCAGAGAAAATCCCGATGAAAGCCATGCCATATTTACTTTCTTAAAATTAAAAGCGCCGGCACTGGTAATATTGAATAAAGCAGATGCTGTAAGTGACGGCGATTTAAAAAAATCAATCGAATTTTTTAAGGAGCAATCTTATTGCAAAGAGGTGGTTGTTATATCAGCATTAAAGAAAAAAGGTATTGATCAATTGCTGGCTGCAATTCTTGCATTGTTGCCCGAAGGTGAACCATTTTACGAAGGAGATGACATCAGTGATTTACCAACTAAATTCTTTGTAAGTGAATTGATTCGGGAAAAAATATTTCTTTTATACGGTGAAGAGATACCTTATCATGCAACAGTACTGGTAACCGAGTTTAAAGAAAAAAGCACATTGATAAAAATTGGCGCCGACATTATTGTACAGCGGGACACGCAGAAAGGAATTATACTGGGCGAAGGTGGAAAAATGATTAAGCAATTAGGAACATTGGCCCGTAAGGATATAGAAGAATTTTTAAGTAGTAAAGTATTTTTAGAATTGTTTGTGAAAGTGAGGCCAAAGTGGAGAGACAATGAGATGCAATTAAAAGAATACGGGTATTAATTGATATTTTAATTTGATAATGCAAGGAATGCAAACAAGTGCTAATGTTAGATATGTTTTGACGTAAAATTTATTACACGAATTATTACGAATTACGCTAACCATCAATAAGTATAGTAATCCGTGTAATTGGGTTTTAAAAATTCGTGTAATAAAACCAGTCATTCTAAACTTAACTTAACACCAGGTTCTTTGCTTTATTAATTTCAACAAATAATATACATACATAACAAATAAAGGAGCATGAGTTTTACAGTAGCAATAGTAGGAAGGCCGAATGTGGGCAAAAGCACATTTTTTAACAGGATGCTGGAGCAGCGTAAGGCAATTGTAGATGATGTAAGCGGCGTAACCCGCGACCGTCAATATGGAATTGCAGATTGGAATGGCAAGACTTTTAATGTAATTGATACAGGAGGTTTTGTACCAAAAAGCGAAGATATTTTTGAAAAGGAAATTCGCAAGCAGGTTTTAATTGCACTTGAAGAAGCAGATGCAATTGTATTTATGGTGGATGTTGCTACGGGTATAACTGATCTTGATGAATCGATGACTCAATTACTACGTAAAACAACCAAGCCGGTTTTTTTAGTGGTGAACAAAGTGGATAATCACGACAGGTTGTTGGAGGCGTCAGAATTTTACAGCCTTGGCTTTGAAAAAATACATTTTTTATCTTCTATAAGTGGTACTGGTACCGGCGAACTGCTGGATGATTTAACAGAACTGATCACGGAAGACAATGATGATGTAGACACTTCTGGTTTGCCAAAATTTGCCATCATCGGGCAACCAAATGTTGGTAAATCATCTTTATTAAATGCATTGACAGGGCAGGAGCGTACCATTGTAAGTGAAATTGCGGGTACCACCCGGGATACCATCCACACACATTATAATCTTTTCAATAAGGAGTTTATATTGATTGATACTGCAGGTATCAGGCGCAAGGCAAAAGTGAATGAGGATCTTGAATTTTATTCGGTGATTCGTGCCGTGAAAGCAGTTGATGAAGCAGATGTGTGTTTATTATTACTGGACGCTGAAAAAGGAATTTCTGCACAGGATTTGTCAATTTTTGCAATGGCTGTTAAGAAGGGTAAAGGAATTGTAGTATTGGTAAACAAATGGGATTTAATGCCTAAAGAAACAAACACGGCAAGAGACTATGAAATTGAATTGAAAAAGCGTTTTGCACCATTTTCTGATTTGCCTATCCTGTTTATTTCTGCAACGGAGAAAATGAGAATTTTTAAAGCGATGGAAATGGCATTGGAAGTGTATGATAACCGCAAACAAAAAATAGCTACTTCCAAGTTGAATGATATCATGTTGAAAGCGGTTGAAGCCTATCATCCACCTGTTGTAAGAGGTAACCAGGTGAAAATAAAATATGTTACCCAGTTACCGGTTGTGGTTCCTTCCTTTGCATTTTTCTGTAATTATCCGGACGATGTAAAAACACCCTATAAAAATTACCTGGAGAATCAATTGCGTTTAAAGTTCAAATTAACTGGTGTTCCAATCAGAGTATTTTTTAGGAAAAAGTAATACTCATTTAATTGCAATATGACAATTAACAACCTGGGTGATTTTAAATATTATAAAATAATGTTGGTTGACAAAGTTAATCCGGCTATTTTGCACCTAATTTTTAACCAAATCGATAAATTATGAAGAAATTACTTGCTATTCTTACAGTAACCGCATTTTTAACTGCATGTAACGACACTGAACCTAAGGCAATGGAAGTAGGCGCAGCAACTGTTGATGCTACTGCAGATTCTATCAGCGCTGCAAATGCCATGAAAGATACTACAATGGCTCCAATGGATTCAACCATGATGGCTCCAAAAGATTCTGCGAAATAATTTCGGGGAATTAACAACTATTAAATATAAGCTCCCCTGGTAAATCGGTGGAGTTTTTTTATACCAATAGTTTATTAAAATATCTGCTGATAAAACGATGCCGGTTTCAAGAACGAAGGATACTTATGCAAAAAGCCTTTATGAGTTTATGAAGGAAATGTTGGTAGTATGCCCCGCATGTGGCAAAAAGGCTGTGATAAAAGTGCCGGATACTGATACGCAGCAAGAAAGCGATACCAGGTTGATTTGTACAAACTGCGGTTACAGCAAGCGTTTAGACGAAAAGCCTGATTTGCTTTTACATGCAACGAAATATAAAGTCATCAAAGGTAAAATACAGGTGATAGGAGCGGCAATAGATCCATGGTTTCATTTACCGCTTTGGTTAAAAGTTGATTGTTGTGAGCATGTTTTGTGGGCCTATAATTATGAACACCTCAATTTTCTAAAGGCACATATCAATGCAAAACTAAGAGAAAGAAATACGGTTGAAAATTCAAACAAAAGTATTGGAAGCAGGTTGCCCAAATGGATGACTTCAAAAAGTAACCGGGAAACTGTGCTGAAAGCAATTGATCAACTAATTTCTAAAAAATAGCATCATTGCATTTCAGACCAAATTGCAATTAATCAAGGTTAGGCTTCCTGGTATTTTCAGCCACAGGGGGATTAGTGACACGTTTAGCGTCCAGGTGCTTTTTTATTACTACAAAGCAAATGATTATCAATATTAATAAAATTGCAATGGTTAAATAAGTATAGGGTTGATCTTTAAAGCGGCGCTTTTCTTTTCTTTTTTTATTTTTTGCAGTTTGCTTCTGAAGGTCGAGATTTAATTGCTCTACATACGCCTCCATATTTTTTGTACTCTTAATTTCCTGCAATCCTTCTACCGCGTCATTTAAAAAATCATCATCTGCCATGTTTTCTTCCACTTCATGACTTGCTGATTTCGATAATTCATTGGTCAGGTAATCCATCAACTTTTGATTGTCGATATCCTTATTGCTATTGGATAATATGTCTTTTAAATCAGTGTTCATTTTTGTTGAGCCTGTCCAGCATTATTTTTAAATTTCTTTTGCCATTCTGAATGTGACTCTTTATCTGTAATAAAGAAAAGCTTGTGTCTTGGGATATTTCCTGGTAACTTTTTTTCTCAAGGTAAAACAAAGTTACACATTGTAATTGTTCCGGATTTAATTGCTGCAGTGCAATTTCCATGTTGTTGAGCGTACTGTCTTTTTCGAGGTGTCTTTTTTTATCTTCAACGTCATCGGGAGTTGCTAAAAGTCTTTCATTGATTTCTGTTGGCTGTTTTCCTTTGCCCCGAAGTTTCATCAGGCAATGGTTTTTTGCAACCATGTAAAGCCAGCTTTTAAAATAATCAACTTTGTATTTATGCAATTCGGTAATTGCTTTTAAAAATACCTGTTGAACACAATCCTTGGCTTCCTCTTCATTCTTAAGGTATTTCATACATACACCTAACAATAATAACGTATAGCGCTGTAATAATATACCAAGCCATTCATTGTCTTTATCTGCATAAAATTTTTCAAGCAGCTGGTTATCCTCAATATGTTTATACTTTTCTGTATTCAAAATGGATTAAGTATATACAATAGATGTAATCATAGGTGAAATTCCATAACAGAAAGTTTTACCGGGTAAAGCGGCCTTGTTTCCTGGGAGTAGGGTGTACATTAAAATGGTTGGTATTTGCTAGTCAGATGCTCCTGTTAATATCAAAGTTTTCCAGCTCTTTTGATACTGCATTTAAAAATGTACTTCCAAGTGCACCATCAATAATACGATGATCGTAACTAAGTGAAATGTACATCATGTGACGGATTGCAATGCTATCACCTTGCGGGGTTTCAATAACCATTGGTCGTTTTTTGATAGCCCCAACAGCCATGATAGCAACCTGTGGCTGGTTAATAATAGGAGTGCCCATAATGCTGCCAAAGGTTCCTACATTGGTTAAAGTAAAAGTGCCTCCGTTAGTGTCATCCGGTTTCAAGGTTCCGGATCTTGCACCATTCGCAAGGCCATTTACTTGTTTTGTAAGGCCAGCCAGGTTTAACTGATCTGCATTTTTAATAACCGGTACAATTAAGTTGCCGTTTGGCAAAGCCGTAGCCATACCAATGTTTAGATTCTTCTTGATAATTATTTTATCACCATCAACCGAGCTGCTTAGCATTGGGTATTTCTTAATACATTTTACAATGGCTTCTACAAACAGAGGTGTGTAAGTGATTTTTTCACCCTCACGTTTTTCAAAATCCTTTTTAATTTTTTCTCTCCAAAGTACCAGGTTGGTTACATCACATTCAGCAAAGCTGGTAACGTGTGCACTGGTATTTTGGCTATCGATCATGTGTTTGGAAATAAGCTTGCGCATCCGGTCCATTTCTATCACTTCTACATTGTTGCCATAATCTGTAGTAGCCGGAGATTGCATACCCTTAGAAATTACAAGCTGGTGATTGCTGCGTTCGGGAACGGGTTGTTCTGCACGCTGTGCTTCAGTTACACTTACTGAAGGTGCAGAATTTGTTGCTTGTTTTCTATCTGATATGTAATGTAAAATGTCTTTTTTGCTAACCCTTCCATCCTGGCCGGTACCCGGTATTTTTTCCAGCTCGGTCATACTGATACCTTCCTGTTGAGCAATATTCAACACCAATGGAGAATAAAATCTTACCATATTTCCGTTACCGGTTACTGGCCTGTTTACAACTACCGATGTAGGTTGGTAAGGAATTTCTTCTACCACATTTGCGTCTTCATATACTGGTTGAACAGTAGTTGGAGCTGGGTTTGCTGTTGCATTTTCTGCACCCACTCTTATTTTTGCAATCACCGCTCCAATAGGTACTACATCATTTTCCTGAAACATTATTTCTTCCATAATGCCTTCAGTCGTAGATGGAACCTCGCTATCTACTTTGTCAGTTGCAATGTCCAATACAGTTTCATCTTCCTGAATGGGGTCGCCCGGTTTTTTGTGCCATTTTAAAATAGTGGCTTCCATAATACTTTCCCCCAGTTTAGGCATTACCAGATCAACTAATGACATATGTATAATTGGTATTTAAATTAAATAATGGCGATTCAATCATAGCAGGAATTACACTTTGCTAACAATCATCATCAAAGGTAATTATTTCCTGTTAATCAGGTTTATATAACGGATTCCCTTTCTGCCAGTATGAATTTACGTAGTAAATCCAATGCGTAATTGGCGGTTAGGCTGATATTACGTTGCCGGTCGTATCTTAAATTAAATTTTTGGGTAACCAGGTTGGTATTATTTCCCACCGCAACCCACACAGTGCCAACAGGTTTTCCTGGCATTCCTCCACCTGGCCCCATAATGCCGGATACCGCAATGGTATAGTCTGTTTGTATATTTTTAAGTGCTCCTTTAGCCATTTGTATTACAACCTCTTCGCTTACTGCACCCAGTTTTAACAAAGTTTCATGATCAACCTGCAACAGGTCTTCCTTTGCTTTATAAGAATAACTTACTACACTACCACTGAAGTAGGCAGAGGAGCCTGCTTCTTCAGTCAATAAGTGAGCAATGTACCCGCCTGTGCAACTTTCTGCTGTTGAAATTGTTGAGTTAGTTTCAAGTAACAATTTTGAAACTACTTTTCGAATTGGCTCATCCAAATTTGTTACCAGGTAAGCCTTTACCAATAACTGGAGTTCTTCAAACAAAGCCTGCACTTCTTTTTCAATGACATCCTTGTTTGTACCATTTGTTGACAAACGCAGTCTTACCATACCTGAATTCGGCAGGTAAGCAAGTTTTACATGTTTGGGTAAAGCAAGTTCAAAATCCTGGATAAGATCTGCAAGGAAACTTTCTCCAACACCTACTGTAAGTAAAGTGCGGTGTGCTATATGCGGAAATTTAAATTGTCTTGTCAATCCCGGAATTACATCCAGTTCCATCATCGTTTTCATTTCATGTGGTACGCCAGGCATACTTACATATATTTTGCCAGCTTTCTCAAACCACATACCAGGGGCTGTTCCATTTGTGTTTAAAATTACTTTGCAGGTATCTGGTACTTCGGCCTGTTGCAGGTTTCTTGCAATCATTGGTCTTTTCAGCAAGGTTTCAAAAATATACTGCACATTTTTTAAAGCACCGTCATCTACAACCATTTTACCATCAAAATATTTGCAAAGCAATGGCTTGGTAATATCATCTGCAGTAGGGCCAAGCCCCCCGGTTAATAAAATAATATCGGCATGCAGGCTTTCTTCATCCAGGGCATTCCAAATGTCATCCCAAATATCTCCAACGGCTACACGCCTCGAAACCTGTATGCCGGCTTTACTTAATTCCTGTGCCATCCAGGCACTATTGGTATCAATTACCTGCCCAATCAATAATTCATCTCCAATGGTAATGATCGATGCTTTTGTAGTTTGCATAAGCGAAATAAGTATTTAAAATGTTGCTTTTTATAGGTAAATAAAAATCAGCATCCACATTTGCGGTTACTGTTTAATTACTTAGGATTGTTTGGAAAAAATACAAACCAGTAATGAAACAGTTCGCAAGCGCAGATTGTTAAATCATTTATGAATCAAAATTAAATCTTTTAGTTTTGAGATATGAATTTTTTGAAAGTGAAATTATGTTTAGTGCTGTTAGGAACTGCTGTTGCCACACTATTACAGGCCCAGCCAATAAAGGAGAAGTTATCAGATGCCATCAGGAAATTACAGGCTGATGAGCAATTTAAACATGCAATATTAAGTATGTATGTTGTTGAATCAAAAACAGGAAATACCGTTTTTGATTATAATGCCCAGGTTGGCATGGCGCCTGCGAGTTGCCAGAAAGTAATTACAAGCGCTGCAGCATTTGAATTCCTTGGCAAAGATTATGTGTACAAAACAACCATAAATTTTAACGGCGAAATAAAAGACAAGGTGTTGAACGGATTCTTATCTGTTATGGCTTCCGGTGATCCTTCGCTTGGAAGCTGGCGTTGGAACCAAACAAAAGAAGATGCAGTAATAGCGCAGGTTACAACTGCACTCACCGCTAAGGGTATACAAAAAATAACTGGTGGTTTAGTTGCAAAAACGTCTGGCTGGGATAGCGACATTACACCCAATGGTTGGATTTGGGAAGATATTGGTAACTACTATGGTGCAGGTGCAGCAGCTATTAACTGGCACGAAAATCAATACGACCTTGTGTTAAAATCGGGCAATGTACCAGGTGATAAAGTTTCAATAGTTGCAGTAAAGCCGGCTTTAAATGGAGTGGAGTTAGTAAATGAATTAACTGCCGGTAAAAAAGGTAGCGGGGACAATGCATATATTTATTTGCCACCTTATTCCAATAAAGGTTTTGTGAGAGGATCCATCCCTGTAGGTGAAAATAATTTTAATGTGTCGGGTTCTTTTCCTGATCCTGTTGCGCAGTTTTTAAATACAATTACAATTGGGTTAAAAGAAAAGCAAATAGAGTTGCCGGCATTTAATAATGCTGCTGCAAAAGATGTAAAGGATGCAGGCAATTTTTTATGTTCCATTCAATCGCCAAGCTTTGAAAGCATGAATTACTGGTTTCTAAAAAAGAGTATTAATTTATATGGAGAGGCATTTGTAAAAACAATTGCTTATGAAAAAGCAAACTATGGGTCAACAGATACCGGCATTGCAATCATCAAAGAATTTTGGAAAAACAGGGGCATCGAAAAGTCTTCACTAAATATTATTGATGGTAGTGGCTTATCTCCGGCAAACAGGGTTACAACAAATGCCTTGGTTGATGTGATGCAGTATGCTTTGAAGCAGCCATGGTACCCGGCTTTTTATGAAGCACTTCCCGAAATGAATGGTATTAAAATGAAAGATGGCTATATATCTGACGTTAGAAGTTATACCGGTTATATAGCCAGTAATTCGGGAACAAAATATACCTTCTCATTGATAGTAAATAATTTTGATGGAAGCCCCTCAACCGCAAGAGAAAAAATGTGGAAGCTGCTCAATATTTTAAAGTAACTTCCGCAAAATCATTTAAATGAAAGAGCAAAATTTAAAAAATCATGCCCATTACGTTCCGCTCTATCATGGGCTAACTGCTTTTTTTATTATAGCCGGTTTAATTGCAGCCATTGTAAGATTTGTGCATGCGTATCATGCGGAAAGTGGTAGAACGGTGGCCGCTTTGCTTGTTTTGTTATTTATTATTGCCGGTTTATTTTTCTGGTTTATCAGGGCTTTTCCATTGAAGGCGCAGGACAGAGCAATCAGGGCAGAAGAAAACCTTCGCTATTTTTCAATTACCGGAAAACTATTTGATAGCAGGCTTTCATTGGGGCAAATTATTGCTTTGCGCTTTGCAGAAAATGATGAATTAATTCCACTGGCAGAAAAGGCAGTGAATGAAAATCTTTCCCCCTCAGATATAAAAAAAGCGATTACAAAATGGAAGACTGATCACCACCGTGTTTAATTTTTTGAAAATAATGGGACGTAACAATTGGGTATTGAGAAATTTATATTGTTACTAGGAATCTATAACAGGAACAGGAAAATATTTTTCAAGTTTTGATTTCAGCGCTTGTGGCATTGCACACCTTTTCATTCCATTTACTTCCATAAAATAAAGGGTGACATCTCCCGTATTTAACAGTGCCCCTTCTTCATTAAATATTTCAGAATGAAATACAATTTTATGATGAATTGGTAATTCCCTTAAAGTTGTTTTCACTGTAATTAGATCATCATATTTAGCAGGCCTTAAAAACCGGCTGTGAATATCTACAACCGGCATAATAATTCCCATTGCCTCTATATCTTTATAGGTATACCCAATTGTACGAATGGCTTCGCCTCGCCCAATTTCGTAAAACTGTGCATAGTGCCCATGATACACAAACCCCATTTGGTCTGTAAGGGCATAATGGATCCTTATTTTTGTTTCAGTTGTATACATATTTTATAATAATTAAAGATTGCTGGTTGATAGTTGTGATTTTTTATTTCCCAACCATACCATCTACACTAACTCTACCTGGACCAAGTAAAAGTATTACTAAAAATCCTGCTAAATATAACGTAACTACCTCACCATTTCCAAACACATGTCCATTATGTACTTTAAATAAAGCAATGGCCATTACAATTATCAATGGGATTGCGGCCAGCCTGGTAAACAATCCAAGTATCAAAAAAAGTGAGCAGAAAAACTCGGCAAAAATAACCAGCGAATAAGAAAGGCTGCTGCCTATTCCTAAAAAATTCATGAAGTGATTGTGCTTGGCACCAAATTGTATGAGTTTGTCATATCCATGGTTCATCATCAGTATTCCTAGTCCCAATCTCAACACAAACAGAGCTGCATTAACTGCTCCTGCCGAATACTTAGTCGAAAGTAATTTTTTCATTGAATGTTAATTTTTATTTCTATTGTTTAAGTTCCGAATTTATTATCATTTTCTTAACAGGGTTGCAAATGTACATTCGTTTTCTTTAAGCAGTTATCCACTTATTAACAAACGCTTTGGAACGGTGTTTGCTCTGGAGGCAATTTAGTTAATTTTGCATTCAACTATAAAATGATAGATATAACCTTTACGATGAAACAACATACATCCCTTTTAATTTGCGCAGTTTTATTTTCTATCACAACATTTTCGCAGGAAACACACGCTGTAACAGACACCGAAAAGAAGTTTAAAGAGGCAAAAGAGTTATTTATTAAACAGCAATATGCACTGGCATACCCGCTTTTACAGGACGTGAAAGACAAGCATCCTGAAAATCAAAAAAGTAATAATACTTACCTGAACGATGATGTAAATTATTATTACACGGTAAGTCGGCTTAAACTTCAAATTCCCATTGCGGAAGAAGAAGCAACACATTATATAGATTGGGTAAATAATGAGCCCCGCAGAGAACTGATGAGTTATCATCTTGGTAAATATTATTTTGTAAAAGATGATTTTACCAAAGCATTGGAAAATTATGAACGAGCAGGGCTTGATAATTTAAGCAATGAAGAAATTGCAGATGCTAAATTTGAAATGGCCTATTGCTATTTTAACCTCAAGCGTTTTAAAGATGCCAAGCCTTTGTTCAATGAAATTCATCAGTTGCCCGATAATAAATATTACATACCTGCTAATTATTATTATGGCTTTATCAGTTACTACGATCGCAATTATAATGAAGCATTAAAGGCCTTTAAACTAATTGAAACAAGGGATGAATACAAAGGGATAGTTCCTTATTATATTGCTGAAATATTTTATTTTCAAAATAAAAAAGACGAAGCACTACGTTATGGCGAAAGCCTGATAAGCAGGGGAGGTTTGTATTATGACAAAGAATTAAAACAATTGGTTGGTCATATTTATTTTGAGAAAAAAGAATTTGCAAGAGCACTTCCATTGCTGGAATACTATGTAAACAACAGTAATAAGGTAACGAAGGAAAATTTATACGAGCTCAGCTTTTGTTATTACGAAGCAAAGCAATTAAATAAAGCCATAGATGGGTTTAAACAATTAAGTAATGAAAAAGATTCTTTAGGGCAAAACAGTATGTACTTGTTGGGCGATTGTTATTTACGAACCAATCAAAAAACAAATGCCAGAAATGCCTTTCAGTTTTGTGCATATAACAGTAGCAATAAAAAACAACAGGAAATTTCTTTATTCAACTATGCCAAGCTTTCGTATGAATTGGGATATGAAGACATAGCATTGAATGAAATGCGAAATTTTATCAATAACTATCCTGCTTCAAAAGATAACACCGAAGCAAAAGAAATTTTGATAAGCTTGTTAACAAGCACCAATAATTTCAAGGATGCATTATCGCTGTATGAATCTTTTAAGCAACCAACAACCAATATGCAAAGAGTTTATCCACGCATATTATACGGGCGTGCTGTTGAGTTAGTAAATGATCAGCAAATTACAAGTGCCGATGAGTTGTTTGATAAAATCTTAAGATTGCCTCCATCAACTGTAACACCCTATGCCAATTTTTGGAAAGGTGAAATTGCATACCGTTCAGAGAGCTATGATGAAGCTATTCGTTATTTAAACCTTTACCTGCAAAGTGGCGCCAGGGCACAGGGTGAAGCAAATCCTTCAAGTGCCAAATACGACCTTGGGTATAGCTGGCTTAAAAAAGAAAACTATAAGCAAGCTGCCAGTTATTTTGACCAGGTTGCAAAATCTTCTTCGGTGGCAAGTACCATGGAGCAGGATGCGTACATCCGTTCGGGCGACAGCTATTTTATGCAAAGTGATTTTTCCAGGGCTAATAGTATTTATGAAACTGTTATAACCAATGCACTGCCACATAGCGATTATGCGATGTTTCAAAAATCGTTGATAGCTGGTATAAAAAGTTCTGCAACAAAAATTTCTATTCTTAATAATTTAACCAGGCAGTATAGTAAAAGTAGCCTGGTTCCTGAAGCCAATATGGAAATAGCCAACACCTATATGGCCGACGAAAAATTCAGAGATGCAATTCCTTATTTAAATATGGTGCTTGCTGCACCAAACGGAAAGGGATTGAGGCCCGAAGCATACTTAAAACTTGGTTTGAATTATTATAATCTAAATGATAATACACAGGCCCTGGCTAATTATCAACAATTGTTGCAGCAATATCCACAGTCTTCAGAAGCGGATGAAGCAATGGGCAACATTAAAAATATTTATGTAGAAGATGGTAAGCCAAATGAATATGTTGATTTGATGAGAAAGAATGGTAAAAACATTTCAGTTTCAGAAGCTGATTCGCTAACCTACACTGCAGCTGAAATAAAATACAATGCCAATGACTGTGCCGCTGCAATAACCGGATTCAATAATTATCTTTCAAGGTATGCGACAGGTTCCTACGCAATAGAAGCCAATTATTTCAAGAGTGAATGTCATGCAAAAAATAAGGACTGGCAAAATGCCCTGGCCGGATATGAATATGTAAATGGAAAAGGCTTAAACGCTTATTTTGAAAAAGCTACCTTGGCAGCGGCAAGGATTTATTATTTTGAATTAAAGGATTATGCAAATGCAAAAAAATATTTTGCTTCACTTGATGAAGGTGCAGTAAATGAAGATAATAAGCTGGAAGCTTTGCGTGGCCTTGTTCGTTGTTATTATCAGTTAAAGGAATACGGCCAGGCTAATGAGGCGGCTAAAGAACTATTGACAAGAAAAGGCCTAAGTACAGATGATCGTTCTATAGCATTTTTGGTGTTGGGTAAATCGCAACAAATAAATAATGATTGTACTCCAGCCATTGCATCATTTAAATCATGTGCAGCCATTAACAAGTCGGCCTGGGGTGCAGAAGCGAGGTATGAAATTGCTCATTGTTATTTAACAGCCAATAATTACACTGCCGCTGAAAAAGCCGCAATGGTTGTTATAAAAGAAACCAGTAGTTATGATTATTGGGTTACCAGTTCTTACATATTGATTGGTGACATTTTTATGCAGCAGAAAGATTATTTCAATGCTAAAGCTACTTACCAAAGTGTATCACAGAACTCAGCTATCCCTGAATTAAAAACAGCTGCAAGCGAAAAACTTGACAAGGCAACTGCCGATGAAAAGGCTAATTCAAAAATCAGCAATTAAAACATGAACAAAAACAGTCTAATTAACATGGCCGATATAAAAATTTCAATATTAGTATTAGGTTTATGCATTGCGGGATTTACCGGGTTTGCGCAAAGAGATACCACCCGAAAGCCAAGCATTGATATAACTTCCAGCTATAAACCTGTACTCCGAAATTCTTCTAAAATAAATTTATCTGCTACTAACCTGGTAGCGGATTCTTCTAAAGTGATCAGTGCATACAATATACCGGCACAGAATTTATTTTATACTTATCAACCGGTTTCATTGAAGCCACTGGCATTGCAACAAGATACCGCACTGGAATTAGGATTACGCAATTTTGTAAAAGTAGGTTTTGGAAATTACACAACGCCTTATGCAAGTGCCGGCTTAAGTTTTGGCGATGGAAAAACTGCGCTGGTTAATTTGTATGGAGATTTTATTTCTTCTAAAGGAGATATAGAACACCAGGATTATACCATTATGAATATGAAGGCAAGTGGGAGTTACTTTACTGAAAGAAGTGAAATATATGGCGTAGCCGCTGTTAAAAATCAGGATCATTATTTATATGGATATGATCACACGCTACACACGTATTCTAAAGATGAAGTATTACAAAGATTCCAGGATTTTAGTATAAAGGCCGGCTTTAGAAACAAGGACAAAAACGAAACGGGGATTAATTACGATCCCTCCATTCAGGCAAGTGTATTTTCAAGTTTGCACAGGTTATCTGAAACAACATTTATTGTGAATGCACCTGTAGAAAAAACTTTTGGAGATGAAATTTCATTTAAAGTATCATTCAATGGAGATATAACCAGTTATACTACCAAAGATTTACCTGCCAACATAAAAGTCAACAACAATGTTTTTCAAATAGCACCTGAGCTTATTTATTCTAAACCAGACTATACTATACATGGCGGTATTACACCTGCATGGGATAATGGAAAGCTTACCGTGTTTCCCAACATTTATGGTGAAGTAAAAATCCCAGATCAAACTTTTTTAGTACAGGGAGGTTTTGTGGGTCATTTTATTAAAAATACTTATCGGAATTTATCGGAGGTTAATCCTTACCTGGCCACATTACCAAATCAACAAAATACAAAAGAGACAGAATTGTATGGTGGTATTAAAACGTCAGTTGGTAAGCATTTTAACTTTAGTGCCAAAGCGGGTTTAATCCGCTATGAGAATCTTCCATTCTACATAAATGACACTGCAACAGATAGCAAGGCTTTTATTGTAAGTAATGAAAGCAAGGTAAACGACCTGCGTATTCATGCAGACTTAAGTTTTGTAAGCCAGGATAAATTTACCATTACCGGCGGACTTACTTTTAATGGTTATACTTCAATGAAAGATAATGACAAAGCATTTGGTACAATTCCTTTAGAAGTTTCAGCATCTATGCGTTGGTGGGCTTATAAGGCTTTAATGGTTAAGGCCGATTTCAGAGCTTATACCGGTGGCCCGTATTTGTTGAATGGGAATGTACACCAAACTTTAGGAGGCGCAGCAGACTTGAGTGCCGGACTTGAATATGCCATCAATAACAAATTTAGTGCATGGCTCGACTTTAATAATATCTTCAATAATAAATACGAACGCTGGCACAACTACCAGGTATATGGTTTGAATGTACTGGGTGGGGTTATCTACAAGTTTTAAAATAATAGCAACGGATTTTATAGGAAGCTGATGTCAACTCTTACAAGTAGATGTGAGTTTTTTTTATGGTAGACTGTCGGAACAGTTTCCAATTTTTTCCCAGCCAGTTTGAAACGTTTTTATTTTAAAGGTTTTGATGGTTAGCCTATCTTTGAACCTGAATTAAACACATGTATCAAATAATTGCACCTACACTTTTTCAATCTAAAATCTGCCGGCTACCTGGAATTGGTACGCTGAAAATGGCCACTATTCCTGCGCAGACAGATTTTGTAAATGGACAAATTTCGGCTCCTGCTGAAACTATTGAATTTTTACAGGAACCATTTGGTGAAAAAATATTCAACGAGTTCTCAGCAATCGCGGAGTTATTGAAAAAAACATTGGATGAAAACGGCACTGCCTTTTTAAAAGGTATAGGCACTTTTACCAGGGGCGCAAATGATAATGTTGAATTTACAGGTGTACAAATCAAACCAGCACTAGCTCAAAATGTAAGCTTTGAAAGAGTAATTCGTGAAAATGCCGAGCATGCCATTTTGGTGGGAGATCAACAAACCACGAATGTTCAGATGACTGAATTTTTCACCGAAAAGCCAATAGTAAAATATAATTGGAAAATAATGGCAATCATTCTAGGTGCTGTGGGAGTAGCTGTCCTCGCATTCTATCTATCAAAATATGGCTTTAACGCTTTTGGAAATTCACGTGCTCTTTAATCTTTCAATTTAGCCCAAATACTTTAGTTGTGCTTCAATTAATAATAAAATGCCGGTTGGATTTGTGAATGATGACTTGTGAATTGACAATATTGACCATTCACTATTATCAATTCACAATTGACTCAACACTAATTTAATTTATCAGCGCCTCAAACATTTTAGGCCAGTGCTTGCCGGTTATGTATATTTTTTTACTGGCACTGTCCCAGGCTATTCCATTCAAAACTTCGTTTCCATCAGGGTTATAGCCTTTTGCATATTGTTCTATTAGTCCAGGCAAATAAATTTTACCAACAACATGGCCATTGTCAGGATCAATTTTTACTATCACATCACTTTCATACACATTGGCAAAGACAAATCCATCTATATATTCCAGTTCATTTAAAAGCGTGATAGGGCCTACGTTATCCGTAACCTGTAAAGTTCTTTTTAGTTTAAAGTCTTCACTATTTACAAAATAAAGATTGCTCGATCCGTCACTAATGATCAGTTCTGTTTTGTCGTGTGTAATTCCCCAGCCCTCATACGGCCAGTTAAAGGTTTTAATTGGTTTATTGATATTCTTTAAATCGTACACATTTACAACGTGGTTTTTCCAGGTAAGCTGGAAAATTTTATTGTCGAAAATTGTGATGCCTTCACCAAAGATATCGGCTGTGCCCATCACATGTTTTTCAATCACTTTACCTGTTTTTAAGTCCGTAATTCTAAGCGATGAATTTTCAAAATCACCTGTACTCTCATACATTTTACCCTCATGAATTTCCAGGCCTTGCGTATATGCACCGCTATCATGATCATAAATACCGATAATATTCAGGTTTATATTTTGTGGGGCAGGTATGCCGGACTGAGTTGCGGGTATGGAAGGGGTTACATCAGTATTTGTAGAATTATTGTTGCAAGCCGCAAATAAAGTTAGCAGCAACAGCAGCAGAGAGTATAATTTCATTATTTGAGTTTCAATTTATTGCCAAAAATAAGCAAGGTGCAATAAACTATGCTTCACTTTAACAATAACTAAAATAAATTTTGTGTGTAAATGTATTTATCCTATTTTTGACCCAGCTTCTGAACCACTCATACTCCACTAATAACCCAACTTGGGTTTTACTGTATATAGTACAGATGCTCCCCGATTACATTTTATCTTCCTCTCATCCTATATTTTCTCTCCAATACCTCTGCAGAAATAAATGTTTCATGCTGAAGCATTTGCTTATTACTCGTTATAGGATTTTATGCGTTCTCTTTTGCTGTGTTTTTTCATCTGTATCTGTGCGGTTAATACTGTTATTTCTCAACGTGTTTGTGCAACCACAGAATATACAAATTACTTATTGAAAAGTGATCCGGGTTTCAAGGAAGGCTCTCTAAAAGCGAACCAACAAATTGCTGCTACCCTCAATCATAAAAACAATTTGATTGTTAATCGTGATACTACCAGCAACGAAATCATATATGTGCCGGTTGTTGTTCATATTCTTTATAAGACTGCACTGGAAAATATCAGCGATGCACAGGTAAAATCTCAATTAGATGCTTTAAATAAAGATTATAGAAGATTAAACGTTGACCGGGTAAATACACCGGGTGTATTTGCTGCTGTTGCAGGCGATGCAAGAATACAGTTTTGTTTGGCACAGGTTGATCCGTCAGGCAGGAAAACAAATGGTATTGACAGAAAATACACTGACCGTGATTTTTTTACTACTGATGATGCAATGAAATTTACAGCAAGTGGCGGGGTTGATGCATGGAATAGCACCCAATACCTGAATATATGGGTTGTAAGATTATCGGGCCGTAGTCTGGCTTATGCTACACCTCCGGGTGCGGCTGCAGACAGAGATGGTGTGGTTGTTTCTTATGATGTATTTGGAACAATTGAAAAGGTTCGTGCTGTATTTAATTTGGGTCGCACTGCTACACATGAAATTGGCCATTGGCTGGGATTAATTCATATCTGGGGTGATGAAAGTTGTGGAAATGATTTTGTTGATGATACACCTACTCAACAATCATACAATTTTGGTTGCAGTAGTTTTCCTAAAGTAAGCGCTTGTTCACCCAATAGTAATGGAGATATGTTTATGAATTTTATGGATTTTTCTGACGATGCCTGTATGAATTTATTTACTGTTGGACAAGTAAAAAGAATGAGGGCGTTATTTGCGAAAGGAAATATCCGCAATTCATTTCTTGCATCGGTTGCTTGTGATAGCACGATGGCGCAGGGTGGCCCGCTTCCTGATACAACTAAACCGGCTACACAAACTACTGTCTCTTTATCAGAGTCAAAGGTTTATCCAAATCCGGTACGAACTGTCATGACTGTGGATTGTAAAGCTGCTACCAGCCTTACTTTTAAAACAATGCGCATTATTAATTCAACAGGTGTAACTGTTTATGTTAGCCAGTTAAAGCAGGAAATAACTACGCATAACCTTAGTAAACTTTCTGCTGGTGTGTACTTTGTACAAATAGCAGATGGCAGTGACAAATTTTCCACTAAAGTAATTAAGTTGTAAGCTAAGTATTCATTAACTGCACTACTTGTTTTGCAACTATTGGGGCAAGTGCAACACCAATTCCATTCATTCTAACGCAACAAAAAACATTGTTGGTAATGGCTTTTACAATAGGGTACTTTTCTGTTCCCATTGCCATGATACCCGACCACCTGTCTGATATAGTAAATTCAGTGTTGGGTAATAAATGATCTTTAATAAAACTTTCCAATGCTTGTTGGATAATAGGTGAAGTGTGCATTGATTCTGTATTTTCTTCATCAAAAGCCATATTTCTTGCGCCTCCAATCAGAAGCCTGTTGCCAAGGTTGCGGAAATAATAATAACCTTTATCAAAATGAAAAGTGCCCTTTAAAAGCAAACCGGCAATTGGACTAGTTATCAGCACTTGCCCCCGATTAGGTATGATATCCATACCTGGTAACAGTTTGCCAGTAAATGCATTGGTACAAATCAGTAGCTGATTAGTTTTAAAAATGATTCCATGGTTTGTATAAACCTGCACACTGTTATTTAATTCTTCATAGTTTAATACTTCTATACTCGTGAAAACCTGCACGCCTAAACTTTGAACTTTTCTTAATAAAGCCTGCACCAGTTTGCCGGGATGCAGGCCACCTTCCAGTTTATTTTCAACCAGGTGCTCAAAGCCACTGAATCCAAAATCAGTTAATTTTTCATCTGCTATTTTAAATACATCGGAAATGCCGGTAACTTTTTCCAGGCCATCATTGAGCCATTTTAATTTTTGGTAACATTCATGCCATATTGGAGATGATGGTTTAAAACATTCAAAGCCACCACTTCCTTCATAATCAATTTCGGCATCTGAAAAATAGTTCCTGATTTCACAAAGTCCTGCATATCGCATGGATAACAATTCCCACATTTTTTCTTCTCCCATTAACGTTGCATCCCCCAATAATTCTGAAGGACTACCAAAGCAGCTAAAGCCGGCATTTCGTGTACTGGCTCCCGTTGGGATTATGCCTCTTTCCAGCAGGGTGATTTTCTGTGCCGGATGTAATAATTTCAGGTGCATGGCACTCCACAACCCTGCAAAGCCACTTCCAATAATGATAACATGCTGATCGTTAAAAAAGGATTCTTTTTCCCAAACCGATAATGATTGCATAGAAGCTAAATTGTTAAAGTAATTGAAGGTAAAATCAAAATTGGCGATTATTTAGTTGCATGGTACTATTTTTGTCATACAAACCAAAAATACTATGAAACAAATTTCTATTATCCTATTGACGCTTACTGTTTTGCTTACCGATGCAAATGCACAATTTAAAGACCTTTTAAAAAAGGCAACTACCAAAGACTCTCCTTCCGGAAAATCATTAGCTGACAAACTGAATATTGGTTCAGGTTCAGGTGGTAGTAATTTGAGTAACGATGATATCATCAGCGGCTTAAAAGAAGCACTTAGAGTAGGTACCGATAGCAGTTCAAAAAAGCTTAGCAAACTGGATGGTTTTTTTGGGGATGCCGCAATAAAAATTCTGATGCCTGAACAAGCTCAAAAAGTTGAAAAAACTTTAAGGAGTGTAGGAATGGGTAAAGTGGTAGATAAAGCAATTTTGTCTATGAATCGTGCCGCTGAAGATGCAGCAAGTGGTATCGGCAATATTTTCTGGAATTCGATTAAGCAAATGAACGTAACTGATGGCTTAAAAATATTAAAGGGTGGAGATTTTGCTGCTACTGATTATTTAAAGAAAACAACAACTGCAGAATTAACTGAAAAATTCAGGCCTGTTATTGAAAGTTCACTAATAAAAACGGATGCCACTAAATATTGGAACGACGTTTTTTCAACCTATAATAAATTTTCAAAAGACCAGGTCAATACAGACCTAACGGCCTATGTTACTGAAAAGGCGTTGGCTGGTTTATTTTACAATATTAGTTTAGAAGAACAAAAAATAAGGAAAGACCCGGCAGCGCAGGTAACCGGAATACTTAAAACGGTATTTGGAGGAAATAAATAATACACGACTTTTTGATGCTTTACAAGGATGTGTAAACCTGTTTAAATGCTTCTCCAAGATAATCAATGATATCACCGGAAATTAAAGCTTCCTGTGATATTTTTTTTGCCCCTATATCACCGGCCAATCCATGAAGATAAACGCCCAGTATACATGCATCTTTTTCAGCATAGCCCTGTGCAAGCAAACCTGTTAATATGCCCGTAAGTACATCTCCGCTTCCTGCCGTAGCCATACCTGCATTACCAGTTGTATTGAAATAAGCTTCGCCGTCAGGACTTGCTATTAGCGTATGTGGACCTTTTAATACAATAAAGCATTGATGTTCCTTAGCTTTTTCCATACATAATTTTAAGCGTTCAAAATCATTGGATGTTTTACCAAATAATTTTTCAAACTCACCCGTATGTGGTGTAAGTATTACCGGGCTTGATCTTTTTTTATTTAAAATGTTGAGGTTAGTTACCAGTATTTGCAGAGCCGAAGCATCCACAACTAATCCACCGTCAAAATCATATAGTAGTTCCTTTAAAAGTGTTTCGTTTGTTTTTAATAGCTCCATTCCCGGGCCAATACCAATTGCAGCTTTCTTTGCTGCCAATGTTTTCCAATCACTTTCTGTACTACAAATTGATTCCGGAAGGGAGGTTTGTATAATAGCTTGGGTTTGTTCTTCTGTATGCACTGTTACCAGGCCGACACCGGATTTTAAACATGCTTTTGCACATAGCACCGCAGCGCCCATCATATTTTTACTGCCGACATACAGTAACGCATGGCCGAAATTATATTTATGTGAAGATTGATTTCTTGGTTTAAATATGGAACTGATAAGATTTTGATCAATCGTGTAAAATGGAGTAGGTGTGCTGTTGTAAAAACTTTGATGCAGGCCGATATTAAGTATATGGATATTGCCTGTATATTGCCCGTTTTCAGTCATCATAAAAGCAAGTTTATGTGTTTGAAAACTTAGGGTATGATTTGCTATTACAATCGGATTTCCAGTAGAATCCTGGTCAGTAAATAAGCCACTCGGAATATCAATACTAATCACTTTATTTTTAAGCCGGTTAATTGCATTCACTACCTCAGCACTTTTTCCAACCAATGGCCTGCTTAAGCCTGTTCCATAAAGTGCATCAATGATGACTGCTTCTTTTTCAATGGTTGAAAAGTTTTCCTCAATTATTATATTTGAATCATTTAGTAAAGGTTGTAGTCTTGCAAAATTTGTTTCAAAATCGGCACTCCGTTTTCCTTCTTCCAACAAAAAGATTTGAACGCTTTTTTCTGCCAATAATAGTAATCTTGCAATTGCCAATCCATCACCACCATTATTACCAGTACCGCAAAAGATAATATAGTGAGGATCGTTATTAAAATGATCAATCAACCAATGATAACAGGCATTCGCAGCACGTTCCATCAAATCAATGGAATTGATGGGTTCATGTTCAATTGTATATGCGTCCCATTGCCTTATATTGTTTGCAGTAAATAATTTCATGTATGATATTAATTCTTTACTACCGTAAATTAATCATTTAGCAACAATCATGGTACACATAAGAATTGCATAATTATGCGATCATTTTTCTGTGTGCTCAGATGCTTTTTCTACAAACTCCTTCAGGCTTGTTCCAATGATATGATTCCATCCTGCAGTAAAGCTTTCAACAGCAAAATCAGGCAGGTCTGCGGGAAATGTTTCTAATCCTTCGTGCGTAAGTTTCAACCTGGTTTTGTTACCTTCTTCAAATAATTCAAATGTTAAAACAGATTCACCAGCATAGTCTTTGTACTTCCAGCTATAGGATAATTTCCGGCCTTGTTCTACCTCCAGTATTTTGCACAAATGCAAATATCGTTTGTCATCACTTGACCCATAAAATTGAAATTCAAAACCTGGTTCGGCTTTAAAATGCTCAATATCAAAATACCATTTTTTCATTTTGTTGTTATCAGTTAAGGCATCCCAAACTAAATTGGTTGGGGCATCCAATATGCGCTCAACAATAAGTGGTTCTTTTTTCATACTGCTATTTTTTATTTTTGGGTGAGATTGATTTTTTCGATTGTTGCTCCGTTGCCAGGAAGCTTTCGAGTGCGTCCAGTTTATTGTTCCAAAATACCTGAAATTGATTGGTCCAGTCCACCACCTGCTTCATTTTTCCGAGATCTGCTTTGCATTGCCTTTCCCTTCCTTCTTGTTGAATGATTATTAATCCACATTCTGTTAATATGCGGATATGTTTTGAAATAGCCGGCCTGCTGATATTAAAGTTATCCGACACAGCGTTTAAGTTCATTGTTTGTGTTGCCAGTAACTCAAGAATCTCACGTCTTGTAGGGTCTGCTATTGCCTGGAAAACATCTCTTCTCATCAGAATTAAATTTTATGTAACCGTTCGGTTACGAATTTAGTAGAAATAATTTAAACATGAAAGTCTTTTGCCGTTTTTTTATTTTGTATCTACAATAATCATGTGCAGCAGGTTAATATTTTAGTACTGATGGAATTGAAGGACAGTACTATATTTATTTAAACTGCTAATTGTCTGCTTCGCTGTTATTGCTTAGTTTCGCCGCTTATTTAACCAGGCTATTGATACGGATTTAGCTGCATTATCACTGCAATTTTCTCTCCGGGGTTTATGAGCATGTTAGTTTTTATTGCTGAAGTGATTTAGCCTATATCCATGCTTTATTCAATTTTATTATGACTTTTTTAACCGAATTACACAAACGGAAATTTAATCCTAAGGACGATATTTTATCTGGTTTAACTGTTGCATTGGCATTGGTACCCGAAGCAGTGGCGTTTTCATTGATTGCAAATGTGAGCCCACTGATTGGTTTGTACACTGCCTTTATCATTGGTTTAATTACCGCAGTATTGGGGGGAAGGCCAGGAATGATTTCTGGTGCAACGGGCGCCGTTGCGGTAGTGGTAGTAAGCCTCGTTGCAACACATGGCGTAGAATATTTATTTGCAGCAGTTGTATTAATGGGAATTATTCAGGTAACAATCGGTTTGTTTAAATTGGGCAAATTTATCAGGCTGGTACCGCATCCGGTAATTTTTGGCTTTGTAAACGGGTTGGCAATTGTAATATTTATGGCGCAACTGGCGCAGTTGAAAACAACCGATGCTGCAGGTGCTACGCATTGGTTAAGCGGATCGCCATTGTGGATCATGCTTGGGTTTATTGTGCTTACAATGGCAATTATTCATTTTTTCCCTAAACTAACCAAGGTTGTTCCGTCTTCACTTGCGGCCATTGTAGTTGTGTCCGCAATCATCATTGGTTTTGGAATTGAAACCCGGTCTGTTGGTGATATCGCTTCTATCGCTGGTGGCTTACCGGAATTTCATTTACCACAAGTAGCTATCAACTTTGAAACACTTAAAATAATTTTTCCCTATTCTTTAATAATGGCATTGGTTGGACTAATTGAAAGTTTACTAACGCTTACGGTTGTGGATGAAATGACAGAAACAAGGGGAAGAGGAAATAAAGAATGTGTGGCGCAGGGAATTGCCAATATAACAACCGGATTTTTTGGTGGCATGGGCGGTTGTGCAATGATAGGACAAAGCATCATCAATGTAAGCTCGGGCGGAAGACGAAGATTGTCTGGAATCGTAGCTGCTGTTGCCTTGTTAATGTTTATACTTTTTGGATCAGCATTAATAGAAAAAGTGCCAATGGCTGCACTGGTGGGATTGATGTTTATGGTTGCCATCGGCACTTTTGAATGGGCCAGTTTAAAAGTATTTCGGAAAGTTCCCCGTACGGATGTAATTGTAATGGTATTGGTAACGCTTGTAACCGCTATCTTCCACAACCTTGCCCTGGCAGTTATTACAGGCGTTATTATTTCAGCATTGGCGTTTGCCTGGGAAAATGCAAAACGTATCCGTTCTAAAAAATATGTGGATCAAAATGGCAAAAAACACTACGAAATTTTTGGGCCTTTGTTCTTTGGTTCTGTAACAGCTTTCCAGGAAAAGTTTGATGTGATGAATGATCCGGAAGAGGTAATCATTGATTTTAAAGAGAGCAGGGTAGTAGATCATTCGGCCATTGATGCATTGAATAAAGTAACTGAACGCTACCGTAAGGTTGGCAAGAAAATACATCTGCGTCATCTGAGTGAAGACTGTATTACCTTGTTGAATAACGCCTCAGAAATAATTGATATAAATTATTGGGAAGATCCGCACTATAAAGTGATTGTGAATAAGCTTGAAAATTAACGAACTATCAATAATAAGAAATGGCGTGAATATTTATTTTATTCACGCCATTTTTATTTTAAGCTACTGCATTTTAAACAAAATTTAATCGCTGATATGCGAAGCCTCTTTAGCAATAATAAGTTTCATCTCGTCTAATTGCTTTCCTCCTTTTATACCAAAATCCAGTGTACGAATTGGGAACGGGATCATAATATCGTTTGCATCATAAGCTTCCTTAATCCGCATAATTGCTTCGCTGCCTGCATTCAGGTAAACAGGTTGCTCAGGGGAATTTAACCAAAGGCGTATCAGAAAATTAATGGAGCTATCGCCAAATTCCTGGTAAAACATAGTGGTTGGATCTTCTTCAGAAAGCCCTTCAATTCCCTTTACTGCAT
Organism: Ferruginibacter sp.; assembly: GCA_040002495.1. Classification (GTDB taxonomy): domain Bacteria; phylum Bacteroidota; class Bacteroidia; order Chitinophagales; family Chitinophagaceae; genus Ferruginibacter. The sequence goes on from JBDUEK010000040.1 coordinate 52,854, forward strand.
TCATAGTTATTTCCTGAACTTTGCGAAGATCTTCACCATAGGATACACCGATTGAAAGATCTATTCTTCTTTTCCCTAATAGAGAATAGTTTTCAATTGGATTTTGAAAAACGTCTTTATTTGGAATGATAACCATCTGTCCCTGGAAAGTTCGTAGTACGGTATCTCTTAAATTAATCTCTTCTACTTTGCCCATATAATCTTTTATTTTAACGATATCACCTATATGCAATGGCCGCCGAAATGAAATGAAAATACCCGAAATGAAATTGGCCGCAATATCCTGGAAAGCAAACGCAAGTGCCAGACCAACGATACCTGCACCAGCTAATATGGATGTTACAGCTTTGTCGAGCTGTAAGACACTTAGTACAACGAAAATAACTATGCCAACGGAAAAAATATAAATGATCGAATCAATCAGGCTATTCAATGTGCTGTTACTGGAAAATTTGCAAATTATCCGTGCAGCAATTTTTTTTGCTTTTTTTGCAAGAAAGAGTCCAACCACCAATATGACCGTTGCTAATAAAATATTCGGTAGCATCCGAACTAAATCCTTCATCCAGGTGCTTAATTTTTCGACTATCAATTGATACATCTTATTAACTTCCATGTAATACTTTTTTATGTTTATTAATTCCTTTACAATTTCTATCTACAAAAAAATACGAATATTGTTTTGTGAAAACTACTGTTAGCCACTAAAACTAAAACCTTAATCGTGCATTAACTTCATCTTCCATAATATAAGCAAATTATGTTTCTTAATAAAATTATAACGTTGCGATCAACGAATTATGAAAATATCAGGAAGTAATAACTATCGAAATGAAGACAAAAAAGAAGTTGAGGTTTTTGCTTATTTTTCGGAACCTGTATGCTGTGTTTTAATATCCTCGTAGCCATATAAACTGGCATTAAACATAGGTTTAATTGGTTGTTGCAAATGGTCGCCCCACACTTTTGTAAATGCGGCGCCATAGTAAAATATAAGCGATGAGTAAAATACAAATAGCAGTAGTAACACGATTGAAGCAGAAGCACCGTACAGTTCACCGATATTACTATTGGGTAATAAAGTTTTCAAAACAACTTTTCCAATATTAAATAAAATGCTTGTGAGAAATCCACCGGTTATCGCTACTTTCCAGGTTGGCCTTCCATCGGGTAAATACCGGAATAGCACTGTGAACCACATCCATACGATGGTAATTGAAAGCAGTGTAGCAAGTGTATTGTTTAAATAGATTGCAGCGGCCGGCAACAGCTCCTGCAGGTATTTTCCAAAAATTGTTTTTAAACTTTCTGCCACGAGCGAGGTTAGAAAAAGTAAGCCCGTAAAAACAATTACGAGAACAGATTTAATTCTGCCAACCATTGCCATTTTAAATTTTTTGTCACCTGTTTTCCTAATCATCCATAATTGATTGAGCGAACTTTGAATTACTTTAAAAAGCGTAGATGCTACAAAGAGTAAAAAAATAAATCCTGCTATCGTGATGGGCCAATTGCTGGCAAGTCCCCGAAATCCACGTAGGGTACTAATTAATTGATGAACACTTTCACTTCCCACTATACTTTCCAATTGTTCAAATAACCGGCGGCTAATTGATTTTCTGTTAAACAATAAGCTTAGTATTTGTATAAGTATCAGTAAAATGGGAGGGAGGGCAAAGGTGGTAAAAAACGAAGTAGCACCGGCAAGTCGCATTGGATCGTTTTGTACCAATAACTTAAACGCATTTTTTAGTTGATTCACTACATCCGTCATACGCTTAATAAACATCTTCAAAATTTTGATTAAGGTAGCGTTCTAATCTATTCATTTTTTGCAAACTATTTTTAAAATTTCCCTCAATAAAACTATCACTTCTTAACCAGTTAACATGCCAAATTGTTAAATTTGGATTGGTCGAATATAACATTTAAAAAACAACTATTTCCGGTTGTAATAATATTAAATTGAATTGTTACAATTGGGCAAATAAGTAAAACAAGTTATTGTAGAAGTATCTTGAGTTTTTGAATGTTATATCTCCATTTTAATTCAGTAAATTTTATCGGAATCTTAAATTATTTCTTTTGTTGTACAATATCTTTTTTGAGTGTTCTTTTTTTAGCAGAAATTGATTTGGTTATGGTGGCGCCTTCCATAATTTGTGATTTATCTTTTATTTTTTCCTGCGAAATTTTATAGGCTTCTTTCATTAACTTTTTAATATAAGTTGTGGGAAAACTCTTCGTGTCTTTTACTAACAGGTAGCGATACTGGTGGCCGTTACCAATCAAAATTTTTTTCGTGTCGTTTATTTGAGAACCCCAGTAAAACCCAAAATGAATGTTCTTACTGGTTCGTCCGATTGCAAGATTACAAAATATATGTCCAACCCGATCGGTTGGCGACCATCCAATAGCTACAGCATTATAATTATCGTAAATCAATTCATTTGCCGATGGATATAAGTCCCAAATGAACTCCCTCAACCATAAAACAATTGCTTTGGTTTCGTTCTCAAAAGGTTCCATAAATTTCATCAGGTCGGCAGTTTGTTCTTTGCTCATCACATTAAGTTTAAGTGTTACAAAATACTACGCCACTTCTTTAGTTCAAAGGACTTTTTATTTTTCAGAATTATTTGTTCATACATTATCCAATATTGAATCATTTTTAAATGAAGGAGTTATGGTTAAAACGAAAAACCGCCTTATGAATTAGGGTGCATTTAAAATTGTCGCTGCCTAAAAATAGAGGTGTCATCTTTTTTAA
>JBDUEK010000041.1:0-54013 GCA_040002495.1 Ferruginibacter sp.
AACAGTGGTGCACTCCTAATTGCCAATTTTGGTGCACTGTCGATTACCGACTACAGTGATATAATAGAATATTATTTTTTACTTGAAAATGGCGAATTTAATAGTGATAATTCTATGATTATATGTCATACGGAAGACACATTTGTAGACAATCTGATTGATTTCTCTAAGTATCTTGAAAAAATTATCTATAGTTACGAAAATGATAAACTGCCATTTAGTTATTCAAATTTTGAAGATGAAAAATATAGTTTAAGCCAAACTTTTATACCTCCTAGATTTACAAGTAGTAGACGTTTGCAGAATACCACTTTAAAGTCATATATAGACCAATGGTTAAATCAAGGAAATCTAAAACATTTAGTAGTTCTTGGCGACTATGGAATGGGGAAAAGTACTTTCATGAAATACTATGCATCTTCACTGGCTTCACAAATAGTGAACGATAAGAATATAGTCAGATACCCCATTTTCATTTCGATGACAAATAACTCTCCTAGACATGGGGGAATTGATAATGCTGTCGGGAAGTTTATTTCTGATAATTTAGGTGTTAATAAAGAGCTGTTTTCTGAATTGATAAATAGAGGTAAAATTGTTTTTCTTTTGGATGGTTTTGATGAAATGGGGTATGTAGGAACTCATGATCAAAGAATAAAACAACTCAATGCAATATGGCAATTGGCTACAAAAAATAACAAGCTAATAATAAGCGGTCGGTCCTCATACTTTCCGACAGATAAAGAGCTAATCGATTCTTTTAATATTATCGAGATAGAAGAAAAATTAACTCCAGTTAATCATCCATATTTTGAGCGAATAGAAATAAAGGAATTTGACAATAATCAAATTAAAGAATCTATTTCGGCATATAATTATTCTGCTGAGGATAAAAAAAAGTATCTAGATTTTATATTTAGCAATGAAAGCATTGTGGATTTGAGCAGGCGACCTTCAATGATGCATATTATTCGAGAAATGCTACCTAAGTTGTTCAGTGAGTACAAATCGCATGAACTTAATGCAAGCAATTTAATGTTACAGTATATTGACCATTGGATTGTAAGGCAATTAGATAAAAACATTATAAGTTCAATAGATGACAAGAATAAAAAGAAAAAATTCATTTGGGATGTTTTTATAGAATTGGCTAGTGATTTTTATTTAAAAGGGGTTGAGAAGCAATTTGCATCAGAAATTTTGGCATCGATTAGTGGTAAAATACAAGGATTGAATCTGGATGATAAAAATGATATTGAGGGATTAGAAATTGAAGTATTGTCAGGATACTTTATTGAAATTGAGGATGGTGCATATAAATTCGTTCACAAGTCTTTTAAAGAGTATTTTATTTCTAAAAAAATTGTTTCTTTGATTGAGGCAAAAGATTTTGGACATCCATTTTTCACAGACATATTATGGAGTAAAGAAATTAATGATTTTATTTACGACCATTTTGACATAAAAGAAGATAGAAATATGATATGGAGCAATAAGTTACCTTTTCTTTATGACAAATACTCAACAAATGAAAATACAAAAAAGGTATGCCTTAGCTTTTTTCTGCATCTACTCAAAATGAGAGACTATTTAATGATAAAACCGGATAACCAATTTAGGCGTTTACAGTTCTTGGGTTTAGCATACTTGCAGGCCATTAAGATTTTGTTTAAGTCACGAGTAGTTTTAAAGCAGAAATTTATTTCAGGTGTATTGTCTTTCCTTAGCACTTCTTCTGATGAATGGGAAACCACAATTGTGAATTTTATTGTTAAAGGTTATTACTACGCTTCACTAAGAAATTCTGCTATTTTAAATGATCATACTTATCTGGCGATTGCTATAACAAAAAGATTTCCATTAGAAAAGTGGCAGATTTTACTTGAAAAAAGAAATGAGTATTTTATCAAGTCTCAAACTATAGGCAGCAAAAACCTGACAAAGCAATAATTTTTGTAATGTTATGATATCTACATTATTGCCAGCTGCTAATAACTTTCAAAGGCGCGGGAATGAAGCGTCCCCAATGAGCGTAAGGCTTCCTGTGCCGGGCTTTACTAATGTGGCTCATAATGTGTTGGATTACTGTTCAGTGTTTATATGCTTCTTATTCCTCTCATAAGTTTTGGCAAATGGATTGTCCTAACAACAATGTAAAATGTATAATATTAACAACCTTGTAATCAAACACTAAAAATTGAGCATAATTTTTTTTATTGCGTATATTTAAGTTAGAGGTTAGTTTTCGTACACAGGTTGAAATGCCTGGAACGAACGCTATGATTTAAAACCGTTTGAAAAGCTTTAATTGAAACAGAAATTAAATTGAATAAATCTAAATCGGTAGGAACAATTTTAAAGTCCTTAGGCTTAACACATTTTAAGTAGTGTTATACGGGGTGTTATTCTAGCGATGATTATTTATCACCAAGACCCAAATGGAAACGACGGTATCAGTATTTAGAAGCGAAAAACAGACTAAAAGCGGTGCAAGACAATAATGGAACCGCCGATACATTAAACATAGTCCCTCATGCCGGTCAACGAACAAAAGCCATTTTTAGAACTTTTAGAAATATTTAAAAGCAGCATGCGGGAACGGGCTGTACAGCAGCCAAGGCTGGTACTTATTACTATGGCAAATACCCACGATGCTCTCCTGAATAAAGCGTGCTCAAAAGATGCCAATTCCATTAAAAAGGTTTTTGCAAAAATTTGTAAACATATTCATTTTGACTTTTGTGAAATTGAGATATCCGGCCAGAATTACCATCGTGAAAATTTAAAGCATGCTATTTCATCAATTGTGCTGCACAGTGCAGATGATGTCACCGTATTCTACTATTCTGGTCACGGTTTTAGTTATGAAAAAGATCGTAAAGGCAAATATCCTCAGATAGATATGCGTGCACACGATGATCAGGCCCGCGATAATAAGATCAGCTTCATTGAAAAGTATACCGAAAACCTGGCAGTAATCTTAAACGTTATTCGCTTTAAAGGCGCACGCATTAATATAGCGATAGCAGATTGCTGTAACAGCACCATACCTTTCAAACGACCGGTGGATAGTGAGCAAAAAATGAACGTTGTAAAAGGGATTATGACACATAAAAGCAAAGCGCTGCCTAAAAAATTGTTTAATGATGAAAAGTATGCTGTTTCGATTCTGGTATCTGCATCAAAACAAGGACAGTACGCAGTGTCGGACAGTAAAATCGGCAGCATATTTACCCATCATTTTGCGCATACATTGGAAACTACCATATCCAATCACAGGAAGGGCAGCCAATACCTTCCATGGCTGAAAATTTTAAAGACAACTGCTGACCAGGCATTTACAGATAGCCAGAGTTATGATATCGGGGATGGAAAGGCCGGAAAACAAAATGCTGTGTTTGAGGTATTTATTGATAAGGAATAACCAGTGTCATGCAGCTAAGTATCCAACTCTAAATGCTATTTTGCTCTTGTGGTTAATTGAACGTTTTTCAAATGACAACTTCATAAACACTTTAACGTTAGGCGCAACCAGTGCGGATGACCTAAAAATGTCTGTACCACTCAAAAGAAGGCAATAGAATGATAGTCTTTTCTCTTTTATTGAAAACTCAAACCTGCCATTGAGTCTTACTGGATAATCCTAATGCAAAATATGGGTTAAATTAAAAAATTGCAGTTCTAAGCCTGATAATGTAAAATAATCACCATAATTCGGAAAAAATCCGAATTATTCCTTGTTTTTTTACATACTATTGTTAAATTAGAGTACTTAATTCGGGAATATTCCGAATTGAGACTAAAATATTTACATAAAATGAGCTTTCAGGAGGATATAAGAAAATATAGTGAACAACCGATAGGCAAGCAAATTCTGTTGGATCTTTTAAAGGAGTACAAAAGGCCTCATGATAAAATTGATGAATTAGTTAAACAGCACATATTAATACAATTAAAAAGAGGGCTTTACATTCCGGGGCCTAAACTCAATATAGCATCACCGGAACCCCTTCTTATTTCAAATCATTTGCATGGGCCCAGTTATGTCTCTTTAGAGACAGCATTATCACATTGGGGGTTAATCCCTGAAAGAGTATATGAAATTAGTTGCATTACCACCAACATTTCAAAAACTTATAGTACAGAGATAGGAAGATTTAGATACATACATGCCGGTTTACCCTATTACAGCTTTGGAATAAAACAGGTATCCCTTACTAAGCTACAAACGGTATTAATGGCATCGCAGGAAAAAGCACTATGCGATAAAATAATTAATACACCAGGTATCTTGTTGCGAAGTGTAAAGCAAACATTGGAATTACTGATAGAAGATTTTCGTATAGATGAAAATTCGCTTCGAAAACTAGAAATAAAAACTATCAATAGCTGGATTCAAAGTGCACCAAAACAAAATAGTTTGATAACACTTGTAAAAGCATTGCAAAGTTTATGATTAAAGAATGGCTTGAAGAATATAAACCCGTTAATCAGGAGGCTGCAGAGCAGGCACTCCGCGAAATAATGCAGGAAATTGCGCTGGCTGGTTTACAACGCAGTGGCTTTTTTGAAAAAGCCGCATTTTATGGTGGAACCGCTTTGCGTATATTTCACGGGCTTCCAAGGTTTTCAGAAGATCTTGATTTTTCACTGCTGGAAGTAAACCCCGATTTTTCATTGGAATCATATCTGAAGGGAATTGAAACAGAATTTGCTGCATTAGGCGTAACAGTTAGCATTGAAGAAAAAAATAAAACAGCAACTACAGACGTAGATTCAGCTTTCCTAAAACCTGACACCGCCTGGAAAGAGCTTATTATTAAAGAGGTGCTTTCCACTGAATCCCTCAAGATGCGGCCAATGATAAAAATTAAAATAGAAGTTGACACAACGCCGCCGCCTGGCTTCACCACAGAAGAGAATTTATTGCTAAAGCCATTCTCATTCTACGTAAAATGTTTTACGTTGCCTGACCTCTTCGCAGGCAAAATGCATGCATTGCTATTTCGTAAATGGCGGGGTAGGGTAAAAGGCAGGGATTGGTTTGATATGGAATGGTATATACGAAAAAGCATTCCGTTAAATCTTGGTCACCTGCTAATTCGCTCCCGGGATAGCGGCGACTGGAAAGAGAAGTCTATGACGAAAAAGCAATTCATGGAGTTATTGCAAAATAAAATTCAATCAGTTAGTTTTAAAAGTATTCGTGAAGACATTGTTCGTTTTATACCCGACGACAAAGTGATTGAGATATGGTCTCCGCAGTATTTTAGTGATCTGGCCCAAAAAATAAAATTCAGCTAACTAGAAAATTATTTATAATCTCCAAAATCGGTGTTCTCACCGAACTGTAGCGTGATGAGTGATCTTTCTAAAAAAACATAAGCCCGGGCCTTTCAGACACCAGACACCAGCTACCCGTCCGTTCCCCACTCAATACTAATCCCCCAATTAAAATTCAGCATCAACTAAAAAATTTTCTTCCCTGCACTAATCAAGATCTCCGCCTGCGTTCGTGGCACACAAACGCTTCTTACGAAACTCCCGATCCCCTCCCAGTAATATCTTCCAATATTCCCGTATTACTACGGTTACATCAACCAGTTTTATTTCCCAATTTGCAGCTAACATATTTTTTAATCCTAAACCATTTTTATGAGCTACACAACTTCATTACCCGCCGCAAATTCACATTTCATAACTGTTGCTACCGCTGCGTCAATGACAGGCCGTTACCGCACCAATCGGGAAACAATCCTGGCCACAAGCTATAAGGGACAGGACATCCTGCCATTAAGTGAAACCTTTAACCGGGGCGACATTGATACCTTATTAAGTAAAACCGGCTGTGCAGGTTTACGTATTTATTTCGGCATGGACGAAAATTTAAAAATACATAGTATCATTGTAGCAGTAAATGAAAACAATGAAGACATACTTCCGGCCGAATCAACCAACAGTCTCCTGGATGATGAGGATGATGTAGTTGAAGAAGGGCAGCGGTGTCCTAATCTTTGCCCGCCGCCTTCGCCGCTAAATGGCTAACAATAATTACCCATGAATTATACACAACTCGTACTCTTTAGTTTTAGTATTTTTTTCGCAGCCATTATAGGTCTCGCCAGGTTTAAAAATCTGGACCGGGAATATTACCCGTTTATTTATTGTACCTGGTTGGCCGCTATTAACGAAGTGGTAAGTTTTCTACTAACAAGATGGGGATTTACTAACATCATAAATAATAATATCTACATCCTGTTGGAGGCATTGTTCATTACATGGCAATTCAAAAAATGGGACACATTTGGCGGCAATACTAAAATTTTTACCGGGTTGTTTAAACTGATACTGGTGGCTTGGTTGCTGGAGTATACCGTCTTTTCTTCAATTAACAAAGTGGGATTTTTTTGCAGGATATTTTATGCCCTGTTGATTGTATTAATGAGCATAAATATTACATCCTGGTTGCTGGTCAATAGCAGGGGAGTATTGCTAAAAAATCCCACCTTTTTGATTTGTGCAGGATATATTATATTTTTCACTTTCAAAATACTAACGGAGGCGCTATGGCTTTTTGGAGTTACTTTTTCAGAACCCGTTAGTATTCAGGTGTACATCATATTCACCTGGATAAACTTTTTTGTTAATATTCTTTTTTTCATAGCCGTATTATGTATACCACCCAGGCCCCGCTTACTGTCGTTTTCCTGATTGTTTTTATTGTGCTTGGTTTAATCATTGGTTCATTTATAATAACGTTTATCAGGCACCAGCGCTTTGTTACGCACCTGCGTCAATCAAAAATTGAGGCAGAAATAACTACCCTGGAAAATGAACGTAAAAGAATTGCAACAGATTTCCACGATGAACTTGGGCCACTACTTTCTGCGGCCAAATTAAAATACAGTGAAGCGGAAACAATGCCGGGGCAGGAGCAAATCATTAACGATGGCCACAAATTGATCGACGACGCCATCAAAAAGATGAGGTTAATCGCAACTGAATTAATACCCTCAACCCTGTTATACAAAGGGATGGCATTTGCTGTAAATGATTTTATTAACCAGGTATCACCGCGGGCAAATCTAAAAATCAGCTTCGTCATATCAGAGCAGTTGCAATTGAATCCCTTTCAGTCGTTACACATTTATCGCATCCTGATGGAAATCATGCACAACACGATAAAGCATGCTGCAGCTTCAACATTAAAGATTGTTTTGTATGTTGAAAAGGACATGTTGCACATCACTACGATCGATAATGGTAAAGGGTTCAATTACAAAAGCATGCTTAAAAAACGAACGGGTCTTGGGTTGTATAGTATCCAATCCCGAACCGATATTTTAAACGGCATACTTCGCATCAAATCTAAAATTGATAAAGGAACAAGCTTTCATATTTCCATACCCTTAAAAAACTCAAATATATTGTATGAAAAAAAACCTGGCTCCGATAAAAATAGTGATCGCTGACGATCATGAAGTACTACGTGTTGGCTTTTGTAGCATCATAAAAAAATATGCACACATCGAAGTAATTGCAGAAGCAGAAAATGGCATTCAGGCAGTAGAATACGCAACTGGTCTGCAACCGGATGTCACACTGATGGATATTAAAATGCCATTGATGAATGGCATTGAGGCAACCAGGGCTATTACTAAATCTAATCCGCACATCACTGTTGTAGCGTTCTCAATGTTTGATGACGAAAATCTGATAGCAGATATGCTCGAAGCCGGCGCCAAAGGATACCTGGTAAAAAATGCGCACAAAACAGAAATTATTGAAGCAATAGAAGCTGCCAAAAATGGCGATTCCTATTTCTCCAACGACATCAGTATAAAGTTGATGCGGCTGATTGCAAAAAACAGGCCTGGCAAATACACTCGTGATGATAAAATTGAATTTTCAATAAAGGAAAAGCAAGTCATCGAATTAATATGCAGGCAGTTTTTTACAAAAGAAATTTCAGAAATGATGAATCTAAGCACCCGTACGGTGGAAGGCTACCGGGAATCCATACTTCGAAAGATCAATGCCCGCAATACCGCAGGTATCGTGCTGTATGCCGTTACAAATAAATTATACGATCCCGGCTCAGACGATGTAAAAGATCATCCCGGCAACACCCGGCAATAAGCGCTTAATCAAAATATACCTTTTCATACCATTGGTTTAAATCCATTTCTTATAATCAGGCCACGCAAATCTGTTGTAAAATTAATTCGTAACAAACCGGCATCACGTACCCGTTGTTATCAAATCGCATTAATTGAAGACCTTACTTAAGTAGGGATACCCGCAGATTTTGCATTTACAGCAGGTAATTACCGAAAGCTTTTTAATAAGAAAGTAGATTGTAAATGACGTATGCACTGGAAACTATTCAAACCCTGGTTCATGTAGAATTAAATCCGGCTTTTTTGCAGTTGCAGAAACCGGGCGATGACCTGGTTACAAATGCTATTACTAAAATTATTGCCGAAGAAGCAAAGATCCGTTCCACACTCACACAGGAAATTTTCAGGTTCACCGAAGAAAATGCTGCAGCATATGTAATACAGCAGTACCAGTTGTCAATTATTAATCTGCTGGATGATGTCAGCGAATATGATAAAAGCATCGACACCTTGCTGCAGCATGCACCCGCAGCAGCCGCCTCAGTCATCCGGGTGTATACGCACCTGGATAAAAGCTTGAGAAGTTTGCTGGCATTCCTCGAAAAAAATTTCCGCAGGTATTTCAATTTAGATGAACGGATTCCCGGTAGTTATAAATTGATGATGCAGGCAGAGTTTCGGGTTGCAGTAAAAAGTTTAATAAAAAAGTACAAAGCCCTGGAGCTCCCACCGGATTTTATACAGATGATGCTTCATCCCTTTCAAAAATTCATCAATTCAGAAAGGCTTACAACCTATCGTGAATTGCTATACCTCAAAACCTTGCACGAAAAATTAAAAGGGCTCATACCTTATTCTATAAAAGCCACAGAGCAAACAATAATTGATGAGTTGTTTTTCCTCAATTATAACCATCACAGCTTTGTAAGCTACTACCTAAGCAAAATCTCTGCACAAATAAAACAAGCAACTGATGCCAATGAACAACTCGGGTTGCTGGCATGGTGGCTCAAATCGGTGAGCCAGGCCGGCATGCAGCCCACAGTAGCTTATAAACTCAAACAGCCATCAGTAAAAGAACAGGCAATCGGCTGGCTGGCTGATGAAATGAATTTCCTTGAAAAAAAACAGCAGCTTGCATTCTACTTACAACCTCAGACAGGCGACGCCGCAAAACCCCCCTTCAATTTATTAACTGCCTTATCTGTAAAGCAGGTAGCATTATTAATTCGGATTTTGTTCGATACGGGTATGATTAAGTCCGCTAACCAAACAGAAATGCTCAATAACATGGCCACTGTTTTAAAAACAGAACGAAAGGAAATCATTTCACCCCAAAATCTCAGGGCTAAATATTACAATATCGATGAACCCACTAAGAACATATTGAAAGAATGGCTCTTCAAAATGAACGACCAACTGCGTAAATATTAGCAGGTGTTAAAAAGATCAGTACCTCTATTTTGGCTATCATCCCCCGGTAAATTCGTTATAGCATGCCGCCTGTTTATTTGGCTGCAATCACTAAAACATAACAAAATCTACTTTCAGGCAAATTGCCCGAAATTATTTTTTTTATTGAAACCCTTGTCTGTCAATGGTTTTAATGGGGTTACGTAACCCCCGTAACCCTTTTTAATACAATATTCTGCTTCAATTTGTGTCAACAAAAAAACTCAAATTTTATGCTAATCAATTTTCTTACCCTCGACGATCTTCAACAATTCAAAGTTGAATTTTTCACTGAATTAAAGCAGTGTCTTAAAAACGAAATGCCAGCTCAAAAAAAATGGCTCAAGTCAAATGAAGCAAAAAAGCTGTTGAAAGTTTCCTCCGGCACACTGCAAACGCTAAGGATAAATGGTACCCTGCAATTCACAAAAATTGGTGGTATCATCTACTACGATGCAGATCACATTCAAAAGACTTTTCTGGAAAACCTGCATTCCTCACAAGCTTAAAACATCCATCATCATGCAGTCACAACACCACCACAAAAGCGCCGCCAGGGCAAAGCAGTACCGCGGCCGCAGTCACACAAAAAAGCAAAGAAATCAAATAGCTTCCGGGTTATCTTCCGCATTAAAAAAGCAACAAAAGAAAAAAAGTAAACGGGCATTCACCAGCAATCAAAATGTAGTGTTTACACCCTACCAACATAACGAAAAGCCCGTTCAACCCTGTGAAAAAATCAACCGTCCCAATGAAAACAATGAACCTCTAAAGCGGTATGATATCGCTCCACAACCAACAAAAGCAAGTAGCAAAATAGTGGGTTCCAAAGCCTCTCCCTTTGGGGGAGGTTTGGAGGGGGCCACAGGAACAAAACCTGCATTCACCAGTAATCCAAATACAGTATTTATACACTATCAACATAACGAAAAGCCCATTCAACCCTGTGAAAAAATCAGCCGTCCCAATCAAAACAATTCCCCTCTAAATCGGTATGATACCGCTTCACAACCAACAAAACCAGGTAGCAAAATAGCTGGTTCCAAAGCCTCTCCCTTTGGGGGAGGTTTGGAGGGGGCCATAGGAGGGCCCATATCATGAACTACATCCGCCACCTCCACGCCTTCTACCAGTACATCAAAATGGATGACAGGCTATCGTCAACCCATGTAAGCCTGTACATGGCATTGTTTCAATATTGGAACTATAACCGTTTTCAAAATCCTTTCCGCATTGATAGGGAAGAGCTGATGAGCCTAAGTAAAATTGGCTCCAAAAATACCTACCACAAATGCATGAAAGAACTGCATACTTACCGGTACATCATTTACCATTCAGGCATCGCAAAGTATCAGCATGTTAAAGTAAGTATGATGCGGTTGGAAACTAAAAAAGAAGAACCGGGTCTCCGGCAACTGGATCTTTTTAACACAGTTGTCAGCGATCAGAATAGCGAAAAGCAACCTGCGGCAGAAGACAAAAATCTGCCGGAAAATGGACCAGGTTATAACGGGCGGATACAGGATACCGGTAGTAAATCAACAGCATCAAAACCTGCTCCCTCAGATGATAATTTAAAGCAGGTTTCAGATGGAAATGCATGTATCAAAAATGATACACATCAGGGTACCATAAATGATACACATCAGAGTACCACAATTGAGACACCAACGTGTACCGGAATTGGGACTGCATGTGTACCGGTTTTGACCGCTGCGTGTCCCAAAAATGGGACTGTATATGTCCCACAATTGGGACACAATATAAAACATAAACAAATAAACATTTTAAAACAATGTGTGTATAAAACGGAAAAAAACACACACACAATCATTTTTCAAAAAAATAAAAAATTGGAAAATGCAATTACAAATCTGGTAGGCATAAACAACCAAAAAAGCGGGCCAAACCAGGAAGCCCCGCCGGCAAAAAATCAGCTACACCCGGCCAGGGCAATCCAGTCTCCGCCACCGGCACCAACTGGTTTGAATTTGCTCCTGGTAGAGGAATACTTCCGGGAACAAAATTTTCCCATACCCGAAGCGCAAAAATTTTTCTATTACAACCAGGGCCGCGGTTGGATGCTCACATCAACGCTCCCCATGCAGGATTGGCAGGCATTCGCACAAAAATGGATGCTCAACAGTGCAAACCAAAAAAATAATCAAAATGGAAAATCAGGACCCGAACAGAAGCAGGCTGCAGATCCCCGTCCGGGTAAAGACTATTCAGAGCCACTTTGATTACCCGGCAGCCTGGGCATTCATCCACGATAAAGGCGTGGAACTTTTTGGGAAAAACTTCAACCTGCAGCCGGAAGACGAAGAAGTGATACTAAAGCTCATTGCTTGGTTTACCAGGGATGAGGAAGTAGCAAAAAATTTGGAGGTTGATCTTGAAAAAGGAATAATGCTCCTTGGGCCGGTAGGTTGTGGAAAAACAAGCCTCATGCACGTTTGCCGTTTTTTGCTGCCTGCAGCCGAACGGCACACCGTAAAACCCTGCCGGGAAATAACTTTTGAATTTATAAAAGATGGCTACGAAATCTTTCATCGCTACACCAAAGGTTCATTTAAAACGCCTTCATTCGAACCAAAAACGTTTTGCTTTGACGACCTCGGTTTGGAAAATGTAATGAACTATTACGGCAACACCTGTTCAGTAATGGGCGAAATTTTATTATCCCGGTACGATTTCTTTCATTCTTACGGCATGATCACCCATATCACCACCAATTTAAACAGCCATGAAATCGAAGCCATGTACGGCCTTAGGGTAAGAAGCCGCTGCCGGGAAATGTTTAACCTCATCGCCTTCGATAAAGCGGCCACGGACAAACGAAAATGATCCGGCACATTTGTTCAGATTCATTATTTTATATAATCGGAGGTTTTGGATGATATTGCAAGAAATCATTTTTAAAACGATCAATGACTTCAGTATATCCACGTACATTATTCTTGGTTTCTTCCTCAGCCTTTCGGTATTTAAGGTTTTAACCACAGTATCGGCCATCAAGCCCAATAAACGAAAAGTTACAAATTTGTAGCACATCTTGCTGCTGTTTATCACCTGGCAAGTAAAACAATAGTGCTGATTGTGTTAATAATGTACAGTACAAAAGTAATGTTGATCAATAATGCAGCCTACCATGTAAATACAATGGTTTTAATTACGATTTGATATTTGTGAAGTTTGATACAGCAGCCTGGATTTTAAAGAAGCAAAAACAATATGTGGAAAATACTATCTAATTAAAGTACAATCCCTCATTTTGTAAAGCTTGATTTAGCATTTTTTTTAATGCTTCTAAAACAGGCTTACTTTCAGTTTTACACACTTATCTTAAAATGAACACACTTATCATAGGATTTAATAGAAAACTGCTTCCTAACAAGTATGCCTCAACGAAAATATTTCACATTTATTTTAAATACCCCATAGTATATAAAAAATATTTTCTACACATTTGATTATCAATTCGAAAATTAAATGCTTTTTACCCGTTGCCCTATTTTACTTACGCTTATTCTATTATCCATTCAATCTTTTTCACAGGATTCTTTGGAGGTTCCCGCCTTAAGTAATATTCCTAAAAAATATTTTAATGCGATTGATAGTAAAGTTGATATTTACAGTAGCCGTATCAAAAAAAAGACAACAAAAACATTAGAGCGATTAAGTCGCATGGAAACGAGGATTAAAGGGTTGTTACAAAAAGTAAGCCCTGAAACCGCAGATAAGCTTTTCAATCCAAACCAACCAACTTTCTCATCTATACTTCAGCAATACAAGAACGGTGAAGCTTTAGCACTAAGCTACCTGGCGCCTTACAACAAATACCGCGATGATTTAACAACCGGCTTAAAATACCTGGAAGTTCAACATGAAAATTATGATAGTAGTTTAATCAAAAAAGCAATATCATCGAGGCATCAAATGGAAGAACTCAACCAAACGGAAGATCAATCTGAAGTACTGCAACAATTTATTAAAGACAGAAAAAAAGAGTTAACTGAGCAAGCCATCAAATACATCGGACAGAGTAGATATCTGGCGAAAATTAATAAGGAAGCCTACTACTACACAACAACATTAAAGAATTACAAAGAAATTTTTACTGATAGCAAAAAGACAGAACAAACAGCAGTTTCGATGCTTAATAAAATACCTGCTTTTAAAAAGTTTTTACAACAAAATAGTCAAATGGCTTCCATGTTTGGAGCCGGAACAGAGGTTACAGGGCCGGCAAATCTTACTGGTTTACAAACCAGGCAAAGCATACAAGACATTTTAACAAGCCGAATGGGAGTAGGGGGTCCAAATGTTATGCAGGCAGTACAACAAAACTTACAGCAAGCGCAGGAGCAATTGGATGGATTAAAAAATAAGTTGATTGCAAATCCATTGGCATCGCTTAATAAAAACGGGGATTTGGATATGCCCGACTTTAAACCGAATGAGCAGAAATCCAAAACTTTTAAACAAAGACTTGATTTTGGGTTCAATGTTCAATTTGCAAAGAATAATACTTTATTACCTACCACTTCGGATATATCCCTAACAGTTGGATATAAGATTAATGATAAATCTACAATCGGATTTGGTGGCGCTTACAAGGTGGGTATGGGCACAATAAAAAAAATAAAATTTACGCATGAAGGTATTGGACTGAGGAGCTATATAGAATGGAAATTAAAGAAACAGTTTTTTATCAGCGGAGGGTATGAACTCAATCATAATGCACAATTCAAAAATATTGAAGTGCTGAAAAATTATGATGCCTGGCAGCGGTCTGCATTGATAGGATTAACAAAGAAATTAAGTGTTAAATCAAAATGGTTTAAAACGAGCAATATTCAGATCCTATACGATATTTTAAGTCAACAACATGTACCCGTAAGCCAGCCATTATTGTTTAGGGTTGGTTATAATTTTTAAAATAAAAGTAATTTATATTAATATGAAATCATGGAAATCAAAGCTGCTAGGTTGTTTAGTAACTACTATAGGCATGGTTATGTTTTTTATAAAGCTTTCAATTGCACAAACAGTACCCCTGCCAAAATTTGAAAGCCCAAACACAGCAAGCTTAGGGAAATATGGAGATGTACCTGTTAGCTATTTTACCGGAGTACCGGATATCTCTTTCCCTTTATACAATATAAATGTTGGTAATATAAATGTTCCTATTTCGTTAAGTTATCATCCTAATTCTGTAAAACCAAATGAACACCCGGGCTGGACAGGATTGGGATGGAATCTTAATGCATATGGTAAAATTACCCGTGTAAAGAAAGGGTCGTTGGATGAATTGAACATCCAAAGCCCAACGAGTTACCCTTATTTTCCAGATCAAACTTATCACGGGACCAATAACGGGGCATCTTTTATAAACACAAGTGATTGGGATTCTCCAACAAGAATAGGAACTGCTGTTTCATTACAACCAGGAAGTCCCTCGTCAGACTATGATGTTTCAGCAGATGAGTTCAGTTTCAATTTTGGGGCCTATTCCGGAACATTTTATTATTCAGCAAACGGTTGGCAGGTTGTTTCTGAAAATACAAATATAAAAGTGCAGGAGCTGGGATTTATGAATAATAGTGAAATCAACTTAAATATAGTTGCCTATGAACCTCAAGTCCCAATAAATGGCAACCAGTCAAGAATGTTTCGGGGATTTATTTTAACAACAGAAGACGGGACAAAATATACGTTTGGTTATAAGGATTTAAACAATGATCCAAATTGTGGCGTAGAATTTTGGGCTCAGTACGCCACCCTGCAACAAGCGGTAGTTGCTAGCTCGTGGCTTTTAAGAAAGATCGAAGATATTAACGGGCAGGTAGTAACTTTTGATTACCAGAAAAAAGCACCGACCTGTGCGATGTCATTTTATACAAGCCAGACAAGTTATTCATGTTATTACGACTGGTCACAAGCTTCCGCTTGGGCAAATGGGCCCGTAAATACCAACCTGCATTCGGGTGTTTTGTTATACCCGGTTTACCTGAAAAAAATTACATCATCCAAGGAAATTATTGATTTCACCATTTCAGAAACAACAGAATTAAAGTATTCTGATAGATTTCTGAGGTATGCAGCAGATGATTTCGGTGGTACAGCAGGGTTGGTTGAATTCCCCATCACAGCATTAGCTAATGATGTAGTGAATTTAAGGTGGTACAAACTGGATGATATTACAATTAGTAACACCACTAATCAGGTTGTAAAAAAAATACACTTTGATTTTAGTAATGTACCAATGCAACGTCTTACGCTAAATTATTTTACCGAACGAGATCGTTCTGCAAATGATGTTAAGAAGTATCAATTTGGCCATGGCAATGAACCTGGCGTACCAAATCATGGCGTCATAACTGACCTGCCGGATTATGGCGGCGATAAGACAGATCATTGGGGTTTTTATAATAGTAGTACATCTTTACATAATCAGAGTTTTGCTAATTTGCCTGTTGCCAGAGCCACCAATGCAGCCCTTATTACTACCGGGCTTCTTTCAAGTATTACTTACCCGACAGGAGGTAAAACAGTATATGTATGGGAAGCAAATAAATCTGCAAGTGTTGTTTCAGTTGACAGGCAATCTTTAACACCCTTTACGCCAGGATTTGTTGGCGGATGCAGAATAAAGGAAATCAGGAATTATGCAGATCCTGCTGGAACACCTTTAACTACAAAATATTTTTACGTAAAAAACTTCTCAGCAGGTGTCGACCCGGCAACATTAACTTCAAGTGGTATATTGAATGGGACACCAAAATATTATTTTAATATCCCGTCCAGGCTCGGCATAGGTGGTGTCAGTAAAATCGCGTATCTCCTGGAGTCAGTCAATAGTCTAGTCTCCTATAGTTACAACGGATCATCTTCACATGTTGGATACTCAGAAGTGGTAGAACAGAAACCAGACAACTCGTACTCAAAATATTACTTTACCAATTTCGATCTGGATATAAATGGGCAAACACATTGGGATAAAATACCGGGTGTTATAGGCTGGCAAATCAGCCCTACAAATACTGAAGATGCATATGTTACAATGTCTTCCCTGCAACTTGAAAGGGGCAAACCATTAATGACGTCTTCCTACAGAAATGATAATGTTTTACTTCAAAAAACAAATTTATATTATCGCACAGACGCAGGGAGGTTTAATGATTTTCTTAAAATGTATGATATTAGAAATTCCTTTGGTTGTCAAGCTTATGATGCTCTCATTCTTGCATCAGCATATAAAGCTTTTAAGTACAATTATTATGTTGTAAAAGAAGTAAAAACCAATTATGATATCAATGGGGCAAACCCCGTAATTACCACAAGTGATTATGAATACAATCTCACAAATCAATTAAGTAAATCAACAACCACGGTAAGCAGTGGCAGAAAATTGATTACAAGATATTTGTATCCATCTGATTTTACTATAATCACTGCGCCAACTTTTGAGGTGCTAGCGCTTCAATCAATGAAGACTAAAAATATTATTTCTACACCGGTAGAAGCGCAGACAATACAAGAAGTTAATGCTGTTCAAACGCTCCTCAAAGGCACAGTTATTAAATTCAAAGATTACGGTGGAGGTCTTATCAAACCCGCTGAAGCGCTTGAAACAGAATTGCTTGTTCCCTCAACAGTTCTTACACAATGTTCTGTAAACGCATCAAACCAGTTTGTTTATAACACAGCCTATAAGTCAAAGATTTTATACGACAGTTATGAAACTAATGGCGGTATTACTCAGTATCACAAAAAAGACAATATCAACAATTCTTTCATTTACGATTATCAAACAAATTATCCTATTGCAGAGGTAATAAATGCCTCGCTATCTGAAATTGCCTATACTTCCTTCGAAGCTAATGGTAAAGGAAACTGGACTTTCAGCGGTGCTTCGGCTACTGATGCCACTGCACCGACAGGCAAAAAAGTGTATAACCTTTCAGGTGGAAATATTACAAAAGCGGGGCTTAATACTTTAACCACCTATATTATTTCATATTGGAGGCCCGTAGGCTCTTCTGCACTCACAATCAGCGGCACAATAACTGGATATCCGGTTAGTGGAAGAACTGCCAATGGGTGGACATACTATGAACACAGGGTTTCAGCAATAACTACTGCTACACTTGCCGGTACCGGGATGATTGATGAAGTAAGGTTATATCCATCTGTTGCCCAGATGACTACTTATACATATTCTCCATTAGTAGGATTGATCAATAAAAGCGACGCAAATAATAGAATTGTCAATTATGAATATGATGGGTTTGGGCGTTTGGTTTTGGTAAGAGATCAGGATAAAAACATTCTCGAAAAAAATTGCTATAACTATAAGGACCAGCTTGAAAATTGCAATATTTATTATAATAATGAAGCAGTAGGCTCATTTACCAAAGCCGGCTGTCCAAGTTGTACCACTGCATCCAGTTTTATTTATTCTGTTCCTGCAAATTTATATCTTTCAACAAATAGCCAGGCAGAAGCGGATGCATTGGCGCAAAATGAAGTTGCTTTGAATGGACAAAACTTTGCAAATCAAAATGGCGTCTGCGTGGCAAATGCACCTTCTGCTATCAATTCTTACAATTCAACTACCACAAGTGTTTCTGTTACCTTATTTAATACCACCACTTTTACAAACTATTATTACACAGTAACCACCGGAAGCAACAGCCAACCGCCATCCATACCGTGTGGCATTTACAATGTATCAATGTCTCCCAGTAATTCAGGTACCTATAGTTATTATATCAATGGCTATTCAATACGCACTAGTAACTCAGTTAGTTTTAGCAATATTTCTTTAAGTGGCGGAATCTTTATATCTATCGGTAATTAAAATATTATTTATGAAATACTTTTTGATGTTGTTATTTTTTATACCAGGTCGCTCGTTTTCACAGACAAGTTTATTTGATATTCAATTGAAATCTTTGGATGGAAAGATTGTCCGAATGAAAGACTATAAAGGTAAAAAAATAGTGATTTCCACAGCAAGCGCTGTTATCCTTCAAAGTTACCAGTTGGCTTTTTTAGATTCACTGCAGGAGAGCAATCCATCCATTGTTGTAATTGCGGTTCCGGCAATTGATTTCGGGGGTATTGATGATTCCCTCAAAATAGGCGCTTTGAAAAAAAGCAGCCGCCCGAATATGGTTGTTGCGGCAGCCGATTGGGTAAAAAAATCAAATGGTATTAAACAAAACAGGCTTCTGCAATGGCTCACCAATTCTTCGCAAAATACCCACTTTAATGCTGATATAACAATGGATGCTCAATTATATATAATAAGTGAATCAGGAGTTTTATATGCTGTATTAGAAAAAGGAACGCCGGTTTCATTAATAAATCAATTATTAAAACAGGAGGATGTAAAACAGTGAATTAACAGTGTTTACAAAGTCAAAGTAGATTCAAACGATAAATGTTATTTCAACCTGGAAAAGGAACTCCGCCGACAGAGTTTCCGGCTGTCTTGCCTTTAAAGATCAGCTACAAATTGTAAATACCCGGGAATATAAAGAACTCGGAACAGTCCATAGATACTTATTAAAAAGCTAATCAAATTATATGTTTACATCAGGAATAAAAAAATTAGGAAGCAGAAAACGTTTGTTGGTTCAGGGGTTAATAGCCTTGTTGGTGATAAGCCTGCCTGTAATTTTGAAAGCGCAGCCTGTGGGAGCAAACATGACTAATCCCGTTGTAATAGGTAATTATGGGGAAGGTACATACAACTATAGCGATACAAAGAACAATAGCACGTCTAATGGCTATATTAATGACATAGGGCAAGCAAGTGATGATATTTATTATAAAGTGATTGTGCAGGGTGTTTCCACTATCAGTATCTCCCTTTGCGCATCAGGGTTTGATACCTATTTGCATTTGTTAAACAGCACCGGTGCTGTTATTGTTTCCAATGATGATAAGGGACCACTTTGCGGTGCAGGTTCAGTGCAATCTTCCATTCAAACAACCATTGGACCTGGTACTTATTATATTGTAACGGAGGGTTATGGTTCTACTACTGGTAATCTCATTCTCTCAGTCAATAATGTAGTCCAGCCATCCAGGAACTTTATCCGGGTGTGGGATGCCGCGGCTCCTGAAACAAACCCTAATACACTCATAACAAGGGAAGTAAGAGAGGTAAAGCAGGTAACACAATATTTTGATGGGTTGGGAAGGCCTGAACAAGTTGTCGTTAAAAAAGGGTCATTGTCAGGCAGTGTTTATGCCGATATGGTAAGTCCTGTAGTGTACGATAATTTTGGAAAAGAGGTTCAGAAATATTTGCCTTATGTATCTCCTTCAAGTCATGGATTTTATAAAACCAACACACTTACAGAGCAAAATGCTTTTTATGTGGGTGCTTCAAGCCCAATAACTGGCCAGGGCGAAACATTTTTTTATGGTAAAACTGATATTGAGCCGTCGCCTTTAAACAGACCAACAAAAACCTATGCTCCTGGTAACAACTGGGTTGGCTCTTCAAGAGGAACAGAAATAAAATACTGTATAAATACCCCAACAGATGCCGTAAGAATATGGACAGTAACTCCAGGGGCGATAGGCAGCTTTAGCACCTATACAAGTCAGACAAGCCCGATAAATGCTGTTTATCCTGCCGGTGAGTTATACAAAAACATAACCGTTGATGAAACAGGTAAACAGGTGATTGAATTTAAGGATAAAGAAGGTAAAGTAATACTGAAAAAAGTACAGCTAACAGCAGCCGCTGACGATGGTATAACTGGGAGCGGGTATACGGGCTGGTTATGTACCTATTACTTATATGATGATTTAAATAACCTGCGTTGCGTAATACAACCAAAAGGAGTGGAATTAATTTCATCAAACTGGATTTTGAGCAATACAACTATATTGGCTGAGCAATGTTTCAGGTACGAGTATGATGCCAAAAACAGAATGATAATGAAAAAAGTACCTGGTGCTGGTGAAGTATATATGGTTTATGATAACCGTGACAGGATGGTTGCAACTTCTACAGCTGTTGGTCGTGCCGGATTATATACAGGCTATTGTTCCTGGATTTTCACTTTATATGATGAGCTCAATCGTCCGGTTGCTACTGGTGATATGGGTACTTGCCTGGATTTAACAGGAATGATAAATTATGTAAATGGATTGAATAATGGAAACGTCACTTTTACTTCCCAGCCAGGACCAGCTACATCTGTAGTGGCTTACAACCCAATTGTAGGCAATGCCATTTGTACCTCATGCAGCAACTGGTACATGAATACTATCACACACTACGATGATTATGCAGGATTACCTGCCGGTCTGAGTGATTTTTTAACTACCTGGAACAGTAATTTTAATGCTACCAATAATATTAGCTGGCCTTACTCCCAGATGCCACAAAAAAGCACTGCTACAAAGGGGATGGCAACATGGTCAATGAGCCGTGAATTAAGCTCTAACACTTTTTTAAATACGGTAAATTATTATGATGAGAAAGGCAGGCCAATACAGGTTCAAACGCAAAATATTACCGGTGGTATTGATATTTCTACCACACAATATAGCTGGTCTGGCCAACCATTGATAAGCGTTTCTTCACAACAAATCGTAGGCACAAATGCACAAACAACCGTTGTTGTAAGCCAGTTAACGTATGATGATTTGGGAAGATTGATTAAAACAGAGAAAAAATTAAGCAACACATTTGTAAATAGCAATACAATGAGTGCTTATAAAACTACCAGCCAACTCGAATACGATGCCCTTGGGCAAATGAAGAAAAAGAAAATTGGAAATAAACCCGGGGCTCCTGCGGGTACCCCATTAGCTAATCTCGACTTTGAATACAATATACGTGGCTGGCTATTATCCATAAACAAAGGATATGTTGATGCTGGTACGAATGCCGATCAGTACTTTGGTATGCAACTCGGATATGATAAGAACGGTAGCCTGGGTACTTTTGTTCCGCAGTACAATGGCAATATAAGTGGCACGATCTGGAAAGCTGAAGGTGACCAAGAAAAAAGAAAATATGATTTTACCTATGATCCAGTGAACCGTTTAAAAACTGCTGATTTTAATCAATATGCTTCCGGCTCTGGAACGGGGGCTGTTTTTAATAAGGCGGCGTTGATGGATTTTAGCGTAGAAAATCTAACTTATGATGCGAATGGGAATATTTTAAGTATGTGGCAAAAGGGTTGGAAGATTAACAACAGTGATTATATCGATAAACTAACTTATAATTATAAAACAAATAGTAACCAGTTATTGAATGTAATAGACCTGGTAAATGACCCAGCAACCAAATTAGGAGATTTCAGGGCTTCAGCTTTATACCAATCAGAGACACCTACAAAAAATTCAGCAACGATTGATTATACTTATGACCCGAACGGTAACCTGGTTAAAGATAAAAACAAAGATATCTATACGCGTTCAGGAGGAGATGTGATTAAATACAATTATTTAAATCTACCGACATATATTGGTTTTAGGGGAACTGGTAATACTACTTCGGGTACAATTAGCTATTTGTATGATGCATTAGGAAATAAATTAAAAAAAATCACAACGGAATTTCGTACATCAAAATCCGGCTCAATTATTACAACAACAACTACTACAATCTATATAAATGGTGGTGTGTATGAAAGCAAATCAACATCACCTGCTGATCCCAACAATTCGGATTATGCAAATGTTTTACAGTTGCTCGGGCAGGAAGAAGGCAGGATAAGATTTAAACCGCTTGTAGCTGCTACACCGGCAAGTTTTCAATATGATTATTTTATTAAAGATCATTTAGGAAATGTACGGACGGTGTTAACAGAAGAACTGCAAACCAATATTTATCCGGCAGCAACGCTGGAAGGAACCTATGATGTCAGTACCAACAGTATGGTTAATTATGAAAAAGTTTTCTATAACATCAACTCAAATTACATCGTACCTGAAACTTCTATTGCTTCTTGGATTTCACCGGCAGAATCGGTAGCTAATACAAAATTGTATTACAATAATAATCAAAGTCCGGCTTCTAATGCAGCCCCTGTTAGCCCTCCGAATTTATCCTATCCAGCCTCTTGTACACCTATACAAACTGATGGAAGTGCTAAACTTTATAAGTTAAATGCTACCTCAAATAAAACAGGCTTGGAGTTTATGATTAAGGTAATGGCAGGAGATAAAATAGATATTTTTGGGAAATCCTACTATCTAAATTCTACTAATATAACAAATGCAAACTCTACACCGCTGGACCTGCTTTCACTTATGACTAATTTGTTGTTGTCACCAGGTAACATAGCAAAAAGCAAAGGTATCAGTTCTAGTCAGCTTAGTGGTTTAAATGGAAATATTCCCGGCACATTTTTTAGAGGCGGTAACAATGAAAGCATAACCACTGTTCCTAAAGCATACATCAACTATATTTTTCTGGATGAACAGTTTAAATATGCAGGTGGTAATTTTAGCAGGGTAGGTGCAAGTGGAACTGTTAAAGATCATTGGACGATAGACGCTACCGCCTTACAGAATATCTCCGTACCAAAAAATGGATATATATTTGTGTATGTTAGCAATGAGAGTAATTTTGATGTGTTCTTTGATAATTTGCAGGTGATTCATAAACCGGGGGCCATTTTAGAGGAAACTCATTATTATCCGTTCGGTTTGACCATGAGCGGCATATCTTCAAAAGCAGCCGGCAAGCCTGAAGGAAATAAAAAGTTCCAAGGCCAGGATTTTGCACACAAAGAATTTAGCGATGGAAGCGGGTTAGAGATGTACGAGTTCAAGTGGCGAATGGACGACCCACAGACAGGGCGGTTCTGGCAGATAGACCCTCTTGCTGATAAGTATGTTTATAATAGCACATATGCTTTTTCTGAAAATAAAGTAATCAACGGTGTTGAATTAGAAGGTTTAGAAGTCGTTCTTGTAAATGCGAAGACTGATCCTGCTATTTATAATGCTGGAATTAAAGAAAAGGACAAAAGTGCAATTCACATTTTTGCGCATGCTAATCCCAGTTCCATTTTGGGGCGCAATGGATTTATAAAATCCCCAAAACAATTTGATAAAATGTTAAGCCAAGAAAATGATACTTGGAAAAATAGGAAACCGAATGAACATTTAACGGTTGTGCTTCATGCGTGTCGGACGGGTAGAGATGGATATGATGGTGGAGGCAAATATGAAAGTGCTCCCAAATCTTTCGCTAATAGAATGTCTGAGGCATTTCCTAATGTTACTTTCATAGCACCTGATGAAAGAGATGCCTTTAGTGCTGAGGTTGGTAAGCCTGAAACCGCCAGAGAGATAGGTCCACGCAAACTAATAAATGGTAAACCCAATTCTGATCCAGTCGAAACGGATAAAGAAGGCAATGCTTTACCGTATGAAAAATTACATGCTACAGGGGATGAACAAGGAAGTTGGAAAGTATTTAATAAAGGTGTAGTGACTGAGGAATACGATGGCGATTGGAAACCTACAGCAAATCCTGGGATTTTGGATAATATTTTTCACAAAAAATAAAAATTGATAATGCGAATGCCAAAATATATTATCTGCATAATTGTTATTTTATTTGTAGCAAGTTGTCAAAATAAAAAAAAGGTTGAAGTAAAATCTATGAATGATTTGCCGTATTCTCTTGATTCATTAAAAAGAAAGATTTTAAATAAAGGAGATACTAATAGTTATCACGCTTTGAGAATAATATATCTAGATCATCCAAGTGAGAATTTATTATTTTGGGCGTTGATCATGGCAAATAAATTTCAATACTCCCAGGCATATTATGATGTTTATTATACCCTTTTGGTAAGTAGTAAAAAAATTAATGACTCAGATATTAATATGTTGGACGACCAAACAAAAAACATGGCGCTTAGATATTTAAATTTAGCTGCACAAAAAGGTGATATGAATGCCATTGATATTTTAAAGGATAACCCTTTATTTGTTATAAAAAGTAGTCCAGTAAGACACAAATAAAAATAGTCACTATGCGTCTTCACGGACCCCCCATTGGCGCAAGCAAACTCTTCCAAATTAGAAGGCTCTTGCACTTGGCGCAAGCATGTCGGGCGGCTTAAGTGTGTTGGCATGCTTGTGCCGTGTAATATCAGGATGAACATAACAACAAAGCCCTACAGGTTAGGACTTTTGTATTTTACGAGGCGTAAGCCTTTTTAGCTCTCCTATCACGGAGGAAAGCATCCACCATCTCAAACACGGTGGCTTTATCCTGCTCATTTAATTTTTGAATATCCTGTAAACGCTTCAATGATTTACTGTCAATCTCCACATTTGTTTTACCCACCAAAAAATCTAAGGAAACTTCTAGGGCATCGGCAATTTTAGAAGCCCCCGCTCTCCGTAGTGTTCAATAAAAATAAGAGTTACTGGCATAATTGCTGAATAATGGAAAAATGTTGAGTGCTGTCCTGAGTTTGAAACTCAGGACTTCCTTATTAAAGGAGGTGTGGTTATAAATAATAAAAAGGAGCAATAGGCGCAGGTCTTTAGGAAGTTTAGGTTACCAAATCATATCGCTTGGGTTGGCAACTGAATAAACTATATGGCAAAAAACTTCGCAAGGAAGCCTCCATAAATATTATTTTTTAGCAGGGTATTTTGAAATGGGTATTGTATTGATTAGTTGGAAGGCGAAAATAATTTTCTAATATATAGGCGCCACTTCTTCAGCCAAAATAAATTGGTATCTCTTAAAACAAAAATATCCCGATACTTAACAGTATTTCCCATTACTTTGAGTCTTGGAAAGTTAAATAATGAACGTAATTTAGTATCAAACACTTTTCCATCTATACCCTCGATGTATTTTAAATTAATATTTTTAATAAGTTGCTTATTTACTTCCTCATTGTTTGCCCAGCATCAGGCCGACAATTGGTATTTCGGAAGTGAAGCAGGATTAAACTTCGCAACTGGTAACCCGGTAGAGCAATTCGGGGGGCAAATGCGCACGGTCGAAGGCGTTGCCTCCATTAGCGATAACAGTGGGAATTTAATTTTTTACACAAATGGTATAACTGTTTGGAACAATCAGCACCAGGTTATGGTGAACGGCACAGGGTTGTTGGGAAGTGTGTCAAGCACACAATCTGCAATCATTGTACCTCAACCTGGTAAT
The DNA here is from genome assembly GCA_040002495.1 of Ferruginibacter sp. GTDB lineage: Bacteria > Bacteroidota > Bacteroidia > Chitinophagales > Chitinophagaceae > Ferruginibacter. Next base: position 25,759 of record JBDUEK010000041.1, read on the forward strand.
GACTCGATTTTCTTTATTTTTACCGTGGCGCAATTCGCATTATCCGATGGATTCGATTATTCAATTGTAAACAAAAATGATGCAAATGGGTTAGGGGCTGTTATTATTAAAAACGTACCCTTACTTACCCCTACATGTGAAAAAGTAACAGCAACTTTTCATTGCAACCAAAAAGATATATGGGTAATTACCCGGCATTGGCTGGGCGATGAATATTATGCCTGGCTGATAAGTTCAACAGGCGTAACCACTTCACCGGTTATTTCTAAAACTGGAATTTATATTGGCGGTACTAATGGAAATGGAGCAGATGGAAATGATGCGATCGGTTACTTAAAAACTTCGCCGGATGGTAAAAAAATCGCTTCAGTTTATAATTCCCGGGTGCAAACCGGGGAGGGTGGGTTTACCGAATTATCAGAATTTGACAATGCAACAGGTATTGTCTCAAATTCATTGAGGATAGAAGCAACTGGTCCTTATAATGCCCCTTTTAATTGGTACAATGCGCCATATGGTGTCGAGTTTTCTCCGGATAGCAGGTTATTATATATCTCCCAGGAATCATTTAATCTGCCGGATTATTCAGATGATCTTTACAACATAGTCCAATTCGATATTTCCGTTCACGATTCTGCAATTATTTCACAAACACAATACCTTGTTGATTCTACTACAAAAAATAATTACGGAGCACTTCAGATGGCAGGCAATCAAAAAATATATATAGCTCAACACAACCGCAAATCACTAAGTGCAATCAACAATCCTAATGTTCGTGGAACTGGATGTAATTTTCAAAGCAACGCAGTTGTTTTAATTTCCGGTATTAGCACCCTGGGTTTGCCAACTTTTATTCAAAGCTATTTCGATCCGCTAAATAATAGCAACAGTTTTACCAGTACAGGTAATTGTGATTCGTTGAATGCACAGTTTCAGGTTAACAACCCGGTTAACATTGATTCTGTAAAATGGAACTTTGGGGATATAAATGCCGGTAATAATAATATTTCCACGTTGTTTAACCCATCTCATAGTTTTACGACAAGTGGTAGCTATGCCGTTCGGTTATTAGTCTATAAAAAATTGGGTTGCAGCTATTCAATTGATACAATTACAAAAACAATGTGGGTAGGATCTTTGAAAATTAATTTAGGTAATGATACCACTATTTGTGCAAATGATACCCTTATATTAAACGTAACTGTGCCTAATGCCACTAATCTTTGGAATGACGGCACTACAGGCAGTTCTATAAAAATTTTTAATCCCGGAATTTATTGGATTAAAACCAGCTTACAAGGTTGTTCAGGTAATGATACCATAAAAGTGATAAGCAGGGCATTGCCAAAATTTACGCTTGGTTCGGATACTGTCATCTGTAGCAATGCCTCAATCAGGCTTTCGCCGTATCCTTCCTATAGCAATGCACAATATTTGTGGAGCAACAGCTTTACGAGCCCCTCAATTTCTGTAAACAATCAAAATATATATTGGTTGCAGCTTACCGATAATGCGGGATGCAAATGGACGGATAGTATTGGTATAAACTATAAAAATTTGCCCGTCTTTAGTTTAGGCGCAGACACTGCAATCTGTGAAAAAGATTCAATAAAAATGACAACACCAGTTAACGGAGCAGCAAGCTATTTGTGGAGTACCGGTGAAACAACCCAACAAATAAAGGCATACTGGCCCGGTATTTACTGGTGTGGTGTAAATAAGGATGGATGTTATTACCGCGATAGTTTGTTATTAACTATTTTGTCTTTGCCAATAGTTCAGCTTGGAAAAGATACCACCCTATGTGAGGATAAAAATTTGATCTTGTCAGCTACAAATTTAAATGCAACTTACGTTTGGCAGGACGGATCAACAAGTGATAAATATTTAGTTTCTGATAAGGGACAATACATTGTGAATGTCACCAGGAATGGTTGTAATAATAGTGACACAGTAAATGTTGCCATAACTTTACGGCCCCGGTTCAACCTTGGTCCGGATATGTTAATATGCCAGGGTGAATCGATTGTTTTACAGCCATCCGTTAATCCTTCATGGCAATTAAGCTGGCAGGATGGTACTACTACACCTACCTATGTAATAAATCATCCAGGCACTTTTTCGTTACAAGCCGCTAATGGATGCGGAAAAAGCACAGATGAAATTGTTATCTCGCAAGGATTATGTCAGATAAGCGTTCCGAAGGCCTTCACGCCGAATAACGATGGTAAAAATGACACATTCAAACCACTCGGTGTAGAGTTATTGATCGGTTACCGGTTCCAGATTTATAACAGGTATGGTCAGCTTATTTTTGAATCAGTCAATAAAAATTCAGGTTGGTCAGGTACTTTTAAACAGCTACCTTCCCCAATGGGTGGATATATTTACATCCTCCAATATACGGATACAACCTCTGCAACACAAAGAACTATTAAAGGTACTTTTGTTTTAATCAGGTAAAACACTAATTGGCGCAATCCAGAGCGTTTATAGAAAGTATGCTACCTTATATCGCATAAAAGCGGAATACCAAAAGTCAGTTTACACGCTTAACTGCCTGCAGACATCTTACTTTCTTCCGATCAACATCTGCCTATAGGTCTCTGTGAGTTGGCTGGCGACATTGCATTATGATAAAGGTGATAAATAAAAATTATTAAAAGCCATCAATAAAAAAATGTTGCTGGTTTTTTAAGCGAAGATTATTTCCTCCCACCCAGTACCTTTTGCAGCAGCTCCACTTTTTCATTCTCAGTTTTTACCAAAGCTTCATAGAGTTCAACAATTTTATCAATGGGATAAAAAGTGCAGTGATAATTTACATAGCTTGTAAAGTTGTCATGTAGTTATTACCAATAATATTCACCGCCACTTCCTCGTCAAATTTTTTAATAGCCTTTCCCATATACTTTTAAAATTTGATTTAGTTGCAATAACTCCTGTCAACGTAAACCTTTGAATTGCCCGACATATAGTAGCAACCGCCTTTTGGTCCTCTGATGTATCTGATAGATCGGTTATATGATTTTTGCTGCGTTGATGATGAAGAAACTTTTGATTTAGAACTGTTCACATTTGTCGTGGAAGCAGCATACGGCTGCACTGGTTCTTCAACATATTCGTAGTTTGGTTCATACTTATAGTAGCGTCTGCTTTTATAAGTTGCCAGGTCAGCGTTTGAAGCATTAATTTTTTCGGGGGTATCTGTTAAATCGTTTTTGTTTACGTATCCTTCAATATCTTGTATGGCCACTTTTACGTAGGTCGAATTGTCGCTGTAACCTAACAACTTTAAGTAGGAGCCTAAATAAACCTTCCCAATAGTCTGACTTTTGTCAGATGGCTTATTCTTTAAAAAAGTAAATGCTTTATTTACAAATAAATATCCCTGTATTCTTTCGGCATACGCAATGCTGTCTTCATACATTTTCCTTGCAAATACTATACTATCAGTGGTTCGTTTTTGATTTGCTTTTGTTGCTGTTGCAATGCTGTCGTAGTTGTGCTTTTCTTTCTGGATAGTTTGTTGTTCATAGTTTCTATAACCAATCAATTCGTTATAATAATATTCAGTCGCCCAGTTGTTGTCCAATGCTTTTAGCATTGTTAAATCATCAAAAGAATGAAGCGTATTTACATGTTCATTATTCTTATAGAGGTTATAAAAGTTGTCAAGCTGGTTTTGTATTCTTACAATATATCCTTTTGCATTACTGATTATTTTATCCTCGGGCACCCGAAGTATCTTAACTTTTAATCCGTTGAGTTCAATCTCTGAAATGGAATTTTCTATTGCTTTCCTCTTTTTCCCATCTTTTATTTTCGCAGAGATGCCTGTTCCTAATCCAGCTCCTAAATTTATTACAGATGCAGGATTAATTTGAGCATAACCACGCACTGTCAAAAAAAGTAAAAATAAAAAAGCCGGTATTTTTAAATTTAGTTTCATGATTTTTTATTCGGGTTGTTGATCTGTTCAATGTAAAAAGCGTTTACAAATATGGGTTAGTAGGCTGTTGTGGGTTTTTCACCTACAGCCGGATCGCTATCTATTAGTAATGATACATTATCTTAGTTGGATATTGCAATCACGGGTTCGGCCAGGAGCGAAAAGTTCCGCTGCCATCGATTATTTCCTCCCATCCAAAACCTTTTGCAGCAGTTCATTTTTTTCTCTTTCAACCTGCAACAAACGTTCATAAAGTTTTTTATTTTCTTCGAGTGCATCAATCCATTTCTCAATTGGGTTAATAGTAGGGTTGTAAAATATGGACGCGGGTTGAGCACAGTTCTCAAAACTATTGTTTGAAATTATATTCACCGCCGCTTCTTCATCAAAATTCTTAATAGCCTCCGAAGGCACTTTCAACAGCTTTGCCACCTGTTCCAGTAATGGATCATCAATCAGTTCCTTTTGCTCCAGTGCAGATATTCTTTGCTGGTTCCAGTCATCGCCAAGCTCGTAAGCCAGGCCTTCCTGTTTAATACCGAGCATCTCTCTAAAACGTTTAACGTTGCGGCCCTGGTGTATAGTCTTTTCCATGTTAAGTCAGGTTGTTAGGTTACAAATATAAGCAAAGCCATGGCATAAAATACACGGTAAAATACAGGCAAAAACCGGTAAAATACGGGATACCAGGTTGCATACAGAAAATAATTGTAGTTGCTTTACGGGTGTATAAAAAATGCGTTATGGGTACGGGTAAAAAAGCAAAAGGCGCAATCAGCAAAACAAAAGATCAGCAAAACAAGGCGCTCTCCAAAGAATGGCAACAGATAGCGTATTATTTTGAATTGCTGGATAAAGAGGGCCCTGCGGAAGACTGTTGGAAAATGCTAAAACTAGCACTGGTTGCAGACAACGATAAAACAAATGCACGGGACCGCAGCAATATGCTTTTCTTCTACGAGTACACAAAACAACTGTTTGAAAATGTTTATACCCTGCTCTGCCGTTGTTGGTCTTATTGACCAACAACCGAAGCAAAGTACAATATGATGCAACTGCTATCGGAAATTACTGTCTTTCATCAATTGAACGTTATAGCGTTGTATTCGCATGTTGTGTTTATGCAAAAGCTTGAGTAAATCCATTTGAACCCGGTAAAGTCAGGGTGTTGATCTTTGCCGGAGGAAAGTTATTATTCCTCGGCACATTTTTATTGTACCGGAATTGACGATTTTAATATGCTTACACATTGCTGGTAAGCGCTTTGCTTGTTGATCTATAAGTCCAGCAAAGGCATAAGAAATAACAGGGCCAGGCAATGGCAAAACTAACAACAATGTATGGGTGCAATAGACAAGCTTTGGAATTTCAGTGAAGACGTAGGAGTGAAATGCCCAATCTACACTAAAATAATTAACCTGTACCATTTGCAAGAGTGGCAGTTTTAATTTCCTGCCGTTTTTTATAGGTCCGGATTTCGCACTGTAACTGGTTTAAACTTTGTGAAATATTGCTGGAGAAAACTGTGCCGGGACAGAATACGAAAAATATTATCATTTATTGGCAATAAATAATAACTAATTGCCACTGGTAAAAAAAATTAACCAACATCCCGGCACTGCACTCCTAAAATGAATTCAAAAAATTATCAAACACTTCTTTCTTTGCAACTACAATTTTATTAGCTGCCTCCTGGATTTTTATCCTTAATTCACCATCGGTCATCTTTTCATGAAGCGTTATGTATTGCTTGTCTTTAATAAATTCTGCCCAGGTATTTAGTTTTAGATCATCATTTTCCAGGTTGGCAGGCTTGTAACTAAACTTTTCAGATTTAGTGGGGTTTGATATTATAAAGAAAAAGATCGGTTTAAATACTTGTAAATTATTCGACTTCGAAAATGCAGTAATTGAATCCATATAAGAAACATATTCTTTGTAACAGTAGTTATTAGCGCTGGTTCCGTGAAAAGCTTCCAGTTCTATAAATTGCACAAATGCAATTGATTTAGCCGCATAAGGAAATATCTTGTCTTTCCACTCATCGCTCCAGCCAATTTCTTCTTTATCATAAAATGTATTCATTCGCTCGGCCTTAAAAAATTTATATAGTAATGCAGCTATTAAATTCATGTCGTCTTTATTGCGATTAAAATACGGCGTGCCCAACTGGTTTTTTAATAAATTTCTATAAGTAATATTTATGGCTGGTTTGCTTGAGTTGGTATATGAGATAAATAAATGGATCCAGTCGATAATTAAACCCCTTCCTGTTGCATAACGGTTTCGATTTTCATCGTTCCAGTTTGGAAAACACCTTGCTTTTATCATCATGTCTGTAGCAATAAGTAAACTATTATCTACAGCAGTAATTTGTTTTTTGAAGAATTCAATAGCGTATTTTACCTGCTTTTCCTGCGTGTCATGTGCATTGATCTTTTCCACATTTACTGCAATGTCTGATAACTGCTTATAGTATTCACAATAACCATTCAAAGTTGCTAATTCTGCCGGATCTTTTACATCCATAATCATTAGTATGTCTGCTTGCCTGGTGCTAATAATATCACCGGGAGCGTACTTGCAAAAGAGTTCAAGAAAATCTCTTTTTTGATTTTCTGTCATGTGCAGTTATTTTATTTTTTTAACTAATTTTCATTACTTCTTTCTTTATTAATTACTTCAGATCGTTGGGCCACTACATTCATATAGTAAACATCCTCGTAAAGTTTTGCAAGCTTCTTTTCATCTTCCTTACTTCTTTCTCTTGAACTTAGTTCCACAATATCTTTTTCAAACTTTTCCTTAAAAGGTATTAATGCATTATATTTTAAATAGGTTTCGTCGTACGATTCCATTTCAAAGACTTTTCTAAAAAGTTCCTCAGGCTGATAACCAATAAAGTCGTTTTCAAAAAACTCCAGATCAAAGCCACGCTGGGCTTTGCGCAAAACAGACACTTCACCTTTTTTACTTCCGGCCACTACTAAAGGACTGTGAGCGGTAATGAAAAATTGTACTTCAGGAAAAGTGTTGCGCAGAATGTTTACTATTTTTTGTTGCCAGCTTGGATGCAGGTGTGCATCTACTTCATCAATAAATACAATTGCCTGTTGGTTTAATATCTCTGTATCATTTTCACCGGGATACCTTGCACGCAGGTAATTATAGATGATCAGTATAATAGAAATAACTGAAAAAGTGCCCTGCGAAACTTTCTGAATAGGAAGCTCATTTTCCGATTCGGAGTTCACCAGTATTTCGTAATCGGTATTAACGTTTGACCTGATATTTTTTACTGTAAAATAATTACCCGTCAGCTCCACAAAAATGTTTTCAATCAATTTAATTACAGTTTTACCGGAAGTATCACTTCCTTCCAGGTACGACTGGCAAACACGGTACAATGCGTTTTCAATTACGGTGCTGTAGAGCTTTTGATACAAGAAATGCTTTGCAGAATCGAGGCGAAGATCAATGTGCTCACTTGACCGGCTTAAAAAATTAGTAGATTTATCAATAAAGCGCGTATCGGATATGGCAAGTATCGGAACCTTACCTGCCAGGCTGTTGAGCCCCCTTGATGAAAAGCTGATATTCTTAAATTCTTCCTGAAATGCATCCTCCTGTTCCTGCCTGCTTGTTTCATCCGCTATATCGTTCAGGATTTCTTTTTGCTCCTTTAACAAAGGAAACTTCTCATCGGTTGCTAATGTAACTATCAAATTATCAGTGGGCAATGTGCTATCTGAAAGTTGCACTTTGGAACTGGTTGAGGATATGGTTGAGAACTCTTTTGTTTTCTCAATATCATTTTGTACCAACGCAACCAATATAGAAAACAGGTGACTTTTACCATAGCCATTTTTGCCTAGCAGAATATTCATTTGCTTATTGACGGGCCATGATAAGTCGCCATAAAAAGGATGATCCTTTATTTCAAAATAATCAATATAAATATTGCGTTTTAGGTTGTTTTCTACCGTAACATTATTTTTCTGTTTGTTGTATTCTTTTAAATATTCCAGCGATTGATTTACGTCGTTCTTTTTTAAGAAAACATCGGCCCGCATTCTTAAAAATTCATATTCATCAGGAAATTTTTCATAACCTTTTGAATATTTTTCCAGAGCACCGTCATAGTCGCCATCCTCTTCCAATTGCTGGCCGATCTCCATATAATAATCCAAAGTTCCAAACTTATTTAATTGTTCAAAATTTGTTCTGGATCTCCTTCTGCCCGTATCTTTTGTGGAGAAGGAAGTATTAACCGTTTTGCTGTTATCTGACAATCCCTCCTGTATAGATTCTACCCTCGACATTTCCAGGTTCTCATATAGATTTATAAATACAGGGTACTTTGAATTTTTCAGATCGGCCAGGTTGTCTTTTACCAGTTGAAATAAAATGGAACCCGTAAAAAACAGCCCGATTATGATGAATACAATGCCGGATGATGTGTTGGACAGCAGTAAGTAAAATCCCAATAATTTATCAACGAACAGAATAGGGTAGCCGTCTATACGTGATTTTTTTTGTAGCCATACGTTTGTAGCTGATTGAATTTGCAGAAAAGACTGGCTGCTTAAAATATTGCTTTTAATATACGAGTTGTAAAAATATTTAAAGGCACTGTCTGAAGACGCATAGGATAAACTTTTTTCCTTATCGTTGCGTAAAAGAAAATTTAAAATATTTTGCGTAGCATTGATAGAATCAATTTCAGCACTTGCAATGAATATGCTGTCATAATAGTTTTGCAAAATATTTAAATTTCCGATGCTGTCTACCGCAAACGAAATGCCCGATAAACCTTTGCCTGCTTTTGTATATCCTGTTTCTTTTTTTGGGAATGAGAAGGGCAAAATATCAGTGTACCTGTTGGTGTTGGCATCCCGTATTGAAAAATTATTTTTGATGCTGTCATCGTAATTGATCCTGGAATAATAGGAGGGGATTAGCGAAATTAATTCCTTCTTTTTCTGGTTCAGGTTGATGTCAATTTCGCCCAGGGTATTTGTTTGGGTTATACCTGCCAGGTAGGTTGTAATTGAATTATTTGGGTTGAGTGTATCGGCTGAATGATTTATAGCCGACAGTTCAGTTTTGTATTTATCATATTCCTGTTCATAATAGGGTTGCTTTGCAAGCCTGTCAATTTGGTTTGAAAAAATCCACATAGCCAGTCCTGCCAGGGCAATGATGAAACACAATGAAATAAACCAACGCTTTACAAGTAAAAGAGGTTTATCCACATTTCTTAAATGTAAGAGCCAGGCGGTTATTGAGGTTTTTAAACAATAAATAAATATGGTAGCAAACAATAATGAAAAAAGGAGCGCAACCCATAAGTCGAACGCCATAAAGAAAATGAATCCTATTCCTAGCAGGGTAATTACCGTGAATATGATATTGAACAGCCCCATTCTTACCAACAGGTTCATATCATTATCCGGCAGAATGCCGGCAATGTCTGTATCGGCTCCTGAAAACTGTATGATGATGTTGTTAAGGAACTTACCCAGTATCGTTTTTCTCTTCTTTAATAATTTAAGCTTCGAAATTTCATCACTCAAATCATTTTCTGATATTGACTTTTCACTCATCTCTTGTTATTTTAACTGATGATTAATTAACCCTGCACCCTGCAGTGCAAAAAATTACCTGGTGGTGGCTTCAAGAGATAGTAACTGGCGTGTAGAGCAGTGCTATAATTCCATTTGTTCGACTGCTTTTAATTCATCAGCCAGCATTGTAAGAACTCATAAAGCCAATATTTTACTTTGGATGCTCACGAGTTCCTGTGCAACAAAATAGTAAAAGATTTCATATAATAAAAGTATGAAATCTCATTTATGATATTTGTTTAGGAAAAGTTTGAATGTTGTGGTAGTTCACCCGCATAGTAGTAATAGTTTGCCGGTTATGCGCTGGATAGTTTTTCCCCTATTTGGCGCAAGTTGTGCTGTGAATTGAGTACCCTCTGATATGGGGTATTAATTCCGCTCGGAGTCTTCCACAATAAAACTGCCACTCCCCAAACTCATGAACTTCCCAGGCGGGTCTTTGCTTTGGGTTTTGTGCAGGGCTGCAAGACCCGCCGCTATTCAGCAAGGTATTGCATAAACAAAAATTGATTACATGCACAATAACGCATGCACAGGTAAGTGGCAGCTTGCAATCAACCCAATTGAATATTTACACAGGTCTGCAAAGTTTTATTTGTCTGGTGAACAGGGGATACATCCCATTTTAAATTTCAGGGAATTGGATAATATGCACGTAGACAGATTTTCTAAATAACGGTGAGTCCCACAGCGTCGCTTCAAGGCCAGCAGTGGAGCCTCACCTGGGAACTTTTAATTTTAAACTAAGGGAGTATAATCTGTGTAAAACTTTTATATTTGGAAGACTCGTAGCAGAAGTAAGACTGGCTTTTATGAATTACTATCTGTATTCAAATGCAGAAAAGCGACAACAAATAGACGACTATTTATACGAAAGAGAAGTAGCTCCTATTAACAGGCAAATGAATGATCCACGAATTTATAAGGGCGAAGGGAAAAAATTATAATTACATCAGAGTAACAAATGGTGGAACAAAAACACATACTTAAAACATACCTCTTTATAGACGAAAGCGGCGACCCCGTTTTTTACGGCAACCGTAAAAAACTTCTTGTAGGTACGGAAGGCTTTCAGCCCTATCTCATTATCGGTATGATAGAAACTGATAACCGGAAAGCTCTGCGTAAAGCTGTGGTCAATTTTATGGATAGCATTAAAGCAGATAACCTGTACAATTCCATACCATCCATTGCTACTGATAAAGGCTGGTTTGTTCATGCCCGTGGCGACCACCCCGAAATAAGGGCTAAGTTTTTTGAGTTGCTCCGCAACCTGGAGGGCTACAAAGCACATATTGTAATTGCCAAAAAAGACCTGAATATCTTTAACCGAAAACATAACAACAACCCAACAGAGTTTTATTTTGATGTGCTGCACCACCTGCTAAACGGCAGACTGAAAGATACTGGTAAGCATTATAACCTGTATCTTTCACAAAGGGGCAATAACTCCCTGCACCGCTTTGAGGAAGCCGTTACCAAAGCCCTGGCAGCAGACAAGGCAGAAACCAACGGAACCATTCAATACAACCTGGAAATAGTGCAGAGCAAGGAAATGCCGGAACTGAGCATTATAGATTACCTGATGTGGGCAGTACAAAGGGATTTATTGCAGGGCGAAAGCCGCTATTTTGAAGCCATGAAAAGTAAGTATGAAACAGTAATACACTTGTATGGGGAGGAGGAGCAATAAAAAAGCTAAAAAATCTTTTTGCCCCCGTGCCAGTACTGGCAACACCCATCATGGGATGAGATATGCAGGCGAAAAACTCTTTAGCAATGCAAATATAAGCATTTTCGGGAGACAAAGAAGGGGACTTATTGATTAAGTAGGTTTATCAATTGAACTTCCCAGGCGGGTCTTTGGTGTGTCACGAATGAAAAAGACAATTGTCTTTTTCAATGCTTTATAAGAGATGAAGGTTGGCCCTTCACATACGCTTTGCAGGAAGAGTATGTAAACAACTTCATGGTGCTGTGATCAAAAGTCATGGTATTGAGCGATTAATTCCGCTCGGAGTCTTCCACAATTAAACTGTCACTCCCCATACTCATTAACTTCCCAGGCGGGTCATTGCTGTGGGTTTTGTGCAGGGCTGCAAGACCCGCCGCAATTAAGTAAGGTGTCAGTTAAATGTGATTGGTAAATAAAAGTGCTTCACGTTGGTAAATAAGAATGAATACTAAATACCTGGATATCTATAGCCGGGCATTTCGGCCGGTACAGGAAGTCATTGTTTACCCCGGCTTCATTGCTGCACCTGTGGTAATATTTACAAAGTTTAACCTATGTTATGCAATACGACAGGTAGTTATTGAAAAAGACTTAGCCCGTTTTAAAAGATAAAAAAAGATTTTGCAATATAAAAGATGAAACGGAGTTCTTAGGATATGCTTCGCTTCAAAGGTTGAATCTTCTTCCCTCCTTTTTACCGTATCCATACTCACCTAAAAGAAACTCAACAAATTATGAGAAAAAAAACTATTTCTCCAAAGCAAAAGAATACCCAAACATCTACACGAAAAAGAAATTACAAGTTGTTTGCAACAAGTTGGCTATTGGTGTCATTATTATTCTTTTTTGCAACGGGATGCAAAAAAGTTACGGAAGAGCCGGGCCTTATTGGCGTGTGCCCAAAAGTAATTTCAACAAGCCCTGCGGATACCGCCACCGGAGTAAGTCTTACCGCAAAAGTAGATGCCACCTTTAATGAAGTTATGAATCCTTCTACCATCAACGCTGCTACATTCACTGTTAAGCAGGGAACAACCGGCATTGCGGGAGTGATAACTTATACCGGCTCTACTGCTACTTTTACTCCTACGGCAAACCTAGCACCCAATACAAACTATACGGGAACCATTGTAGCAGGTGTAAAAGATCCTGCCGGCAATGCTATGATCGCCAACTATGTCTGGAGCTTTAAAACAGGCGCAGGCCCGGATGTAACTGCCCCTTTTGTTACTGCTACTGATCCTTTAAATGCTGCTATAAACGTAGCCCTGGACAAAAATATTTCGGCAACTTTTAGTGAAACAATGGATCCTTTAACGATCACTACAAATTTTACAATAACCAATACAACACTAGGTGGAACTTCCTTAACAGGAACAGTTTCTTATAGCGGACTTATTGCTGTTTTTAAACCGTCTGTTGATCTTTCACCTAATACCACATATGCAGCTACCATTTCTACAGGAGCGAAAGACCTGGCTGGTAACGCAATGGCAAATAATTATGTATGGAACTTTACTACAGGGCAGACAACACCTCCGCCGGTAATAGGAAGTTTATCTGTTTTTGGAGTTTTTGGTGGAAACGCCGGAATCACTAACCAGGGGTTGAATACAGTGATTAATAATGGAAGTATCGGCACCACCGCAGCGTCTACTTTAATCACAGGATTTCACGATGGCACGATGGGTGATATTTATACCGAAACACCGCTGAATGTAGGTGATGTAACAGGCAGAATTTATACAGCGCCACCAACACCCGGCGATGCAACATCTTTTGTAATTGCAACGAAGGGTCTTGCTGATGCAACTATCCTCTATAATAGTATTTCTCCGGCTTCCAAGCCAGGAGGTATAGATGCCGGCGCAGGCGAATTAGGTGGCCTAACGCTGGCACCCGGCATCTATAAATCTGCAAGCGGTACTTTTAAAATAACCAATGGCGATCTTACACTTGATGCAAAAGGCGATGCAAATGCCGTATGGGTTTTTCAAACAGCAGCAGGCTTAACCGTAGGCGTTGCAGGCCCCGCAGGCGCACGCAGTGTAAAGATGATCAACGGAGCTTTACCTAAGAATGTATTTTGGTATGTTGGCAGCGCCGCTACGATTAATGCAGCAGGTGGTGGCATCATGAGTGGAACTATCATTTCCTCAGCAGGCATTACCTTCTCTACTGCGGGCAATGCGGTACAAACCGTATTGAATGGCAGGGCTATTTCTTTGGTAGCTTCTGTTACCATGGTAAATACAACTATTAATGTGCAATAAAACTTAAGACAATTGTTAATTCCGGCCCCCGGGCCGGAATTAATTAAACCAATAATTAATTAAACATAAACTGACTCCATGTTACAATATCATATATCAAAACAAAAATTCACGCTTTTATTCGCTGCATTGATTTTTACAGCAATAACGGGAAATGCGCAACAAGCAAAACGGCCACAACCCGTTTGGTGGTTTGGCGAATCAGGCGCTGCTAACTTCAATAAGTATCGCGGCACAACCCAAATGCTCAACAGTAGTTTAACGGTTCCAACTGCCTTTCACAAAGGAGATGGTGTTAAACCTTACATTTCTTTATTGACCGAATACCGGCCTAATAAAAGATGGGGAGGCATGTTAAACCTAGCCTACGATAACCGCGGCGGTAAGTTTAATAGTGTGGTTGCTCCATGTAATTGTGCGGCCAATTTATCTACTAATATCAGTTCTATATCAGTAGAACCGAGTTTACGCATAGCACCGTTTGGCTCAGCATTTTATTTATTTGCCGGACCTACTATAAGTTTTAATATCGCAAAATCTTTTACTTATACTCAGGAAAAGCAGACAGATAAAAGGGCTGACTGGAGCGATATACGCAAAGCAACATTTTCAGCACAGGTTGGTGCCGGTATAGATATTCCTGTTTCCAAATCAACCAGTGCAACGCAAATGACCATTTCGCCCTTTGCATCTTTTCAAACAGATTTAGGACAGGCTCCCCGTAAAGTAGAATCGTGGTCAGTATATACCATCCGTGCAGGAATAGCACTTAAGTTTGGTACCGCTAAAAAAATGCCTGAAAAAACTATTACTGCACCCGTAACTGAACCGGTACTAGTGGCTGAAAAAGAAGTTCAATTTTCTGTAAGAGCACCGAAAGTGATTCCATTAAGCCGCCAGGTGAAGGAAACATTTCCATTGCGGAATTCAGTATTCTTTGATGCCGGTTCTGTTGAAATACCCAATCGGTATGTGCAATTAAACAATGCGCAGGCTACCTCTTTTAAAGAAGAACAATTGCAACAAGGTCAGCCAGCTAATTTGAACGATGGCCGTTCAGCAAGACAATTGGCAGTGTATCATAATATTTTAAACATTATGGGAGACAGGCTGAGAAGCAATCCCCAAAGCACTATTACATTAACCGGGTCTTCAAACAAAAACCCTGCAGAAGGTAAAGTACTTGCCGAAAATATAAAGCAATATTTAGTAAACAATTTTGAAATTAATCCTGCCAGGATAAGTACCGAAGGAAGAGATAAACCAATGATACCTTCAGAACAACCGGGTGCTACCAAAGAACTAACATTATTACGCGAAGGTGACAGAAGGGTTGATATTGAAAGTACTTCCCCTGAATTACTGATGCAGATTGGAGGTGTTAACGCAGGATTTTTGAAGCCTGTGCAAATAACAGCAGTGCAGCAGGACCCTTTAGATAGCCACGTAATTTTTAGTGCAGGCGATGCCAATGAATTATTAAAATCATGGAACGTTGAAGTAACAGACGAACAAGGTAATGTGCAACACTACGGCCCATACACAACGGACGTAGCATCAGTTTCAGGAAAAGCTATTTTAGGCAATAACACACAGGGCAATTATAAAATTGTAATGCTTGGAGAAACAAAAAGCGGCCATGCTGTTAGAAAAGAAAGCAGTGTTAGTTTAATAAAAAGAGAAGATCCAAAACAAGAAGGTTTACGCTATAGCATCTTATTTGATTTCGATAAATCAAACTCAATCGATGCGTATAAGAATTTTCTTACTGACGTTGTAACGCCATTAGTCCCTGATAACAGCACCGTGGTTATTCATGGACACACGGATATTATAGGAGATGAAAAATACAATCATTCTTTGTCGCATGAGAGAGCAATGGGCGCTCAGCAAATTATAGAAACTGCTTTATCAACAGCCGGTAAAACAGGCGTTAAATTTGAAACCTACGGTTTTGGCGAAGATGAAAGCATGGCGCCATTTAACAATAAACTTCCTGAAGAACGTTTTTACAACAGGGCGGTAATTATTGATATTATTCCTGGTAAATAAAGAGGCTGGATACCTGGTAATTTAATTTTAAAGGGATAATGTTTTAGCTGCTCCCTACCAGGATTGTTTTTAAGCAAAATACAGTAAGTTTAACATGTTTTTTGCCCCCAATTAAACCTTTATTTATTAATTCAGTCTCACTAATTCACCTGTAAAAAAAACCCTTAATTATGAAAATTAACAATCTTTCCCTGGCGCTTATTGCCTCTGCTGTCTTATTACTTTCGGCATGTAAAAAAGAGGGTACAAACTCAACACTTCAAATCCGCATGACAGATGCGCCTGCTTCCTACGACGAAGTAAACATAGATTTGAAGGAGGTTAATGTAAAATTCGCATCTGACACCACTGGATGGGTATCTTTGCAAGCCAAGCCCGGAGTTTACAATCTTTTAGGCTTTCAGAATGGCGTGGACACCTTAATTGCACAAGGTACATTTCCATCGAATGTTGTAAAAGAGATCCGGCTGGTATTGGGCAATAATAATACCATCAAGTTTGGTGGACAAACTTATCCACTTATAATACCAAGTGGTTCAGAATCTGGCTTAAAAATAAAAGTAAGTAAAGATTTAAACGCAAATTTAGAAACGCTTCTAATTGATTTTGATGCAGCACTTTCTGTAAATTCAGAAATAGATGGTTATAAATTAAGACCAGTGCTTCGGATAAAATAACTCACTTTATTCGTGAAGGTATTACCTTATAAAAACAAGGCTGTCTCAGAAGTGGGCAGTCTTTTTTTGTTCACCATGCATGTGTAATATCTAAAGGTTGAAAGTCTCGAATGAGCATTGCAGTAAGTATCATTAGCCAAAGGCAAAGGTGTCGTGGGCTACCACGAATCTAAACGAAGCCGGAGGCAAACGTTCGGGTCTACGAATAGAAACTACATATAAGGCAGGCGGGGTTATGAGGATTATGTTGCAAAAGAAACAAAAAGCCCAATGTTGCACGGATTGTCACTGTATAAATGTAGAAGCTGCATGAACGGAAATAACTGTACTTACCCTGGGAAGGCTGCCAGCGAATCTTCGTAATGGAGCAGAAGTCATAGTAGGTATATTCCCGCTCCGAGTCTTCCACAATTAAACTGCCACTCCCAACACTGCAGCCATATAAGAAAGCAAAACAAGCTGGCAGCATTTATGCTACACCAGGCGGCAGAACAAGCACTGTTGGCTATTTTTAAAAAAGCTACCGGCCTGCACATCAACACCCACAATATTGATAAGCTGATCCGCTACTGCACAATGGTAAATTATCAAATAGCAGCAGTCTTTCCACGGGAAAATGACGAAGACCAACGGTTGTTTAGCTTATTGCAAAGGGCTTAAAAGCCTTGCAGGTGATAATGTTACATTAAAAGCAGCATTCTGTTCTTTGTTTCTTAAGTACAGGGCTGTTATTCTTGCAGAGATTCGGGTGCAATTTGTAAGCCTTGAAAAGCCCAACAGGCTAAGTCCATTGTATTGTGTGTGCTTGTTACTACTCAACAACCTCGTCCCTCAAAGCCACAAAAGTACAATTGGGCACAACGATGCTACCATGAAAATCAACTGTTGGCTAAATAATTGAATCAATTCTTTTTAAAGTACTCCAAAAAATGCTGAATAGGTGAAAACTCACCATCGTACAACAGGTTGAAATGATTTGATTCCATCTCTTTATTCAATTGTACGAGGGTTGTTTTATGCAAGGGGTTAATAGGCACGGATGCATCTTCGCCACGGTATTCTATCAGTAACAATTTACCATACTGGCGCAGGAGTTACTCCTGTGCTATTTTAGATTCAAAATATGGGCTGGCAAATAAAATGTTGGCATTCTCCTTTTTGGGTCGGGCTTTCCGCTGAGACTGGCGCAGGAGTGTCTCCTGTGCCTCTTGTTACTAAAATTCACAATATTAAGATGTTGAAACAAAATGTTGGCATTCCCCGGCGGGTCGGGCTTTCCGCTGCAATCTTTTTTGAAAAAAAAGGATTTTCGCTGCAAATGAAGCGCAGCGTCATTCACGAACACAAAAAAAAATAAAATTCCGTGAGTAATCCCTAATGCAAATCCCGTAACTGCCTTCAGGCAACCTCCTTCATTTCACATCGTTTCGTTCCGTAAACTTCACTCCACTTCGTTCATTCAGTCGGTAGCCTTTCGGCAATAATCATTCAGGTCCGATTCCCACACCAGCAGCAGCCCTAAGCCATCCCACAAGCCCCGGGAGGGCAGCTGCAAGCCAACAAACAAAATTCAAGTTCACGTTTATAACTTAATGATACGTTTCTTGAATTCATCAAAAACAAATATTACACAAAGTTACGGCCAGCCAAAAAAAACAAAATAAACCAGGCTAAACAAGCCGGCTCAACAGTAACTCACCAACTCTCTTTTTTTTATTTACAGTTCGGTTATAGAAAGGCTCTCTTAAAAAAAATAAAAATAAGGCTTCAGCAAAGATTTTGAAAAGTTGTACGATGGTTTTCATTTGGTTTTTTATTTGGACTTAGGCCGTGGCGATGCTGCATATTTATTTTACCATTTTTAAAATTGTATGTTATGTATCATTTATCCTGTTTCACTGCTTCATGCCAGGTTTGGGTATGCGCTGCTAATGGTTGGCATATTTATGTTAGTCATGGCGTTGTTATTGGTCGTCAACGTTATCCGCCAGTTGGTTCTAAGCGTTGGTTAGCATTGCTTCCTTAGTTTTAGCCCTTCTGGGCTTTTTTTTGTCCTCGTCGTAATGACCAATTACAAGACTTAACTTTGCAACATGCAACTCATAATAAAAAATATGGTTTGCCCACGTTGCATTTCTTCTGTGGAGCAACTTTTAAAAGACAATAAACTACAGGCAAACTATGTGCGTTTGGGAGTAGTGGATTTAGTCAACGATCCGGCAGAGCAAGCCTTAAAGCAATTCGCTGATGATCTAAAAAGAACCGGCTTTGAATTACTGGATGATAGCAGAAAACAATTGATTGAGAAAATAAAGAACATCATCATTACGCAGGTTCATCATACCGATGTAGAAAATCATCACAACTATTCAGACATACTGTCTAAATCCCTGCAGAAGGATTACTCTTACCTGAGTGGTTTGTTTTCTGAGGTAGAAGGTATCACCATTGAAAAATATATCATTCATCAAAAAATTGAAAAGGTAAAAGAATTAATCATTTATGATGAATTGAACCTGAGTGAGATCGCCTATGAATTAGGCTACAGCAGCGTTGCACACCTTTCGAACCAGTTTAAAAAAGTAACCGGACTTACACCAACTCACTTTAAAAAAATAGGTGAAAGCAAGCGGAAATCACTTGATAAAATTTAATCATGAAAAAGATTGTATCCTTCACGCTTGTACTCTATTTGATGACTTCATGCTCAGAAAAAAAAGTTCACACAAAAGATGATTTTGTAATTACAGACGGACAAATGCCTGCCTTAGCTAAAGATAAAAGCAATAACGTCCATTTAGTATATGGTATGGGTGACAGCATTATGTATGTTTATTCCAGTGATAATGGTAATACGTTTTCTAATCCTTTGTTGGTTTCAGCATTGCCACATGTTTACACTTTTGCTACACGAGGTCCCCAGGTGGCAGTTACAGATAAAGGATTATTAATTACCGCTTGTACCTCTCAAGGAAATATTTTTTCCTTTTATAAAGAAACAGGAAACGATTGGACTAAGGGGGAAAAACTGAATGATGTAGATACAGTTGCTAAAGAAGGGCTCATGGGGTTAAGTAGTTACGGAAACACTGCCTTTGCTGTATGGCTTGATCTGAGGGGAAATAAAAGAAATAAAATAGTTGGTGCGAAGTCCATTGACGGGGGCAAAACCTGGTTGAAAAATAAAATAATTTACACCTCACCGGATTCTACTGTGTGCCAATGCTGTAAGCCTTCAGTAGTTGTTTGGCAAAATAAAGTAGCCGTAATGTTTCGCAATTGGTTGCAGGGAAACAGGGATTTGTATTTAGTTCAATCAACTGATGCTGGTGGAAGTTTTGGTGCTGCACAGAAACTGGGAACAGGAAGCTGGAAATTAGATGGCTGTCCGATGGACGGTGGAAACCTGGCGGTGAATGATAATGGAGCAGTGCAAACAGTTTGGCGCAGGGGTGCAACCGTATTTAGCACTAATCCCGGAATGCCTGAAAAAGAAATGGGGCAGGGCAAAAGCTGTACCATCGAAATAGTGAACAACAAAAATGTATATGCCTGGACTGAAAATGGCCAGGTGGTTGTAATGAAACCAGATGGAGAAAAGAAAATACTTGGTATGGGCATCCAGCCCGTTTTAAAAGCATTGGACAATGCACATCTACTGTGTGTATGGGAGAATAATAAGCAACTACACGCTTCAGTTGTTGAATTATAACTCAACCGAAAATCATATAAATCTTATCCATAATTGTGTAATCGCTTAGGTGGTACATGTTGGTAGCTTTGCTATATCTAAAATAATGGATATGGCAACAGAAAATAATAATACAATAAATATTCCTTTGGAGGGCATGGATAGTGAGCACTGTGCGTTGATCATTGATAAAGGATTAGGGAAAGTAAAGGGCATTACGGCGCATAAAGTTGAGGTGAACAATAACAGGGCAGTCATCAACACAAACGGCGAATTAGAAGTGCTGACGGATGCCATAAAAGCAATTCGTGATTTAGGGTACGATGTAGATACCGTAAAGAAAAATTTCCCCGTACTTAACATGACCTGTGCATCCTGCGCCGTCAGCTCTGAAAGTATTTTAAAAAGCCAGCCCGGTGTAATTAGTGCTGCGGTAAATTATGCCAATGCAACGGTTCAGGTCGAGTACATTCCAACTATAACAGATCCGCATGCATTAAAAGCAGCCATGCAAAGCATCGGGTACGATTTAATGATTGATGAAAGCGACGATGCAAAAGATCAGTTAGCAGCATTACAAAAAGAAAAATCAGACACACTCAAAAAGAAAACAATTGGTTCGGTTGCGTTAGCAATACCCACTGTAATAATTGGTATGTTTTTTATGAACATGCCTTATGCCAATTACATGATGTGGGCGTTAAGTACACCCGTTGTTTTAATATTTGGCCGGCAGTTTTTTATCAATGCCTTTAAGCAGGCAAAACATCGCTCAACCAATATGGACACATTGGTTGCGCTCAGTACTGGTGTGGCCTATTTGTTCAGCGTATTCAATACGTTGAATCCTCAATACTGGCATAACAGGGGCTTACATGCACATGTATATTTTGAAGCTGCTGCGGTAGTAATCGCTTTTATTTTATTAGGAAAATTATTAGAGGAAAGAGCGAAAGGCAACACCTCTTCCGCCATAAAAAAACTAATGGGTTTGCAACCCAAAACCGTTACTGTTATTCACGACGGCGGGCATCAAATGGAAATGCCGATTGCAAGCGTAAAAGTTGGAAACCTGTTACTGGTAAAGCCGGGTGAACAAATAGCGGTTGATGGAACTGTTGCTACAGGCAATTCATTTGTAGATGAAAGCATGATCAGTGGCGAACCAATACCGGTACAAAAGCACCAAGGTGACCAGGTTTTTGCAGGCACCATTAACCAAAAGGGTAGCTTTCAATTTACTGCAGATAAAGTAGGTGGCGAAACGGTATTGGCACAAATTATAAAAATGGTGCAGCAGGCACAAGGCAGTAAAGCACCGGTACAAAAACTGGTAGATAAAATTGCCGGAATCTTCGTTCCAATTGTAATGGTTGTTTCCATTCTTAGCCTCATTGTATGGGTAATATTTGGTGGTGAAAACGGTTTTACTCAAGGCTTATTAGCACTTGTTACCGTGTTGGTAATTGCTTGTCCCTGTGCGTTAGGTTTGGCCACACCAACAGCCATCATGGCCGGTGTAGGTAAAGGTGCCGAAAACGGCATACTGATTAAAGATGCAGAAAGCCTGGAACTGGCAAAGAAAATCAATGCCATCATATTGGATAAAACCGGAACAATTACAGAAGGCAAACCAGTGGTTACAGATATACTTTGGTTAAACAATGATGAAACTTATTTACCCGCACTGGCATCATTGGAAAAGCAATCAGAGCATCCATTAGCAGAAGCAGTTGTAAAACAGTTGGTACAGGTTCAATACCAGCCGGTACATCATTTTGAAAGCATCACAGGCTTAGGCGCAAAAGCTATCGTTGATAATAAATTGTATTTCGTTGGTAACGCTTCATTGTTAAAAACAAACAACATTATTATTGCTTCGCAACTGGAAACAGCCGTTACAAAATGGCTATCCGAAGCAAAAACCGTTATCTACTTTGCAGATGAAAAACAGGCATTGGCCGTGGTTGCAATTGCCGATAAAATTAAAGCAACTTCTGTAGCCGCTGTGCAGCAATTGCAGGCGGCAGGCATCGAGGTGTATATGCTCACAGGCGATAACCACGCCACAGCAAAAGCCATCGCATCACAGGTAGGCATAGTACATTACAAAGCGGAAGTATTGCCAGCCGGTAAAGCCGCATTTATAAAAGAACTGCAACAGCAGGGAAAGGTAGTAGCAATGGTTGGAGATGGCATCAATGATAGCAATGCACTGGCACAGGCAGATGTAAGTATCGCCATGGGCAAGGGAAGTGATATCGCCATGGACGTGGCTAAAATGACCATCATTTCATCGGACCTTACTAAAATTCCCCAAGCCATTAAATTATCAACATACACCGTGGCCGCAATTCGCCAAAACCTGTTTTGGGCATTCATTTATAACATTATTGGTATACCCATTGCCGCAGGTATCTTATACCCGTTTAATGGTTTTTTGCTAAACCCAATGATTGCAGGCGCCGCCATGGCATTGAGTTCTGTATCGGTTGTATCAAATAGCTTGCGACTTAAAACAAAAAAATTATAAGGCAATTATGGTCCGGGCTTTATATCCCTGGTGAAGCATTGTTGCGCCTGTCCCGACGAGCAAAGCGGAACTCGGGATCGCCCTCTTGTACTGCATCACATTATGGAACATTTAATAACCAAAATGTTACAACTCTTTTCTGTAATTGTGTAACAGTCACTTTATACACTTAAACTAATTTTACTTAACTACAATAAAACAAATAAAAATGAAAACAATCGCAATAAAAACAAACATTAATTGTGGCTCATGCGTAGCTAACGTTACACCCGCTTTAAATGAAGCAGTAGGTAAAGACAACTGGAAAGTTGATACACAAAATCCGAAAAAGATACTCACGGTAACAACTGAAGATGTCAGCGAGCAGGAAATAATAAAAGCAGTGGAGAAAGCAGGCTACAAAGCAGCAAGCTTATCCTAAATAGTTCATCATAAAATCGGGTATTATATTTGCCTGGTTTTATTCTTATATAACCTGCCGGATTTAATTTCGAACCAAATGCACGAATTTTTGTATTAATTTAGAGAAGGTGTTAGACAGTTTAGCAAGGATAAAAGAATAATATTAATCAATCAATTTTGAAAAATAACACATCCATAAAACTAAAAGCAGCTTTCCTGCTACTGGTATTCGCAATGAATACGATAGTAGGTGTTGCCTGTGCCTTGGGTGTAGATATGGGCTTCAACAACAAGCATCACCACGATGATGAGGAAGGATCAAAATTGACCGTTCATGTACATAAAAACGGCAAAAAGCATGTACATCAACATCAGGAAAAAAAAGGACAGCATCATTCACACGAAGCCGCTGAAAAAAAAGGTTGTTGCAATGATGGTGTTGTCAAATTGCAAAGTTTAGATAAGAACATTAATAGCAATGCCAATACTTTAAACCATCCAACTGTCTTTGTTACAATCATTCCAGGTTTTTACGACACAGATATATTCAAATACGCACAGGCAACTGCACAAAAGCACCTGCTTTCTTTCTTCCATCCACCGCCTCCCGACATACGCATACTAATCCAAAGTTTTCAAATTTGATTTGATTGAATGTTTTGCACGCTGCATGGTTGTAACATCATGCGTGCAGGTATTCTATTATTCAATCATTAAATCAGGTAAAATGAAATCGAAGATTCAAGCGCACCCGTACTCATTGATCATCGGGGCGGGTAAAAAGTTATTTTTAATTGTTGCTTTTGTAGCAACAGCATTTGTGCAACAAAGCGCTGCACAATCTGGTACTACTCAACAGCAGGATGCTATTCCGTCAAGTCAGTTTTCAACCATCCTGAATGCTTATTACGGCATTAAAAATGCATTAGTAAACAGCGATGCAACTGTAGCAGCAACAAAAGCCAACGAACTTGTAAAAGCCGTTGACGCTATTGATATGAAAACATTCACCGATGCTGGCCATAATGCATTTATGGCTACACAGGGTAACCTGAAATCAACTGCACAAGCCATTGCAGCATCCAATAAAATTGAGGTGCAACGGGCAAGCTTTTCTACACTGTCCAACAATATGTACACGTTGGCTAAAGCGGTAAAGCTCACAATAGAGCCCGTTTACCAGCAGTATTGCCCCATGAAAAAAATGTATTGGTTAAGCAGTGAAACGGCCATCAAAAATCCGTACTACGGAAAAATGATGCTCACCTGCGGTAAGGTAACAGAAACCATCAATTAATACTTTGTTAGCAGGTAAAGCCACAAGTTGTAAACAGCTTGAGGCTTTACCTGCCTATTACTATTTATGTTCAAATAAAAAACAACATCATGAAATATACAATAATAGGCTTAGCCATTTCAGTATTGGGATTTACAGCGTGTAACAGCAATGTTGACAATAAATCAGCAGACAAGCAAGATATGTCTCAGCACGAAATGAAGGATATGAATATGCATGACTCTTCAAGCGAAAATCCCGCAATAAAAGCTTCGGAATCAATAAATATTAATAGCATAATTACCTATTACCTGCAAATGAAAAATGCCTTTACAAAAGATAACGATAAAGAGGCGGCAACCGCAGGCAATGAAATGGTAAAAGCATTTGCAGCTTTCAATAAAACATCACTAAGTGCTGACCAGGCAAAAATTTACAATGACATTGAAGATGATGCCAAAGAACACGCTGAACATATCGGGATGAATGCAGGTAATATCAAACATCAGCGGGAGCATTTTGAAATGTTAAGCAAAGACATGGCTGACCTGATAAAAACTTTTGGCAACGGTGGACAAACCCTTTATAAAGATTTTTGCCCAATGTATAATGGTGGTAAAGGAGGTTATTGGATTAGCGAAACAAAGGAAATTAGAAATCCTTACCTGGGAAAGGCAATGCCAACCTGCGGCACAGTTAAACAAGAAATGAAGTAAGTATGAGCCGTATTAAAAAAATATCGTTGGCAGCAGGCATAATACTTATTGCAATACAATTTATACAGCCTGCTCAAAACAAAACCGGGCAGGTATTGCCAACCGATTTTGCCAAAGTTTATGCAGTGCCTGCAACTGTTCAATCCATCCTGCAAAATGCCTGTTACGATTGCCATAGTAATAACACAAATTATCCGTGGTATGCTAATGTGCAGCCAGTGGCATGGGTAATGGCAAATCATATTAGCAACGGCATAGCAAAACTAAATTTTAGCAACTTTGGCAGCAACACTTCCCGAAAACAAATAAGCAAACTGAAGGAAATTTCAAATCAAATTAAGGATGGTGAAATGCCAATCACCTCTTATAAACTCATGCATAAATCTGCAAGGCTTTCGCAGAATGAAAAAACTTTATTGATGAATTGGCTGCAATCTACGGCAGACAGTCTTTCAGCAGAAAATTAAAATAATGCAAAAATTAAAAGAGGTATTAATTAAAATTTTCAAAGCAATCTTCATTCGCAAAAAAGATTGTTGTAAATAAAAATATTGAATGATGAAAAAAGTAATTGTATTCATATTTGCACTTTCCGTGTATTCCCTGGCACATGCACAAGTTGTCCCAAAAAAGCAGGACAGTATGAAAGGAATGTACATGGGTAAAAAGGAAATTAAGCCAAAGGCACAGCCTGTAACTTATACCTGCCCCATGCATCCTGAAATACATGTTTTAACGCCAGGCAATTGTCCAAAATGCGGTATGACATTGGTAAAGGAAAAGCCAAAACCTGTAAAGCAAAAAGCCATGCAGGGAAGTACGAAAATGGACATGCACCATGATACTATGCCGAAAGAAAATATGAACATGGAAGGGATGGAGATGAAGGCGGATTCATCCAACAATAAAATGATGAAGATGGAAGGTATGCAAATGAATATGTCTGCTGAGCCATCTTACACAAACTTCAACAGGAAATTTATTACAAACAATGCACCGCCAAGAACTGTCCGGTACGATTTATACATAGCAGATACCACCGTAACATTTGGTAAAAAACCAAGAAGGGCTATTGCAGTAAACGGGCAAATACCCATGCCTACCCTAACATTTACAGAAGGTGATACCGCAGAAATTTATGTACATAATAACCTCGATGAAGCAACCTCATTACACTGGCACGGATTGTTTTTACCCAATAAATATGATGGCGTTCCTAACCTTACGCAAATGCCTATAAAGCCACATACAACCCATGTGTACAGGTTCCCGATTATACAAAGTGGTACCCATTTTTATCACAGCCATTCTATGTTCCAGGAACAAATAGGTATGTATGGTATGTTTATTATGAACAAAAGAAAAGAATGGGATATTCCCACCATACCGGTTACGTTAAGTGAGTGGGCAGATATGAAACCGGAAGAAATTGACCGCCGCCTGCACAACGCCAACGATTGGTTCGCCATAAAAAAAGGCACTACCCAGAGTTATGGAGAAGCCCTAAAAACCGGGCATTTCAAAACAAAACTTACCAACGAATGGAAGCGGATGAACGCAATGGATGTAAGCGATGTGTACTATGATAATTTTCTGATTAATGGAAAAAATTCAATTGAGTATTCTTCCCCCCTCTCTTTTGGAGAGGGGCCGGGGGTGAGGTCGTTTAAAGCAGGTGACAAAGTTCGTTTGCGCATTGCCAACGGCGGTGCTTCAGATTATTATTGGCTTACCTATGCGGGGGGCAAAATAACGGTGGTGGCAAGTGATGGAAACGATGTGGAACCTATTGAAGTAGACAGATTGATTATTGCGGTTTCAGAAACCTACGACGTAGTGGTAACCATTCCTGATAATAAGAGTTACGAATTTTTGGTAACACCCGAAGATCGTACCAAATCCGCTTCGCTTTGGTTAGGCAGCGGAGAAAAAATACGAGCAGTAAAATTGCCCAAGCTGAAATATTTCGCCGGTATGAAGATGATGAACAACATGATGGACATGAGTGGTAATATGGTTGAAATGGATGGCATGAAAATGCAGAACCAGGAAATGGATATGAACACTGTGATGTATCCTGAAATCACCGGTTTTGAAAATCCTGCAGATACCATGCAGTCGTCAAAAATGCATGACATGAAGATGGAGGATAAAACACCCATGAACGACAGGCAAATGCAGATGAATAATGGCAGTCATAGCATGACAGGAATGGACATGGACAACAGCGGTTCAGATATAGTAACACTTAATTATGGTATGTTGCGTTCCCCTGAAAAAACAACGTTACCGAAAGGTCCGCTGAAAGAATTAAAATTTGACCTAACCGGAAATATGAACCGGTATGTTTGGACAATGGATAATAAAACCATTTCAGAAAGCGACAGGATTTTGATTAAGAAAGGCGAGAACGTAAGGATCATTATGTACAATAACAGCATGATGCGGCATCCAATGCACCTGCATGGGCATGACTTTAGGATTTTAAACGGGCAGGGAGAATACGCACCCTTAAAAAATGTAATTGACATTATGCCAATGGAAAGAGATACCATTGAATTTGCTGCCAATGCCAGCGGCGATTGGTTTTTTCATTGTCATATTTTATACCACATGATGAGTGGCATGGGCCGCATATTCAGGTATGAAGATTCGCCACCCAATCCTGAAATACCCAATCCGGCGATGGCTTATCGCATGTTAAAAGCAGATGACAGGATGTTTCATTTTATGGCAAATGTAGGTGTACAAACAAATGGAAGTGATGGTGTAGCAATGTTGGCAAACACCAGGTGGAAAGCCAGTACACTGTGGCATTTGGGTTACCATGATATGCATGGCTACGAAAGCGAAACAATGGTTGGGCGTTACCTGGGCCGTATGCAATGGTTGTATCCCTATATAGGTTTCGATTACCATTATAAAATAGAAGGGGGTCCTAAAAACATTTTTGGCAATGAAGACAAAAACTGGTTTGGGCAACAGAGCAATAAAAATAACCGGCATACAGTAATGGCAGGTATTGCTTATACATTGCCGATGCTGTTCATTGCTGACTTTAGAGTGGATGGCAATGGCAAATTCAGGTTCCAGTTTAGTCGGGAAGATATTCCGGTTACAAACCGCCTACGCTTTAGTATGATGATAAACACAGACAAAGAGTATATGGCAGGGTTCAGGTACATCGCCACAAAATATATTTCAATAGGCACACATTATGATAGTGATATGGGCATTGGAGCTGGCCTTGTATTTACTTATTAACAATAGTTCGGTAATTTTCTAAGCTGCCCACGCACCAATATCGAGGCATTGATT
>JBDUEK010000042.1:0-53618 GCA_040002495.1 Ferruginibacter sp.
AAGCAGTAAGTGCAGTGGAAATTTTAAGAGATGGGGCTGCAGCCCAATATGGATCGGATGCTATTGCCGGTGTTATGAACCTTCAGTTAAATAAAGCAAGAAGTGGCGGCAGCTTGCGTTTTTATACCGGCGTTGCATCATCTAATCCCAAGCATGATAAAATAGGTGCTAATGCAAACCTGGATGGCACGCCTATTTATGATAACAGAAAACATGATGGTGAAACATACAATGCCGCATTGAATTTTGGCTTGCCTTGGGGTAAAGATGGGTTCATTAATACTACTATTAATATTCATCGCAATGAGGCTTACAGCCGGGAAGGGAAATACAAGGCATCACGTGGATGGTATACAAGTAATACAAGCAATGACTCTATATTGATCGCAAGGAACGGGATTAGCCTAAACAGAGCCGTATTGGGTGGTACAGAAAATACAAATGCTGGAATAGTAATTAATGCCGGAAGAAAATTAGATGACCATTGGGATTTTTATTCTTTTGGCGCATATTCATTTAAAAGAGTTGTAGCTGGTGTTTTTAGCCGCCCGCCTTCGCTGGCCAGCAGGCGGGTATTACAAATTTTTCCTGATGGATATAATCCCGTTACTCCGTCCGTGTTAAAAGATTTTATGTTGGTTACAGGTGTTAAAGGAAATTTCGGAAAAGATTGGAATCTTGATTTTAGTGCAGGATATAGTGGTAATAAAATTGAGCTGTATGCAGAAAATACAGTAAACCCAAGTATGGATTCTTTATCGCCTACTCAATTTTATACAGGAGGTTTGTCAAATACTCAAACTACTTTTAATGCTGATTTGTCTAAATCATTTTCAAATACAACTTTGTCATTTGGTTCTGAGCTTCGGTTTGAATCTTTTTTGCAAAAAGCAGGACAGGCTGAATCATATCTTACCGGTGCAAGAGCAAGGACTGGAAGTGATGTGGGATCAAGCGGAAGAGAGGGTTTTTCACCTAAAACAGCAGGAAGGTTTACTAGAAGCAATATTGGATTCTATACAGAACTGGAACATGAATTTTCAAAAGCATTTTTGATAAACGGGGCTGTACGTTTAGAAAATTACAGCGATTTTGGGTCTGACTTTTCCTACAAAATTGCAACAAGATATAAAGTATCCGATAAAATAGGAATAAGGGGCTCATTCAACAGATCATTCAGGGCACCTTCCATGCCTCAGGTGCATTACAGCAATTACGGTAATATCACTTTTGACAATGCTGGCAACACCATTTACGCACCTACCTTGCCAATCAGAAATCAGTTGGTACAGGATGCATTTGGTTTTTCAAGTTTAAAGCCTGAAACATCCAACGATGTAGCACTAGGATTGACATCAAAGCTAAGTAGTAATCTATCTTTAACATTGGATGTATATCAAATTAATATAAAAGACAGGATTTTATTATCGCAACCAATTGATGCGTCTTTATTCCCGGCATTTAACGGCACTAACTATGCCCAGGTAAATGTTTTTTTAAATGCTTATGATACAAAAACACAGGGTTTGGATTTTGTAGCTGGTTACAAAATAAATATTGACAATAAAAGCAGGTTGAGTTTGAATTTTGCATTCAATCTTAATAAAACCGATATTAAAAAGATTCACCTGCCTGATAAGATTGTTGCAGCCGGCATTAATTACAATACAAACCCCGAAGCCCAGCAGGATATTATTTATTTTACTAAAGGAACACCGAATAGCAAATTTATTGGTTCCGTAAATTATGAGTATGGTAAATTTTCTTTGTTGTTGAGGGGCACAAGATTTGGCAAAGTGTCTGATCCTTTGGCTACACTGTATACACAACCAACAGATCCAAATGCAAAAAAGTACCAGGTTTTTAGTGCCAAAACCATTACGGATTTATCTGTAAGTTTTAAGACACATACAAAAATCTCGTTCAGCCTTGGAGTTAACAATCTTTTTGATGTATACCCCGACCTGTTAAATTCTCCTCAAACTGCTGATGAAGTCATTTACTCAAGAAGGGTAAATCAATTTGGCACACTGGGAAGGTTTTTCAATTTTAGTATGTCTTATGGTTTTTAACCTGGATTATTGATTTTTTTAGTTGAGTAACAACAGAAGGCAGTTGCCTAACGGCTGTCTTCTGTTTTCAATTAAAAAAATACAAAGTGGTTTAATTTTTCAAAACATTCTTCAAAACAGCACGTAAATGAAAAAGAGATATCTGGTATTAGCTGTGCTTTGTTTGCTGGCTGTTATTACTTACTTAGACAGAACAGCTATATCAGTAGCGGAGCATGGCATCACAAATGACTTGGAATTGTCTGAAAAGCAATTTGGCTGGATAATGGCTGCATTTTCTATTGCTTACGGTATTTTTCAAATACCCATGGGTTTATTGGGCGATAAATATGGCGTAAAGAAAATGCTGTTGTTTATTGTGCTGTGGTGGTCTTTGTTTACAGTGGGTACAGGGTTTACAGTTGGGTTTGCTTCGTTGCTCATCATCCGGTTTTTATTTGCCAGTGGCGAAGCTGGTGCATTTCCCAATATTTCCATTACTATATCAAAATGGTTTCCTGTAATTGAAAGAGGGCGTGCCCAATCTTTTGTATGGATGTTTACCAGGTTAGGCGGTGCTTTATCCCCTTTGCTCATCATTCCTATTGAGCATTATTTAGGATGGCGGTATGTGTTTTACATTTTTGGTAGCATTGGTATTTTTTGGGCAGCGTTGTGGTGGTTTTTCTTTAGAGAAAACCCTTCTGAAATGCCGGGCATCACACAAAAAGAAATTGACGAAATAGAAAAGAACCGGAAAATTAAAAAAGCAGGACATAAAATTATTTTCAAAAAAGTTTTAAAAGATAAAAATCTGTGGGCATTGGTACTGATGTATTTCCTGTACATGTTTGGCGCTTACTTTTTTTTATCCTGGATGCCCAAATATTTAAGGCAGGGCCGGGGGTTTGATACAGCGCAAATGGGGTATTTATCATTGCCATTTATATTAGGCGCTGTGGGTTGTTTTGCAGGTGGTTTTTTAAGCGATTTCCTGGCAAAAAAATATGGCGTTAAATGGGGGCGCAGGATTATTGGCATATCAGGATTGGTAATTGCCGGTATCTGTATGATTGCAGCTTCTCTTGCAAAAGACAATACTGCCTGCATTGTCCTGTTATCATTAGGATTAGCATTTAAAGATTTTACATTGCCGGTATCATGGGCTGTGGCAACAGATATTGGTGGTAAAAATGCAGGCGCAATATCAGGGGCAATGCACATGTTCGGGCAGATAGGTTCTACGATAATGTCTGTAGGTTTCGGTTACCTTGTAAGCACTACCAACGACTGGAATTTTCCTATACTCCTGATTGGTATTATTGTAATCTGCAGCGGTTTATTATGGTTTAGAATAGATGCGTCTAAACCTGTAGATATGGATGATGAAGAGGCTGTTGGTTGAAATAATTTCTCATTGTACAACACGCAGTCTTTGTTATTAACTCCTTTTTACACAGCTTTTAATTGCAATTTTCCAGGCAGGTCGTTATAACAATGCAGTAAAATAGTAACCCAAAACGCATCACTTACTTTTAATTAAAACTCAATTATTAAAAGATACAATTATGAAGAAAGAAACATTTTTAAGCTCTCCGGAAATGCAAATGAATCATACAAAACTTTTACAATGGGTAAATGAAACAGCCACCTTATGTTCTCCCAAAACAATATGCTGGTGCAATGGCAGCAAAGAGGAGTATGACTTATTTTGCAAACAGTTAACGGATAAAGGAACATTTATAAAACTAAATGAAAATAAATGGCCAAACAGCTATGCCTGTTTCAGCGATGCAAGCGATGTGGCAAGAGTAGAAGACAGAACATTTATCTGCAGCAGAAGAAAAGAGGATGCCGGCCCAACTAATAATTGGATGGAGCCAACAGAAATGAATGGCATATTAAAAGATTTGTTGGAGGGAAGTATGTCGGGAAGAACAATGTATGTTATCCCCTTTTGCATGGGGCCGTTGGGTTCACCACTTTCAAAAATTGGTGTTCAAATTACCGATAGTGAGTATGTGGCCGTAAATATGCACATCATGACAAGGGTTGGTACAAAAGTATTGAATACATTAAATTTCAACGGAGAATTTATAAAATGCCTTCATTCATCTGGTGCGCCATTGGTAAATGGTGAAGCTGATGTAAAATGGCCATGCAATCCTACTACCAAATACATCGTTCATTTTCCAGAAGACAGAAGTATTGTTTCCTACGGTTCCGGCTACGGTGGAAATGCATTGTTAGGGAAAAAATGTTTTGCATTACGCATTGCATCTGTTATGGGTAAAGAGCAGGGATGGCTGGCAGAACACATGTTGCTGTTGGGAGTGGAAAACCCACAAGGCAAAAAAACTTATATCGCTGCCGCATTTCCCAGTGCCTGTGGTAAAACAAATTTTGCAATGCTTATTCCGCCTGGAGCAATGGAAGGATGGAAAGTAACAACGGTTGGTGATGATATTGCCTGGATAAAACCCGGCAAAGATGGATACCTGTATGCTATTAATCCTGAGTATGGATATTTTGGTGTAGCACCGGGAACAAATGAAAAAACAAATCCCAATGCAATGGCTGCTATGAAAGGCAACAGCATTTTTACCAATGTTGGCGTTACACCCGATGGCGATGTGTGGTGGGAAGGATTAACAAAGGAACCACCTGCCGATATTATTAACTGGCAGGGAAAAAAACATGACCCTGCAAGTGGTAAATCGGTGGCGCATCCCAATTCAAGATTTACAGCGCCTGCATCGCAATGCCCTTCAATTGATAGTGAGTGGGAAAATCCTGAAGGTGTACGCATCAGTGCATTTGTATTTGGTGGAAGAAGAGCAAACACTATTCCATTGGTCTATCAGGCTTTCAACTGGAACTATGGTGTTTACCTTGCATCAACAATGGGTTCCGAAACTACTGCTGCTGCATTTGGAGAGCAGGGAAAAGTAAGAAGAGACCCATTTGCTATGTTGCCTTTTTGTGGTTACCACATGGCCGATTATTTTAACCACTGGTTACAGATAGGCCGCAGCCTGCCCAATGCACCACGGATATTTGGCGTTAACTGGTTTAGAAAAGATAAAGATGGAAATTTTTTATGGCCAGGCTTTAAAGATAATATGAGGGTATTGAAATGGATTGTTGAAAGAGTAAATGGAAACACTTCGGCTATTGAAAGCCCTGTTGGATGGATGCCCCGCTATCGTGATATGGACTGGAAGGGTTCGGACTTTACAATGCCACAATTCAGGGAAATAATGGAAGTGGACAGGGAAGCATGGAAAGCAGAACTATTGAGCCATGAAGAACTGTTTGCCCGCATGTATGACAGGCTACCAAAAGAATTTATTTTTATGAGAGAGCTATTATTGTCGGCTCTATGGCGTTCGCCGGAGCATTGGGGGTTGCAGCCGGAGAGATGATGATGAAACAGAACAGAAATTAAAGGTCAGGCTGGCCGGGGGGCGCCATTACTTTTCTTAGCCAAAAATGATTTTTATAAATAAGCAATTGTATGCTGAATGGTGTTATTTGTTGATGTATTAAGGTCAAGCCGATAAGAATTACGTTCGCTGGGGTGGGTAGGCTGTGCGATGGCATTTTTAGCTCTTTGCAAGGTTTGTGTCTGGGTTTTGTGTGCCTTGCAATGTGCTAAAAATAGCGTGGGGTCGGGTGGCAAAGTCATGTTAGTTTGAATTTAAGTAGGATTCACAATTGCAGCCAACTTGTATATATGCGCATGTTTGGCTTTTATCCAAATTTACATATCACATCCACAAATTTCATTGTTAAAGATATATAGAATAAAATATTTAGAAGGGCAAGTTTTCAATACTAGTGCTTGTAATATCTACGCACAAGGATATTTTTAAAATGCAGTTTTATATCCACTTTTTTCACATGGAGGTATCCTGCAGGCTTTCTCCGGAACTACCGAATTTGAATTGCAACCCATTTGAATGTTGTCCATAAAACTTTATAGGGCAGATACCTTGGGCGTGTCAGTTTTCAATTTGTGCTTAAAGTACTCAGAGTGTTATCCTTATTATTCCATGGTAGCATTGTATTGGCCCTGGCGTGCCGAGGTGTCCAGTTTTGCACGCTTATATAATAATTTTTGTGCTTCATTTACATTTTCATCCTGGCCTCTCCATGTGTCCAAAGCAGGCTGTTGAATGGCTCTTGCAAAAGAAAAACTTACAATCCACGGCAGGCTTTTTTTAAAGTTTTTATTGATCGCATTTAAATGGGCAGCCGCATCTTCAGGCGATTGTCCGCCGGATAAAAATGCAATGGCCGGAACTGCGGCAGGAACGGATGCACGCAAACAATTTACGGTTGCCTCTGCCACTTCATCAATGCTGTTTTGGCTTGCACTTTCTGTTCCTGCAATTACCATGTTTGGCTTTAAAATAATGCCTTCCAAATTAACCCTTAACTGATACAACTGGTAAAGGAGTAGCTTCAATGCCTGTTCTGTTATTTCATAACATTGTTGCATGGTATGATTGCCACTCATCAATACCTCCGGCTCTACAATGGGCACAATGCCTGCTTCCTGGCATAAAGCTGCATAGCGTGCAAGTGCATGCATATTCGCTTCCATGCAGGCTTTTGTTGGAATGCCATTGCCCGGTGTTATTACTGCACGCCATTTGGCAAAACGGGCACCCATTGTTTTGTATTCGGCTAACCGTTCCCGCAAGCCATCCAAACCTTCGGTAATTTTTTCGTTGGGGAAACCTGCCAATGGCTTAGCGCCCATGTCGACTTTTATTCCCGGGATGATGCCGGCTTTAATTAAAACATCGGTAAAAGGAATCCCGTCTTTTGTTTGTTGGCGAATGGTTTCGTCATATAGGATGGCACCGCCAATGCTTTCATTTAAGCCTTGTGTGGTAATAATTAGTTCACGATACTTTCGACGCATTTCAATTGTTTGTGGAATGCCTGCTGCTGCAAAGCGTTTGTTGCAGGTGCCGGTACTTTCGTCCATTGCAAGCAATCCTTTATTGCCGGCAAAAAGTTGCTGTACTGTATCTTTTAAAACTTGCTTATTCATATACTAAAATATTAGAAAGACCTCGTTTGTGTAAACGAGGCCTTGATTGCTTTTAATGGTTGCTCATGTTCAATAAAGAACAAAAAGTACAAGAGTGCGACGCAACGATGTTCCACAGTAGTTATGCGGCTTGGTTCCAAAAATAAATCCTCATTCATCATGCCGCTACGAATTAAAATGTACGTTAGCTTTTTGAAAAATAGTCTCTCACAAAGGCTTTCTTCTGGTTCTCTGTCATTTTATCCGCTTGCCTTGTTTCAATTTTTATGGTTGAAAAACCAAGGTCAGCTTTTAAAATATTTAGTAACTCGGCCTTTGCATCTGTAGGTCCAAATAATACCACTTCATCATAATCTTTAATAGATGCAGCAATGTTTTGATAGTAGGCTGCTTCCTGCTGTTGGTTTTTTCTTTGCATAAAACTTTCTCCCTTTTGCAGTGTAAATTCCTTTTCCTCACGGGTAGAATCTGAAGCAATAACTTTCGTTACAATTGGATCGGTGTATTCCATTAAATGTGCGTGGGCATGATCCATCCAGATACCTAATTTTTTTTCTTTCATCATCATCGTTTTATTTATGTATTAATAAATTTATTTTTTTGAATCCGCTGCTTTCCATGTCCAGTTAAGAATTTCCGGCAGGTCTTTGCCATGTTCATTTACATAAAGTTTATGTTCTATAAGTTTGTCCTGCAACTGTTGTTTCAGGTAGGCGCCTTTACTGCCTAAATGTGGCAGGCGGTCTATTACATCTATCACCAAATGAAAGCGGTCAATATCATTTTGTACCCTTAAATCAAATGGTGTGGTAATGGTGCCTTCTTCTTTATAACCTCTTACGTGCAGGTTGTGGTTATTGCGGCGATAAGTAAGTCGGTGTATCAACCATGGATAGCCATGGAAGTTAAAAATGATGTGTTTGTCTTTCGTGAATATCGAATCATAATCCTTGTCATTCAATCCATGCGGATGTTCTGAACTGGATTGCAATTTCATTAGGTCCACCACATTCACCACCCTTATTTTAAGTTCCGGTAAATGTTCCCGCAATATCGAAACAGCCGCCAATAATTCAAGCGTTGGTGTATCGCCACAACAAGCCATCACTACATCCGGTTCAAACCCCTGGTCATTACTTGCCCATTGCCAAATGCCAATGCCTTCTGTACAATGTACCACTGCAGCATCCATTGAAAGCCATTGTGGTAAAGGATGTTTACCTGCAACTACTACGTTTACATATTGTTTAGTCCGGAGGCAATGATCAAATACGGATAACAAACAGTTTGCATCCGGAGGTAAATAAACTCTTACCACATCTGCTTTCTTATTAATCACATGGTCGAGAAAACCCGGATCCTGGTGTGTAAAACCATTGTGATCCTGTTGCCAAACGTGTGATGCTAACAAATAATTAAGCGATGCTATCTTTCTTCGCCATGGCAATTCAGAAGTTACTTTCAACCACTTGGCATGTTGACTAAACATAGAATCAACGATACGTATAAATGCTTCATAGCTATTAAACATTCCGTGGCGCCCGGTAAGCAGGTAGCCTTCTAACCAACCCTGGCACTGGTGTTCACTCAGCATGGAATCCAGCACCTGTCCTGTTGGTGCAAGAAACTCATCATTGGTTTGCTCTCTTGCTTCCCACTGCCTGTTGGTGGTTTCAAATACTGCTCCCAGCAAATTGGAAATGGTTTCATCGGGCCCGAATATGCGGAAGTTATGTTGATGTTCATTTAGCCTGGCTACATCCCGCAGGAACTTGCCGAGTATCATGGTATCTTGTCCCATTACAGCACCCGGTGATGGCACGGCCAATGCATGTTGATGAAAATCAGGCATCACTAACTCATGCAATAACATGCCCCCGTTTGTATGTGGATTGGATCCCATCCTGCGGTTACCTGTAGGTGCTAATTCTGCCAACTCAGGAATCAGCCTGCCGTTTTCATCAAAGAGTTCTTCAGCTTTGTAGCGCTTCATCCAACGTTCCAACTGTTCAACATGCTGTGGATGATCGGCATCCACCAATATTGGCACCTGGTGCGAATGAAAGGTTCCTTCGTTGGGTACGCCATCTACTTCTTTGGGCCCGGTCCATCCTTTAGGTGAACGTAATATGATCATTGGCCAGCGAGGCCTGGTATTATCGTTTGCATCTCTTGCCCTGCCTTGTATGCGGTGAATTTCTTCAATGGCTTTATCTGTGGCTGCTGCCATTAGCTGATGCATGGTGGCAGGATCATCGCCTTCTACAAAATAGGGTGTCCATCCACATCCTCTGTAAAATTGTTCCAGCTCTTCATGTTCAATGCGTGACAGTATGGTAGGGTTGCTGATTTTGTATCCATTTAAATGAAGTATGGGTAATACAGCGCCATCAGTAATAGGGCTCAAAAATTTATTAGAATGCCAGGCAGTTGCCAGGGGCCCTGTTTCCGCTTCTCCATCACCAACAATGCAGGCAACAATTAAACCCGGGTTGTCGAAGGCTGCCCCAAAGGCATGGCTCAATGAATAACCAAGTTCGCCACCTTCGTGAATAGAACCGGGAGTGGTTGGTGCTACATGGCTTGAAATGCCACCGGGAAAAGAGAATTGTTTGAATAGTTTTTTTAAGCCAGCTTCATCCTGCGTGACGTTTGGATATATTTCGCTCCAGCTACCTTCCAGGTAAACATTGCCAACAAGCGCAGGTCCGCCATGACCGGGGCCAGCGATGTAAAACATATCGAGGTCGTACTGCTTAATGACCCTGTTTAGATGCACATAAATAAAATTCTGCCCCGGTGTAGTGCCCCAGTGGCCCACTACCAGCGGTTTTACATGTTCCAGTTTTAA
Source organism: Ferruginibacter sp. (assembly GCA_040002495.1). Classification (GTDB taxonomy): domain Bacteria; phylum Bacteroidota; class Bacteroidia; order Chitinophagales; family Chitinophagaceae; genus Ferruginibacter. The sequence continues at coordinate 9,968 of JBDUEK010000042.1, forward strand.
AGGTTCTTTCAGCAACGGATTGTCATACAAATAAATCTGTCCCACAGATAAATAATTTGCCGCACGCCAGTATGCATCCATTTTTTGGAGCAGTTCAGGCGATAACGTTTCCACTGCTGAATCCGTAATTTCTGTTTCCATAATATTTTAATTTAATTATTTTAAAAACGATCGGTCGATAAAACCACTTGCATACCGGGGTATTGAATAGCGGCATCGTCTTCGGCAGTTAGAAATATTTTGGTGGGTTTAAATGAACTGACTGCTTCAAAAGAAGCCTTTAGTTTGCTGGATAAAAAACCCGTTGAGCTGTTGATTTGCCCAATATTTTTTGTTCCGTCGCTGGCTGTTTCCATCCATACAACGTAGGTGTTTTTAGCAGGTTGTAATCGCTTAGGTTCTGCCAGGTTCGTTATTGCTATTTTTACTTTGTAATTATTATTGCCATCCTTATTTACCTTAACGGTGCCTTGGGCGGCGGGAGCCACCGTAGAAGTTTGGAAGGAGATTTTCTTTGCACAGGAACTGAAAATAAATAGCATCATTGCTGCGGCAATGGTTAAACTAATGTTCCTTGTGGTTGTCATTTTTAAATGGTTCATGATTTTTTATTTAGTTGTTATTTTTTTGAAATATTGTTAATATTCGGTACTGAAATGGGTTGCAATTTTTTTCATATTGGCAGTGCTTATATACTGCCGGTTTAATTAATAGTTTTGTTTTAAAAATGATGCCTGCTTATTATTTATTTTACTTTCAACATACTTGCGTTGATGGCAACTACTATGGTACTTACCGCCATCAAAGCCGCACCTGTTGCAGGGCTTAATAATATGCCCCAATGATATAATACGCCTGCTGCAAGTGGCAACGCAACCACATTATAACCGGTTGCCCAAATCAAATTTTGAATCATCTTGCGATGTGTTGCTTTGCCAAATAATATCAAACTCACAATGTCTTTTGGATTGCTGTTCACCAACACGATGCCTGCAGTTTCTGCAGCTATATCGCTACCACTGCCCACTGCAATGCCAACATCTGCCTGGGCAAGTGCTGGCGCATCATTTACGCCATCACCTGTCATGGCCACAAACTCGCCGTTGCTTTGTAATTCTTTTATCTTTTCTAATTTTTGATCAGGCAGCACTTCAGCAATAAAACTATCCATGCCCAATGTTTCGCTTACACTTTTTGCAACTTTATTATTGTCACCAGTCAATAATATTGATTTGATGTTTTCTTTTTTTAAGGTAGAAACCGCTTCCGCAGATTCGGGCCGTATTTCATCTGACAAAGCAATGTATCCTGTCAGCGCTTCGTTGATAATTACAAACACCACAGTTTCCGTATCATTCGCTTTAAAGCCATCCGGTATTGCAATGTTTTTTTCTTTTAAATAACCGGGGCTGACAACCAGTATTTTTTTCCCTTCAACAGTTGCTTCAACACCCTTGCCGGTAATGGCTCTAAAATTTTCCGTTGCAGGAATCGTAAGTGATAAGCTTTTTGCTTTCTGTAAAATACCAGTCGCAATTGGATGTTCTGATTTTTGCTCCAACGCAGATGCGAGCCTTATTAATTCATTTTCATCCAACTCTTTTTGCAGCGATACAATTTTTGATACTTCAAATTTTCCAACAGTCAATGTTCCTGTCTTATCAAAAACGATGGTGGTTATCTTTCTTGCATTTTCAAATGATGTTCTGTTTTTTATAAGCAATCCATTCTTCGCTGCCAGTGAAGTTGATTTGGCCACTACTAGCGGCACTGCTAAACCTAAAGCATGTGGGCAACAAATAACGATTACGGTCACCATTCGTGCCATGGCAAAATCCAGCGGATGGCCTGTTAAATACCAATATAAAAAAGTTGAGATGCCTGCAACCATTGCAATCAGCGTTAGCCATCTGGCTGCTTTGTCTGCCAGCAATTGTGTTTTTGATTTTGCTTTTTGTGCATCATCCACCAGCTTGATTACTTTAGATAGGTAAGAATCTTTTGCGGCATGAGATACTGTTACTTTAATAGAACCATTTCCGTTGATGGAGCCTGCAATTACTTTATCGCCATTTATCTTTTTCACCGGCTTCGATTCGCCGGTGAGCATCGATTCATTCAGGTAACTTTCACCTTCAGAGATGATTCCATCGGCCGCAATTTTTTCTCCTGGTTTTACCAGAATGATATCTTGCTCTTTTAATGTTTCTGTTTTTACATCGTGTACCTTATCACCCATTACTATGTGGGCATCCGAAGGCATCAGCTGCACTAATAATTCTAATTCTTTAGATGCACCTGCAATGGATTTCATTTCTATCCAATGACCCAATAACATGATGAGAATAAGCGTTGCCAGTTCCCAGAAAAAGTCCATTCCTTTTAAACCAAATACTGTGGCTGCGCTGTAGATATAGGCAACTGAAATCGCAAATCCTATCAGCGTCATCATGCCGGGATTTTTTTCTCTTAGTTCATTAACCAAACCCTTTAAAAAAGGCCATCCGCCGTAAATAAATACCACGGTTGATAACCCAAATAAAATATAAGAGGAGCCCGTAAATTGCCAGTCAGCACCAATGAAATGCTGTATCATAGGTGACAACATCAGGATGGGTAGAGTCAATATCAATACTACATAAAAACGCTTTTTAAAATCAGCAATCATCATCGCATGATGGTTATGCCCCTGCATTCCCATTGGTGCATTGCCATGCTGCATTTTTGCATGTTCCGCTTTACTCATGTCCATTTTATCATCGCCTTTCTTCGAAGGTTCATCCTTTGATGATTCTTCTTCTGATGGTTTTTCAGCAACCATTTTTGCATGTTCCTCTTCGGTCATATCCATTTTTTTGGATTCTTCCCTTTCTGGAGATTCATCTTTAATGGGTCCTTTTTCCGAAGCAGTTTCTTCTTTCTTTTCTTCGGTTGGAGATTCCTCTTTTAGAGTAACCTCCTGCAGTTGCTTTTTTGGAGTTTCCTCTGTTGACGGCTCTAATTCAGGAGCATCAGCGGTAGCATTTTCCGTTGTAGTTGTAATTTTTGGCTCATTGCCGTCCGTGTTGATATTGATGGTGATTTTTGCCATAATTGTAAATGTTATCCTGTCTGCACTTTATTCTAACCATTTGAAATAAGACATTTCACCGTTGAAATATCATGGTTTGAAAGTCTATTTTTCAGACCCCATTTTTGCATGCTCATCTTCTGTTATGTCCATCTTTTTTGCGTCATCATTCTTTGGAGATTCATCTTTTAGAGATTCTGCTTCTGGTGTTTTTATTTTTGGAACAACGGTATCAGGATTATCTGTGGTAGTTGTAATCTTTGGATCGCTATGCTCCGAACCAGTATTGATATTGATGGTGATATCTGTCATGTTTGTAAATTTTATTGTAAAAAAATTATTTTCGATATTTCATTTTTAAAGTGTATTTGCAAATGCATTTGCTACTAAATAAAATGATATACCAACGCAGCCGTCACAACTCCTGCCACCGATTGTTACAAATATTTTTAATTATCAGTTGCCAGGACTAATTAATTTTTCTTTACTAAGGCCATTCCGCACTTTGGACATTTACCTGCTTTGTCACTCGTAACTTCCGGGTGCATTGGGCAAGTATATACAATTGCCGCATTTTTGTTTTTCTTCATTTTTGAGCTTTTCATGCTTTTATTCATCATCGAACATTTTCCCATTTTTCCACTCATTTCCATACAGTCGCCTTCTTTCATCATCATCTTTTTACCATCTTTCATGGTACATTCGCCGGTAGTCATACATTTTGTACCATTTTTCATGGTCATGTCTTTTTCCATTGGCATTGTTTTACCATTTTTCATTACCATCATTTTTCCGTCTTTCATCATGCAGCAATCTTTCATCATTGCAGCTTTGGTTTTGGTTTGTGCAAATGAATTGTTTGATGACATTACAAGCATAAGCAGTGAAGCAAATACTGTAGCAATAATTTTTTGAATTTTCATCTTAATTATTTTGATATTATCTTCAGATGCGCTGTTACCCGTTTTTCAGTTTCGCTGTTACCCGTTTTAATTAATCTTTTTTTACTAATTCCATTCCGCACTTTGGGCATTTTCCGGGTTTGTCTGATTTAACTTCCGGGTGCATTGAGCAGGTATAAGTTCCTGAATTCATGTTTTCCCGTAAGCCCTGCTTTCCGCTATGAAGCAATAATTCATTTTGATTTTTTTTCATTGTTTTGTTTTTATTGTTATCAGCGTAGTTGATTTTTCAATTTTGCCGGTGCACCGGAAATCATACTTTTCTGCGCCTGCTGCAATACTTCCGGATCTTTCCAACCTGTGATCCAATATTTACGCCAACGGAAAATCAACTGCTTACCCATACTGCTACAAAAAATCAGATAGACTTTTTGATTGAAATATTCAGCCACAGGGCATTGCACATATTTGAGGCTTACTGTATTGGTTGTAATTTCAACTTCTTGCCAACAATACGATGGGCTATTGATCAATTTTAAAATTGATCAAAGTGATCAACGTTCTTCGTCATAAATTGGCACCGTGCCTTCATTGGCAAATCCCTTACCCGACCGGGGTTTTACATTTTCAACTGCACCCTTTATAATATTGTTTAGCGTTGCTGCAGAGGTAGCTTTCCCTTTTTTAAATTTATTTTCGGGATTACTGCCAGGACCTGTTTTTTTTATTTTTGAAGCAGGGAGTATTTTTTGTATTTCTGATACCGGTAGTTTTTTTTGTTCTTTAGGTGCTGTGAGTATTTTTTGTTCTTTTTTCATTTTTTTTATTTTAGTAATTAATAGATGTATAATCGAGGAGCTATCCCCGGGTTTTTATAAAGAAGGTTCTGTTCTTTGTATTTACATGTTTCAACATGTTGAGCATTTCTTTAAAGTTTTCAATTAAGCTAGCCAAAGGTTATACTTACCTGCTTTATTGAGTTGAGCCTGTAATATCTCCATGGCAATCGGATTATGCATGGTAAGCGATACAGTGGGCGGTTTCAGTTGAACTTTTGCATCTTCAATTCCCGGGATATCAAGTAATGCTTGCTTAACATTATGAACGCAACCTCCGCAACTCATGCCATGTATTTGATAATTTTTCTTCATTTTTTAATATTTTAAATTAATCGGTAAATCCATCCATGGGCAACGGAAAGATAAAATCTACCAACACATTGTGATGTGCGTTTGATACATGCGCTTTAAATGATTTCATGCTGCGATGCATTGCTGTGGCATATTCTTTTTCCAACTTCATTATAAGTATTTCGATATCCAATAATATTTTTTTGATGACAACAGTTCGCTCTTCTTTTTTTATAGGTAACTTCTTATCAAGTTGTAGCATGTTCTCTTCAAATACCTTATCAGCCGCTTCGTAAAATGAAGTAAGCAGGGGATCGCAGGAGTATGTTTTTATGTGAGATAATTTGATCGCCGACTTTTTTTCTGCTTCATCCAGTTTGCCATCATTGTTAGCAGCTAGTAGTGATATATATACCGGAAATTTTAGTAGTACGTCTATTTCATGTTTAGTAAGATTTGCAAATGGAATCATATTTTTTTCTTTAAAGGGGTTATCAATTATTGATTCATTTCATCCCGATATTCGGTTTAACTCTCAATACTGCGATTACGCACAATCTCTACCGAACAATTTGCATGCAATGCTACCGCCTGGGAAACCGAACCTAGTAGAAAGCGTTCCAGGGCACCACGACCATGCGAACCTACCACGATCAAATCGGCTCCAAATTCTTTTGCTTCATTTAAAATGACGTGTTTCGGCGATCCGTTAATTACAGTGGTTGTAATCAATAATGCCGGATGCTGCTTTTCTAAAAGATCAGCAGCAGATTTTACGGCATCTTCTGCTGATCTTTTTGCCACGTTATCAACTTCATCATAATACCCTGCAAGTCCCCCCATGGGTGCAGCAGTTGACATTATGATACCAGCATTCTCGAAAGCCGATATAATCCGTACCTCGGTATCGGGTGCGAAAAGTCTGCCTGCAAATTCTTTAACTGCCAGGTTATTATAATCTGAGCCATCTGTTGCCAATAGTATTTTCATGATGTTGTTTTTACGGTTTGAATGTTGTTAATAAGCCTTCATCCGACCAAATATTGTATCCATAGAAGTTGTTAATTTATCTACGGCATTGTTAACAGCAAGTTCATATGTACTGTTTAAAGCTGTAACAGCTATTGGCTGCCTGCCTTGCAGGCGGGCTTCAATCATACATCGTTTGTCTTTAAGTCCGGGCTTACTTCCGTTTTCATCTGACAGGTGTACTTCAAGCCTGCTGATATATTCGGTAAACCTGCTTAATTCTTCCGTCAATAAATCTTTTATCTGATCGCCAAATCCTTCGTGTATGGTTAAGCTTTTGTCTGCATTTAACTGAATGGTCATATTGTTTTTTTAGATTGTTATTTATCAATTTATTGCTACCTGAAATTTTCATCTGTTGGCACCGGTAATACTATCATTCATAACTACCTTAGTTACACGTTTGAGCATACGGGCATTCGTTTTTTATTTAACTGATTGTTTACTTTTTTTTGCGAGACCAAACTACTGCGGCGTACATTATTACAGCAACTACAACCAGTAAAATCCACCAGCCCATATGCATTCCCCAGTAATGATATTGTTCGTTATTGTGCATCATAGCGTTTATGTTTTAAATTATGCACGGTTGATAAAAAATCAAATTAGTGTCCCATTCCTGTCATCGGAGGCATACCATTCACAGATGAATTGTCAGTTCCGGATTGCATCAGTTGCATCATTTGCAGATTAGCTTTCATGATGTTAATCATTGCCGACATCATGCTACTGTCCTGGCTGGCTGATTCCATCATGGCTAATAACATTCCTTGCATTAAGCCGGGTTTTGTTTTTAACATGTTTAAAATTGACTTGTGACTGTTGGCCAACATTATTTGATGTTGCTGCATCGCCCTTAAACCATTTTCACTATTCATCATTGCCTCAATCATTTCATTCGACATCATGCTGTCTTTCGCAATTGTTTGTATGATGTCATTTCTTGTATCCTTGTTTGAAAGAATTTTTAAATGGGCAGGAGAAGATTTGCAGGAGGCAAAAAGTGCAAATAGAACAATTACCAGCATCCTTGTAAATAGAAATTTCATGATGATTGTTTTTATGGGGATTTAACTTTGTTAAAATAACAAAGTGGACTTTTTGATAACTATGGTAGTACACAATCAATGCCAATAGTTAGCTTATTACCTTCTTCAGCATGATTCATTTTTTTATATCATTTTGCACCTTCATTAATATCTATATGAGTGCTTCGGCATATATTCAAAAAGCGTTGCAATCATTGACTGGCACTGGTTTTAATCAACTACATCTTCATGCTACTTACTACGCTGTAAATAATTATTTAACTATTTATATTTTTATTTCATTGAATGCATTTTGTTATATGCTTAGTTACTGCAGATGCTATATCGTAGTTCGGGATAATTTTCCCCAATACCGTCGATAATCAACCAATCCATTTTTTTATTCTAATTGATCAACCTGTTGGCAGAGGGAAATTTTTAGTTTGTTAAAATATTTTATCAAATTGTCAGACCCAATTCTGCTAACTGGTTGGAGGTTGATAAATGATTGTGATGCCATATACTTTTGATACCTAAATCGGCGGCAACATTAGTAAATAACTGCACATCATCTATATAAACTATTTCATTTGTAGGCACCTGTGCCATATCAAGTGCCATGTTAAAAATTGCTGCATCGGGTTTTCTTACATGAACATAGCAGGAGGATATAAAAAAGTCTGCAAGTTGGTTCAATTGAAATTGTTGTATCCTGTATTCATTCAACTCTCTTGCTTCATTGCTTACCACCACTATTTTTAATTTATATGCGGCTTTCAACTTTTTAATAAGTGCCATCATCTTTTTATCAGCAGTAGTTAAAGAGAACATGTAATCTTTAAACTGGCTTGATGTGAAATCTCTTTTTTTATAGAATACAACCCGGTCAAGATATTCATCCAATGTGATCCTTCCTTCTTCATAAACAACAAAGAGCAGTTTGTGTCGCTCTTCCATTTCAGCAATATTCAACTGAAATTTTTCAGCAGCCTGGTGCCTGAATACGTGGCCCCATCCATCAGAAAGTAATACACCTCCTATATCAAGAAATAAACAACTAATGGGTTTCATAATTTTTTTTTTAAAAAACATACTTTTATTATGGCGGTAAAAGCAATAGAAATTACTTCCTGTAAAAAACAAAACAGGAAATGAATAAAATACAAATAACAGTCAAGCCTGGCCGGGAAGGAATTTTATGCATCTAAAGTTGTAGTAAACGTTAATAAAAACACCGATTCTTTTATTGCTTTTACACTATGTGGTAACCCTTTATGTAAAGCAATCATCTGACCTTTCTTTAATACCACCGGTTGTTCATCTGCAGTAAATAGTATTTCTCCTTCAAGTACCTGCACACTTATAATGCCACCGGCAGTATGTTTTTTCATGACAGCATCTTCATGCAATGCAATCAGTACAATACGCATTCCATTTGTTTTATAAACCGTCATGGCATTGCGATCGCTGTTTTGCCAGGTAACTTCAGCTTTTATAAGTTTTATAAATTCCGGAATGTCAATGCTTACCAACGGAGCATCCATCAACCGGTCTCCTTCCGGCCTTAGATCTGTAGATTCAATTTTTTTTATTTCCATGATTTTGTATTTGCCCTATCCCAAACGTGGGACAAGCAGGTGAATATTTATTTACTCATTCTGGTAAGGGCTGCCCCTTTATGAACAGCTACATGATCGGTCTTGTCGCTCTGTATGGCATACTGAGGATCATCCTTAGTGGCGTGATGTGTGTAGCCCTTATAATCAAATTCGGCAGTATGTATTTTTATAATTTTCCCTGAAACATGTCCAGCCTCTGAATTCCATTTTACATGATCTCCTATTTTAAATGTATGTTTCATCTTCTATCAATTTATTTTAGTGAGAAATCTATATTCCATAATTTAAGGCTGGCATGTTGGATGTTTTAATAAGTATCGATATTTAAGTAAACGGTGAGTTTAGTTCTTACATTTTTTTTTCATCCAGCGCCATTATCATTTCATGTGTAATACTTTCACTCGAAATGCCATAGCCATTTACCAACACGCCTTTTAAATTATGTTTTGGAGAAGAAATGGCATATACAATTGCTTCATCACCGGGATCTGACTGGCCTTCAAAGCGGTAATGCTTATCTACTATAAATTCGCCGGGAAATATTTTTAAATATCCACCTCCACATTCAAGGCAATTTTCTTTTAAATTAAAATCAATCGTATAGCCTCTTTCTTTTAATAAATTAGTAACCTCCGAAAGCGTAGTCATTGTGTTCATGTTAGATGTTTTAGTGTGTATTGCTTTTTAATTTTAATAATTATTTTCTTTAGTAATTACCACTTATGTTTTAACTATCTGCCATCAAATCAAAGTATTCGTCATCTTCATTTTTGCCCCCAAATCCTTTGCCTAAATTTGTAGGTGATTGTACAAATTCAATGGAGCTAATCCATTTTACCATTTTATAGCCCAACTGATTTTCGACCCGCAAACGCAGCGGTGCTCCATGCTCCAGCGAAAGGGTTTCGTAATTCATTTCCCAGGCAAGTATGGAATTATCATTCATGCAGTTTTCAAGCGTGTGCGTATCGTAATAAGTGCCTCCATATAAACCTTCGCCAAAAGAGAAGAAGGCTACTGTGGTTACGGAAGCATCGGGTTTCACGAATTCAATTATTTTACTCAGAGGTAATCCTCGTAGAAGCTGTCATGCCTAAATAGGAACGCCTGTCTGCAGGATAATGAACTGCTTTTTCAACGGCTGTAAAATGTGGTATCATTCTTTAAAATTTTTGCTCCGGTTATCATCGGTAACGTGCGCTTATTTTCTCAATTTCAACACACTTATGAATAGCCTTTTCAATACTCTTTGCTTTTACTTAAGCGATTTTAGTCTTACAACTCAGCTATCCATTCCTTTGCCTCGCTCAACCCGGTATTGTCAAATACCTTTACCTCACCTGGTATCAGGTGACCAATAAATTTCGCAAAACCATTTATCAGTTGATGGTCGGATACAAGGGCAACCCGATCCCAGGCTGAGAAATTTTTTATACCTACTCCTGCATCATCCATCATTGCCTTCAGGGTAAATCCTGTAAAGCCCGGCCCGAGATAATAGAGCATCCGTATTTTTTTATTGAATGTTAGTTTTTCATTTACGGCAGGCATTAAAATATTTTCATAATCTGCGCCGGTAACTTCTCCATCGGCTTCAATGCCTATAACATTTTCCGGCAAATCGTTTATTAATTTTAACATGATTGTTTTGTTTTAAAAGATGATTAAATAAAATTTTGAGCTGCAAAATTTGTTCGTTTGTCATTGTGTGACCAGTAATAAAATACTGATAATATATAGCTTTGTGTTTTGTGCATTTTACTAACCCCAACGGGGTTAAATGTTTGTAGTAAATTATTGTAAGTTAATGCGACCCCAACGGGGTCGAATGTGCTTATAAAGGTTGCGAAGAAGGGAATAACGGTAATATATATTTGGATTCATAAACTATTAATTCATTCGACCCCGTTGGGGTCGGTAAGCAACTTGTTAATATCACTACACACATTAAATCCCGTTGGGATTCAACAAATCAAAGAACTTAACACAATACAACGGTATCTCATCGCTGTGGATTGAATTTTGCTATTAATTTCGTAGCATATCAAAATACTGATTAGCCTAAAAGCTGATTCAATAAAACCTTCCACATCAATGCCGGTTCCCCATTTCTCATGAAGAGGCCGGTGTTTCACCAATCTAAATATGGAAAATAAAAATGCTGCTTTTTAAATAGCTTCCTATTCCCCAATTTATTTTTTCAACGCTTCAAAGCCCGACACCACATCAAACAATTCTTCATCAATTGAACTTTGGCGCAGTCGGTGATATTTTTTGCCAAGCTCCTCCAGCAAGTCAGTTATATTTTTTTCAGCTCTTTGCATTGCATCCAGGCGACTGGCATTTTCGCTGGCCAATGATTCTACACTGGCTTTATAAAGTGAGGCAAAAAGATAGCCGTTAATGAGTGCAACCAGCGTTGGCTCTACGCCGCCTGCAATTTGTGGAGGTAGCTTTGTTGGCCATTGAATTTGTTGGATTGAATTTTTCCATTTTTCATCCAATGGTAAAAAACGCTGCATCACCGGGCTATAGCCTGAATTCGGATTTGGCTGGTTGTGAAAAATATAAAATGAAGTGACTACTTCTTTTTGCTGCCGTTCCTGGCTCTTGTTCAAAATCTCCGTTACTAACGATGTGACCGCATTAATATCATTTGGAACCGTATATAATTTTGACGTGTTAAATCCTTCGTCTGACAAAAGCAATTGAACACGTTCACCCACTGCCCAGATTTCTTTTTTGCCTGGCAAGGCTTTGAGAGATGCCGAAACAAAATTGGCCATCGAATCATTGAATTGTGCAACAAGCCCCTGGTCTGACCCAAACACAATTGCACAGATTACTTCTTCCGGTTTATTTTTTGATGTTGCCGGCTCATTGATTGCTGCAATTTTTTCTGCTTTAAAATAAGCAACGATTCCTAAAGCAATGGTGTGAAAATAATCTGCAAGGGAATTTACTGCGGTTTCGTACTGAACAATATTGGATGCTGCCATGGCCTTCATCGCACTTACAACAGATTTTAGGTCTGATGCGCCTTCCGTTTTGCTTCGTAAATTTTCTAACGTATCCATTACTTTTTAGTTTGATCCGACTTTGGTTCATCCTTGTCGTCATCCGCTTTCGGTCAATGTCATTAAGTTAAGTATTTTAATTGCCCCGTCCTTTAGGGCGGGGATTAAAATGGACTTTAAATAATCCGGCTTAAGCCGAAACCTTTATTTGGCTAAAGCCGGAAATGGATAATAAAAATTATCTGTCACCGCCCTAAAGGACGGTGCAATTGAATTAGCGGGCCTAACTTAATGACCTTGCGCTTTAGGTGTGTCCTGATCTGTCTTTGGTTCGTCCTTATCTTCGGCAACTTCAGGCTTATCCTCTTCCTGATCTGCCGTTGGCTTGTCTTTATTTTGATCCGTTTTAGGCTTGTCCTGATCCGTCTTCGGTTTGTCCTTCTTATCCTGATCAGCTTTCGGTTTGTCCTTATCCTCGTCCGGCGTTGGATTGGCCTGAAACGGAGTAAGTAGGGTTGCAGCAATTTTTAAAATAGCGTTGCTATCATCATCACTGAGCTTTTCATTGGAAGATAACCGCTTGATTATTTCATCCGGAAAATTGTTGAAATTCTTGAGCACTGCATCCTGTGCATCCTTAATTTTTTCGATGGGTATTGTATCGAGTAAACCATTTTTAAGCGCAAGCAAAATCACAATTTGTTCCGAAACCGGCATCTGCTGAAGTTCAGGTTGCTTCAAACATTCACGAATTCGCTTGCCATGCTCAATGGTCTTTTTTGTATTTTCATCCAGCCTTGTACCAAAGCGGGCAAAGGTTTCCAGTTCTTCAAACTGGGCGTACTCTAATTTTAATTTTGCAATAGAACGATAGGCAGGCAATTGGGCTTTATCACCTACCCGTGATACAGATTTGCCCACATCAACAGCAGGCAAATTACCCAGCTCAAAAAGTTTGGGCGACAGGTATATTTGCCCATCAGTAATTGAAATGAGATTTGTTGGAATGTATGCAGAAATATTTTGCGCTTCTGTTTCAATAATTGGCAAAGCCGTAATGGAACCTCCTTTTAGTTCGTTACTTAAGTGCGTTGATCTTTCCAACAATCTTGAATGGATATAAAAAATATCGCCGGGAAATGCTTCACGTCCGGGTGGCCTTCTCAATAATAAAGAAAGTTCGCGGTAGGAGCGTGCATGGTGTGTAAGGTCATCATAAACGATCAATACATCTCGTCCTTGTTCCATAAAATATTCTGCAATGCTGGTTGCCGCATACGGCGCAATGTATTCCAACCCCGGCGAATTATTTCCTTCCGCTACCATCACAACAGTATATTCCATTGCGCCTTTTTCCCTGAGGTTGGCAATTACTTTTGCTACCGCAGATGCCCGCTGCCCGATGGCACAATACACACATAAAACGTTTTTATCTTTTTGATTCAGGATGGCATCAATGGCAATGGCTGTTTTACCTGTCTGGCGATCACCCACAATTAATTCACGCTGGCCACGGCCAATAGGAATCAAGGCATCAATTACTTTAATGCCTGTTTGCAAGGGTACTGTTACCGGGCTTCGGTCCATGATGGCGTGTGCAGGCCGCTCTATCGGCAATCTTACTTTGTGCGTAATCGGGCCTTTGTCATCAATGGGTTGTCCCAGCGGATCTACCACTCTTCCAATTAATGCATTGCCAACAGGAATATCCATCACCCTGCCTGTACGTTCTACTTCATCTCCGGCTACCAGCAATGAATCTTTACCTAAAAGGATTACACCTATTTCATCTGAATCAATATTATAAGCAATACCAAAAAGACCGTTTGGGAATTTCAACAATTCCTCAAAGCCTGCGCCGGGAAGCCCGGATACTTTAGCGATTCCGGTGGATACACTTGTTACCAAACCAACTTCACGGGGCTTCATCGAAAAATGATAGTCCGCTATTACTTTGTTTAATTGGCTGAATGTATTGTTAATGCTTATATCTGATTCAATTACTGGCATATTATATTTTTGGATTAGATATTTCGTAAAGTCTTACTCTATTTTTTAAGACCCTATTTTCTTTTTTTTTCCCGATTTTTTCGGGACAGGTCGATAAAAAAAAGAAACAAAAAAAATCAAGGCTGCGAATAAAAAGGCTCCCGAGTTCCACTTCGTTCGTCGGGACAGGTGAAATTTTCAACATAATCCTAAAATCAAGGAACTCGCCGGTATAGTAAAATACTTTATAGTTTATGCTGGCTCAAACAGCCTTGATTTCTTAACGGCTTATATTGAAAATTTCTAGCACTTTTTATTCGAGGCCATAGCCAGTATGTGTTTACGAAGTGATTATTTAATCATATTATTATTTTACCGGTTCCGGCTTTGCGTTTGCCTGCATGGTTTCGGAAATATTTTTTTCCAATGAATTGAGGTATTCCGAAAAGCTCCAGGAAAGTTTATACCCGTTGGTTGAAAGCTCGATACCGCTGATTATTTCCGGCGATGTTTTAAATTGTAATTGTGTTTGGGCACTGAGCGTTTCATTTACAGCGTCATTTATTTCGCCTTGTTGTTTTGACGGAAGATCAAAGGCGCTTCTTACCAAAATAGCATTTGAGTTGGATTTGAACGCATCAATGAATTGTTGCTTCTCATCATCTTTCAAATCTTTCAGGTGCTGGTTGAATGTGTTGGCGGATTGCGCTTCTAAACTTATGGAAGCAATTTCAGTGAGCGCTTTTCTTGTAATTGCAACAACCTGTTGTTGAATTTTTTCAGCCATTTCCCGGTTATCATTCTCCTGCTTTTCTTTTGCTGCCTGCTCCATTTTACTTCGAAAGCTTTCTGCTTCCGTTTTTGCCGCATCCATCAATTGCTGTTTCTGCGTATTGGCATCTTCAACGGCTTTATCCATCAATGCTTTTTTTTGCTGATCAAAATCTGCATGTTGTTTTTTAAAATCATCCTGTTCCTTTTGTGCCGCAGCTTTTTGTGCCGCAGCATCTTTCAACTGATCAGTTATTTTTTTCTCCCGCTCATTTACAGCATCCATTATGGGCTTATACAAAAACTTCTTAAGCAACCACACCAGGATGAGGAAATTAATTACCTGTGCTATTACCGTGAACCAATTAACTTTCATTACTTATTATTTTGCGATGACATGGTTCCAGAAAGGGTTGGCAAAAATGATGATCATAGAAACCACGAAGCAATAAATTGCGGTAGATTCAATCATTGCTAAACCCACAAATAAAGTTCTGGTAATTGTTGGCGCAGCATCGGGTTGCTGGGCTATTGAACTTAATGCTGATGTTACGGCTTTGCCTTCAGCCGAAGCTGGCATCATGCAACCAATGCCTGTTGTAAGTCCGGCAGTTACAATTGAAGCCACTGCAATAAGAGTTGTACTATCCATTATTATTTGTTTTACTTTTTGTTACCAATGCTGGTTTGTCTGTTTTTTTTGAATCATGTACCGCGGCAGTTATATAAACGGTAGCCAATATGCTAAAAATATATGCCTGCACCATGCCGGTTAATAAACCGAGTACATTCATAATGACCGGGAAAATAAATGGTGAGATGCTTAGTAAAATAGCTACTATTATACCACCACTCATAACGTTACCAAACAACCTGACTGCCAAAGCAAGTGTTCGTGAAATTTCACTGATGAGGTTAAATGGTAGCATGATAAAAGTGGGCTTCAGGTACGATTTAAGGTAGCCACCTAAACCACTTTTACTGATGCCAAAAAACGGCACTGCAATAAGTACGCATAAGGCAAGTGCGACTGTGGTAGAAAGCGATGCAGTTGGCGGCGTATAGCCCGGGAAAATAATACACAGGTTAGCTGTGCCGATAAATAAAAACAGGGTTCCTATAAAGCCGATGTACTGTTCAGGATGTTTTAATCCAATATCTTTAATTTGATTATTGATGCCCGTTACAATTATTTCAAGTACACATTGCCAGCGTGAAATGGTGATAGCTGTTTTAAGTTTTCGGGTAATCAGTCTTGCACCTACGATTAGTGCGAGCATTAAAGCCCAGGTAGTTACAAGTGTAAGATTGATGGTGATAAAACCATGTTGCCATAAAATTGTTTCGTCGGGACTAAGCTCCATGAACGGCCTCCTTTGTTAAATGTGATTTGCTTTCATCCAATAATTTTGTATAACGAATCACGACAAAGCGGGCTACTATAAAACCCACCATGCAGGCAAGCAGATTTTTCCAGTTGCCTGCGCCAATAAAATAGAAACCTGCCAATGTTACACCAACACGTATCAGGAAACTACTAAAAAACCACAAGGCTGGTATTTTGGATGCCACAGCTTTTTTCACCGTGTACCAGAGCCCGCCGAAAAACAGGGCCCCCAGTAATATTCCACCCGTAAGTGACAATGCGACATATGTTATTTCATTCATCGTTCTCTTCTTTATTGTTATGCATTTCTTTGTCTTCTTTATCAACCCAGTACCAGGCAATAACGCTACCGGTAACAATACCAACTACCAGCAGGCTCAGCGTCCACGAAAATGTTTGTGGATGTGTTTTATCCAACCAAAGTCCGAGCGCCGCACCAAGTAAAGAAGGTACAGCAACCGACCAGCCAATCATGCCCATCATTCCCAGGCCAAACCATACGTTATTCTTATTATGCAGCGCTTTTAATTTTCGCTTTTCCTTCCTCGCAACTTCGTCGCTAAAAAAATTATTTTCTTTATCGTTTGTTGCTGGTTCCATTATTAAATGTTTCGAAGTTTATCGAAGCTGTATATAAATCCTCTTTCCAGTTTTGCGATCACAGACAGTGCCTGCTTTTCATTTTCATCCTGTGTTTTAAAATCTTGTTTTACCAACTCACCCAGCTTACCCAAATCTGCACCGCCAACTGCATTACGCACAGATACCAGGACTTGTTTACCTGCTTTCACCATCACCCCATTATCAACCGCCACATAATGCGAAGTGCCGTCTGCTTCATAAGTAAAAATACCTGGCACCAATGCAGCCACACAATCGAGCCGCTGCGGCAACAAACCAAACGAACCTTCACTTGTTTCCATCACTACACTGCTCACATTTTTTACGTCAGCAAAAACTTTGAACGGAAGCAGGATTTTTAGATTCATTAAGTTGTCCATGTTAGCCCCCAGCCCCTAAAGGGGAGTTAAGAACGTTTGCCCCGAGCCCCTCCCGATGAATGGGGACTATGTGCCGGGGAGTTAAGAACGTCAAGTTGTTATCCATATTAATTTTTTTATTGATCAACATAATATCTTTGCTCAACATCGTTGTGTCACTCACTTTTACCGCATATTTTCATGGCGGCTTTTATCGACAGTTTACTATTCGCTTCAATTGCTCAATAGAAAACCAACTGTACAAGAGTGCGACGCAACGATGCTAAATCAAGGCTTCTCAGCCTGGTACATAAAAATCTTATTCCTGCTTTTCTGTTTCTTTTTTCACCGCAGGATTTCCCTCTTGTTTCACATCTTTCTTCTGTACCTCATCAATCGAGCCAATCATATAAAAAGCACTTTCGGGATAATCTTTAAACTCGTCTGCAAGTATCCTTTCGCAACCGTCCAGTGCATCTTTCAAACTAACCTGCTTTCCTTTGATGCCGCTGAATTGTTCGGTAGCAAAAAATGGCTGCGTGAGAAACCGTTCAATGCGTCTTGCACGGTTTACCACATTGCGATCCTGAACGGATAACTGTTCCATACCCAGCATTGAAATAATATCTTTTAACTCTTCATACTGTGCAAGCGTTGCCCTTATTTTCTGTGCAAGGTCATAATGCTTTTGTCCGATGATACCCGGCGTAGCCATTTTTGAATTGGATTGCAACAGATCGATAGAAGGATATAAACCTTCACTTGCTTTTTTTCTTGACAGCGCAATAGATGCCGAAAGATGGGAGAACGTATGAACGGCTGCAGGATCCGTAAGGTCATCTGCAGGTACATATACCGCTTGTATGGAAGTGATGGCACCTGCATCGGTATAGGCTATGCGCTCTTCCAGTTCTGCCAGCTCCGTTCCCATGGTTGGCTGATAACCAAGCCGGGAAGGCATGTTGCCCATCAGGCCGGAAACTTCCATGCCTGCCTGGATAAAACGAAAAATATTATCAATGAGTAACAATACATCGCGGTGCTCATCATCCCGAAAATATTCTGCCATGGTAAGCGCTGCATGGCCCACACGAAAACGTGCGCCCGGTGGTTCATTCATTTGTCCGAACAACATTACCATATCTTTTAATAAACCAGCGTCCTTCATGGCGTTGTACAATTCGTTGCCTTCACGGCAACGTTCGCCGATTCCGCAAAACATACTTACCCCTTCGTTGTGCCCCACCATGTTATGTATCATCTCCGTAAGCAATACTGTTTTGCCTACACCGGCACCGCCAAATAATCCTGCTTTGCCACCACGTTCCAATGGCATCAATACATCAATGGCTTTAATACCTGTTTCAAAAATTTCTGATTTAACGGCTCTTTTTGATAAGGCTGGGGGAGACTGGTGTACATTGCGTCTTTCGCCTGCCGGCAAAGGCTCCAGGTGGTCAATTGTATTTCCAAATACATCAAACATTCTGCCCAAAATGCTTTTACCAACGGGCACCATCAATTGTTTTCCGTCTGTTTGTACCACCATGCCTCTTGCCAATCCCTGGGTTGGATTTAATGCAATGCCACGCACAGTATTATCATCCAATTGGGCTAGTACTTCAATTGATATTTCTTTATTTTTTCCTGAATGCAATAACGTATAAACAGGCGGTAATTTATTTTCAAACCGTACATCTACCACACTGCCACGAATGGAAACGACCTTTCCGTATTGTAATTTTTCAGCAGGTTTTTCTGTTATTTTATCCATGTATTATGGTTCGATGATTACTTTCAATGCTTTTTCTTTTCCTGCGTTGCCAAACACTTCGTAAGCTTTCATTATTTCATCTAATTTAAAATGATGGGTGATTAATTTATTCGGCTCCAGTTTGCCGGATGATACCGTTTTCAGCAACATGGGCGTTGTGTTGGTATTTACCAAACCCATGGTGATGGTGATGTTTTGTATCCATAGATTTTGAATCTGCAGATCAACTGGTTTGCCATGCACGCCAATGTTGGCAAGGTGTCCGCCGGGGCGAACAATCAGTTGACAGATATCAAAACTTGCGGGAATGCCAACGGCTTCGATGGCAACATCAACACCGTCTTTTGTTTCGGCCAATATTCTTTTTACTGCATCTTCATTGCCTGAATTAATGACATCAGTGGCACCGAATGTTTTTGCCATCTCCAGGCGATTATCGTCCAGGTCAATCATGTAAATTTTTGCAGGAGAATAAAATTGAGCGGTCAGCAAGGCTGCCATACCAATTGGTCCGGCACCCACAATTGCAATCGTATCCCCGGGTTTAACCTGCCCTGCTATTACGCCAATTTCAAAACCTGTGGGAAGTATATCACTCAACATCACCAATGCTTCTTCATCGGCATTTGGCGGAATTAAATAGAGACTGTTATTGGCATGTGGAATGCGGACATACTCTGCTTGTGTACCGTTTATGAGATGGCCCAATATCCAGCCACCATCTTCGCAATGCGAATACATTTGCTTTTTACAATATTCGCAAGTACCATCAGATGTTATACAAGAGATGATAACATGATCGCCTTTTTTAAAATTAGTTACCGAAGTACCTACTTCCTCAATTACACCCACACCTTCGTGGCCAAGTGTTGTGCCCGGTTTTACGGTAGGTGTTTTGCCATGCAGGATGCCTAAGTCGGTTCCGCAAATGGTTGTTTTTACGATTTTCACCAAGGCGTCTGTAGGCTTTTCTATCACAGGTTTTGGTATATCTTTTAATGCAATTTTTCCAGGCCCATCATATACCAAACCTTTCATTGTTGTATGAGTGTTTATACTTGTTGATGTGTGTTTCTCTTTGTTTAAAACTTCTGGTTTTTCTTCAACTATGGTTGTCATTTTGTTTGTTTTATTGGTGATTAACAAATTCTATCATTCACCTACAAAAATCTTTGTTATAAACGGCTATCTTATTGACTACACCGGTAAGTAAATATGATTCTCATCATACAGTTTTAAATTTCATTTGATTAGTTGAAGGTTTTTCTCTTTTACGTTCCTTGATATTTTATGATTGTTTCTCAACAAACTGTGACTATGTGTTGCTGAATATTTTTTGGATTATACCCTATGCCTCAACAATCATCTTACCCACATTATCACCTTTAAATAATCCAAGTAATGCAGTTGGCAATTGATCAAACCCATGTATGATTGTTTGGTCAAATTTTATTTTTCCTTCTTTTAACCATTTTTCCAGTTGACTTATTCCTTCAGGAAACTGACTTTGAAAGTTACTGACGATAAACCCCTGCATCAAAACACTGCGGGTAAGCAGCATGGGCTGTAACCGAGGACCGACAGGCGTTTCGGTGCTATTATACAATGAAATTTGTCCGCATAAGGGAATGCGTGCATGAAAGTTGATGTTGCTGATAACAGCGTCAGATATTTCGCCACCTACATTATCGAAATAAATATCAACCCCTTTAGGGCATGCTGTTGAAATGGCCGATTTTATATCGCTAACGGTTTTATAATTAATGGCCTCATCAAAACCAAATTTCTCTTTCAATAATTTTATTTTTTCGTCAGATCCAGCTATGCCCACCACACGGCACCCATGAATTTTTGCAATTTGTCCCACTACCAGGCCGACAGCTCCAGCGGCTCCTGACACCACCACTGTTTCGCCAGCTTTGGGTTTACCAATCATCATCAAACCAAAATATGCAGTAAGCCCGGTCATGCCGAGCACATCAAGGCGATAAGATATGGGTGCATCAGTTGCATCAATTTTTGATAAGCCCTTTGCAGGCGCAACGGTTTGTACACCCCAGGGCAAACTGCCCACAACGATATCGCCCGGTTCTAAATCGGGTGATTGGCTCTTTATTACTTTCGCTATAACTGTACCTGAAATGGGCTGGTCTAGCTGAAATGGGGGTATATAAGATTTTGCGTCATTCATTCTGCCACGCATATAAGGATCAACTGAATAATACAATCCTTCCAGTAGTACTTCGCCATCCCGCAGGTCCGGCAAAGCGAACTCTTCAAATCGAAAATTCTCAGTATTTGGTGTGCCTGTTGGTCTTGATGCCAGTACTATTTGTTGTGTGTTCATGATTAATATTTAGTATTAATTTATGTTGTAAAAGAGCAAGTAATTGCGTTTGCTATATCATTGAATGTTGCGGGGTTTTTGTGGTAAAATGGTGCTGTATTAAGTATGTATCGTTTCAAGAATGATTTTATTTAATATCAGGAATTTAAAAAAATAATTCCGATTCTAAATTAGATACTTCTTTAGGGTGCATTTACAATTGTCGCAAGAGGTGTCATCTTTTAGCAAAAACTTTAAAGTTTGAAGTGAATTAAAAAAGATGACACCTCTATTTTTAGGCAGCGACAATTTTAAATGCACCCCTTCTTTAGCGATTGAAGTTTACAAGCGCACAAAAACTCGGTGATTCCTAACAGCAAACTATGCTGATTAAAAAAGAATTATACCATGTGAACTCAAATACAAACCCTAAAAAAAATGTAAACATTGATGAGCAACTTTCCATTTTAATTTTATTGCTTTTTTACCATAGACCACTTGTAAAGTTCGGTAAACACCAGTCCTTTTAATTACATAATTGAACTAAATAGTTGTATCATTCACGGTTTTGTTTATCTACTTTAAGTTAAATACAGGAAATAAGGATAAAGTGAAAAATTACTTCATCGGGCGAAAGCTGTCGTCAAAACGAGGAAAGCAAGGTTAGGAAAAGAGAGTAGAAATTTTATCCTATAATTAAAATGGAGTTGATTTAAATGGGGTAGAGAGATTGTTTCGTTATTGGTTAAAGCTGCATGATGGTCGTATTTTTCTTGCTCATCGTTTTTACAGGATGAGTATTTGACCGAATTAAGCGGTCAATTAAAATGAAATGAAATTGTTGAGCAAAAAAGCTTGTAGTTCATTCAGCTATAAAAAAGCCTCCTTAAAAAGGAGGCCAGGTGCCCACGAAAGGAATCGAACCTTCACACCCTTGCGAATGGCAGATTTTGAGTCTGCTGCGTCTACCAATTCCGCCACATGGGCATCTTATTATCGGGTTGCAATATTACATCAATCATCCAACCTGTCCAAAATACGTTGCAAATATTTTTTCTTAAAGTAATATTCCTTCACTTTTAACAGCTCATCGTTGGTTACTGTTTGATCATTGTAATTTTCAATAATGTTTTGTACTTCGCTGTAAAGCGTACTTTCCAACACATCCACCTCTCTTCTGAATTCTTCTGCATCTTCTTCCAGTAACTTCTCATTCAACTCCATCATTTCCATTAAAAAACCCGGCGGCAACTGGTACTTTTCTTCATCTTCAATCAGGCCTTTTAGTTGTAATACATACTTTATGGTTTCCTGTGGTTTTTGTAGGGTTTTTAAAGCTTTGTTAATCATCGATGATTTTTCCAGGGCATCTTTTTGTGCTTCCGCTTCATCCTGTGTATAAAAATCGGGGTGGAATTTTTTTTGTAGCTCAAAATATTTCTTTGATAGCCACATCTTATCTACCTGCAGACTTACGGGTAATTCAAATAATTCAAAATAATTCATATCGCAAAGATATCAGATTAACAATTGATCCAAATCTTCCCAATATTTTACAGAAGTATTTTACGGTTTTACTGAATTAAATGTTTTGTTGCACCAGCTAAGGCAGATACTATAAATTGCAATAAATTAATTGATTGATGCTAATAATTGGACTAATCAGGGAAGGTAAAATACCAGCCGATAGCAGGGTGGCGCTAACGCCTGCACAGTGTAAGTTTCTTAATAAAAATTTCCCCGATATCAGGGTTGTTGTACAGCATAGCAAAATTCGCTGTTATAGTGACCGGGAGTATGAAATGGCGGGTGTTACCGTACAGGAAGATATGAGCGAATGCAACATACTGATGGGTATTAAGGAAGTGCCTGTTGACATGCTGATACCCGGAAAAACATACCTGTTTTTTTCTCACACAAAAAAATTACAATCCTACAATCAGCAGTTGTTTAAAACAATTATTGATAAAAAAATTACATTGGTTGATTATGAATGCCTGGAGCATATTGATGGCACACGCATTATAGGTTTTGGTTTTTTTGCCGGTGTTGTGGGCGCTCACAATGGTATGATGGCTTATGGAAACCGCACCGGATTGTACAAGCTGCAACGGGTAGCGTCGGTTAATAGTTTTCAAAAGTTAATTCATACTTATTTTGGATTAAAGTTGCCCAACATAAAAGTTGTGGTAACGGGTAGCGGCAGGGTAGCACATGGTGTACTGGAGGTGATGAACCTGATGGGTATTCATGAAGTGGATCCAGATGAATTTTTAGAGCTATCGTTTACTTACCCAGTGTATGTGCATTTAAAAGGCAGCGACCTATATTCCCATAAAGAAACTGGAAAGTATACAAGGGCAAGTTTTCATATCCATCCGGAAGATTATGTTTGTAAATTTCGCCAATACCTTGCGGTTACAGATATATTGATTAATGGAATTTATTGGCATAACGGTGTGCCCCGGTTATTTGAGCTGCACGATATGAAACAACCTGAATTTAAGATTTGTACCATCGCCGATATTACGGATGATAAATTTGGTTCCGTGCCTTGTAACCTCGGTGAAGCAACCATTGAAGAACCTATTTATGGCGTTGATAAAATGAAAGTTGAAAAAACTACGCCTTATATTCCCGGCTCTGTTGATGTGATGGCAGTAGGTAATTTGCCCAATGAATTACCACGTGATGCCAGCCGTTATTTTGGTGAACAGTTAATAAAATATGTATTGGAGGATATTAGAACCGGGGGTAGTGAGACAATCAGAAAAGCCACGATGGTGGAGCAGGGGGAATTGACAGAAAGCTTTGCATTTATGAAAGAATATGCAGGACAATAGGGTAGATTTCTACGAAGTGTTTTTTGATAAGACTGCTTAATTATTTATTGCTCCAGCATTTTCATAAATACAAGTAATATTCGTTTAGTAAATCTATAAATGATTCGGAATAACCGCCCTCTTTATTTTTTATTACCAATTCACTTTCTATTATTGATGCAGGTATTCGGGTAAATAATAAAATGCCCCTGAAATAAGGATGTGCTACTGTATGTTTTACCAGTAATTTTTCTGTTAAATAAAAGTGTTGTTTAGCTGCTAACTTAATAAAATAGTCAATCCGGTGAAAGGGTAGTAGCACAGCAAATATTCCATCTGCTGATAAGTTTGTGTTGGCAAATTGCAGTAATTGTTCAAGTGTTAATGTGGTATCATGCTTTGCCGCATTTTTATTTTTATCCGGCGATTTTAAATCCGCTTCAAAAAATGGTGGGTTGGAAATGATGCAATCATATTTAAATGTTGAACTGAATTGCATCACATCTGTATTTGAAACCTGTAACCTATTACTCCAGGGCGATTGATCAAAATTTTTAAGGGCCTGTAACACAGCAGCATCGTCAATTTCTAACGCAGTAATGTTAGCATCTGTAAGTTTTTGAGCTAGCAATAAACTTAGTAGACCTGTTCCGGTTCCGATGTCAAGTATGGTTTTAACGGCTTGGTTGGTTGACATTAAATGCCTTGCAATATAAGCACCAAAAATGCAGGCATCCGTACAAACTTTCATGCTGCATTGATCTTGCTGAACCGTAAATTGTTTAAACTGAAAATAATTATTTGCCAATGCGATTGCTGATTTTAAGAAATATGTTTTATAAGCAGTTACCAGTCTGCTCTTGCAGATGGGCTGGCGCTTAGTGGTGCAAAATCTTTTTCCTGGAATTTATAATAGGCTGTAATGGCAATCATGGCGGCATTATCTGTGCAATATTCAAAGGCAGGGATAAAAGTTTGCCAACCCATTTTTTTACCTGTTTCTGTTAAGGTTTTTCTTAAGCCACTATTGGCACTTACGCCGCCTGCTATGCAAACCTGGTTAATACCATATTCTGCTGCGGCCTTCTTTAATTTATTGATGAGAATACTGATAATTCTGTGTTGAATAGATGCACAAATATCGGCGAGGTTTTCGTCAATGAACTTTTTACGTTCTTCTTCAGAGGCAGTAAATTCCTCTTTAAAAACATTGCTGGTGCCTGCATTTTTTAGGAAATAAAGGATGGATGTTTTTAAACCGCTAAAACTAAAATTTAGTCCGGGTATTTGTGGTTCCGGAAATTTAAAACGGGTTGGATCACCATTGGTTGCATACTTATCAATGAGCGGTCCGCCGGGGTAGGGCAATCCCAGTAATTTAGCCGATTTGTCAAATGCTTCCCCGGCTGCATCATCGATGGTTTCGCCAACTACCTGCATGTCTACCGGTGATTTGCACAATATTATTTGGGTGTGTCCGCCACTAACTGTTAAGCATAAAAAAGGGAAGGTTGGTTTATTATCCGGGATTAGATTTGCCAGTACATGTGCCTGCATGTGGTGCACTGCAATCAGCGGTTTATTCAGTGCCAATGCCAGCGATTTGGCGAATTGTGCACCGACTAACAAAGACCCTATCAGCCCCGGTGCCTGGGTAAATGCAATTGCGTCTAATGATTGTAGTAACTCGTGATGAGCAGCATCGGGAGCAGCCACCCGTAAAGCTTCTTCAACCACCGGAACAATGTTTTGTAAATGTGCCCTGCTTGCCAGTTCGGGTACTACGCCACCATATTTTTCATGTACGGTTTGATTGGCGATGATATTTGAAAGGATTTTTCCATCTATACAGATAGCCGCTGATGTTTCATCGCAGGATGACTCGATGGCTAGAATTACCCCGGTACTTTTCTGAAAAGACTGGGACGTTGTATCAGGCAAGTTGCCCGGTGCTATTGAATCTTTTTCGATATTATTCTGATGATTACTTTCCGATCCCATTTTGCAAAAATAGTTGAATGTAGTGTTTTGCCCATGGCTATTTTACCGCATGGTTGCTACACCCGATTGAAGTGGAAAGCCCGGTGAAGCTTTGTGCAATGGGCTGGCCCCCGATGACTATTTGATCGGGAGACTCACGTTAGCCACCGGGTCAAACAGGAAATGCAATCTCCCGTGCTTAAAAGATTTTGTACTGTCTTATAATCAGCGAACGGTCAACTCAACTGTTTTCCCCAAACCAAATTCAAGAAGCCGGTAGAGGGTGGAAAGTTGTATATCAGTTTTACCATTTTCAATTCTTGAAATAAAACTCTTTTTTGCACCTATTTTATCAGCCAATTGCTCTTGTGTCAAATTTGCAACACGCCTTTCATCTTTAATTACTTCTCCAATGAGAAACGCTTTTGCTTTTATTTCAAATTCAGTTCTTTTTGAAGTGCCACGTTTGCCGTATCGCTTAGTGAGATGCTCGTTTAACGATGTAGTATTTTTTTTCTTAGGTGCCATTATGATGTTATTTATTATCAAAATATTCGTTCATCAGTTTAACTGCAAATTCAATTTCTCCTTTTGGGGTTTTCTGTGTTTTTTTTTGAAAACCATTGAAGAGCACAACTACTTTTCCTTTGTGGAAGCAGCAGAAAATGCGAAAGATATTATTACCAACTTCAATTCTGATTTCGTAAAGGCCCTTTTGTCCTTCAATATGCTTTAAAAATTTCTCTGGCACACGTTCTGTATGTGTCATTACGAAAAGCACATAATCAATTTTCTCTTTTACTTTCTCATTTTGTCGGTCGAAAAATTCATGAAAATAATGTCGGTAAAATATTAACGCTCTTATTTGTTCCATTGAAAAAGTTATCACGGTAAAGTTAACTTAAAATGGAACAAAAGCAAGTTGGAAATGTAGATTCAAAAAAGTAGTGTCAGGAAAGGTAGCGCACAACATTGTTGCATTGCGGAAGTTAGGATATCATCGCAGGGTTTACAGACACCGACAATATCTGAAAAAATTTAATTCGGGATATAATATAAAGCGGAATCAACGCAATAGATTACTCCTGATTTACCTTCAACTAACCAGGCTAACAAAGCTAATTATACTTGGATGTTTGAATAATCAAAATTACTTGCTTCTAATAGCTTCAACAGGATTCATATTGGCTGCCCTTGAAGCCGGAAAAATACCGGCGAGTATACCTACAACCAGGCAAATAATTACGGTGCCTCCTAATAATGGCAACGAAATAAATATGGGGAAATCGGCTGCATTGGTGAGGATGAGCGTAAGTATGTAAACAAATAATAATCCGAATGCGCCACCGAATAAACAAAGAATGGAGGCTTCGAGCAGGAACTCAAACAGGATACTTGCCTTTTTGGCGCCGATGGCTTTTTTAAGGCCAATCATGCTGGTTCTTTCTTTTACCGTTACAAACATAATATTAGCGATACCAAACATGCCCACTATTAAACTGATAATACCAATGATACCGCCTACAATATCGACCGTACCAAACAGGCCGGTGATGGCTTTGCTGATGGCATCTACACTGTTGAGTGAAAAGTTATCTTCTTGAATGGGGCTCAATCTTCGGATTTGCCGCATAATGCCTTCGAGTTCGTCGATGAAAGCTGCAGGGGTTACATCTTCTCTTCCTTTGGCTATCAATACCGGGTTCGCATTGTCTTCTTCTATAAATTGTTTGGTAAACTTATAGGGCAGCATCACACAATTGTCGAAATCCCAGCCAATCATATTGGTACCTTCTTTTTTTATTACACCAACGATGTAAACCTTTTTTCCTTTTAGATCAAAATATTTTCCCAATGCTCGTTCTGCGCTGCCATACAGTTTTTCGGCGTTGTCGAAACCCATTAATGCTACGGCGGTACCACTGTTAAATTCGGCTGAAGATATATACCTGCCTGCAGCGTAGCTAATCGGCTGAATGATAGCTTGCGATTCTACAATGCCATATACAGATGCATTTTGTATAATATCATCGTTGTGAGAAATATTGCCAGATGATCTTATTAAAAAGCTAATGTCATCTGCCAATTGAGAGCGTTCCTTTATCAGGTTCATTTCTTCGTACTTCATTACCGGCCTTGCACGGTACTTCCAAAATGGCTTTTCGGGCCCGCCACCATATTCCCATTTATCTATGTAAATGGTATTGCTGCCCAGGCTCTTTACTTCGTTTTGAATATTGCGTTCCAAACTATTAACCGTGGCCAATACACCAATGATGCAGAATATTCCAAATGCAACGCCGGTAAGACTGAGCGCCGTACGGAGTTTGTTCACCTTTAGTTCCTGCATGGTAAGCCTTAAAGAATTACCAAGAATATTAAGCGTTTTACGCATGGCTCAAAATTACCGGATGCAAATTAATTGACTTAAATTTTTTTATAAACGGTTAAAATGACTACAACAATTAGTTCATCTTATTTTAGTACAAGGGAATTTGTTGCTACTTTATCCTGTTTGATTTATCCTGTTTTTTTGTTGACCAGCAGATGTTTTTTATGGCGACATCGTTGTGTCCTTGTACTTCTGTATTTCCATGGCATCTTTTTCCATTATTCTTCCAATAAATTTCCTGTGTACGGCGGGGTTTACGTTGTATTGTCTTTAAATTTTAAAAGAGATATCTACTCAACCCAAACGTTTAAAAACTCCACAGAAAAAACCCTGGTGCACAACTAATTTAATGTTGATGCAGCCTTAGGAAAGTAAGCCATACGGCATGTTGGTTGAAGAGTACCTTACGTCGGGCTTGCGCAGTAGCTGATTTCTTATTTGTGAGTATGTTCTGCGAAAACTCCGCCGATACACAGTTAGAATATCCTAAAACCTGCTCCATTTATTTTGTTTGATTTTTTCTTCGTAAATTTTACGTTGTGTCGGCGGGGTTTTCGTTGTATTGTCTTTGAATAAAAAAAGAGACATCCACGCAACCCCGACGTTTAAAAGCTCCACAACAAGTTTACCCTAAATGCACAACTAATTTAATGTTGATGCAGCCTTAAGAAAATAACCTATACGGCATGTTAGTTGAAGAGTACCTTACGTCGGGCTTGCGCAGTAGCTGATTTAATGTTTGCAAGCGTGTTCTGCGAAAACCCTACAGACACTTTTTTACTAACTGATTTTGACTTTGGTTGCCAGTATAGAAGTTCCAAACCCAATGAATGCAATTACAATAAAGGCCAAACGCAAACCGGCATATTGAGAGATGAAACCAATTAAAGGAGGCCCCACCAAAAAACCAAGAAAGCCGACAGACGAAACAGCGGCCAGTGCAACACCAGGCGACATAGTGCTTGATTTGCCAGCCAGTCCGTAAACCAATGGGACTACAGATGATACACCAATGCCTACCAGTAAAAATCCAATCGTGGCCGTTGGAATAAAAGGAAAAATAACAGCTATTAGCAATCCGATTGCTATGATAAGGCCGCTACATTGCAGTATTAATTTTACGCCAAACTTTGTTACCAGCCAGTCTGCAATAAAACGCCCCGCTGCCATACTGCTCATAAATGCTACATACCCCAGCGTGGTAAGTGACACAGGTACCTTTACCACTTTTTGAAAATAAACACCACTCCAGTCAAACATGGTTCCTTCGCAAACCAGGCAGCCGAATGCGATTAATCCGAGTTTTAAAAGCGAACTATCGGGCTTTGCAAAAATGGGTTGTGGATTGCTGGTTGGGCTATGAGGTAAGGTGTATTTATAAGTAACAAAAATTAATAAAATGCTGGCAGCAAAACTGATGCAGAAATGTACAAAGGGAGTAAGGTGAAGCGCCACCATCAATGTACCCACAGCTGCGCCTGTGAATCCTGCAAGGCTCCATAACCCATGGAATGATGCCATAATTGATCTGCCATATAATGCCTCAACACCAACCGCCTGCGTGTTAACGGATATATTAAAAATGCTTCCAAAAAAGCCGAAAAAGAATAGGACAGTAGCGAGTTGCCATGCTGAGGCAGCAAGGCCAAGCAGGATTAGAATGAATGGGTAAATCAAAGCTGCCGCTATCACTATTTTTTTACTGCCAAAGCGGGATACGAAAAAGCCGGACGCCGGCAAGCTAAGCATTAAGCCAACAGGTAATGCAAATAGCACAGCTCCCAATTCGCCGTCACTTAATTGCAGTGTTGTTTTTATATCGGGGATGCGACTGGCCCAGGATGCAAATGTAAAACCTGCTATAAAAAAGAAGGTACTTACTGCAATGCGATGTGCCCTGTTAACAGGTATAGGAAGGTTTAGTAACATGCAGTTAATTGGATGGTTGTTGTTTTTATAGTTAAAGTTTGATAACCGATTTTATATGGATAATTGGCGACACTATTACCGGATCATTTATTTGAAAATAACAGTGCCTAACTTTTTGGTAAGATCAATTTCTACCTGTTTTAAATGTTGATGCGTTTGTAACAAAATCATCTGTTCATCCGGTGAGACGGACTTTTCAAGGTCACGCTGATTTTCATCCATCATTCTTTTTATCTTTCTTAGCTTAAGATAATTTACGGTGCTAAAAACTTCTTCTTTATACAGATCGTCCCTGGTTTGAATTTTACCTTCAAAGATTTCTTTCCAGTTGGGGCTTATTTCGTAATTGTAATCCATCACCTGCATTACCAGTTTACTCATCTCCCTGTTTTCGTGATACAGAAAATTTTTAGCTGTTGGTTCCTGCCCTTCATCAAACAGTTCTTTATATACTTTAATCAGTTCAATCAGGCTTTTATTGTCGATTAGTTCTTCCAACTGATTTTCTGCTATTTCGGCAAATACATGATCTGCTACCCGTTGGGCTTCATCCCATTCTTTCAGGCCAAATTCCAACAGGCTTCTTACCATTGCCTGTTCATGCCGCTCGTCTTTATTAAATAATGAAACTGCTTCATCTTCAATTTCAAAAGGCTGAGGTTCATCCGATGAAAAGTAATTGTTTTCTTCTCGTGCTGACCGGGCTTCTTCTTTGTTTATCTTTTCCCTTAAAAATTTATTAACCAGTGCATGTAGGCCGCCTTCATCTATTTTTAACAGGGCTGCGCTTTGCTTAATATAATCCTGCTGCTTGGTAAAGTCTTCGGCTTTGTTGATTTTAGAAATGGTTTCTGCAATCTGGTTTACTACAGCCGATTTTTTGTTGGTATCTGTGCCTGCATCTTCCAGCATTACACCCAGATGAAATAAGATAAAATCTTTTTTATTGGCAGCAACAAATTCAATAAAAGCTGCGGGCCCCACTTTATTTACATAACTATCGGGATCTTCTTTATCTGGTATTAACACCAGTTTTACATTCAGGCTTTCTTCCAATGCAAGATCAAGGCCACGCAATGCAGCCTTTATACCGGCATTATCTCCATCATAAATAATGGTGAGATTATTGGTGTATTTTTTTACCAGTCTTAACTGATCGGGAGTAAGCGAGGTACCTCCACTTGCCACCACATTTTCAATACCCGCCTGGTGCAATGAAACCACATCGGTGTAACCTTCTACCAGTAAACATTCATCGGCTTTGTCAATGGCCATCCGGGCAAAATAACTTCCATATAAAATTTTACTTTTTACATAGATTTCATTTTCAGGCGTATTGATATATTTGGGAGCCTTATCATTTTTCTTTAATATACGTGCGCCAAAGCCTAATACTTTTCCACTTTGATTGTGAACCGGAAAAATAATTCTGCCCCGGTAATTATCCACCGGTCTTTCATCGCGTACAGCAACCAGACCACTTTTTTGTAGTAACTCTAAATTATATTGAGCATTGATGGCGGCCTTTGCAAAACTGTCTCTTGCCTCAGAATTATAACCTATTTGAAACTTGTGGATGATCTCTTCTCTAAATCCGCGTTCTTTTAAATAACTAAGTCCAATATCCTGCCCTTCATCAGTATTGAACAAAGCATTGCTGAAAAATTGTTGTCCAAAATTATTGATGATATAAAGGCTGTCGGCACTAAGTTGTTG
The DNA here is from genome assembly GCA_040002495.1 of Ferruginibacter sp. Taxonomy (GTDB): domain Bacteria; phylum Bacteroidota; class Bacteroidia; order Chitinophagales; family Chitinophagaceae; genus Ferruginibacter. The sequence goes on from JBDUEK010000042.1 coordinate 41,829, forward strand.
TAATTTTTGTTCAGGTGATGTTTCGGTTTCCTCAACTTCTACATTGTATTTCTGAGCCAGCCAACGCAATGCTTCCACATAACTGTACTTCTCATGCTCCATTAAAAAACCAATGGTATTACCACTTCTACCACAACCAAAACATTTATAAATTTCCTTGGCCGGCGAAACTGTAAACGATGGTGACTTCTCGTTGTGGAATGGGCAAAGGCCCAAATAGTTGGAACCTCGTTTTTTTAGTTTGATAAACGAGCCGACAATTTCTATAATGTCGATGCGACTTAATATTTGTTGTATGGTATTTTGGGAAATCAATCGAAATGGTTAAATGGTTTGCGCAAAAATACTGATTATGACCACCTGCAAATATTTATTGTGTTGGACCATTGAAAATCAGGAATTTATATTTTGAATAATAAATTGGCAATATTTGGTTTAATATGGCATGATTTATGAAATTTCAAGTTTGTTTTTACATGATTTCATAACAAACTAAATATCTTTATCAACTAAAATTTTCTATAAATGACAAAATACTTCTTTTTGGTAGCATTTGGACTAGTTACAAATGCCACTTTCGGACAAGACCTTAACGATATCAAAAAATTTGCTATTCTTGGCAAAATCCCGCAAGCCAAAGAGGCGGTGGACAAATTTCTTGCAGTACCCAAAAATGCTGATAAAGCAGAAGCCTGGTATTACAAAGCATACGTTTACAACTCAACTTCCAAAGACAGTACCTTGCCACTTGCTGATGCAGAAGCGCTAAAGGCTACAGCATTTGAAGCAGCAAAAAAGTATAGAGAGTTAGATCCTAAAGCGCCGTTACTTGCAGAAACAAACAATTCAACGCTTTTTGATTTATACGTTGGTTATTATTCTGACCTGGGTGTTAAAGCTTACATGGCGAAAGATCCTAAAGCGGCTTTCGAAAATTTTGAAAAAGGGCTTGCAATTCATGATTACATCTTTGCCAATGATTTAACTGGTGCAAATAGTTTTAAATTTTCTGCGCTTGACACTACGCTTATTTTGTATACCGCAATTTCTGCAAATGAAGCCAAGCAGAAAGAGGCAGCCGCAAAATATTACCAAAAAATAGTAGACGCAGGCATTTCAGATGCGCAATATATTGATGCTTACCAATTTTTAGCCGACTATTATAAAACCAGTAAAAACAGGGAAGGGTTTGCAAATGTGATAGAAAAGGGTAAAAAATTATATCCTACAAATAACGAATATTGGGTAGCAATGGAAATTGAAGAAGCTACTGACGGTGTTGAAAAGCCAGGTTTATTTACAAAGTACGATGAGTTGATGGTGAAAAATCCTGGAAACTACACATTGCCTTATAACTATGGTGTTGAATTGTATCGTTATATCTATGATGACCAAATGAAAGATTCCAACATGGTTGCCTACAAAACAAGGTTGATTGAAGTAATGAATAAAGCAATTGAAATTAAGTCAACTTTAGAAGCCAATTTCCTGCTGGCAAATTTCCTTTACAATAATTCAATTGACTTATCTGAAGAGGCTCGCAAAATGAAAGGCACCAAACCAGATGATCTTAAAAAGAAAAAGGAAATACAGGCCAAATCAGATGCTCAAATGAACGAATCGGTTCCTTATGCAGAAAAGGTAGTGAGCATGTTTGCTTCAATTGAAAAGCCGAAAACCTCCGAAAAAATAAATTACAAACAGTCACTTACAATTCTTAAAAGTGTTGCCAATGAAAAAAAGGAAGTGGCTAAAGTTGCAGAATATGATAAGTTGATTAAAGCTGCAGAATATTAATTGATAAGTTTTTATAATCAAAAAGCCTGCTATCTAATAGCAGGCTTTTTTGTTCTTGCTATTTTTGATTATTTGAATTTCAAATATCATAATAGCGGTGATTTGTCCGGATGATTTTATCTCCCGATTGGAATGCCAAACGTTAGGCTGGTAACTTTTTTACATGCCTTTGCAGATGCGCCAAAACTTGTTTTTTGGCAGGTTAGTTTAAGGCCCACTTTGTTTTTATTTCTTAATGCACTGATGAAATAGGGGATACTTCCTGCTATTAATACTAGCCCGGTTACAGCAAGCCTGGTACAAGATGACTTTTCAAATTTATAATCATTTCCATTTTTGATATCATCCATTTCATCGTAAATATGATTGAACCCATAATGTAAACCCATGGCTCCAATTAATGAACCACCTGCTATCAAAACAATCCCATTAAACTGTTGAGCCCTGCTTTTTTGAAGATACCAGGCATTGTTGTAAGGTTTAGTTGCTAAACTATCAATCATCATGGGTGAACTGCTGAAATCGACTATGGAAACAGTGGCGGAAACTTTAGTAGATGTATTAACAATTGACGCAAAATTTGTTGGAAAATAAGACTCATTAAGGCTTTGCCCATTCATACAAACGGATAGTAGCATGCATATAACGACTGCTATACAGATTTTCATAGTGGTGGTTTAGGGTAAGCCGCTCAGTCTTCATCATAAAAAAATGAGTTAGCTTTTTTTATGATTGGATTGAAGGCAGTGGTGAGCTTTTAACGTTTTGAGTCCAGGTATTATTATGTATCAATCCTTCTAATTACTTTTTAGTTACTAACAAGTATTGCTTACATGTTAATTAGTTACTGCACAAAGACTTCAAAACAAATGCTTGAATTTTTAATGCATGCATTTATCTTGCAGTATGTTTCAGCAAAAAAATATAACGCTGGTTGAGTGCCCCAGAGATGCCATGCAAGGCTGGAAACATATTATTCAAACTTCAAAAAAAATTGAATATATCAATACGTTGTTGCAATGTGGTTTTGATACAATTGATTTTGGAAGTTTTGTTTCTCCAAAAGCAATACCACAAATGGCAGATACAGCCGATGTGTTGAAGGGCCTGGTGATGCAAAATACCAATACCAAATTATTAGCCATTGTTGCTAATATGCGGGGAGCAACTGAAGCGGTAGCTTTTGATGAAATCACTTACCTGGGATTTCCATTTTCTATTTCGCCGGTATTTCAGCAACGCAATACTAACAGCACTATCGAGCAGTCGTTTGAAATGGTAGAAGAGATGCAAAACCTGTGCATCAAAAATCAAAAGAAATTAGTGATTTATATTTCAATGGGTTTTGGTAATCCATATGGTGATGCATACGATGAATCAATTGTGCAACACTGGGTAGAAAAAATGGTGCAATTGGATATCGACATTATTTCATTGGCCGATACCGTAGGACTTGCAACCCCAGACCAGGTAACATCTATATTACAAACATTAATTCCAACTTATCCCGGCACAACCATTGGTGTTCATTTACATTCCACTCCATACAACTGGAAGGACAAAGTAGATGCTGCATTATCATCAGGATGCACCCGTTTTGATGGTGCATTAAAAGGAATTGGAGGATGCCCCATGGCAGGTAATGATTTAGTTGGCAATATGGATACGGAGTTAATGATTCCTTATTTTAATGAATTAAAACTATTGCCGGAGATTAACCTGGATGCTGTTGCCAAAGCGAGTAGAATGGCAGTTGAAATTTTTAATGATATTCCGGGTTAAATGCCAATTGATTAGATGGAGCTGATCATTATAGTAACTACAGAATCACCAGTTGTACCCCTTAAAAAACATTCCTGTAATTTCGTGCCATCAGCAGCACAATTATGAATTTTCACTTAGAGTTTTCTCCCAGGCCATTTTCAACAACAATCAATCATCAGCAGTCGTTGCTGTTGATAGGTTCATGTTTTACAGAAAATATTGGCAGCAAGTTGAAGCAATTTAAATTTTCTGTACTGGAAAATCCCAACGGTATTTTATTTAACCCCATAAGTATTTCCACTTCGATCAATTCATACATTTCCAACAAACAATATGTTGCTGATGATTTATTTTATGCAAACGAATGCTGGAATAGCTGGGAGCATCACAGCAGGTTTTCACATCCCGACCAGGCAAGCTGTTTACAGGTTATTAATGCTTCGCAGCAACAGGCACATGATTTTATTAAAACTACAGACTGGTTAATGATTACGATTGGTTCAGCCTTTGTTTATGAATTGAAAAATGAAGCGGTTGTTGCTAATTGTCATAAAGTACCTACAGATAAGTTTAATAAAAAGCTGTTGACGGTTGATGAAGTGTACAATGTATTGCGGAAAACATTGGATAAACTGGTGGCTTTTAATCCATCCATAAAAATAATTTTTACCATAAGCCCTGTACGGCATATTCGGGATGGTTTTGTAGAAAATAACCGGAGCAAATCTGCTCTGATACAAGCGGTTCATCAATTGACCAACGCAGAAAAAAATATTTTATATTTTCCTGCATACGAACTGGTCATAGATGATTTACGTGATTACCGGTTTTATGCAGAAGACATGGTGCATCCCAATTATGCAGCAACAAATTATGTGTGGGAAAAATTTGTAGCAACCTGTATAGATGAACCTACACAAAAATTAATGAAGGAGATTAATGTAATCAATGCGGCAAAAAGCCATAAACCTTTTAACCCAACATCGGCACAACACAAAAAGTTTTTGCAAACAAATCTGCAGAAAGTAATTGAGCTAAATAAGTTGTATCCGTACATTGATTTTGAAGAAGAGAGAAAGTATTTTGAAGAGTAAAAAAGTACTGCCCCGGCTCCAAAGGAGAACGGCCCCCGACCCCAAAGGGGAGTTATTTGTACTGTATACAGTTTATTGTACAATGGCTCTTATAAGCTATGGACAATAGGAGTTGTTTGGCCGTTAATCATAATCAATCAACCAAACTTTGAACGATGCATTTACCATGAACCATCAACTATGACCCATCAACTAAACTATGAACTGTGCATTTACCATGAACCATCAACCATGAACCATCAACCATGAACCATCAACTATGAACCATGAACTTGTAAAACCACCAACAATAACGCCCCAACTAATGTATCCTATCCCCCCGCACTTCAATGCTGTCAATCATTTCTCTTTCATAGTAAAGCCATTCTGCCCATCTTTTTCTTACCCGTTCTTTTGGTAAATAATGTTCAGCAAGCGTAATGAATAAGGTGTAATGACCGGCTTCACTTTCCATAAATTTTCGGTAGAAATTTCGCATGTATTCGTCATTCAATCCCTCGCTCAATCGTTTGAAACGTTCGCAGCTTCGGGCTTCTATCAGCGCCATAGTTAGTAAATGATCCAGCAACCGGTCATCAGGACTGCCACCTTTTTTTTGAAACTCAATCAGTTTATTTACATATATGTCTTTCCGTTGTTTGCCAAGCGATAAATTTCTTTTGTGAAGTTCTGCCAATACCTGGCGAAAATGGCCCCATTCTTCTGTCACGATTGGACTTAATTCTGTAACCAGTTTTTCTTTATCGGAGTATCGTTGTATCAACGTAATGCAGGTGGTTGCTGCTTTCTGTTCGCAATAGGCATGATCAGTTAAAATTTCTTCCAACTGCATTTCTGCAAGGTTTACCCAACGTGGGTCGGAAGGGAGTTTCAGCCCAAGTATGTTTTTTACATCAATGCTTTCAGTAGCCATCCGGCAAAAATAAATAATCTAATTTGTATTGGTAAAGCAGGTTTTCCTTAATTTGTACGATAATAATTTTTTATGCGAATCTTGCCACTCATCATCTTCTCTCTTGTTACTATTGCATTAATTGTTGTATTGAATACCAAACTGCCGCTGGGTAAATTATTAAATCCACAATCTGGCATTTGGCAAAATGCTGAGAATGTGGAAAATGATTTTAATGCTGATCTTAAATTTCCTCAATTAAAAGGAAAAGTAAATGTGTACCTCGATGATCGCCTGGTGCCACATGTATTTGCAGAAGATGAAGGCGATGTACATTTTGTACAAGGATACCTTCATGCAAAATTTCGCCTTTGGCAAATGGAACTACAAACTTTTGCAGCAGCAGGAAGAGCAAGTGAAGTGGTAGGTGCAGTTGCACTTAATCACGACCGCGAATTCAGGCGTTTGGGTATGGTGTTCGCAGCAGAAGCATCTTTAAAGGAAATGGAAGCAGATCCGCTTACAAAACTTGCTTGCGATAATTATACGGCAGGCGTGAATGCCTACATAGCATCTCTTACAGAAAGTTCATTACCGATCGAATATAAACTACTCGGTTACAAACCAGAAAAGTGGAACAATCTTAAAACAGCGTTGTTTTTAAAATACATGTCGGAGAATCTTGCCGGTGGTGAAAGCGATTTTGAAATGACGAATGCCAAAGGTTTTTTTGATGCCAACGATTTTGCAAAACTATATCCACTTCAACAGGATTCACTGGACCCAATTATACCTAAAGGAACGGTTTATAGTAAGCCGGGTGTTGAAGTAAAAGCACCGATAGATGCAGATTCTGGTTACCTGAATAATAAAGATATTGTTGTAACAACGGAAGATAAACCTGATAAAGACAATGGCAGTAATAATTGGGCAGTTGCCGGCAGCAAAACAAAATCGGGTGCGCCCATTTTGTGTAACGATCCGCACCTTGGTTTAAATCTTCCATCACTCTGGTTCGAAATACAATTGAGTACACCCACTTATAATACGTATGGTGCATCATTTCCCGGATCACCGGGTATAGTTATTGGTTACAACGATAACTGTGCATGGGGTGTTACCAATGGAGGGCGTGATGTTAGGGATTATTATGAAATAAAATTTAAAGATGAAACCCGCCAGGAATATTGGCTGGACAGTGCCTGGCAAAAGACAACTTTCAGGTACGAACACTTTTTAGTAAAAGATAGCATGCCTTATATTGACACGGTTGCCTATACAGTTTTTGGTCCGGTGATGTATGATAAAAACTTTAGTGGAGACCGGTCAACAAATGATAAAAATTATGCCGTGCATTGGAAAGCTCATGATCCAAGCAATGAATTGAAGGCTTTTATTTTATTGGATAAAGCGAAAAATTATGCTGATTATTTATCTGCTGTTACCAATATGAAATGTCCCGGTCAGAACTTTGCTTTTGCCAGCAAGAGTGGTGATATCGCCATGCGTACAGAAGGCGAATGGCCGGCAAAATGGAAAGGCCAGGGTGATTTTGTAATGCCGGGTACCGACTCACGTTATAGGTGGCAGGCCATGATTCCGGAAAATGAAACCCCTGCTCAATACAATCCTGAACGAGCCTTTGTTAGTAGTGCCAATCAATATCCCGCAGACTCTACCTATCCATATTATCTTGGCCGTGGTTATCCAGCATATCGGGGAATGATCATTAACAGGCGGTTGGCTGGTATGAGTGATATTACGCCAGAAGATATGCAAAAGCTTCAGACAGATAACTACAATATTTTTGGAGAAATGACAATGCCATTGTTCCTGAAAAATATAAATGATTCAAATTTTACTGCAGAAGAAACCAAATATTTTGATTTGTTAAGATCCTGGGATTTCAGGAATGATACTGCGTCTGAAGGTGCAACTGTTTTTTCTGTGATGTGGGATAATTTTGCCGACATAGTTTTTGATGATGATTATCTTAAGGCACCTGCAGTAATTAACAGGCCTTATGAAAGCAGTTTGCTGGAAGGCGTTTTAAAAGATTCGGCATACCCGTTTTTAGATAACATAGCAACTGCAGACACGGAAACGTTGAGAGATGATGTGACAATGGCATTTAAAAATTCGGTAGCAACACTCAGTAAAGCGGAAAAAGCAGGCAGGTTGAAATGGGCAGATTATAAAAGAACTGGCATCAATCACCTGCTAAAATTAAAGCCGTTTAGCAAGTTGAATTTGCCAATTGGTGGTGGCCTGCATTGTATAAATGCAGCAAAGTCCAATCATGGGCCAAGCTGGAGAATGATTGTTAGTTTAACAGAAAAGACGGAAGCGTATGGTGTGTACCCCGGAGGACAAAGCGGTAATCCCGGCAGTAAGTATTATGCAAATTTTATAGACAACTGGGCCGCAGGAAAATATTATTCTCTTTGGTTAATGACTAAAGATGAGGTGAATAGTAAAAAGGTAAAATGGAAAATGAGTTTTAGTAAATCAGGTTAGTGGTTTGTGGTAAACCTTATTACACGAATTATTACGAATTACACTAATTCATCCATATAGCTGAGTAATCAGTGTAATAAGGTTCTAAAATTCGTGTATTAAAGTAATAACTTAACACCAGATGATTTGATTAAACTAAAATATAGTTCAGAAATTTTCTACTTGAATTCAAACCAACTAATTATTAAAAATCAATCAATGAAATTTATAGTTACTATCCTGTTAATTGCTTTGCTAAGTGTTGCGGCATGTTTATACCTGCCCTGGTGGTCTATTGCCATTGTAGCCTTTGTAGTTGCTGCATTAATTCCGCAAAGTCCGGGAAAATCTTTCCTCAGTGGTTTTATAGCCCTGTTTTTATTGTGGGGCATTTTATCTTTTACCTTAAGTGCCGGCAACGATCATATACTGGCTCACAGAGTTTCCCAGCTCATTCTAAAATCAGATAGTCCTGTGGGTTTGATAATTGTAACTGCGTTAATCGGAGCGCTGGTAGCAGGTTTTGCGGCACTCTCTGGTAGCTTTTTACGTAAGGGAAAAGTGAACAGGTAATGATGCAGTAAAGTGAAGTTTTCATTTTGCAATGTGCCCGGCTAATTGATTTGTATACTGGCCCGGTTATGGAATAACAGGACCAGGTTTCTATAAATATTGTTAAACCTGGCATAGTTTATTATGTCGATAGTAAATTGCCTCACATTATGTAATTGAGAATGAGTTATGAGAAAAATTGTGTGCCTGCTGTTATTGACGATTTCCCTGAATGCCTCTGCTCAAAAAATATTTGGTACAGTTTATAACGATAAAGGCGACTTGCTGCCATTTTCATCCATTACTATAAAAGGAACTACCATTGGCGCCAGTGCCAACAATCGGGCAAAGTTTTCTGTTGGCGTCAATCCCGGAAATTATACAGTTGTATGTCAGCATATCGGCTACGCCACCAAGGAGCAGCCCGTAATTGTAAAAGACCAGGATATTGAATTGGTTTTTGTTTTATCTGAACAAAAACTGGTGTTAAAAGAAGTTATTGTAAAAAGTAATGAAGAAGATCCTGCATACGCAATTATAAGAGAAGCCATAAAAAAGCGGGAAACTTATCGCAAAGAAGTAGATGCTTTCACCTGCGATTTATATACAAAAGATATGATGCGATTGCGTCGGCTGCCTAAAAGAATATTCGGCCGCAAAATATCCGATGAAAGTCGGCAGGATATGGGGCTCGATACCTCCGGCCAGGGCATTATCTACCTATCTGAATCTGTTTCAACCATTGCAACCAAATTGCCGGATAAATTTAAACTGGAAGTAAAAAGCAGCAGGGTAAGTGGAAGCGATGGATTTGGTTTTACCTTCCCAACCTTTATTTCCTTTTATCAAAACAATGTAACAGTTTTTACCGAAAGGCTCAATCCGCGTGGTTTTGTTTCTCCCATTGCTGATGGCGCACTCAATTTTTATCGCTTTAAATTTTTAGGTAGTTATTGGGAAAATGGGAAAGAAATCAATAGCATCCGGGTTATGCCACGACGAAATTATGAGCCATTGTTTTCAGGTATCATCAATATCACAGAAGGCGATTGGCGCATCCATAGCACAGATCTTATTCTTACAAAAAAGTCCCAACTCGAGATTATTGATACCCTTCAAATTACCCAGTTTCATGTGCCCGTTTCTAATAATGCCTGGCGCATTAAAAACCAGGTGCTTCACTTTAGTTTTAACCAGTTTGGGATTGATGCAGTGGCAAACTTTGTAAACGTTTATTCCAACTATGATATTAAACCGGTGTTTAAAAAATCATATTTCAACAATGTAATCATCAAGTACGATACGGGTGTAAATAAAAAAACAAAAGCCTACTGGGACACCATACGTCCTATGCCACTTGAAAAAGAAGAAGTGAAGGATTACCTGGTGAAAGATAGTTTGTTTGAAATACATAAAGACTCTTTGTTAAGCCGTCAATCCATTGATTCGCTCAGAAAAAAGCAGGGGCACATTAAACCATTGGATCTGTTTTGGTCTGGTATCAACCGGTCGCATTACAGCAATACCAATCCATTCCGTTGGGGTATTGAGTCACTCATACAAAAGCTGGAATACAATACGGTAGAGGGATTGGCAATTAATACAGGCGGTTATTTTAATAAGTATTTGAAGCAATCTAAAACTGAGCTTAACATCAATCCTAATTTTAGGTATGGGTTAAATAATAAACATTTTAATGGCTGGCTTGATATAACGCTGCGAACCCGTGATTTGGACAACGACAAACGATTACGACGACATGCATGGCAATTTTCCGGAGGATCAAGAGTAAGCCAATTTAATAAAGAAAGCCCGGTTACGCCGTTGGTAAATAGTATTGGTACATTATTCTTTGGCGATAACCTGATGAAAATCTATGAAAATACCTTTGGAAATATCGGTTATTCAAAACGATTTGAAAGCGGTTTACGAGTACGTGTAAATGCTTTGTACGAAGACAGAAAGCCATTAAGCAATACAACCAGCTACACTTTTTTTAAAAGCGACACAGTAAACATTACACCCAATTATCCCTTTGGTAAATTTAGCCAGGATGTTTTTGTAAGGCACCAGGCAGTGTTGTTGAGCATTGATCTTAGCATAAAACCCGGGCAAAAATTTATTCAGTTCCCCAACCGAAAAATTTCTATCGGATCAAAAATTCCAACCTTTGCATTTAATTATACAAAGGGAATCAGCGGAGTTTTTGGCAGCGATGTAAATTTTGATAAATGGAAGTTCTCAATTTTTGATGACAAGAATTTTAACCTGGCAGGTACGCTAAAATACAAAATTGGTATCGGTGGTTTTATCAACCGCAAGTCGGTTTTTATACAGGATTATCAGCACTTCAACGGTAACCGATCCATCGCTGCAAGTGAGTATCTCAATAGTTTTCAACTGGCGCCATATTATGCCAACAGTACCATTGCAACTTTTTATAGCATCATACATTTAGAACATCATTTCAATGGCTTGTTCACTAATAAAATCCCCCTCTTTAACCGGCTTAACTGGAACCTGGTTGGAGGAGGAAACGCATTCATTGTAAATAAAGACAATTACTATTCGGAATTTTTTATCGGGCTCGAAAATATCCTGAAAATTTTCAGGGTTGATTTTGTATCTGCCTATTCAAATGGTAAACAAGGCATCACCGGCATACGTATTGGTACCGGCGGCTTAATCGGTGCCAGTATCAACCGCACTTCCATTACAGGCGGCCGTGGTGGAAATGCGATGTCGTTTTAATAATTGCCTCATTTTAAAAATTATTTTGCAAGCGGTTGTTTTTCATGGCATCATCGTTGTGTCACTCACTTGTACTTTTGTAGCAATTGGGAACAAATTTTAGTAGGAGCCATCGTTTAATGGTAGCTGTTCTGTAATTTCTTAATCAATGCATCACCTAATGTAATGTATCGCCGGTTTGCACTGCCTTTTCCTTTGAGCAGGATATTGAATTATAATTCAATATCCTGCTTTAGCCAAAAAAAAGATTTGGCTAAAGCCAGGAAGGATAGTTTTCCATTTATCACCGCCCTAAAGGGCAGTGCAATTCAAAAAGCATTTAAATTCAATTAATTCTACTTTGACATGTTCAGAAAACGTAGTTCAGGGTTACAATAATCTTATAGGTGTAGGCGCTTAGTTATCCCATTATTTCATACATTAGGCTATGGAAAAACGGGATAA
>JBDUEK010000043.1:0-53151 GCA_040002495.1 Ferruginibacter sp.
TATTTGTAAGACTGTGGGCGGTGGAGACACCGCCCACGGCTGACTGCCCTGTCTGGTGTCTCCACCAGCCAGCGACAATTTGAAATGCACCCCTGTCCTTTGGGTCAAAAAATTTCCATTCGTTCATTTGCGAAGGCTGATGCTCTTTTTCAATATTCCGTTAAACCTATTTATCAACTCCACTTATTGCAAATTTTATCTATATAAATATTCTTTCAAAATCTGGCTGCAATACCATTTCTGTCTTGGTAAATGAAACGGCCCTTTGTATAAATTTCCTTTTGCTGTTTGGGCAATCCTTCCGTCACGATGAAGGTAGCCAAACCATTCACCATTTTCTCTATCATAAAAATGTTTATACGAATTATCATGTACCTGTTTATGCATTGCTGCATATTTTTCATTACCCGTCATTAACCAGGCAAGTAATGTGGCAATGATGACTTTATTGTGTGGCCACCAGCATTTCATATCCCGCTCACCTGGTTGAAGGACACCGGCCACGGCGGCAGAGCTTATTGCAGAATGCATTCTTAATAACAACTCCAAGAAGCAGGGGTTTGGCGATGGGATTGCTCTGCTGGCAAGAGAAACACTGAAATAAAAGAGTATTACAGTATGCGCTTTTCGTTACAGCATTATGAAGCCGGATTCCGGTAGATGCTGACAGCTACTGTTAAGAAGGTATAACAGCTTTTCCTCATGCCATCAGCACTTACCTTTGCAACCAATAAAAAATTGGCAACATGAGTACACCCAAATCTTCCGTAACCCTGTCGCAGGCTTTTAAAGAATTTATCTGGCCCAGGAGAAAAGTTGTTTTCATTGGCCTGTTGCTGATTGTTGTAAGCAGGCTGGCAAGTCTCGTGCTGCCCGGCGCCAGCAAATACCTGATAGATGAAGTGATTGTAAAAAAGGATTTGCACATGTTAAAAATCCTGATTGCGGTGGTGGCAGGTTCTATTTTGATACAAGCCGTTACCTCCTACCTGCTTACCAAATTATTAAGTGTAGAAGCACAACACCTCATATCACAACTGCGTCTTAAGGTGCAGAAAAAAATACTGTCATTGCCTATCAGTTATTTCGACAACAACAAATCGGGTGCATTGGTAAGCCGCATTATGACGGATGTAGAAGGGGTGCGAAACCTGGTAGGCACGGGCCTTGTGCAGTTAATCGGCGGCCTGCTAACCGCAGTAATTTCCCTGGTGCTGCTCATAAGAATAAGCCCCATGATGACCTTGTACGTATTGGTGCCGGTGGCATTGTTTGCAGTGGTGGCTGCCAAAGCCTTTACCTATATACGGCCTATTTTTAAAAAGCGGGGCGTACTCAATGCCGAAGTAACCGGCAGGCTTACGGAAACCATCAATGGCGTAAGGGTCATTAAAGGATTTAATGCAGAAGAACAGGAAAATAAAACCTTTGAAAAAGGAGTAGAACAATTGTTCCTGAATGTAAAACAGAGCCTTACTTCTACCGCTATCATTACCAGTTCTGCCACCTTATTACTTGGCCTTGCATCAGCAGGCATTATGGGTATCGGTGGTTATATGATCATTAACGGCGAGCTTACGTTTGGCGAGTTTCTATCCTTTACTTTATACCTGGGTTTTATGATTGCGCCCATTGTGCAAATGAGTAATATCGGCAGCCAGCTTACCGAGGCTTTTGCCGGGCTTGACAGAACGCAGGAGATCATGAATATGGATCCTGAAAATGATGCACAAGCCCGTACCATTAAACTGCCGGTTTTAAAAGGAGATATCCGTTTTGAGCATGTTTCTTTTTCTTACGAAGAAGGCAAGGAAGTGGTTAGAGATATTAGTTTTGATGCACCGGCAGGATCAGTTACAGCATTGGTGGGTAGTTCGGGCTCGGGCAAAACAACCATTGCCAGCCTGGCCGCCACTTTCATCACACCCGATAGCGGCAGCATTACCATTGATGGCATCAACCTGAGCAAAGTAATATTGAGTGAGTATCGCCAGCACCTGGGTGTGGTACTGCAGGACGATTTTTTATTTGAAGGAACCATCCGGGAAAATATTTTATTTGCCCGCCCCGATGCTTCTGCAGAAAGCATGACCAAAGCAGTAAGCGCTGCTTATGTGAATGAATTTACCGATCGCTTTGACAAAGGCCTGGATACCATCATTGGCGAACGGGGCATCAAACTATCCGGCGGACAGCGGCAACGCATTACCATTGCACGGGCAATACTAGCCGATCCCAAAATCATCCTGCTGGATGAAGCTACTTCCAGCTTAGATACCGAAAGTGAATCGTTGATACAACAAAGCCTGAACGAACTGATGAAAGGCAGAACCACTTTTGTAATTGCACACCGGTTAAGCACCATCCGCAAGGCGCACCAGATACTGGTAATAGAAAACGGCAAAATTGCCGAACGTGGCAATCACCAGGAATTGATTGATAAAAAAGGCCGGTACTACGAATTGTTTACTTACCAGGCCAGGATATAAACAGATTGCACCTCCTGGGGCAAATTGAATTTTGTTTTGTTGTCTACAAACAGGTTACGCCGCTGGCGTATATTCGTACCGATAAGGTTTTCACGAATACAAAAGATAACAAAGCCATCCGTGAAAACGAGATATACAAACGCCTCTATGCACCAGCGGTGCAATCTCTTTGTAGAAAAATTAAATGTTTAATAGTAATTGCCCCAGCGGGGCAACCTGTAAAAAAGAAGTTATGGGCAATACCGACTCAATTGTAAATTCAATTGGTTGTCGTTGTAAGAGGCAGAAAAAGTTTTATACAAAATTTATAGAAAGAAGCATAAAGCAATTGTTGGTATCAATTCAAAAGAATTACAAAACAACAAATGCCATTGTTGGTAACGCATTTAATAAATCAACTTATCAGAAAGGCCGCAGTTGTGTCTTATTGACCAACGGCTGAAGCGTTAATCAGTGAGTGAGTTGTAATCAACAACCTGAAAAGACGCAATGTCCCTGGCCCACTCACATGGCTGTGAAGGAGACGTTGCTGGCAAGCGTTTACTGTATCGGGCAGAAAACAGATTATGTTTTGTCAGGTATGCTATCGCCGTGGTTCGTGGCAAATGAATTATTTTGATAGAGAATACAATTGCGTTTCGTGTGCCACGAAACGGTGCTACAGCATTTTTAGGATTTTCTTTTAATCGTTGAGGTCAGGGGTTCTGAATATACAACCCCGACTTTATCAAATACAAAACACAATAAAAGCCCAATAACGTTCAACTGCTGACGAGCTGCCGGATAGTAGCGGAAAGCCCGGTGAGGCATTTGTGTATTGGGGCTGTGCCGTACTTGCAGCGGATAGCCGGAACTGTGGGTGAAGTGAGGATGAAGATGATAGCCCCGGCCCCAATTCCGTTTCTTGTGCCACGAACCGGAGCTACAGGGATTGCAGCGAAAATCCTTTTTTGTTCAAAAAAGATTGTAGTGGAAAGCCCGACCCGAAGGGAAATGCCAACATTTTGTTTCGACACCTCAATACTTTGAATCTTAGTAACAAGAGGGCACGGGAGAGACTCCTGCGCCAGAATGGCAATTGCGTTTCGTGTGCCACGAACCGGTACAGTTAGCGGAACAGTTTTGTTGAATAGCTTACAAAGTAACAACGAGACACAGGACGCAGCTCTGCACCTGATTGGCTTCTGGTAAATTAAATCATTCAGCACCAGGCAGCACATTGATTTATTTATCAACTATGCCATAGCAAATAAATCTTTCAATTCTTTGTTGCTTAAATTTCCTATCCAGTTTTCTCCGGTGGCAACGGTCATGTTTGCCAGTGCTTTTTTAGATTGTATCATGTCGTTAATGCGCTCTTCAAAAGTATTTTTAGTGATAAACCGGTGTACCATTACATTACTTTTTTGCCCAATGCGGTAAGCCCTGTCAGTTGCCTGCGCTTCTACGGCCGGGTTCCACCATAGGTCGTAGTGAATTACGTGGTTGGCGGCGGTAAGGTTTAAACCGGTACCGGCTGCTTTTAAAGACAGTATAAAAATTTTATCGGCATGATTGGTTTGAAAAGCTTCCACCATTTCTTTACGTTGCTTTAACGTATTTCCTCCATGATAAAACAACGGCGTTTCATTATACCGTTCTTTAATAAAATGCTGCAGCATTTTACCCATTTGTGTAAACTGCGAAAATATCAGCACTTTTTCATTGCTTTCCACAATACTATCTAACTTATCAAAAAGCAGTATCAGCTTGCCGCTCATGGTTGCATCTAACACATTGTTTTTTAAAAATTGTGCAGGGTGATTGCATATTTGCTTTAAAGCCAGAATCATTTGTAATACCAATCCCTGCCGTACAAACAATCCCTTTTTATCGCTGGCATCTATGGCATCAATTTCTTTAAGCGCTTCTTCCAGCGTTTTTTCGTAAAGGCTTGCCTGCTCTTTTGCCAAAGTAGAAAAACAATCCATTTCAATTTTATCCGGTAAGTCGCTGATGATTCGTTTATCACTTTTTAACCGGCGCATTAAAAACGGGCCGGTCACTTTTTTTAATTTTTCGGCAGTGGCTACATCATTGTATGTTTCAATGGGGGTGGCAAAGGTTTCTTTAAAATCTTTTGGCGAACCTAACAGGCCCCGGTTGCAATAGTCCATAATACTCCAGAATTCACTCAGCCTGTTTTCTACCGGCGTGCCGCTCATGGCAATAAAATTATCTGCTGGTATGGTTTTAATGGCTTTCGCTTGCCCGGTGTCGGCGTTTTTAATATTTTGTGCTTCGTCAATTATTAGCGAATGCCAGGGCATTTTTTTCAGTAGCGAAGCTTCCGTACGGGCAATACCATAAGAGGTAAGTAATATATCGTATCCGTCTTCAATTTTACGGTTGCTGCCATGAAACAAATGCGTATTTAGGGATGGCGCAAACTTTTCAATTTCGGCCTGCCAGTTGGTAAGCAGCCCGGTAGGAGCTATTACCAGGGCTTTTCTATCTTTCAGCATACCCTCTTCTTTATATTTTAATAAGGTGGTTATTACCTGCAGGGTTTTACCCAAACCCATATCATCGGCTATTACAGAGCCGAAGCCAATCCTGGCATTACGGTACATCCAGGAGTATCCCCTCTGCTGGTAAGGGCGCAACTGTGCGTTGATATTTTTAGGTAATGGTATTTCTTTTATATCGGTAATTTCTTTTATAAGTTTTTTTACTTCATCGGTTAACGAAACCGGTGCCCCAAAATATTCGCCACTCAGCACAGTGCGCAATAGTTGAAACGAATCCATTTTGTCATCTTTGGTAAAATGCCTGTGTATCTTTTCAAGTTCTTCTTTACTTACATAAATGTATTGGCTTTTGTATTTTATTAATCCATCCGACTTTTTAAGCAATTTTTTAAATTCATCTTCCCCCATTACCGTATCGCCAATGGCTACCTGCCAATCAAAATCAAACAATTGATCTAACCTCAGGAAGGATTTGCCGACTTTGGCTTTTACTTTTACCGTGGCTTTTGGTTTAAGAATATGCTGCAAAGATTTTGGCAATAAAATATCAATATCCAACAGTTGTATGGCCGGTATTATTTCAAATAAAAATGGCGCAAATGTGTCCAGATCCATCTCCATTAATTCCTGGCCTTTGGTATTTATGTAGGCATCCAACCCCTGCATAAAAGGGCTTAGTTGTGTTACTGACGACAGGATTTCAAAACGGCTTTTTTCAAATTTTTTCAGGTGTAAAATTTCCCGCAAGGTAACCGGTGTATCTAATGGCTTGTTTTTTTGGGTGATGTTAAGTGTGATGAGAAATTGATCGTTAATCGTTTCTGTTACTTCAATTTGCGGCTTATAATTTCCCTGGGTAATAAAGTACTTTTGCAGCCATGCAGCAATGCCTCCACTAAGCGCCTCTTCACCGGGTTTTGTAAAATTATACCGGTCGTTTTTAAAAAATAAATTGAAGCATACATCATCCCCATTTCTTTCCTGAAAAAGATGCAGTAATTCTGTAATGAATAAGGCAAGCAGGTTAAATACAGGCTGGTTGTTTATTTCATTATGCTTTTTATTTTCTTCCCAAACAAAAATGCCCGGAGGCAGTATCTGTTCCAGTTGTTCTAACAGGTTGCGCACTTCTTTACTTAGCACGGCCGGTAGCCATCTTATAGAAAATGATTTATCAGGTTGTTGCACAATCTGAGGCACCACTGCGCCATTAGAAAGTAAGTGCAACGACGCATACAATAACGTATGTAATGCGGCGGTGGAGGGCTGATAGTCCAGCGCTTTATTAATAGGTATTTGTACCAATTGCAGTAAAAATTCAGGCAATGAATTTTTTACATTGTCAATAAATACTTTGGTATTTAAGTGCTCGTCCAGTACGATGGTTTGTTTGCTGCGAACGCCGATGTACTCAGTATCAATACTTCGTTTGATGGCTGCCTGCAGGCTTATTTTATTCTGCAGTATTTTTTGGGTATTTTTTACATTTCGGGCAACGGCTGCTGTGTATTTTTCTTTAAAATTTCCGGCCCCGTGATAAAACGGAGGATGGTCGGAAAGCAGTGCTGCAAGCGGCTCGTGAATGGGCTTAAGTTTTGAAAAGCCCGGCTTTATGTATGCGTTTTCGTTATTAAAATCTTTAGGCTTTTTTTCCTTTTTGGCAGGGCTAAAATATAAATCGGTAAGCAAGGGGATTTTTGTGGTCTCCTTATTTACAAACAAACCTAACTTATTCATCTCAGCAATTAAATCCACATTGTGCAGGCTGAAAACGAGGAAGGGATTATTATCTATTTCGGAACTTACCTTATAAATTACGGCGGCAAGGTGTTTGCAAGGCACTGCCCAATCGGGACATGAGCATTGCATTTTAAAATCGGTCCATTGTTTTGGAAAAACTTTCAGCCCCATTTTTTCGGCGATGGTAAGTACTTCGGGGTCTAATTCCTTATTCAGTAATTTAGAAATAATGACTGGCTTCTCTGCCAGTGCTTTTAAAAATCGGCCCAACTCGGGATCGAAAAAAGGCGGTTGTATAATGTCAACTTTATATGGTTTGGGACGACTGCCACTTACCTGTGCAGAAATTCTATTTTCTTCAATGTCAATTTTAACTACGGCACCCTTATTGGCATAACTTTTACCGCGGGGCAGGCGGTTGCTGTAATCTATATTGTTTAGCGAATTGAGCCACTGTAAGCCCCACCAGGTTTTACCGTAAGATGACATATTTTTTTGTTGCGAAGATAATTGATGCGAAGGCATTTGACCGGCTGCTGAACAAGGTGTTAATAATTATACCAGGACGAGGAATTTTGCTGGTTTAAAATTGTGGATAAAATATAAAAGCACAGACTTAACAGAAGTTCATCCTACTTTTTGATATGAATGGCTTCATTTTATGTCTGCTTTTTTTGAATAAACTTAATCGGTATTTGCAGGGAATTTTCCCGGCTTTCTACATTTCGTAAAAAGATAATTTCATGTTTACTACTTTAAGGGTCTTTGACCTGTGAAACCATAATGAAATACCAGCAAATCCCTAATCTATTAATCCCGACAGTATGAGTCTGCCTGGTATTATAAAGATGAGAAAGAGGCACTTTAAAAACGCCGTTGTTGAATAGCATCCGTTTAAAAATGACGAAGCGGCAGGTGTAATTTTTTTTATACTGATGCATTTTATATCTTGTAATAAAAGTAGAAATGAAGCAGGTAACAGCCAGGCATCTTGCCTTTTCAAAAGAGGATATTTTATCGGGCAATGCTGCTACAGTATTTAATAATCTTGAAAAGCATAAGCTGAATTATGCACCCTGGCCCCTTTTTTCTTATGCACCTGATGTTTACTTTTCTATTGCCTACAACAGTACTTTTATTTATTTAAAATATTTTGTTGCAGAAAAAGAATTGCGGGCTGTTAATACCGAAATTAACAGTGATGTTTGGGAAGATTCCTGTGTAGAGTTTTTTATAAAATTCAGCAACGATGACTGCTATTATAATTTTGAATTTAATTGCATTGGAACCTTATTGGTTGGATGGGGCAAAGCTAAAGAAGGCCGCATACTTTTAGATGCTGTAGTAGTAAAAGAAGTGGTAA
The DNA here is from genome assembly GCA_040002495.1 of Ferruginibacter sp. Taxonomy (GTDB): domain Bacteria; phylum Bacteroidota; class Bacteroidia; order Chitinophagales; family Chitinophagaceae; genus Ferruginibacter. The sequence goes on from JBDUEK010000043.1 coordinate 8,103, forward strand.
TTCATGCTCAAATATTATCCCGTGAGCAAGGCAATGTAAAGTGGGAATTAACTGCTGCAATACCAATATCAATATTTAAAGGCAGCCGGGTTGATAATTTTGAAAGTGGCAACGCTTGCATGGCCAACTTTTATAAATGTGGCGATAAATTAAAGGATCCACATTTCCTTACCTGGAGCCCGGTTGAATCAGCTGTTCCTGATTTTCACCTGCCACGTTTTTTTGGGAAAATGGTTTTTGAATAGTTATGCCTCGTTTCAATTTAACAATATCCCTATTGCCAACAGCAAAGCAAAGCGGCATCAACATCAGGGGCGCAGTAAGGGATATTAAAGTAGTGGAAGGTGAGTAAGAAGAACGTTCTTGTTGTTGCAGAGAATAATGGCAAGCTAACGATACTCAATCTGTAATTTAAAAAAAATGTAAAATGAAAAGAATATTAATTGCTTCGTATTTACTTATGTGTTTGGGTGTAAGCGCCCAGGAAAAAAACACCCAACCGCTGTTCAACGGAAAAAACCTGGATGGATGGTACAGTTTCTTAACTACTAAAGGAAAGAATAACGATCCTGAGAAAGTTTTTACAGTTGAGAATGGTTTACTACATATAACCGGGAAGGAGTTTGGTTATATCTGCACCAAAAAAGTCTTTAAGGATTTTCATTTGTATGCGGAATTTAAGTGGGGTGAAAAAAAATATCCTCCAAGGGATGCCGATACCATTAAGAGAGATAACGGTATTTGCTTTTACATGCCGATGAGCGAAAAGGATTTTGTTTGGCCGAAATCAATTGAATGCCAGGTGCAGGAAGGTGATGTAGGCGATATGTGGTTAATAGATAGCACTACTGTGGTAATTGATGGCAAGCAAACCGAACCAAAGAATTTCAACATGGTTAAAAAGAAAAAAGACAATGAAAAGTTACATGGTGAATGGAATCTTGTAGAAGTGATCGTTAACAACAACAAGATCACTTATATTGTAAATGGCGTTGTTGTAAACGAGGCTGAATCACCGTCTTTGAATGAAGGAAAGATATTGATACAATCTGAAGGCGCTGAAATTTATTACAGGAAAATAACGATAGAGGTATTGAACTAATGAATCACCACCCGGCTCTTTTGTACATTTCAACTATAATTTTTTTTACCTTTTAACCGATATAAAATGAAACGAATGCTTATGCTGGCTGCTTTATTAGCCCCCATTTATTGTACCCTTTATGCCCAAACAAAACCGGAGGCTACTGAATTTTATTCCCCTGTACCACCCGTTGTTTCACCGGGCAGCAGTTTTAGCGACGCACCTTCTGATGCAATTGTTTTATTTGATGGAAGAAATCTTGATCAGTGGATTAATACAAAAGACTCAACTGCGGCAAAATGGGTATTGGCTGATAACATAATGACGGTGAATAAATCTACCGGTGATATCCAAACCCGTGCTATGTTCACCGATTTTCAACTGCATATTGAATACCGCATTCCAGAGAACATTACAGGCTCCGGGCAGGCAAGGGGTAATAGCGGAATTTTTTTGGCGGCATTACCATGGGGAGCAGGCGGATATGAATTACAGGTATTAGATAATTATAAAAACACCACTTATGTAAATGGCCAGGTAGGCAGCATGTACAAGCAGGCTGTTCCTTTGGCGAATGCCTGTAAAAAACCAGGTGAATGGCAAACCTATGATGTTGTTTGGACTGCTCCTAAATTCAGCAAAGACGGCATCCTTATTTCATTGGCAAGGGTCACCGTTTTTCACAATGGTGTGCTGGTACAGAACAACGTTAGCCTGCTGGGAGATACACCCTACATAGGCCAGCCTTCTTACAGGCCGCATGGTGCTGCACCGATCAAATTGCAGGCACATGGTGATAAAAGTGAACCCATCAGTTACAGGAATATTTGGCTTAGAAATTTATAGTTCACTTGCTTTATCAACATCTACGATATTTCCTGCTCCTTCTTTTGTTGGTTGGCTGCACACAAAAGAAGGATACCCTGTTTTCTTCCTTACATGCTAATGAAACAGGCATTGATTTTATCAATCGAATCACCGATTCAGATTCAACAAATATTTTAGAGTACCTCTATTTTTACAATGGCGGAGGCGTAGCCCTGGCCGATTTTAACAATGATGGATTGGCAGATATCTATTTTACTTCCAATCAGCAAAGCAATAAATTGTACCTGAACAAAGGCAACCTGAAATTTGAGGACATTACCGATAAGGCAGGTGTGCAGGGCAAGGGCAACTGGAAAACAGGTGTTACCATCGCTGATGTAAATGCTGATGGGCTGCTGGATATCTATGTGTGTGAAGTAGGTAAGTATAAAAATTTTCATGGCCGCAATGAACTCTTTATTAATAATGGCAACCTTACATTTACTGAAAAGGCACATGAGTATGGCCTGGATACGGAAGGCTTTAATACCCAATCTGTTTTTTTCGACTACGATCATGATGGTGATCTTGATATCTTTTTAGTAAATCATTCCGTTCATTCAACAGATACGTATGTAAAGTCAGATGCAAGGCTGGTGATGAATGAAGTAAGTGGTGATAAACTATTTAGGAATGATGGCAATCATTTTACTGAAGTAACAGAGCAGGCAAATATTTACAGCAGCATCATTGGGTATGGATTAAATGTGTCAATAGGAGATCTGAACAATGATGGTTGGGATGATATTTATGTTACCAATGATTTTCATGAAAATGATTACTATTATGTAAATCAGCAAGACGGAACATTTAAGGAACTGAATGCAGAAGCATTCGGCCATGAAAGCCGTTTCTCCATGGGCAGCGATATTGCAGACATCAACAACGATGGCTGGTTGGATATTATCACTTTGGATATGTTACCTGCCGATGAAAAGCTGTTGAAATCATCCGCCGGCGATGATCCCCTGGAAATTTTTAATTATAAATTAAGCTACGGTTATCATTACCAGTATTCTAGAAATTGTATTCAGTTAAATACTGGTGTAGGAAAAAAATTTAGTGATATTGCTTTGTATTCAGGCGTTGCTGCCACAGACTGGAGCTGGAGTCCGTTGCTTGCCGATTTTGATAATGACGGTATCAAAGATTTGTTTGTAAGCAACGGAATTGTAAAGCGGCCCAATGATTTGGATTACATCAAATTCAGTTCCAGCCCCGCTTATAGCAAGGCATTGGATAGTAAGGAACTTTCCGATAAGGATGTAATAGAGAAATTACCGGGTGGCAACATGCACAATTACATTTTTAAGGGTAATCATAGTTTACGGTATGCTGATAAGTCTGTTGAATGGGGTTTTGAATCACCCAACTGCTCAAACGGTGCTGCGTATGTAGATTTGGATAATGATGGCGACCTTGATATTGTAACCAATAATATCAATGAACCAGCCGGGATTTACCGTAAAAATTCATCAACCGAAAAGGGTAATCATTATTTGGAAGTTCAGCTCAATGGCGAGGCCAAAAACAGGTTTGCTGTGGGGGCTAAAATTTTAATAAGCCAAAAAAATGACTTGCAGTTAAACTGCCTGAATACTACCCGGGGTTTTGAAAGCAGCTCGCTGCAGTATGTACATTTTGGTTTGAAATATGCTGGCACAATCGATACACTGCAGGTAATATGGCCCAATGGAAAATTACAAACCTTAACAAGTATAAAATCAAACCAGCGTATCATCGTTTCGTATCAGCCGGATAATCACTTTATAAAAACTTTACTTCCAACTGTTGACAGTACTAATAAATTATTTACTGAAATAACAGCATCGATAAACCTTTCATACAGGCACCAGGAAAATAGTTTCAATGATTACAACGGCAGCCATTAATTCCCCATACCATCTCTGCACAGGGGCCAAAGCTTGCTGTAGCTGATGTAAACAATGATGGGATGGATGACTTTTATGTATGCGGGGCAAAAGATGAACCAGGTAAATTATTTATTCAAAATAGTGCCGGAAAATTTTCGGCTGCCAATGAAAAAATATTTGCAGCAGATTCGGCATACGAAGAAGTGAACGCTCTTTTCTTTGATGCGGATGGAGATGGTGATAAAGATTTATACCTGGTGAGTGGCGGCGATGAAACAGAAAAGGATTCGGTTAATTTAGACAGGCTTTACCTCAACGATGGCAAGGGAAATTTTAGCAAATCAAACAGCCTGCCATTGTTGTTCGGGAATAAATCCGTGGCTGTTGCCGCAGATGCAGATCATGATGGTGATATGGATTTGTTTGTGGGTGGCAGAGTGGTTGCTGGCAGGTATGGAGACATTCCTGTTTCGTATTTACTTTTAAATAATGGTAAAGGGAAATTTTCAGTTGCAACAGCAACCGTTGCACCGGGGTTACAACATATCGGTATGGTTACAGATGCGGCATGGACAGATATTGACAAAGATGGCTGGCCCGATCTTGTAATTACAGGCGAGTGGATGCCGATTACAATTTTTAAAAATCAAAAAGGAAAACTGGTAAATGTAACAACCGCGTATGGATTGGAACATACAAAAGGATTATGGACAACATTGTATATAGCTGACATTAACAATGATGGCTTTGATGATATACTGGCAGGTAATATAGGTGACAATACTAAACTGCATGCCAGTGAAAAATTCCCACTGGAATTATATGTAGGTGATTTTGACAATAATGGCGACCTTGATCAAATAATGGCTATTGAAAAAAATGGCAGCTATTATCCCTTTATGAGTAAAGAAGAACTGGAAGGCCAGCTTCCTTCGGTTATCAAAAAGAAATACCTGGGTTACGCTTCATTCGCAGGGCAAACTGTGCAAAATATTTTTGGTGAAAAACTGGATCATGCAAAAAAAATGACTGCTGAGCTATTGTCTTCGGTTGTTTTGATGAATAATAAAAATAACGGCTTTATTATTTCTTCGCTTCCTTCACCTGTTCAATGGTCACCCGCAATGGCATTTTACACAGCAGATTTTAACGGGGATGGCGCAACAGATATTTTTTCTGCCGGTAATTTTTATGGTGTACTTCCGTATGAAGGAAGGTATGATGCCAGTTATGGAACTGTGTTGCTGAATGAAAAAAATAACTCCTTTAAAACTATCAGCAATCTGCAATCCGGAATAATGATAAATGGTGAAGTACGAGATATTAAAATGATTAAAACAAAGAAAGGCAACATCATTGCAGTAGCCCTTAACAACGATGCTATAAAATTTAACAGCATCAGGTGAAATAGCTAACAGCTTTAATGAAAAACTGAATGTGAAAGGTGCCCCGATTGAAATGCAGGATAGACTGTCGCCAATGTTGTTTCCATAAGATCAAATGATGGTAAACAAAAGATAACATAATAACTAACGATATTTTTTATCATAAAAATTTAACCCACATTGCAACTATCCATTCAAAAATTCGCACGGGGTTTGATTTTCATTATTCGTCAAATTATTTCCAACTTTCTCCCGGATTTTTAGAAATAACTAATCGTCCTGATAGAAAAGCATAATGCCAATGACGACAGGAGCTATCATCATTGGCATCATACACAACTATGGCAGGTTTTTCAGTTTGCTTCTTTCAATCTAAAACACCAGCATTAATAGGATGTTTCCTGCTTGTAATTTCGTTTCGAAAATATCTGAAATGCATTCCTAATATAAAGAAGCTTTTACAATCAACCATCAACTACGATCAGTGCTACAGAACTTATTCAGGAATTTGCACTTTGCGGTATTTGTGTGACCATTTCAGGGAATCTGTGCCGTTTTTTGAAAACACCACCCCGCTTAGTTTCAACCACTGCTTGTCTTTGCTTAGCTCGTAATTATTGATAAACTCTTTATTTTTCAAATCCCAAAAATTATTGAACTGCACATCGGTTACTTTTTCTTTATAATGGCTCTCATCCAATATTTTATAAGTGCCTTTATGCGTCATAATTGTTCCTGTCTTTTCAAAAGAAACATTGTAGAAGCTGCCGTCTTTTGAAAAGACTTTCATGTGCGAAGACATATTCGGATCAGTCGGGTTTTCGAATATCCAAAAACCAATAAGGTCTGATTTTGTTGCCGTAAGTTGTTGATCGCTTTTAAACGATAACAAGAAAATGGCCGAGAGGAACACGCAGGTGCCTGTGAAAAATAGTTTCATAATTTTAGTTTTATTTAAAGAAGTAGTCAATATATATTTTAAATCGTTTTTTACAACAACCCGTACAAGAGCAATCAACGTCTTTTAATGTCCGGTTATACCGATTATACCGTTATTTAGTCCAATGCGATTTGCAATCGGTATAATACCATCTAAGATTTCAACGTAGTCCTTTGGACTACTTATTAAATCAAGATGGTATTACTACCTGTTAATAACCAGCTTTTTAGAAATATTTACATTTGCCCCTTGTATTTGCAGATAGTAAACTCCCGCAGCGTGCTGCAACAAACTGTAAGTAGTGTACTGGCCTTTTATAGTAAACGCATCAACTTTTTGCCCGGCACTGTTTAACAGCACTGCCTGTAAGCTTTTATTGTTACCGGGAACAGTAACCGATATCATCTCCCGGGCAGGATTTGGAGTTATTGTTATTACAGTTGGCAGACCTTCAAAAGAAAGCGTTCTTACGTTTGAATGAGTGAAATGTCCATCTTTGTCCACCTGCTTTATGCGATAATAATTAGCGCCTTCTACAGGAGTGGCATCAGTCAATGAATAGCTTTTAGTAACGTTCGACTCTCCGGCCGACTTAATTGCGCCTATCCGGCTAAAATGAACACCATCGATACTCTTTTCCACTATGAACTCAGCAACATTGTGCTCCTGAAACGTTGTCCATTTAAGAAGTCCTTTGTTTTCCCTTTTTTCAGCTATGAAGCTTCCCCAGGTAAGCGGCAGAACAGTAGGCGTTAGCTGAGCCAGGACTTCTGAAGCAGAAAGGGCATAGTTGAAAATTTTAAATTCATCCACTGAACCATTTAACATTGGATCAGGAAACTGACTGCGGCCGATATAGTTCAACACCGGTTTAAAATCCAGTGGACTAATATTGATCGTATTGGATTGAGCCACCACATTACCATTTACGTACATGCTTGCTCCCGAAGCACCGAGCGTTACCGACACATGCGTCCATACGCCTGCTGGTAATGGTGGCGCATCCAGTATTTGCTCTGCACCACCATTCTTAATGGCAAAACGCAGTGTTCCTGAACCCGAACCCGGTGTTAAAAACATGTATTGAGACTGGTCGTTTCCAAAATCGAAGATGCGTTGCCATGCTCCGCCTCCGTTCCAGTAAACCCAGGTTGCAATAGTAATTTCCTGCTGATTTGCTAAAGTGGCTGGTAACTGCAGGAAGGCATTAGTGCCGTTTAGCACCATTGATCCGGGGCCAACTTTTCCGGTGCCATAGGAAATGCCTCCAAGCGATGCGGCGTGATTCAGATTAATTGAGGTATCCCTGGTATTGCCATTGAATTGGAGATGAGTTACCAGGTCATTAGTACCGGTGGCGGTTGCTGAAACTTCGTTAGAGTAGGTGGAACTGTTAAGGGATTTATCCACCGCTTTGACTATGTAAAAAAACTGCCCGCCTGTGGTGGTGGTATTGTCAACAAAAGATGTTGAGGTTACGTTACGTGCAATAGTATTGTAAGGTCCGCCCGATGATGCCGAGCGAAAAATAGTATATCCTGTTACGTCCGCATCGGGGCTGGCAGTCCAGTTCAGTAAAATAGATTCTGCATGCGCTGTAGCTACCGGGTTGCCTGGTGCGGAGGGAGCTACAAACTCTATAGGTGCATCTACGGGAAGAAACCGCCATTGTTGGTTTGTACCACCATTATTATCCCACTGAACGATGTTTGCCCCATCTCCCGTGCCGGCATTCAATACGTCTATACATTTTGCACTATGACGGCTTCGGATATAAAACCACCCATCAGCCGCATAGTCAAGATACCACTGTTGGTTTGCGCTTTTAACATCATCCCACACAATAATGTTAGTACCATTATCCAGTGAAAAGTTTAAGATGTCCGGCGACTTCCCACTATTCACTGAAGTAAATGTAAAGTAGCTAAAATCTCCACCTATACGTGAACTCACCGGCGTTACATTCCATTGTTGATAGGTAGAACCCATATATGTACCTTGCTGAAGGTTGACCCCAATATTTGTAGAGCCGCCAGCAACTTCCAACACTTTACCACTGTTACGATTTACCAATACATATCGCCCGTTGATAACGGGCTGGATGTCGTCGCCCCATGTGATATTTACAACTCTTTCTGCATTGGTTTGCCCCTGCTGGTAACCAGTACCTCCTGGCATTACCATGGTGTATTCTCGTTGCGGACCATAACCATCGTAATACACATCTTTATCGTTTGAAAGAAAACGGTAAGTGGTAGTGGCGGCTTGCCTTTCTGAGGTGCCGCCGAAAGCTTTTACCTTGCCATCGGTACCACGATATACAGATGCTGCAGTCCAGTTGGGGCGATGTTCTGCATAGCCTAATCGCACACCGTCGCTGGCTTTTACAAACTCTCCACGTGCCAGTTCTGCCGTACCCCACCAGATACCTGTTTGCATCCCGTATTCGGCGCCAACCATGGCCTCCATTACATTATGCAATTCATCACCGCTAGCGTGATGACCATTGGCTCTTACCGTTTGATAAAAGCTGGCAAAGTTGTCGAAACCGCCCGCAAGCTGGTGGGTATTTCCTTCGTCTAATCTGGTCTTTAAGAAGTTATACCAGGGCAAGGCCTGGTCACAGTTAAGGGTGTTACCTCCGCTGATTCGAATGTTGCTAAAACGGGGATTGCTCTTTAACTCGCCTGCAATATTATAAAAGTCCTGCATGCTCCCTTGCCCATTCGAATAGTCTGGCTCGTTGAAAGGTCCAACGGTAATCACATTGTGACCTTGGTCCTGGTGGTGTCTTGTCGTCACATCTATTAACTGCGCCCAACGGGCGGCATTAAAGCTCCCATCCGCATTTTTATACCAGGAAGAAACACTTGGATTGTCGTCATTTAGCGCTATGGTTGTTGGCCCCATCCAGGTCTGAATTATATTCAGTCGTTGATTAAGAATGCTCATTTCATTGGGCTTCAGCTCGCCGTTAATCAATGAATCGGTGGGTGTAAACGATGACCTGATTAACCTTACCTGCGGCTTTCCCATAAAGGCAATACCCCGCCGGATGTTCGCCTCACTTAGCCAGGCCAGGTCCAGTCCAAAGGTAACAGGTTTGGCTACGCCGGTACCCAACACGCTGTAGGACACAGTGCGATCGGGAACAGGTTGAGCAACCAGGTTGTTGCTTGCACTGGTAGTTTGTGCCTTTATCTGCGATATTCCGGACACAAGCAAAAATGGAATCATTATCGGGATAATAGCTTTTCTCATGTATTTATTTTTATTGCTTTTAGATTAAATGCACATCCACTTTATGTGCCCAACAACCTTTCGCTAATCATTACTATTTTTTCATGCCTCCCTCCTTGTTATAATATAAATGGTTAACGCAAACATAACGATGAAAGCCGCCATGGCAGGACGATACACTATTGCGATCAATGAAGTGCCAGTTGCCTTTAAATTCAAAGATTGCCTGGTGATTGTATTACTAATACCGGAAAAATCACTTAAAATGCCTTTACACTGCCCATGAACCATTCATACTTTTATTCATAAAATATTCAATCCCTTCGGGAAATTGTAAGCTTACACCTTTACTTTAAAGAGATGAATTTTCTTACCAATGTATCATTTCGGTTGATGAATAGCAAAACCATTCGAGCAATTTTCTTTACGACCAACATCAACTGGCATTTTAAATATTACAATGACAATATCATTCCGTTATATCATCTTATCTTTTAAATTTAAACCTCGTTATTGTACTATTGTTAAGTTAAGTGTGAATGGTGAATGGTCAATAATCCACCATTCACACCTGACAAATTCAAATGTTATTTTATTATTACCAGCATACTAATTGCTAAACAGTCTTACTTTCTTCACCTGAAAATAACTACCCGGGTTACCACTTCCAACAATATTGGCCAGAAAGCCAATGGACACTACCTGCGCAGTGGCAATTATAAATGTGAAGCTCCTGGTATCATTGGTATTTGGGGAAGTGCCCCCAACACTTGCACCATTAAAAAGCGCAACATAACCCAGCGAAGTAGAAAGATCGGCCAACACAGGGATGCCATTGCCACCTGCAGCGGCTATGCAATAAACAGAGGAATTACTTTGAATCTCCGAATATTCATCAAAGGAAACACTGTACGACCCTGCGGGCAGCGGAGTAGCTGTTGCCTGGTAAACAATACCATCGGTTACAGGTGTATTGCCCCATGTTTCCCAGTTAATAACACCGCCTGCATCTGATGAATAGCCACCATTAACGCCGCCTTTATTCTTTGCTGCCGCGTTGGTTACCCACGGTGCAGCAAGTGTTCCCCATCTGCCATCAAAAGAGTTGCGCTGAAAAGATGGTCCCATATTCGATAAATAAAGACTGGTAATATCCGATTTTACTCCCTTGATTTGAGACGCACTATATAACGTATCGATGTCCGTAGCACTTGGCAGGTACATGGTTTTATAACTATAGGATGATCCAAGTTTATAATTGGACAGCGTAGTAGAGGATTGACTAACCGGTGTATAAATTGTGGTACTAACATCACTTGTTGTTGTGTAGGTTAATATAGTGCCTTTGGCGCCACTGGTGGTATCAAAATTGTCCCACACAATTGCTGCGTTACCCGAACTTAATAATTCACCACTTAACACAGGACGGTTAGTAAGTCCGGCTTCATATTTTGGGCCATACACAATACCGGTAGCGGTAACGATTACTGAAGCATTACCTGCATTGTCAAAAGTTTGGATCGAAAAGTTTTTAACGCCTTCATCCACATTAAAAATTTTATCGAAAACTTCTGGTCCTACAGCCTTCACGATATTAAAAATGATAGAATCTTTATTGTCGTTCCAGCTTATTTTACATTTTACAATTTTAGGATCAGCAGGTAGTATAGCTACTAAGCGCACCCTTAACCTGCCGGAATATACATTTACTGAATCCAGTTTACCAGTATAGGATATTTCGCCTTTGTCGGTGTATTTTTTATAGTCATCGCTTTTGGAGCAGGAAACAATGGAAAGGGATGCCATTATCATTGCCAAAGCAACTATCAAATTTTGTTTTTTCATTTTTTTAGTTTTTGCAGCATTACAATTATTACTGATTAAAAAACCGGTATTAATGGGGATCCCCATATACCTTTAATTCATTGATACTTTGGGCTGTTCCACCGGCAAAATTTTCGAGACACCTGACGCGGATGTATTTCACCTTGGGAGCCGACAAATCAACATCCCAGTTAAACCCGGCTGCACCGGTTGCCTGGTCTACAGCATCATCTGTACCATAGGCAAGGCCTGATGGCTTTACGACATTATAAGATCCCAGCAGCGTCCAGCTTGCATCCAGCGCACCATTCAGGTTAGGATTGGTAGCTCCGTATATTTCAAAACGTTTCATGGTTGTGAGGTAATAAAACCTGGTTCCTTCAGGAAAGGGACGAATCCAGATGCGACTGATCTTTGCCGTAACACCCATACTAAATGTAATTATGTGAGGGTTGGGACCGCCGGCAGCCTGCTCAGTAAAACTAACCCATGGCCATCCAAGTTTGTTATCCCAGGCATACTCCAACGCCGCACCATTGGTAACCTGTGGCGCATCGCCAGGCAGCGAAAATTTGGTGAAATTGGCCGGTGAAATCTGCGTTTCAAACAGCGGCTTGATGCTTTTATACAACGTATCGGTTTTATTTCCCCAATGGTCCCTTACTACAAAACCAAACCTGTAATCCAACGTATCCAGGCCCCGTATTTTCGAAGTAATGGAATCAATATTGGTGTAAACACTGCTGTTATTATCTGTTTCGTATTCGTTGAATACATTTTTCTTTGTAACCAATATGGCGATATCTGCTTTTGTAGGATTTACGGCATTCAGGTTATATCCGCCAAATGCATTGATCAGGTTGATGCTTCGGTAAACCTTCCAGATAGCAGCTTCGAGCGGCTTGATTTTTACCACTACCGGTGCAGAAGTTATTTCTGACCGATTTACGGAATATAATTTTACTTCATGCTCCAGTGTATCAGCAAATCCCTCGGCCACCACTGAGTTGCTGTAGTAAGATGCTTTTGATTCGGCCACGTCTCCATTGGTTCTGGTATATACTGCTTTTACATATAATAAATGTGGATCATTCGGTACCGTATAGGTGATGACTGATCCGCCATCCTTGTTTACTACAGACACATTACTGATCTGTGCAGGTACGGTAGGGTCGTCTTTTAACGGGTTGTGTGTCTCAAGGTCTTTGTTGCAGGAGGTTGTTGATAAAACACCCAACGTAACAACTGCGATAAGATGATGAAATTTGATTTTATGTTTCATTCCTGTTTTTTTTAATTGTTATTGAGTTAAGATTACCATCCTGGATTCTCCACCAGGTTAGGATTTCTACGGGTATCGTAGTTGCCAATGGGCCAGAAATAATCCCGAGGGGCAATAAACCGTTGGCTAAAAACTGCCCGTTCTTTATAATAACTATCATCCGTTTTACCCTGGATAGACCAGCCGGTAATGTCTTTATTTAATTCATCGGTAGCCTCCTTCCAGCGACGCAGGTCCCAGGAGCGTTGGCCTTCAAACATCAATTCAATGGCACGCTCCCGGTGAATAATGGATCGCAAACCGGCTTTTGAAGTATACTTGGAAGGATTGCTTGAATATGCTGACCAGGAAGCTACTACGCCCTGCAAGCCTGCACGTGCCCTCACTTTATCAATATAGGTGATAGCATCCGGCGCACCTCCGGTCACTTCATTTTCAGCCTCTGCATACAGCAGGTATAAATCTGCCAATCTTATTTCGGGCCAGGGGTAGCTGCGCCATACCGGGGCAGAGGTGCCGTTGGTGGTAGATTCCCAGCTTACCAGCTTTTTAACGAAATAGCCCGTTTCGCTCCAGTTTACAAAGTGGCCAAATCCGGCACTCTCTGTATTTTTTGCCTTTACATAATAAGTGCCAACATCACTTCCTATTGAATTGCCATCTTTCATATACCATACGCCACCATCAAAACCCAGGTCGGCATAAAAGCGGGGCTCACGGTCAAAGTTGAGGCGGGCCGTTACGAAGTTTGGCTCTATTTTAAAGCGTTCGCTGTCAGCGGCGGTACGCAATTGCTCATAATTGGAAAAACTCATCGTTTTATCTTCATCAATAGGCACTCCATTGGATGTATAAAATAATTTAGCCATTTTAATAGGTGGCGCCCAAACCCCCTGCAACTGAAAACGGCTGGTATTGGTTCCACGTTGCATGGGCGGCATACACAAGGCTTCGTTTACAAAATACATTTGAGAATTGGCCCATACATGCTCGGTACCCCATCGCTGAGTTACTGCATTTCTAACATTTAGCTGAACTTTGGTTGCTGCATTCAAATTATAGATATCATTGTTGTAATAGTATAAAGCGAATCCATTTTGTTCTGCGGATGTTATGGCAGCTTTTGCCGCATCCCTTGCTTTCACCCATTTGTTGGCGTCAAATGACTGGTTGAAAAGCACGGTTCCTTTTTTATCTGTAAAACCGGCATAGTCAGTATTGCCATTGAACAGTGGACTGGCAGCCATTACCAGTAATTTTGCTTTTACTGCAAGGGCAATTGGTTTGGTAACCCTGCCCAGGTCAGTGTTTTCATTTTGTATGCGCCCAGGCAACAGGTTTGCTGCACTATCCAGCCAGCCCGATATTGCATTTACACATTCATCCACCGGCATCCGCGTTACGTAAGATGCCGCTAAATCTGCATCCACCGGCACATTTTGGTTCATGATTGGAATGGGACCATACATGCGCAACATGTAATAGTGGTAATATGCTTTTAAAAACAAGCCTTCACCAATCCATTTAGAGCGTTCGGCTGCAGAAATATCAGGCACTTTTGTGGGGTCAGCCATATTTTCAAGAAAAATATTGCAATTGCGGATAGCGCCCCATATTGGCTGTTTATTAAACCGGGTATCGCCATTACCGCCTTTGCGCCAACCTGCCCATTCATTAAAGTAAGGGTCAGATACGTTTTGTTGCCCCTGGGCAATTCTAAAGGCGGCCTGCCAGGTAGCCTGGTCGTTTTGCGGATACCATATTTCATCAGCAGAGGTAAGCCCTGCGTTGTACCAGCCATCCCCGTTTTTGGGCAGGTAAGAATAACAGGTAAAAAGATATTTTTCAGCTTCTACCCGAAGTTTAAAAGCATTTTCAATGGTCGATATATTGTCGGGTACTACATCCAGGTACTTTTTGCACGATGCCATACCCAGCACCAGTACCAACAGAACTCCACACAGAAAGGAGACGTTCTTTGGTTTAAATGTATAATTAGTTGACTTTTTCATTTTGGTGAAATATTAAAGTGATTCGATTATTAATATTGAAGCATTAAAAGTTAAGCTGGGCGCCGATGCTATAAACCGATTGAACAGGGTAGTTTAACCCGTTGCCCCCCATTTCGACATCCCATAATTTAAATTTGCTGATCATAAACAGGTTAGTGGCAGACATATAAATGCGGGTGCCCTTTAACTTCAACCTTTTGATATCCGGAATGGTGTAGCCAACGTCCACACTTTTAAGACGCAGAAAACTTCCGTCATGCATCCACCAGGTAGAGTTTACATTATTTGATGGTATTTGCAAATTGCTGAGACGTGGCCAAAAGGCATAAGGATCGGGATTATTTTCAGACCAATGGTTGTCGGCAATAACCTGCAGCAGGTTGTTTTGATACCCCCCATTCAGGTAGAATGGTTGCATGTTAGCCGGGTTTATAAAGAAGGTGGACCTTGCAGAGCCTTGAAAATAGAAACTAAAATCAACACGTTTGTAGCCCATTGAGGCCCCGAAACCATAAATAATTTCAGGCTGTTGAGGGTAACCAAGTGGTACCATATCATCATAGTTCACAACCCCATCACGGTTTACATCTTTGTACTTGATATCACCCGCCATCAGTTTATTGTCGCCAAATTGTACCGGTGAGTTACTCACTTCTTTCTGGTCAATAAATAAGCGTTCAGCAATCATACCCCAGCCCTGGCTAAGCGAATGATTAACGGTGGATAGATAAGCAATATCTGCGGGGTATTGAATTTCATCCGCAACTTTCTTTTTGCTGGTAGCGTAAGTAAATGTGCCACGTAGATTTATCCAGATATTTCTGTTAATGTTACGCTGGTAATTTAAAGCCACGTCTATACCCTGCGTTTCGGCTTTGCCATAATTGGAAGCAGGTATAGCTGAAAAACCAGCTGCAGATTCGATGGAAGATTTTGGTTGTAATATTTGTGACCTGTATTGCTTGTAAACATCCACTGTTACATTCAAATTGTTGAACAACTTTGCATCCATTCCAAGATTGATTGACTCTGATTTTTCCCAGGTAATATTATCATTGGCATATCGTGAAATAGAAACACCAGGGCGATAATAAGAACCCACTCCATCGTTTCTCCCAAAGGAAGCACCAAAATAGCCATCATTCAGGTTTACATTAGACAGGTAAAAGAAACGGTCGTTGATATTTCCAATCTGGTCATTCCCAACTAGTCCATAAGTTGCTCTAAACTTTAGATCGTTGATTACCTTTTTAAGTGGCTCAAAGAATTTTTCATTAGAAATACGATACCCTACACCTACAGAGGGGAAAAAGCCATACCGGCTATTTTTTGCAAAACGTTCTGAGCCATTATATCCAAAATTGAATTCGGCCATATAGCGGTCATCAAATGCATAAGAGAAACGGCCCGAAACACCATTGTTTCTTTGAGGCAACGATGCGGTAACACTTCCTGCATTACCGGTTTCGTAGTTTGACATAACGCCAATGATCATACCTCCAACAGTGTGTTTATTAAAACTATGGTTGTAATTAAGCGCAGTTTCTAACCAAAAGCGGGAGTCCAGTTTTTTGTCACCTTCTGAATAATCAAGGTATTCAGTACCAACGGTACCCACCGAGGTAGCACTTCCGTCATTGAGTACATTCAGGTTGTAATCCTGGGTAGTAGGATCTATAATGGCACTATAATAAAATGGATTGTAGTTTCTATTTACTGCATAAAATGAGTACCGCCTCAAATAGCCCATTGTACGAAAACTGAGCCCTGGTGTAATGGAATTAAGGTTTTGCTTTAGCTCCAATTGAGGTTGTATGTTGGAGGTTTTGTAAACTGCATAACCTTTCACCATTTCAGCATAAGGGTTCACGTAAAGCGTAGATGAAAGCGCACCCGCAACTGTTGTTTGGGCTGATCCAAATAACGGATGGTCAATATAAGGGAGTTTATCTTGTGGATAAACAGCGGGGAACATTACAGGATTAGACCAAATTGCGTTGTTAAAAGTCCTGCTTCCACCACCAATAGGACCCTTATAATCATCAAATTGCCCATACACCCTAACGATTAGTTCGGTAGAAGGAGTCAAATTGATATTCACATTGGAACGAATAGAGTAGTTCGCTAACCGGATATTGCTGTTGAAATTGTTTATTGGATTTACTTTCAGT
Organism: Ferruginibacter sp.; assembly: GCA_040002495.1. GTDB lineage: Bacteria > Bacteroidota > Bacteroidia > Chitinophagales > Chitinophagaceae > Ferruginibacter. The sequence goes on from JBDUEK010000043.1 coordinate 24,782, forward strand.
ACCCCATTGTCCTGGTTATAGGTGCCGGCAATATAATAACGGGCTTTGCTGGTACCGCCATTAATATTCATATTGTAGCTTTGGTTTAATGTATTCTTTTTTATCAGTTGATCTAACCAATTATTGCTAGGGTACAGGTTGGGGTCATCGCCGGCCTGTGTATGGTTAATTTTATTTTGCGAATAAGGTTGAACCGCTAAAGTAGACCGGGTAATAGCAGCCTCATTGGCCAATTGCATATAGGTAATATTATCTGCCAGCTTAAAATTTTTGGTATTGGTAGATAACCGGCTTTCGCCACGGAAAGAAAATTTAGCAGGGCCATCCTTTCCTGTTCGGGTGTTTACCAGCACCACTCCATTTGCCCCACGGGCACCATACACTGCAGCCGCAGCGGCATCTTTCAATACTGAAAAGTCTGCAATATCGTCCGGTTGTAAACGGGCAAGATCGGTATTGGAAGATTCTACCCCATCAATTAAAATAAGCGGATCTTGTTTGCCCGTGCCGAAAGTAGAAAGCCCCCTGATGTAGAAAGAAGAATTGTCGGTACCTAAACCCGGCTCTCCGCTTTTTTGAAATGAAATGATACCTGGTACACGACCAGCCAACATATTGGTAATGTTTCCGGTAGGCCCTTTAAGTTCCTTTACATTTACGGTGGTTACCGAACTTACCATACTAGCCTTACGTTGTGTACCACCATATCCAATAATTACTACATCATTCATAGTGTTATTGGATTGTTTCAACAACGCATTCACTGTGCTTCGGCCACTAATGTCAATTTCCAGGCTTTCATAGCCCACATGAGTAAAAACAAGTGTTCCGCTGGCAGGAACCGTAAGTTTATAATTTCCGAGTTTATCGGATTGCACAGATGTTTTCTGATCACCTTTAATCTGGATGGTTACGCCAACCAACTGAGAGGAATCAGAACTAACTTTACCGGATACAGTAATAAGATTTTCCTGGGAAAACCCATTTAATGACAAAAATAGCAGGAATGCCAGCAAGCTGCTGAGCATCCACGGTTTGGAATTCGCTTCTTTTTTCATAAGCAATGCGTGTTTGGTTTTGGTGAAATAATTAATATATAGGCAGTATATCAGAAAAAAAATCTGGCTTTTTTAGGGCTCAAAAAACAAAATACCGGGAAAAAAGAAAATTTGGCGACCGGGAAATTTGAGGGAATCTGGTATTCATAATAGCAATTTTAAAAAATTTAATTAATTGTTTACTCAAGCAAGATTGAAAGCGTTGTGGTCGATTTCGGGAATAAAGGTAGGTCTGTAAAATGGCGGACTACACCCACAAATTCGCACAAAACGGGGTCATTTTCGTATTTTTCACGTGCAAAAAAAGGCTAAAAAAGGGCAGCAAATCCGTTATAAGTTATTGATTTATATAAACTTGTATTTTTTTAGGCCCCTAATTAAAAAATTGCCGTAAAAAATGGAAGGAGCTTTTAATTTGTCAATCAGACATTTTATTTGTTGGTAAGCGATATTTTTAATTTTCATCTTTATATCCACTTTCATCAAGGTTATATAATTTCCCGAAAGTCTTTCTATACCGTTTTATGTACTCCGATGGAGTGATTCCAAATACTTTTGTAAAATTCTGCCTGAAATATTTTACACTATTAATGCCCACCTGTGCCGCAGTTTCATTAATATTAGAATCGGTATTTATCAATATTTCGGCTGCCTTTCGCAACCGGATAAAGCGAATAAAAGCATTTGCTGACTGGCCGGAAATAGATTTTATTTTTTTGTACAAACTGGAATGGCTCATATTCAATTCAGCCGCCAAAACTTTCACATTGAAATTTTCATCGTCCAAATATTTTTCTACCACCACCATACATTTCTCCAAAAACGCTTTATACTCTTCAGAAATTTTTAGCGGGTTTTCCTGCAGGGTTATTTCATTGTAAAAGTAGCTCTGCAAATTATTCCGGCTTTTTAAAATACCAGCCACTTTTGCAACCAGCAATTCTTTTTCAAATGGTTTGGTTATGTAATCATCTGCTCCTCCTTCTACTCCTTCCAGTCGTTTCTCCAACGATGATTCACCCGTTACCAATACCAGCGGTATATGGTTCAATGTAACATCTTCTTTAACCATTTTACAAAAGTCGAAGCCGTTTATACCCGGCATTTTTACATCACTAATAATTATGTCAGGCAGATATTGGCATGCAAGTTTAATTCCCTCTTCCCCACTTTCAGCCAGGTAAACTGTATATTGTCCGTCAAATATCTGGCCCATATAGGAGCACATCTGCCTGTCGTCATCCACAATCAGTATAGATTGCTTTTCTGTAATCAAGGGCTCCAACTTAGCTTTTCTTCCTTTTGAAGAAATATTTGTAGCTATAATTTCAGTATCCAATAGTGCGCTGGGGGCCATAGCATCCATTGGCAATTCTTCATAAACCGGATGTTGCTCAAAATGGTCTTTTCCTTTTTGAAGTTGAACCAGAAAACTGGTTCCTTTGCCTGGTTCACTTTCATAGGATACCGTTCCGTAATGGCTTTCCACGAAATATTTAACCAAATAAAGCCCAATACCAAACCCTGCACTGGAAGGAATACTCTTATCCTTTACCTGGTAAAATCTTTCAAATAATTTGTCCCCAACTTCCTTAGTAATTCCATAGCCATTGTCTGATACTGTCACTTTTATATTGTCCGTTTCTGTAATCGCCAGTGTTATCCTGCCTCCTTTTGAAGTATATTTCATGGCATTGGATACCAGGTTATACAATACGATCTCCATCTTATCCCTGTCTGCATACAGTTGAATTTCATCATCTTCACATTCAAAATTATATGTGATATCCAGCGCCCTGGCCTGCTGTACAAAAGCCAGGTAAACATCTTTGCATAGACTGCTAAAGTTCAACTTCGTAATTTTCAAATCATCTGCACCCGTATCGGTCTTTCTAAAAAGTAATAATTGATCAACCAGGCTAAGCAACCGGCGGGCATTTCGATAAACAATGCTCAATTCATTCGGATCAATGTTGGCTTCCTTCCGGGCGTTTTGTAAAATATCTTTTAATGGATTAATGACCAGGGTGAGCGGCGTTCTAAATTCATGTGAGATGTCGGTAAAAAAATCAAGTCGCTTTTCATTCATCGCCTTTTCCTGCCCGTTGATGATTTGTTCTGTTTCTCTCTCAGCCTTTTCCTTTGCAGCATTTAATTTTGCCAGCTTAATTTCATATTCCATTGCTGCCTGTTTGGAACGGTACCGCTGGTAGAAAACAACTGCCACCAGAGCCAGCAAAATGTAAAGTGCATATGCCCACCAGCTTCTGAACCACGGTGGAAGTACTTTAATTTTCAAACTCACTTCTTTAGGATTCCAAACGCCTTCAGCATTGGTTGCCTTAATGTGTAATGTATAATTTCCTTCACTAAGTTTGGTGTAGTTGGCAGTTCGTAAATTTCCGCTATAATTCCACCCCTTATCCCAGCCTTCCAGATAATAGGCGTATGTAATTTTGCCGGGTGCCGAATATTCCAGGGCTGCAAAATCGAAGGAGAGTGCCGCATCTTTAAAAGGAATTGTTAGCGCTGTAATTTTGTCGTTTGTTAAGGCAGTTATATAACTGCTTTCTGCCGATACATCTCTGTTATTAATTCGAAGCCCGGTCATTAAAACAGCCGGACTATAATTCCGGGGCTGAATGGTGTTGGGGTTAAAAACATTGAAACCCTTGATACCACCAAAAACCAGTTCGCCCGATTGCAACCGAATCGCCGCATTGTAAGAGAACTGGTTACTTTGCAGCCCATCTTCCTGGTAGTAATTCTTGAAGTTTTTGGTAACCGGATCAAACATTGAGAGACCGTGAAAAGTACTGAGCCACAGGTGCCCTTTATCATCTTCCAAAATATTTAAAACAGCATTATTACACAACCCGTCAGCATCTGTAAAACTTGCAACAACCTGGCCTTTTGTTTTATCAAACAAGTTTAGGCCGACTCCTTCAGTTCCAATCCAAAGGCGGCCTTTTTTGTCTTCCAAAATTGACCTGACTGGTTTGGGAATTTGATAATAAATGTATTTTTTGTTTTCCCGGTCCACTTTAAACATGCCATAAGTTGTACCGGCCCATAAAGTGCCTGTATGATCTTCTGCAATTGAATAAATGTCAACGGGATCATGGTTAAATATTTCAAAACGATTCGCTTGCCGGTTGAACCTGTATAATTTGCCATTCCCGAAAGTGGTCGCCCAAAGGTTTCTTTCCCTGTCTTCAAAAATTAGCCATACAAATTTCTCAACCTCCCCTGTAAAATCGTTTATGCAGGAATAGTGTTCGAATGTACCTGTGGCTTTGTCTAATTTATTGATACCATCGCCAAATGTGGCAACCCAAAGGTTACCAGAAAAATCTTCGCAAATGGCTGGCACCACATTATGGGAGAGTGAATGCGGATTGCCCGGCTGGTGCCGGTAATTTATAAAGCTGTTTTGTTTACGGTTCCATACACTCAATCCACCTCCGTCGGTGCCGATCCAAAGATTCTGGTTCTTATCAATATTAAAAGACAAAACAAAATTGCTTACCAGGCTATTGCCAGCGAGCGGATCTTTGCTGATGGTTTGAAACTTATTTTTTTGCGGGTCAATAATATCGATGCCTCCCTTTAAAGTACCGATCCATTTGCGGGATTCCTTGTCTTCGTATATGGCAGATACATCTTCACTGGAAAGTGAATGTCTGTTGTTACCCGGCAAAAGTTGGTTAACTTTTCCGTTTTTTATATTAAAAATTACAAGACCGCTGCCTAGTGTCCCAATCCATAAATTGTGTTGGCGGTCGAAACTGAGGCTGCCAACAAACCCAATAAAAGGTTTTATAGCTGGTGTTTCAAAAGATTTTGTTGAAGTATTGAATTTATGCAGTCCGTTGTCTGTGCCAATCCAAACATTGTCACTGTCATCTGTTATCATACTATTGGCTGTTTTTAATTCCCCATTTATCAACTGGATTCGCCCGGTTGTTTCATCATAAAGACCAAGTCCCCATTCACGAACAAAAAGCCATACTCTTTGCCTGGTATCAATTTCAAGCCCCTGAATATCATTTCTGCAAATTCCATTTGAATCTTTTATGCAAGGCAATTGAATGGCAGCATCATGTCCCTCAGGTTTTATAAGCAATCCGCCCCCATTGGTTCCAATAAACATATTGCCTTTTGCATTGGTCCTGATTAAATTGATATTAAAAGCAATCCGCAGTTTTTGAGATCCGCCATCCGGTATAAATAAACCCGGAACAAATCCTGAGTTAAAAGGATTGTACATACTCATTCCCTGGCCTGTGCCAATCCAAATATTATTATGTTGATCTTCGCCAATAGTATTTATATAATTATGCGGTAGCGATGTTGTATCATTTGATTTATTCCTGAATATCTTAAAAGTATAACCATCATAACAATTAAGGCCATCATAAGTTCCAAACCACATAAAGCCATTGTGATCCTGGTAAATACATCTTACTGAATTATTTGACAATCCATTTTCTATTCCTAAATAACTGAAACCAGCGTATTCCTGGGCCTGCGTACAATTAACAAGAAGTGAGATTAGTAATAGGGAAAGGGAAATATATTTTTTGTAATAAAACCACATATGGATATTTTTTAGCTATTGGTTTTTCTGCAACAAAACAATAACTTAATAGAATTGAACAGTTAGATTGGCAGGGCCATTACTGCGGCTAAGGTAATAAAAATAGAGGGGTTTTAATTTGTACATTATAGTTAAGCGAAAGGTTTTTAAAATTTTGCCAGTTAACAAACAATCCTGTACCCGATTGCATACAGCCCTTCTATTTTGTTTTCGATTGGCCTTTACTTGGCAGCCGAACCCTTTCCACTATCCATCTTCGTATCAACTCATTCAGATAAAGGAAAACATTCTTTGTCACCGGCGAAACCTGGAGTATTAATTAGCCAGTCTCGTCTTTGGGGGATAATTTTTACGGCTACCCGTTTCATTGGTATCAGGGTATTTCGTGCATTGAACACCGCTTTGATTTGTTCCCTGATAAAGGTTTTTGCTGTTCACCAATAGGTGCATGAAACACCGTGAATTTATTTTGTTTGTCAAAGGTGTTTTAGAAGCCGGATATACTGTAATGGTTTGTCAGTTAAACGAAGCCTATGGAAACGAATTGATAAGGATTTTTATGTTCGGAATTATATTTCAACATGATTTCACCCGGATCTCCCTTAAATTTCTCCAATGTTCTGTATGAAAACCAGTAGTGTGTTCCGTCCTATGATTTTCTAATCCGCATTCGTTGGAAATATCCTTATGACGCCCTTTGACCAAACGCCTCTCTAGCTCTGAAATAGGATTCAAAGCTAACCCGTCGGTCTCGTATCAACTACTGATAATTATTTTATTAATGCTCAAAAATTCTCCTCAAATCTTCCATAATTTGGTTGGAAGTCCAGTTGTTTGCAAAACTGATACTACTGCTTTCTGACACATCCGTGAATTGCTGCAATTCCGGTTGTTTGCAACCTAAGAATGTTATTGCAGATAACACAAAGAAAGCACTTTGTTTCGTCGTCATTTTTCAAATCTTTTGAGCAAATATTTTTTGGCTTTTTGCACCAGGGAAAAACCTATTGCACTTTCACGGCGCTAATACCTTCCTGCGTTGGTATTACTTGCTTTATTGAACCGTCCTCATTAAATTCCATTTTATCAATACATACTTCACGGTTGTAGCCGGCTGCCTTGCCCCAATGTATTCCATTGGGATAATTGAACCGATGATAAACAAGATACCACTCATCTTTACCAGGAATTTGCAGTACAGAGTTATGCCCCGTACCATAAAGACCGGCTGCTTTATTTTTTGTAATAACCTGGTTGTTTTGTGGTATCGTAATTGGGCCTAACGGCGAAGTTGACGTGCCGTATCTGACTCCATAGTTTTCATCCCTGGTATCATTTTCTGACCACATAAAATAATACGTGCCCTTCCTAAAAAATACATACACACCCTCACGAAAACTGTTATCTGGTGTTATCACTTTTAATGTACTGTCTTTAATACTTACCATGTCCTCATTCAGTTCAGCAACTGCCATATATCCATTACCCCAGTAAAGGTAATTTTTACCAGAAACAGGATCCTTAAATACATCCGGATCTATTTGCTGACCTCCCTTTACACCGGGAGGAAATTTATCAATTAATGGTTGGCCCATGTCTGTAAAAGGCCCGGTAGGATTATCAGCAACAGCTACGCCAATTTTTTGAGCGGCACAGAAATAATAGAAATATTTATAACCGCCGTTTATTTTTTGCTCAATGATGCAAGGTGCCCAGGCATTGCGGTTGGCCCACTTTACATCTGTGCCCAACTCAAGTATTTTTCCTTCGTCTGACCAGTTTACAAGATCTGGTGATGAGAAAGCTTTGAAATAAGTACCGGACCAGTCAGTGAACCCGTCGCTTGTGGGATAAATATAAAACTTACCGGTTTTTTCTGCATACAAAATTTCCGGATCTGCATAAAAACCGTCCAGTACCGGGTTATTGTATTGCGCCGTTTTTATTGTAAAACCCTGCGGCTTCATTCCCATAAAGGTTACCGTATAATTTACCGGACCAGTTGAAAAATCAACCATGCCCGAAGGTGTTATTGATACGCCTGGCAAACTGGTAAACTCCGGATTGAACTGCTGTAGACTGGCACCCGGCTTTAATATGAAACTGATGGCTGAAGTGGCCGTATCATACCCAATATTTTTTATTTTGATGAAAGGCGAATTCGGTTGCAAAAGTGAAGTTGCCGGTGTATACCATTTTGCTGCAAGCCGCTCAGCTTCTTTCGTAGTTATCGGCATAACAGTTCCATGGCGTGGATGAAAATTCATCGCAATGTCCTGGTCAATAACTTTAAAATGATTGAGATCTTCGCTATATGTAAACTGGTATTTGCCTTTTGTGTACCTGTCGTACATCAGGATATAACCTTTTCTATCATTCAATTTAAATACACCCGATCCTTCAACCGGGTCATCTGTTTGCTGCAGGTATTCATCCTGTTGAATATACCCATTGGTAAGGTTATCCGAAATGGCCTGCCTGATGCCATTACCGTTCCCTTCTGTTTTATAGAACAAGTGATACTTACCATCTTTCTCAATAATATCTGCATCTATACAGGACTTATCCTCTTTACTAAAAAACAATTGTTTGGGTGTGCCTTCCAGCCCGGTAAAATTTTTATTGGCGTATGCATAATAAATTCTATCCGGTGTATCCTTGTATTTCATCGCCCAATAAACCATGTACTTTTTCGATTTGCTATCATAGATCGTTTGTGGAGCCCAAACCCGTTCAAGATTATCGGCATTGGGATATAATTTTTGAATGTTAACAACGGCATGCGACCAGTTGAGTAAATCAGTTGACTTTAACAAAACCATTGCCCGGTTTGAATTCCAGCCATTTGCACTTACCATATCCGTAACAACCATATAAAAAGTTTTGCCATCGGCACCCCGTAAAATATGAGGATCCCTTACTCCCCCGGTCTCACTAATGGTATCAGAGCTAATAACTGCTTTGTCATCATTTAATGCAGCGTAATGATAACCATCTTTGCTAATTGCAAAACGAATGGCTTCTTCATTTTTTTCATTGCCGGTAAAGTATGCAAACAAATATGCTGAATAAGGAGCCGTATTTTTTTGTGCAGTGGTTTGATTGTTTAATCCAAGTACAAGGCAAGCAATGAATAAAAATTGTTTTGATATTTTCATTATTAATATTTGTTTAAATGTTGAACCCGCTTTGATATTAATTATTTTGGAGCCTGTCTAAGATGGGACGTTGCAGGCTATGCAACTCATTTTGACCGGGCTTTAACATTTCAAAAACTACTACCTCGTTCTTTCCTTTTTTCAACCATTCTGCCGGAACATAGATAGTTTGTTGCGGGCCTTTTTCCCAATACCTGCCAAGGTTGTGGCCATTTATCCAAACTACTCCCTTACCCCAACTGCTCATATCTAAATAAGTGTCGCCAATCTCTTTCAATGCAAAACCGGCTTTCTTTAAAACAGCCACATCTTTTGCAGGTTTATTATTAAAATGAATATTGTCAATATTTGTCATTGGCAACGAAAATATTTGCCAGCCCTTTAATTCTTTACCATTCAATGATACCATTTCTGTGATGCCTTTATTGTTCTTTAATAAGTTAGGGCCAAAGTTGATGCGTCCACCATTTTCAACCAGGATATCAATGGTGTTTTCTCCCGGTTTTAAATCAATATGCAGGCTGTCAATTTTCAGCATTCTATCAACCACTCCCTGCTTTTTTCCATTCACATAAACAATACCATAATCTCTTAGTTCCTTTATCCTTAAAATACCTGCTTTTGTATTTTTTATTTTGGTGCGATACAATACATAGCCATAAGCCTGGTTTAATTTTTCGAATGTAAGCGGCTTATTTGACACTATTGGTTTTGGTAAGATAGAAAAAATATCTGTGGCAGATTGAAACTTCAAAGAAGGTATAACGATCACTTTCCTGGCATCAGGAACCACAGGTAATGGCTGTGCAGTATACTTCTGAATAACCGAACGAAATTGCATAAATTTTTCAGTAGCATTTCCTGCTTCATCCAATGGTGCATCATAATCGTAGCTGCTTATCTGTGGCTGAAAATAAGAGGAATCATAACAGTTGGCGCCATTCATAAAGCCACGGGTAGTTCCACCATGAAACATATACATGTTGATGGAAATACCTGCGCTTAAAATTGAATCGAGCTCATTTACATATTGGGCAGGCGGCACTGTATGATGTTGTTCACCCCACCAATCAAACCAGGCAGGATACCACTCTGCAACAAGGAAAGGTCCTTTGCCACCGTTGTTTTCCCTTACAATAGATTTTATTTTTGCCGGATTACTTACCCCGTTTATGGCAGTCAATAAACCTGGTAAATTTCCTTTTGCAATATCTTTTGCCGGATCGCAGGTATACAATAGACCGTTGAAGCCTGCATCTAAAAACATTTTCCGGTTAATGTCCATGTATGCCCGATCACTTGCGTATGACCCATACTCATTCTCTACCTGCACCATTAAAATATTTCCACCATTTGTAATTAAATAGGGAGACAATTGTTTGCCAACCTGCTGAATGTACTGCTTGTATTCTGTCAGGTATTTTGATTCCTTACTGCGAACCACCAGGCCTTTTCCATTTTGTAACCAGTAGGGATAGCCGCCAAATTCCCATTCGGCACACACATAAGGCGAGGGCCGAAGTATCACCCACAAACCTTCTTCCTGTGCAGTTTTTACAAAGGATGCGATATCATTGTTGCCAGAAAAATCAAAACTGTTTTTCTCAGGTTCATGCACATTCCAGAATACATAGGTCCCAATAGTATTAATGCCCATTGCTTTGGCCATTTTCATTCGTTGCCGCCATGCTTCACGTGGTACACGGGGGTAATGTACTTCGCCGGAAATAATCTGGAAGGGCTTTCCGTCCAGTAAAAATGTGCTATCTCCCAGGGAGAATGAATGGCTTTCTTTTTGAGCATATAACATGCCCGTATAGCAAATAGCAAGTAGTAGCAATATTTTTTTTATCATACAATTAAGGGATATAATTTTATTGTTTTTAATATTTGTTTAGTTAAAGTTTAATGCAGCAGGCTGCAATCCGGGAGAAGTTATTTTAACAGTAAAAGGCAGGTTTTTGATTCCTGGTTTTACATAGATAATTAATGTACCGTGCATGGCTTTTCGTTTATTGGAGGTATATGCTTCAATACTGGACGGGTCGCCACTTTCAATACCCAGGAGTTTTGCATCACCATTTATTGTTACAGTAATTTCATTGTTTGCGGAGTAAACCAATTGCCCTTTGCTATCCGACAGGGCGACTTCAATTTGTTTTAAACCTGTGTGTTCATTAATCAGTACATCTTTATAAACATGCGCTGTTACCTGTGTTGTTGGGCCTGCAGTACTAAGGTTATAAATGGCAACTTGCTGCCCGTTATTAAAACCCTTTACTGTTAACCCGCCTGCCTGGTACACAATGTCCCAATGAAGCACATCGCCTTTTGCACCGGACAGCAATTTTTTACCCAAGGAACGATTGTTTAAAAACAATTCAGCCTCCTTACAATTGGTAAAACAACTAACCCTGATTGAATCACCTGACTTTTCATCCCATACCGGCGATACACGCTTATGGCTCCAGATGTTACTTTTTCCGTTTGTAGTTATCGGGGAAGTACCAATATAAACCATCGGTTTTGCAGACCATAAAGATTGTCTGAAATAATACTCCGGCTTGGGAAAACCGCCTAGATTTATTAGACCCGCTGTATTGCTTCTGTTAGGGAATACGCCTGCTTCACCCATATAATCAATGCCCGTCCATAAGTACTGGGCTGAAATATAATTGTTGGTATCTACAGCTTTCCATGCATTATCACTCATACCATTTTCACTTCCGTAAATGATCCTGTTTGGATAATTCTTATGATCTTCACCGTATCGATATTCCTGGTAATTGTATCCAACAATATCCAGGTTGCCGGGATAGCTGGTGAAATTTGACATGGTTACTCCCGCAAGTGCGGCGGTGATTGGCCGACTTGTATCGTATGTTTTAGCCACTTGCACCAACTGTTGGGAAATTTCTCCCAACCGGGCCGCAGGCGGATGATCGGGCAGGTAACCTTTGCCATAAATCTGCGGATTGTTTCCGGCATTTAATATTTCGTGAGAATATGGATCGTTCGGATAATCAATTTCATTACCAATGCTCCACATAATAATTGAAGGATGATTGTAACTTCTCAAAATCATATCTCTTAAATCCTTGTCGGCCCATTCCTTAAAATATTTGCTATAGCCGTCTTTGCCGGGTTCGCCTTTGTTCCAACCTTTTATCCATTTGTTTTTTCCGGTTTCCCATTCATCAAATGCTTCATCCATCACCAGGAAACCTAGGTCATCACAGAGGTCATACAGGTAATCTGCATGAGGATTGTGGCCCATTCTTATTGAATTGCAACCTCCTTCCTTTAAAGTTCTGAGCCGCCTTATCCAAACTTCCTTTGGTACCGCTACGCCCAACGCACCTGCATCATCATGAATGCAAACGCCTTTTAATTTCAGGTTTTTATCATTTAAAAAGAAACCTTTATCCGCATCAAATTTTATTTTACGAATACCAGTCCTGGTCGTGTATTGACCAATTGATTTCCCATTGGAAATCAATGAAACAAAAAGCGTGTATAAGTTCGGGTTATCTACAGACCATAGCAATGGATTTTTTACAACGAGCGATAAATTAGCAACCGTACTATCTGCTTTATTTACTTTTATTTGTTCACTGGCTTTAGCAACAATATTTCCTTTGTTGTCTTTCAATACTGCCAGAACGGTTACCGGTGTACTTTGCATGCCTGCATTAACCACAGTCACTTTTGTATTAACATTGGCGTTCTGCTTGTTAATGTCCGGCGTAGTAAACTGTACGCCCCAATTAGCAATATGAACCGGGTTCTTGACATTAAGATAAACATTGCGATAAATTCCTGATCCTGTATACCAGCGTGAGTCTGCAAAATCATGATGATCTACTTTTACCGTAAGGGTATTGGGGCCTTTAAAGTCCAGGTATTTTGTTAGCTCATATTCAAAGGCGATAAAACCATTTGGACGATTGCCAAGATAATGGCCATTGAGCCAAACCGTACTGTTTTTATATATGCCATCGAAGTAAATAAAAATGTTTTTTGATTGCCAGGATAGCTGTGCAGTAAAAGTCTTTTTATACCAGCCAATGCCGGCAGGCAAATAGCCTGTTGCACTAGCCCAATCTGTACTAAATGGTCCTTCAATACTCCAATCGTTCGGAAGGCTTACAGCATTCCATGCAATAGTATCTGATGTATTATTTTCTCCGTTTAAAATATCACCCTTGTGAAACTGCCAGCCTGTAGTAAACAACTGTTGCTGTGCATTTGCAAAAGCGCAAGTCAATAACAGCATTATGGCAGGAAAAATTCGTTTTGTAATTGTCATTTATTTTTTAGTAGTAGTAGTCGTTTATTGATATCGGCATTCCATCACCAGGCCATTTCGTTTCATTTAATCAGTGCTGGTTTTTGTACTCAATCCATCAGCAGTGTTACAACACTCCTTCCCGGAATTGTAAGTGAAGCTGCAGACTGCACAGTCTTCTGAAGGCTCCTGGTAGCATCTGTTGTATAAACTGTCCAACTGCCCGATCGCTTATCGGCATTTGCAAAAGCTACCGTCTTTTCATTTGCAGTTTCATTTACAATTACAAATACAAGTTTATTTTTATTTACATCTTTATAACCGGAAACCAACAAACCCGAAGATGCTTCGTTAACGCTAATACGCCTCATACCGGGCCTGATAAACCGGCTGTAATTCCCCATGGCCCATAACATTTTGCTATCAGAAAAATTACCATCATCCTGTTTTTTATCAATGTAAATAAGCCCATCTTTATAATCATAAGCCGACAGTGCAGTCCACCATTGCCAGGCCGAAGCATTGGCTCCTGCAAGATCTTCATACATTACTTTTGCTACATATAATGCAGCATCAATTCCTGTATCTTTTTTGTTGCCCTTTATCTCACCCGCATTATCACCTAAAATGCAATATTCGGATTGCCAGTACACAAGATTTTTAATGGCCCCGATACTATCTTTTATTTTTTCACGCAACTTCATTCCATTTTCAAATGGCGATGTGGTGAAATAGCTATGGCTGGCTATCACCGGGCTTACCCCCGGCAGATTTCCCACATAGTTTTTTGATGATGTAATAAAAAAATCCCGTACCTGGTCGTCCTTATTTTCTTTATCACTGGCTGGCAATAAATATTCAAGTTGCCCTGCTTCTGTGATCAATAATTTTGTGGTGATATTATTTTTTAGAAAGACACTGTTAAACGATTTTATCAGTCCGCTGATTTCTGTATTGGTGTATGGGCAACCCTCCTGACCGCCATCGCTCCAATCCCACTGCGGTTCATTGACCGGACTTATATAATTAAAAGTAACACCGGTCGATTTTTTTACGGCCTTTATTGCCTTAATCGCGTAGCTGGCAAAAGCCTCGTAATTATTGGCTTTTATATTGCAATTGCCTTTATCTGCAAATGCTTTTCCATTAGCAGTAAGTTGTACCGGCGGACTGTTAAAGAAACCAAGAAACTGTTTTACACCTCTTTGTTTAGCTGCTTCTAAAAACCAGTTTTGCGCCTGCACTTTTATTCCGTTATTTGTTATTAATCCTGCCCTGCGCCATTCGTCTTTGATGCCACTTGCGTCTCCCTGTTCTGCACTTCCTGCGCCCAGGTTGTAGCGCCATAAACTTAAACCAATTCCTTTGGGATTGCCATTGGAAAGCGTGTCCATACTAAACAACCAGTCTGCAATCTTATTCCTTTTTTCATCCGGCCAGTTGCCTGCAAACTTGCATGCCCATGCATCCGATGCAGCAAAATTATGTATCGTTTGATGGGTTTTATTTTCATCAAAATGAATAATAATTTTGTCGCTTTGCTGAGCCTCGGATTTTGATGTAAAAAACAAACTAATGAGGCCAAGAAATAATGGTAATACAAATACTCTCATGAAAAAAAATTTGGCTCCGATATAGCGGGCTTAATGATTTGCAATTTGCCATTGCTGATTATTTCCATTGTTCCAATACCACTGAATAATATTTCCACCGTTATTGGTTGAGCCGCCGTTAACATCGAGCGACTGTCCGCTATTGCGGTTAATGATTGTAGTGTATCCAAAACCAATATCTGTAATTAACCATTGTTGACTATTAGCACCGGAATAATCCAACTGAGTGATTGCTGCGCCTGCATTTGCGGAACCACTATTTACATCCAATGCCTTGCCACTATTTTTATTGATGATGGCATAATACCCGTTTCCAAGAGGAGTAAAACTCCACTGTTGATTGTTGCCGCCGGAATAATCCCACTGAATAATATTGCCTCCATTGCTGGTTGATCCACCATCAACATCAACTGTTTTGCCACTATTTCTATTAACGATTTTATAGAAATTGCCTGCAGTTAAAACTGAATAAAATGGATTAACAGCACCTGCACCCCAGGCATATTTTAATCTTGTAAGCCCACTGGTACTATTTGTACTAATGCTGCTACCGTTATAGGAAAACATGCTGTAACTATCTCCTGTACGAAGGCCCGGCCAATATACGCTTCCTATTCCAAAATCATGTAACTGGCTGGTCATTCCCTGCATATAATTAATTTCTACATCAGTGCCCGGAATGCCTGTATAATCTTTACCGGTTGTCATGGGAACACCGAACTCAGTTGTAACGGTTCGTGCCGGATAATTGATTGACTTAGCCGGCAATTCCCAATCGGCTGTTGTTGTATAATTACCATTGAACCAGGTGTAAAAATGAAAGGATAAAAGACAATTATCAAATCGGCTATCTGCACCAATTCCATTTACATCCGTTGCATAACCGGCGCCATCCAACAGTATGCGGCGGCGGGGAATGGATGGATTTTTTACGAGCCACTGTGCATAGAATTCTTTCAAATCGGTGAGGCTGTAGCCATGTGGCTCGTTGAATAATTCAAAATATACGTTCTGGTTATTACTATAGCTTGCTACAATTTTATCCCACATTTGCGTGTATTGGGAGCTGTTATCTACCAATCCGTCTTTGGATGAGGCCCCTTCCCAATATGCCAGTATTACCTTCATCTCCATTAACGAAGCTTTGGTTATTACGGACGAATACTTGGGCCACCAGTTTTGTAAAACAGATGGGGGATTTATTGGCAGACGCACTGTGTTAATGCCTTCAGCCTTCAATGCGGTTAATATAGTTTCAGTTTTTGTAAGCAACAAGTCGTTGTTATCATTACTATTTAAGCCGGAGGGAACAAGCCAGTCATCGGCAAAATTATCCCTCGGATCTGCCCAGTTTACTCCTTTAAAATTTTGGGTGGAAGTTGTTACCGTATCTGAAGCTGCTACTGCGGGATTGGAGGGGTCGGTAGTGCCGGTATTGGCTGTATCTTTTTTACATGCGGCGAATAGGCAACCAAAGGAAATAATAAAACACAATTTTTTCATATAACCATTTCAAAGTATTAAAGGTAACGTTATCCTGCGGTTTCTTTTATTGCATGCAATATATCACAATAGATAAAATAAAAAAGTCCTGATTTGTACAGGCACAAATCAGGACCTGAAAAAACATTACTTGTGCAACTTTAAATATAAACTGGCGTATTATTCATTATTACACGAATTATAAAACACAATCCGATAGCCTTTGGATCGTGAATAAAATTCGTGCAACTAAATTGAGTCATAATACGCTGAACTTAACACTAGAATAGTTCATTAAATATCCTTCCATCCTGCCCTGATTGTGGAAGGCCCGGCCAGTTGAATGGTTCGTGTTTTAAACAGTCGGCTCATTGTTAGTCGCCATTTACCGCAAATACTACCTGTGTTCAAAAATTCGTAAATCCGATTTATGGAATTAAAAGTGGAAATACCGTTTCAGCAACTCTTAACTGCACCTAAGACACTTACGCCGGCTCAAAAAGCCAAGCTAAAACAAGAACTTATTGAAGAAAATCCTGGCAAAGATGATAATGATAAGTCTGTATTTATTAGTTAATGGGTCCGTCTATACAGAAAAGCAAATTCAAACTATTGAAGAAAACATCGAAAGCATTGCAAAATGGCGGACAAGAAGTTAATGATTGACTCAACAATTTTGATTGACTATTTCCGAAAAACTGATAAGAATAATTCACGCCTGATTAAGCATTTTAAAAACTACGACAGACTTTACATTTCAAGTGTTCCCGAATTTGAAATAATTAATGGTTCGACTCCTGCACAATTACAATTTTGGAATCAGAAATCGTCCGTCAACTAATAACCAGTCGTAAGAGTATTGACAAACCGGACTTATTTATCGCAGCATCAGCCGTTGCTCATGGGCTGACATTGAACACTGCAGACAGAAAGCATTTTTATACATATTGACAGACTTAACTTATTGAACTACAAAAACGGTGGCTAGCAACCGGTTTTGTGGAGGTGCTAAATACACAACACATAGTCAAATGACCATGAATGAAGGCCAGTCCATCAAACGCGGTGTACCTCTGGCCCCTAAATCTTACATATCCAAATCCGTTCATCACCATTTATCTTTTTCCCAGGCTAACTAAAGGCTAACTTAGTAAATATCCATTTTGTCAACAATTATAAACCTGCGGATCATGGAAAAATCTACCACTACGTCAAGACGCACCTTAATAAAAAGTTCGGTATTTGGAATACTGGCTGTTTCAATTCCATCAATCGGCTTTGCCAAACAGATCATTCAGCCGGAGGGTGAAAATTTAATAACAGGCAAACCTTACAATGGCTATCCTGCCATTGAAGCAAAAATTGTTTCCGAGACGGTCGGTGCCTCCCATTTTAATTTAGACAGGGTAAAGGAATTGGTGAATCACCGCCCCGAGCTGGCCCGTGCTACCTGGGATTGGGGCTTTGGTGATTGGGAAACGGCCCTTGGTGCAGCATCGCATGTTGGCCGCAGGGATATCGTTGCATTTTTAATGAGCAAGGGTGCAAGGCCCGATATTTTCACCTATGCCATGTTGGGTAGTTTTGATGCCGTAAAATCAATGATTGAAAATACACCGGGAGCACAACAAATTGCCGGGCCACATGGCATCAGTTTGTTGCAACATGCAAAAAATGGTTTACGATCTGAAGGCGCTACTGAAACAAATAAAACCGATTCAAATAAACTTATCAGCTACCTGGAACAGTTGGGTGATGCAGATGTTCCCGATAAATATTTACCTGTTGAAGATGCCGATCAACAAAAATACCTGGGCGATTATAAATACGGAGACGGACCGGAAGATGGTTTTAGCATAAAACTGAACATGCGTAAATTATTAAGCCTGGGGCGGCTGGGTGCATTCGGCGGAGCATTGTATCAACTAAAGAAAAATGTTTTTATTTACAACGGCACCAGTTCTATCGAGATAGGTTTCAGCATTGTAAATAATGCAGTGGTTTCCCTAACCATACATGAACCGGATATTAGTTTAACCGCTGTAAAAGTTTAGACGGCATCTTCTCACTAAAAAATTATTGATTTAAATTAACCTGCTCATTATTAAAAAAAAAGGCAATGGCAGTGCTATAAAACCTTTGAAAATATTTCTATTTATTGATCAATTAAAATACGTGAAACAACATCTGCTGAAAATGTACCTGTCTTTAAGAAAAATGAAATATCTTAATCGCTTATGAAAATAACCAAAACAGAAATTTATAAATTCAGTATTCCGATGCATCCATTTACCATTGCTACGGGTACGATGGCCTTTGCTCAAAATATATTTATCAGAGTTTACACAGATGAAGGCTTTTATGGTGTAGGTGAATGCTCGGCATTTCCAATGATTGTGGGTGAAACGCAGGCAACGTGTTTTGAAATGGCGAAAGATTTTGCAGCAATCTGGAAGGATAAAGACCCCGCCAATATTGAAGAAAGAATGGCTGACCTGCATGGTTATACAGCCTTTAATTCCACCATAAAAAGCGCATTCGACATGGCGCTTTATGATATTGCTGCAAGGCAGGCGGGAAAGCCGTTGTATGAGTTTTTGGGTGGCACAAAAAAGCCGATGGAGACCGACCTTACTATTGGCATTGGCACACCTGGAGATATGGCAAACACTGCAAAAGACTTTAAAGCCCGTGGCGTAAAAATCATTAAAGTAAAAGTGGGCAAAAACGGGCCGGAGGATGTGGAACGTATCAAACAAATAAGAAACGCTGTTGGCGATGATATTCAAATTCGCATTGATGCCAACCAGGGATGGAGCTTTGATACAGCCGTATTTGTATTGCAGGAAATTGGTAAGTATAACATTGAATTTTGCGAACAGCCAATGCGTGTTTTTAATGATCAACATTTACCGGCATTAAGAAAATTATCACCGGTAAAAATTATGGCTGATGAAAGTGTGTACAATCATTATGATGCAGAACGCATCATTAAAGCAGGAGCCTGTGACTATGTAAATATAAAATTTGCGAAGTCGGGTGGTATACTCGAAGCCCTTAAAATAAATGCTGTTTGTGCAAAAAATAATATACACTGTATGATGGGTGGTATGTTGGAAAGCAGGGTTGCTTTAACAGCCTTTGCTCATTTCGCCATGGCCAATGCAAATGTAATTTTTTATGATATGGATACCTTTATGCTGGGCCACAAACTTGACCCGATAATTGGCGGATTGCAATACAATAATGGATTTGTTCCTGTGATGCCAGAAACGCCTGGGATTGGTGCAGATGTCAACGATGAATTTTTACAAGGACTGGAAAAAATTACCATCTGATTATAACAGGATCGTTAGCCCCCAAATAATCAATTGTACAGAAAGCCCCATCCATAAGGTAGCCATACTATACATTTTTAAGGTAACACCGGTTTCAAGATTTGAGAAACGGCTGATTACCCAAAAGTAGGCATCGTTCGCATGGCTCACCATCATACTGCCTGCACCCATACTTAATATTGCCAATGTTATTTCTGTGGGTGATTGCAAACCAAGATCGGGCAATAAAGGCGTTACCAGCGATGCAGCGGTTATGATGGCAACGGTGGTAGAACCCAGGGAGGTTTTTAAAATTGCGGTAATTAAAAAAGGGAAGAATATACCCAGCGATAGTCCGCTTAACAGGTCACCCAAATTTTTACTTACCCCGGTTACCTGAAGCATTTCGCCAAACATGCCACCCGAAGCAATGATGGCCAATATCATCCCGGCTTTTTCAACACCTTCCGTGAGCCAGTGTTTAATTTCAGTTTTGTTTTGCTTTTTTACCAAAGCGAAAGCAATGATGATTCCAATACCAAGTGCCGCAGCCGGGTCGCCGGTAAATGACATAATTCGCAGCAACGCATTTTTTGTGATGGCCTCCGGTGTACTAAAAAGCAACACAACAGATTTTGCGGCTATTAAGACAATGGGTAAAACTACCGGCAGAAAGGATAATACGGGAGACGGAAGTTGAGTAAATATTTCGGGACTTTCTTCCGGATGTATATATTCCGATTCCACCTTTTTTGCACGCCACTTGCTCCATACAAACCCAACCAGGGTTGCCGGTACAGCCAGCAAAATTCCCCACAACATTACGATGCCCAAATCACCACCGGCAATACCAACGGCAGCAGTAATGCCCGGATGTGGTGGCACCAGGCAATGCACCGCATACAATGATGTGGCAAGTACTGTTGCCATCAGGTGCATTTTAAATTTTGTCTTTTGTACCAGGGAATGATTTAATCCACTTAAAATAATAAAAGCACTATCACAAAAAATGGGCAACCCAATCAGGAACCCGATCATAGCGATTGCAGCTGGTGCATTTTTCTCATGCACCATCTTTAATATTTGATTGGCCATGCTGATAGTGGCACCGGTTTTTTCAAGCAAAATTCCCAATGTAGTGCCCAATATAATCAGCAAGCCAATTTTTTCCATGGTATGCCCAAAGCCTACTTTAAGCGTAGAAATGATTCCATCCAATGGTATACCAGTTAATAAACCTATCCCCAGTGCTGCCAGCAATAATGCAAAAAAAGCATTGATTTTTTTATAAGCTGTAAGCCATATAACAAAACCAATGCCTGCAATAAGCAATAACACCAGGTACCAGGTATTTGTCATCTAATATTTTTTTTACTGACTATTGTTATACAAAACTTGCACGCTTGCAGATTAACTAACTGCGATTATTCATACAGATCTTTTATATCGCATTGAGCCAGCTCAACAAATAAATTTCCAATTTTTTCGGTAAGATGATTTACAAATCGTTCGCCCTTTTCTTTGGTGGCTGCTGCAGGATTTCCAACGCCGGTATCTGCAGAAATCTGTGACCATTTCCTTTCAGTCCATACCCAGTTTTCACTGAATACTTTCATTTTCATTTTGCGTTCGGCACCATCGCCTGCTTCAGTTAAAGGCAGTACCAGTTCGGGTTTAAAAAACAGTATGAGGCTGGTTTCCATTTCGTCTGCATGATCGCCGGGCGCTTCAAAATAATTCGTTTTGTCAGCAATTTGAAACCAGTTACAAACGCTTAAAAACATATTAGGATAACGTAGTCCCAACTCACGCAGCATTGTCTTAAAATCGTTTCCACCATGGCTGTTAAATATGATCAGCTTATAAATACCCTGGCGGTTCAATACTTCTATTACATCATTCAGTATTGCCATTTGCGTACTCGGGTTTAGGTTAATGTCCAGTTTAATATCTGCCTGCCCGGTATTAACACCAAATGGAATAGTAGGTAACACAATCAACTTTGCACCTTTATCCCAAGCCCAACCTGCGGCTGCGGCAGCAATTAAATCTGCTTCAAAAATATCGGTACCATAAGGCAAATGATAGTTGTGTGCCTCAGTTGCGCCCCAGGGCAAAATAGCCAAATCGATTGATGCATCTTTAATATACTTCCAGTTTGTTTCTGCTAAAATATATGGTCTCATTGATACATTTTTTTGACTAAAAAATATTTGATGCTAAAAATAGGCATTTCAAAAAACAATGATTAACTGAATTACAATGTAACCTGCTTCTAATTAAATAAGAAACTAAACCAGTCTTACACGTACTACATCAAGTGTATTGCTGAATAAATGCAATTGTGCTTACAGTTTTAATGATTGCCAACTGCAACTGACTTATCAAAGGCCTCCTTTTCCTGCAATGCGACCAACTCCCTTAATTATGCGACGTACAGGCGAAGTAGTGTTTAAACTAAATTCTTCATAAGCCATCTTAAATATGTTCATTCACTTTTAAAAATTTATATTATGAAAAAGATCTTTACACTTGTTTTATTAGCAGCCGGAACTATCAGTTTCGCAAATGCTCAAACACACAATCAAAAAAACAATACTGATAAATACAGTAACAACCAAACAAAAAGCCAGCGTGATGATGACGCTCACCAGTCAGGCTACGACAACAATCATTCAACCGGTTATGCAACTGCCACTTTTACTTATAAAGAAAAAGAGGCGCAACTATCAAAAATCAATCGCCTTTTTAACCAACAGATTGTTGATGTTAAACATAACAGACGTCTGAATTCATGGGAGAAATCAAAACAAATCAGGTTGCTGGAAAAACAAAGAAGCGAAGCAATTAGCCAGGTTGAATATCGCTTTGCAAAAAGTAATCACAGAGATATCGGTGGCCATTTTGACAACAACAACAACTCACATAAATGGTAACAACGCAAGGTCCATTTACTTATCTAAATCATTCACAATTAAAAATTATTTACATGAAAAAGTTATTTACAATAGCCATCGCCGCACTTTGTTTCAATGCAGTATCTGCACAACAGGTTAGCAGCTACGGGCACCAAAATGACCGTAAGGCCACAAACAATGATAGTTACAACAGAAGTAATAACGACAAAGGATATTCAAACACCCACGATAATAACGGTTATACCTATGATCGTGATAATTATGGAAAGGATCGTCCATCAAACGACAGGGATCGTTACAATGACAAGGGCCGTAATGAACGTAATAACCAACGTGCAGACGTCCATCAAAATGATCGTTATAACAACAGGTATGGCAAACAGCAAAGGAATAATAACTATGGTAAGGTAAGACAACAGCCAGCCAATTCTTTCGGAACGGGAATGGCAGTGGGAGCAATTGCAGGTGTACTGCTGGGTGTATTGATTGCCCATTAAATAATCATCATTATATACCAAAAAAAGAGGCTGTCAAATTAGACAGCCTCTTTTCAACTAAGTAAACTTCGATGCTATTTCAGTGGCACTGACACTCTTTTATTTCCCCAAACAAATGATAACATGTCCTTATCAACACTAAACATCAGCGATTCGGCTGCAGGGTTTGCTTCAGTTGCAGTTGCCTTAACCCTAAGAGCATCGTCCGCTTCACTGTATTTAAAAGCGCCCCACTGTTTCCATGTTTTGTTGAAAATCACGGTTACATCGTTGCCATTAAAAATGGTAAACAAACCATATTTACCAGCTGGTAATTTTTCGCCGGCTACCATAATGTCTTTATCAGTTTCAAAAACTGTTGCTTCGTTGGCACCAGTACGCCAAACTTTTCCGTCCATCGGTTCAAGATCTTTTCCAATGGTTCTGCCTTTTACAGAAGGTTTACTGTAATCAACGCTGATGCTTGCACCACTTTCTAATTTTGCTTCTGCTTTAGCAGGCGGGCTGGGCCTTTTACTTTTATCATCCTGGGCATTACATGCCTGCAGTGACAACATCAAGCCAGAAGCCATCAGTGCAATTGTGAATAATTTTTTCATTGATTAAAATTTTTAGTTATCAAAAAAAGCAACATATAACCTACGGTAAATGTTAACATGTTCTAAAATACCAGTAAGCGTATGCCATATGAACTTCTCTTCTTAGCATAAATAATGCCAGTCATCTTTATAATTTAGTTAGCAGCTCTTCAATAAATTTTGCCTGTCCTGCATTTATTTTTAGCAGTGCATCATTTACCGAAAACCATTCTGCTCTATCAATCTCCGGGAAATCTTTTAGCATCCCTGATTTTGGGGGCCATTCCATTTGAAAAGTATTGCTATTGATACCCGTTGCATCAATATCTTTTTCCGCAGCAAATGCGTAGATCAACTTGCCTGACTTTTGTTTTAACGGAGTTAATTCAATAAAAGGCCCTTCGCATGTAAAGCCAGTTTCTTCGGCAAATTCTCTCTTCGCAGCGTCCAGTAGTTGCTCATTTTCTGTAAACTCACCCTTTGGAATGGACCATGCACCTTCATCTTTATTTTTCCAGAATGGACCGCCGGGATGGACTAATAAAATTTCAACGCCCCCTTCTTTTCTTCGAAATAGCATTATACCAGCGCTTAGTTTCATTCAATTATTTTATCAGGTTAAAAGCAACTAAAAAGTTATGATAATAATAATTACCGGATCATATACAAGTAAACGCAACGATTAGAACCTTTGCTATTTTAATTCTTCAAAAACGCCGGTCATTTTATTCTTGCGTACATTATCCCAGTTAAAATACCGGCCATTCATGGCCACGTAAACTCCGTGTGGCAATGCCTGTACAAATGCAAGTGAACTGCCCAGATTGAAAAACCCATCGGAGCTACCAAATTTAATCGGGATCATAGCACCGGTAAGAATAATGGTTTTATCGGTAATTGTTTGAGCAATCACCCTGGCAGTATCAGCCATCGTATCCGTGCCATGCGTTATGATAATTTTATCTTCAGCACTCTGCTTACATTGATGTACAATCAACTCCCTGTCTTCCCTGGTCATCTCAAGACTATCAATCATCATTAGTGTCCTTATTTTTACAGGAACTTTATTTCTCCCCTTCTCCAGCAGCTCCTGCATGTGGGTGTCTTTAAAATAAAGCTGGCCGGTAATTTCATTGTACTCTTTATCAAAAGTGCCGCCGGTTATAAAAATTCTGATACCCATTTGTTGCGATTTGTTGCAAAATTAAGTATAATAAATAGTGGGAGCTGTAACGAAAAATCTGCATTTTGGAGAGATGATAATTTCCAATTAAATCAGTCGAAATATGGAAGTCTCCATGAAGTGCTGGCATAATCTGAAAGTCTTGTCTGCCTGTTATCAAGCGTGTTTGGTGTCCAGACTGCTGCAACAATTTGCTTACTCATTTCGTATTGGCTGGTATGATAGATGGCTTTTTTTACTTCAAAGCTTTTTGTGCCACATTCTCTATTTTTATCATCCTCTAACAAAGTATAGTTACCAAGCCTATACACCAGCGATTCTTGAATTGAAACAGGGAAACTCGCTAACCATTCGTCTCCCGCATTTTCCGGTAATATGTGTTCGATAGTAGCCGGGCTATCTTCGTAATCTGTATCAGTTTGAGCCAAATGGTTTTCAATTTCAAACAAAATGTAACGGACTAACTTTTTGCCTCTTTTAGTACTGATGGTTGTAGTTGAAAAGTCATTTTTGAAATCTTTGTCTGAAGTATATAAAGTCTTAACCTCTTTTGCAATTGCAGAGGCCATTATTATTTCGTTATTGCTTATTTTAATAGCTGCTTTGTTATACACGTCCTCTTTCAAATTTGTATGAAGTCCGCCGATAATCGTATAGCGAAATGTAATTACACTAACTATTCTTAGAACTTTTGTAAATTCTTCCGGCGTCAAATTGTTATAAGAAGCTAACAAAAGAGGCAATGCCTGTTTTTCCTTAAATAACTCAATCTCCTTTATTCTTTTCTTTTGTTCTTTTTGACCAATCCAAAACGGGTCTGAGGAATTTGATAAAGCGTTGTATAGTTGTGCATTTTTTTCCAACTCATCCAAAAGTTCAATAACTTTTGGAGACGTTTTTACAACATCTTTCATTGCCCTAAACAAATATTCCTGCCGAATTAGTTTGTTTTTTGAAATCCAATAATGCCGAAGAAATGTCGGAAAATTATCCAAGCCAACACTGTCAACTATTTTCCTCCATTTTTCTTTAACATGTATTAAATCTACTTTTGTTGATAATGAAAATAAATAGTTTTTAAGTAAGTCCGTAACAGTCAAGCTTACGCCTCTTGAGTTTAAGGTTTCAAAAACTGTATAAGCACTAAGTTCATCTTCCACAACAATTTGAATGAACATCATTTTCTCTGCAACTTGTCTATTTAAAAAGTTAGCTAAATCTTCCCCATTTTCATTGTTATGAAAATAGTTAGTTATTTTCCCAAGGAAAAAATTATAAGCCTGCCAGAGTAGTTTATCTGAATCCGCCAACGTCTTTTCATTTAGAGGTTGCCTAAAAACCATCAAATGTGTTTGAAAGAAACTATTATTATTTTCATTTAATTCGAGCTTTGCGGAATAAGTTAGTGAACCGGGGTCTTTATCACCTAAAAATTTTTTTGTAAGTAGGGAAACCCGTTCTTGATTGTTCTCCTTTTCAATATTATTATCTATTAAAGTTTGCAGCGTTTTAATTGTGGCAAGAACTATTAGGGTTAAAGTTGACAGCCTTTGTTGTCCATCTATAACGCTGTATTGTTTCTCCCCCTTATTCTGCAAAACGATGGACCCCATATAGTGAATACTGTCACCATTAAGTATAGTCAGAATATCAGACCATAAATCTTCCCAATGGTCTTGTTTCCATGAATAATCTCTTTGATAGGAGGGTACTTTATAGACTTTGCCGTTGCCGATTATATCACTCAGGCTTACTGTGCTTGTATCAAGTAAATTATTAACTGCCATAATTACAAAGATAGCTTTTTGTCTGTTGACGATATCACTGACACTTAGCTGGTAACAAATCCATTCCCCCAGTAATTAGGCAACCTTATTTTAATTGCTTAATCAAAGTAGTAGTACCAAAGGTAGCAATCACACTATCCAGCACTTTGTTGGTTACAATTCGTTTATTAATTCTACTCAGCGTTGTATCCGACATAAACCAATTCATGGCATAAGCCGGTTCAGCTCTGAAGCGTTTCCTCAGTTCTGTATTGGCCCGCCATTCAGCCGGACTTTCATACAAAGAAATTTGTGTGTAAGAGGCCCTGTTTGCCTCATGTTGGTTTACATCTTCAATATAATTGGTAAGCCTGCCATCATTTACAGTTGTTTGTTTATTGTAGGCGCCGCCAATGGTTAATATTGGGCTCATCAGGTCATTAATAATGGGTGCCACGGCGACCATATCTACAGACTCAAATCCAACAGGGCTGTTTACGATGTGCAGTATTTTGAAGTTGAGCCTTTTGATCTTTTCCCTTAAAATACCTGAAGTATCTTCTTTGCCGATTTTAATAATACCTCTTATCATTTCTTGTACCACGCCGGCACCCGAATTATCGAAATAACCACCATCCACAAAGTAGTCATTGGCTATTCTACCGGCAGGACTTAAATATGGAAACCTTGCTCCCAACACTGCGCCGGATGTGATGCTGATATCGCTGCCGCTATCCAGTAACTTAACCACATCTACCCGTTTATTAAATACATCATTGTTAAGCGTGATGTTTAGATTACTAACCACACCGGGGCTGCCATCCTGCATACGGGTAGTATTTACAAACAGAATCGGCAACTGTACATTGCCGTTATTCATAGCGGGAAAAGTAGAAAGCGGATCTGCAAAAGGTACCGGGAACGATGAATCCGATTTTTCCATGGACGATGTTTCAAAAGAAGACTCCAATGCAGCGGCCCTGTCTTGTGTGGCGCTGAAGTGAAAGATGTAGTTAAAAAAATCGGGGCCAAGCATTCTTGCAAAAGTGTAGGTAAAATAATCCTGTTTTAAAAAGGCTTTGGCAGATGACTGGTACCAGGGGCTTGTTTGTGCTGCTTTGTTGCGAAGCAAAGAAAAGAAGGTAGCCACACCTACTCCGCCACCGGATGTTCCGGAAAGGCAAAATACATGATCGGAAAAACGATCACCTTTATTATTTACCAGCGTTGAATCTTCTATCTTTCCTAACACGGCTGCTGTCCAATAACCAGAACGGGATGCGCCTCCATTTGACATAACAAAATACATATCGTAACAACTATCTGACTGCAGATTTTTATTTTGTAACCATGCGGTGAGATAAGTTTTTAAATCGGGTCTTTGCTTGTATTGGTTTCCATTTGCAACAACCGAAATGGTACGCACTTTATGCGTTTCTTTTAATCCAAACAGTAACGCAACCACGAATAATAAAAAATGAAAATTCAATTTGTATTTTACTGAAAAGGCCGTTACAATATTACCAAACATCAGCAGTACTCCAAAGGCAAGAATGATAGATGG
This sequence comes from Ferruginibacter sp., assembly GCA_040002495.1. GTDB lineage: Bacteria > Bacteroidota > Bacteroidia > Chitinophagales > Chitinophagaceae > Ferruginibacter. The sequence continues at coordinate 52,804 of JBDUEK010000043.1, forward strand.
AAAAGGACCCAGCCCTCTTGCAAAGCCCAACCAGAATATTGCGAGCAGGTAAAAAACTATACCGCCTGCACATATGGCCAGGAACCACCTGAAATAACCGATCTCTTTGCGGGGAACACAAAAATAATCCATCAGTTTTTTTAATAACCCCCGCTCTTCTTCGCTTTCGTTTTTCACTGCTGCTTTCGCTTCAGGCGCTATTTTTTCCAGCTCTACCCTACGCAGGTTGATGTAAAAAACATACACCACATGAAACAATATCAGCAAAGCAAATAAGGCCCAAATACTTATACTCAATAGTTCGGTAACTATTAAATGTGGAAAAGTGGAAAATTAAATTACAATAGA
>JBDUEK010000044.1:0-50360 GCA_040002495.1 Ferruginibacter sp.
TATTTACTCTGCGAACAAAAATCTAATTTAAGTTATGAGGTTAGGTTTTCTGATTATTAATAAAAAAAGTATTTTGGTGATTGAGCTATTTTTATTTGCCTTATTCATATTTGCCATTATTTTTTTTACTGTTGAGGGTATTCCTTCTTGTTTTTTCCAGAAAATTTGTTATCTAGAAGGTTGTGGTATTATCACCAATAACCTAAGTTACAGCAGTCAGTCATTCTAAATTTACCTTCGAACGAAACTTCATTGAAGCGTGTTGTTATCATATCTAAACTAAATTTGCAGGACAACATACTGCGCCTATTAAAAGGAATTGATTCTAAAAATACAGCAGTAATATTTTTAGCGCTTCGGCTGTTGGTGAAAAACACATAACAGCGGCTAAACCGGATAGGTAAGCGGTTGCTATTTTAAAATGAAAATAGCCAACAAAGGCGGTTGCATTGCTGCAATTATCCTAAATAATTACTTACCTTTTTTTGAATGATTTGCTTGACACTTTCCCATTTTTGTCCTTTCAAACTAATGGGGTCTTCACTATCTTCTGCATCTGCAAAATAAGTCATAGCCTGGGGCACTGTTATGAGTAAATTTTGAGTGCTATACTTTTCTTTATGAAAACTAATAAAGTCTTTCACCGGGTAATGTTGTAACAATTCGGCTATATCCCAAAAATCTTTTTTCTTTCCCCGGCCAAGTATTGCCTGCACTTTCATTGCAATAATATCTTCAGTTGAAAACATGCGTATGCCGTCAACTTCTTCTGAAGCTCGGATGAGTGGATGTGGATGGTGAATAATATCTGTTTTTATTTCTTTTATGTAAGCAAATATGCCAAAGCGAACTGGTTTATCTTCTATAATAAAATCGCCTTTATAATAGTTACGTAGCGAATTGAATACTGTTTCGTTTTCAAATGGAGCAGTTGTAAATAAATCGAGGTCAATTGATTTACGATGCCCGTATTTCAACGATAATGCAGTGCCACCCACCAAATCAAAATTGCTAAGGGCGGGCAATTGCATCAGTTCTTTTAATATGGAAAAAGTTTCGGGTTCAACTGTCTCAAGGTGTAGCATCTAAAATCTTTTAGCGGTCTATTGATAACAGCACTGGCTAAATACATTCGTGTTTCAGGTAAGAACTTTGCATTCAATAATACCTGGGTAATTTTTTCATCGCCATAATAGCGGCGGCAATTGCGAATATCCTCTACGTCGCCACGTTCAAACACTCTTTCAATTACAAAATTGGCTTTGGCATCATAGTCAATATTTTCAAATACTACGTCCCAAAAAATGCGTTTGTTAAAAATGGGTTTTTGTTTGGTAGTCATATTCAAATATACAAAGTATTAGAGTAGTCTATCTTAACCTGAGGATGCATTTTAAAATTGTCGCAAGAGATGTCATCTTTTAGCCAAAACTTTAAAGTTTGAAGTGAATTAAAAAAGATGACATCTCTATTCTTAGGTAGCGACAATTTTAAATGCACTCTAACCTGAAATAGATTGACCATTTTTTTTGTTATCAAAAATGGCTATCGACAAATTCACCGGAACATTGATATGTCTTTCGCCGTTGTCGGTATTCCCTCTTACATATTCTAAAACTCTTACTAAACCGAAGGCGGTCGGTGGTGTTATCACCAACAACCGGAGTTACAGCCAATAAGCCAAATTTGCTTTCGAATGGTTGCCAATCTTTTAAAGGAATATACGATCATGACAATTGATAATAAAAGATCAAAAAAGGTATTCAGTACAAGAGGGCGCCCCAAGGTGACACCTTTCTAAAAGGTGTCACCTTGGGGACAGAAAGTTTGCCGATCTTTAATGCCAGAATTGCTTTAAAAAAATCATTCCATAATGATCATTATTATAAAGCAAAATCGCCATGATGTATGGAAAATACGACCATGGCGATTAACAATAAAAGTTCAAAAGAAGGTATGCAGTACAAGTGAGTGTCCCGATGCAGCACACAAAACCCAACTCGGGATAAATAACACAACGATGCCGCCATGAAATACCAATGCTGGTTACATCATCTTTTTACTTCTTTGCCCGCTCCTTCTTTACTTCATCTGCTGTAATGGCACCGGCTGAATTGTCGAAACTGTTGCGTACAAAAGTTAGCACATTGGCAATGGCTTCGTCGGATAATTGGTTGAACGGTGGCATGGGATTGTTGTAATCCTTACCATCAATTTTTTCATTTTTTAAACCGTTTAATACCACGCCGATCAGTTTGGCTTTATCGCCGTTTGTATAGCTTGTTCCAACAAGCGTTGGCGCCAGGTTGCCTGAACCTTTTCCATCGGGTTGATGACAGGTTACACAACTTGCGGTGTAAACATTTTTACCCGAAGTACTGCCGCTAGCAGCCATTTCATTTGAAGCAGTTGCAGGTGTATCGCGGAAGTTTTTTGGACTGGGTTTTTCTTTATCACGCTCCAGGTCATTTTTACTGTAGGTGATTTTATAGATGGTTCCTTTTGAATCGTCTGAAATATATAAAGCACCATCAGGGCCTTGTGCCAAACCACAGGGGCGATGCTCTGCATGTCCGCTTGAAACATTTTCTGCGCTGCCGGCAAAGCCATCTGCAAACACTTCCCAATCTCCATCGGGCTTGCCATTTTTAAATGGTTGAAATACTACAAAATAACCGGCCTGTGGTTCGGGGCTTCTGTTCCATGAACCATGAAAGGCAATGAACGCACCGTTCTTATATTTTTCGGGAAACATATCGCCGGTATAAAACAGTAAACCATTGGGCGCCATGTGTGCAGGATAAGCGGCGGCAGGGTCAATGAAAGCTGTGTCAACTGTTTTTACACCATCGCCACCATATTCCGGCGCCAGCATTTTTTTATTTTTAAATGGATCGTAGTAAATGTAAGGCCAGCCTGCATTGTCGCCTTTGTTGAGGGCATACATACATTCAGCCGGTAATTGAGCACTTTGTTTTACGGTGTATAAATCAGGGTACAAAGTATTTAACTGATCCCTGCCGTGTTGCATTACAAATAATTTATTCTCCTGGTTATTCCAGTCTACCGCAACTACGTTACGCAGGCCGGTTGCATAGCGCACACCATCTGCATAGGTCTGGTCTTTTTTATCTTTGCTAAACATCCATACACCGCCTGCACTGTCGAGCAATGGACAACCCGGCCTGCCCATGGAACCTGTTTGCCTGTCCTGCTCCTGGCAGGAGTTTGACGGGCAACCAATGGGGATATACATATTTCCTTCTTTATCCATTGTGATGGACTTTGTTTCGTGCTGTCCCTTGTCTACCAACCCGGTAACAATCCGCTCTGCAATTGCGGTGTCGGCTACACGATTGTCTTTATCAACTTTATAACGAAATACTTCTGAGTTGGAAGTAGCATATAAATAGCCGTCTCTTAAATAAACTCCGGTGCCACCAAAATCTCCAAAACCATATAGCAGTTTTGCCTTACCATTTTCTTCGTGTAGTAATAAGGTGCCGTGGCCATTTTTTGGATCAGCCAACCGAACATAAATATCATTTTGAGGTGTTACCAACAAGTGCCTTGTGCGGCCCAGTGAATCTGCTACAATGGTTGAGGAAAAACCTGCAGGTACGGTAAGTCCGCCCTGGTTGTCAGATTGAACTTTAGCATCGTTATTACTGCATGAAGCCAGTAACAATATATTAATTGCCGACAGGCAAAAAAGATGGAGAAATTTCGATTTCATGATTTGGCTTTTTATCGTTGAGATTTTTGTGCAATATAATTTTATTTGCCGGCTTTTGATTGTTCTGTTCTGCTGTAACAATTACTGGCAATTTTGACCTTGTATAACTTATTTGATGTTTATATGAGTATCGTTATTTGTAAACACCAGGGATTTAGTTTTATGAACGTTGATTAAAGATATATTGTACAAGAGTGCGACGCCTGTGAAGTTTAATAGAAATTCCGCAGTCGGGTGAATAACTATTTTTACTTAACTAACTCTTTTGTTGTGCAGTAATTTATCTACAGCGTCAGTAAAAGACCCTGCCCTTATTACTTCACCTGCATTTACAAAAAATATTTCGTCTGCATTTTCGATTGTGTTTAGGCGATGTGCAATGATGATTCTGGTGGTGCTTTCCGGTAGTTTCTTTAAAATGTCTTCCAGCAACTGTTCGGTCATGGTATCAATGTTTGCAGTAGCCTCATCCAATATCAACACTTCCGGATTACGCAATACTGCTCTCATAAATGCGATGAGTTGTTTTTGTCCGAGGCTGATATTGTCGCCGCTGGATGTGACGTTTGTTTGTAGTCCGCTTTCGAAAATACTCAACAGGCTTTGCAGATTTGCCTCGTTGATCACAGCTTCAATGGCTTCATCGGAATAATTTTGATAGGCTTCATTTCCATACAAAATATTTTCTTTTACAGTGCCGGTAAACAAAAATGGCTCCTGCAAAATGAAACCAATTTTTTGTGACCGTTCACTTGCTTCATAAGATCTGATATCTTTTCCATCCAGTAAAATAACACCTTTTGAAGGATCGTATAACCTGGCAATTAAAGATGCAGTGGTCGTTTTTCCACCACCGGTTGGCCCAACAAATGCATAGGTTTTTCCCCTCTGTAATTTTAGAGAAACATTGTGTAAAATCTCCTGGCTGCCATCATAACTAAAAGACACATTCCTGAATTCGAGCAACGCATCGGAAGAAACTTTCATTTCATCGGCAACTGTTACCAGATCTGTGCTTAACGAAAGAATCCCTGTAATCCTGTCCCAGCCTGCCATTGCAACCTGGAAACTGGTCCACAAGGAAGCAAGTTGCCGTAAGGGGTTATAAAAATAAGTGGTATAAGCAATGTAACTCACCAACAAACCAATTGAAAAATAGCCGGTTGAAATAAGGTAAATACCATAGCTAACTACGGTCAACAATGCAAGACCGGAAAACAAACTATACACCGGCAAAAATATATTATTGGCAAGGCCGGCTCCAATGGCGGTTTTATAATTTTGCTGGTTGGCGTCATCAAAACGTTTACGAAAATAATCACGCCTGTTAAATGCAATGATTACTTTAAAGTTGTTGAGGCTCTCCTGAATTTCACCGCTCATTCCCCCTACACTCTTTAAATTGGTTGCATTCTTTTTCTTAACCCAGGGAGAAACTATTTTTGTAAATATCAATATTAACACAGCAGGAATAAGTGCAGCTACGCCGAGTTTAAAATGAATCAACAAGAGAAAAATGCCGGCACCCGTCATGGTTGCGATACCACCAATAAACTGCATTAATGATTGTGAGAAAAAACTATTGATTTTATCTGTATCGTTATTAACCCTGGAGATCAGATCGCCTGCTTTATTTGCATTGAAAAATGCTACCGGCAATAATTGCAGTTTATTAAATATGGTGTTGCGTAAAGTAAATAGCATTCGCTGGCTAATGCTTCCCATCAATTTGGTTTGAAAATAACTGGTAAACAAACCCACTACGTACATGGCAAGCAAAATACCCGAAAACACCAGCACTCCACTGTATTCTTTATGTTGTACATATTTATCAATGGTGTGCCCAACGATAAAGGGGCCGAGTAAATTAAGGGTGGAATTAACCAAAATTATAAGTACTGCCACGAGCAGGTTTTTCTTTTCATGCGCTATCAGCTCCAACAGGCTTTTTAGTGACGACCAGGTAGAACCTTTATCCTTGTTAGCAACTGCAGTATTAAGATTGTAATTCATAGTTGCTGGTGCTTTTTTGAGAGTTGAGTAACTGCACATACTCGGGACTGGTATGCATTAATTCATCGTGTTTTCCTGCGGCAATAATTTCGCCCTGCATCAATAAAATTATCTGATCGTAGTTTTCTACCGTTGTTATTTTTTGTGTAACAGATAGCAATGTTATTGCAGGATAGTTTTGCTGAATATTGTCTAATATTCTTTTTTCTGTATTGTTATCAACTCTTGATGTAAAATCATCAAGCAGTAATATTTTAGGATTGAGGGATAAGGCACGTGCAAGCATGATGCGTTGCTTTTGTCCGCCGGACAAACTGGAACCACGTTCTGAAACTATTGTACTGAGCTTGTCGGGCAGGCTATCGATAAATTCTTTTAACTCCGCCGTTTCAATCGCTTTTTCTAAAAATTCGTCTGTAACAGTATCGTTGAATGCTATGTTCTCCCGAATGCTCATGTTGAAAATAATACTATCCTGAAAAACAAAACCTACCTGCTCATGAAAGGCTTGCTGCTTGTAGGATTCAATTGAGTTACCGTCGAACTGAATACTCCCTGAAGTAGGTTTTATTAACCCCGTGAGTAAATAGAGTAACTGCGTTTTACCGGCCGCAGTAGGACCGATTATTGCAACTTTAGAACCCGGTGATAAATTAAAAGAAATATGTTTTAGAACCGGCACCTGGCCATATAACACACTTACATCCTGCATTACTATTTCTCCTTTTAAATCATTGGTGATGATACCTGTTTCGGGCTGATCTGGTGTTTCAATTACCTTGCTGATACGTTCGTAAGAAGCCGAAGCCTGTGCAATTACATTGCTCATAAAACCAATGATCAATATTGGAAATATCAGCATTGACAGGTAGCTGTTAAAGGCAGCAAAATTACCCAGGCTCATACTGCCATTGATCACAAAATGCCCCCCCAATGCAAGTATCGTTAAGGCGGCCATATTGGAAGCAAAGGTGATGACAGGAATTAGGCCGGCAAAGAGTTTAAGGATGGATAATCCAAAATCACGTGCCTTGGTATTGGCGGCTAAAAACTTATTGTATTCCGGTTGTTGTGAATTTACCACCCTGATAATGGCAGCGCCTAAAATGCTTTCATTGATTACTTTATTTAACCAGTCTATCACAGCCCTGCTTTGAATAAAAATTGCCCTTACTTTTTTTAATACCAGGTAAAATGTGATACCAATTATTGGAATAATGGCAATTACACATAAAGCCAGTTTCCAGTTGATGCTGATGAGTAATACACTTGCACCAATGATGATGAACAAAGAAGAAACAATGGAGACAATGGCCTGTGAAATAAAGAGCTTTATAGAATCAACATCAGCGGTTAGGTTGGTTAATAATTTTGATGGATTGGCTTCCTCTATAAATGCATAACTCTGGTTAGATATTTTATTGGAAAGCCTGGCTCTTAAATCTCTTGCAACTTTTTCGGAAGCATAGGTTTGTATGACGGTTTGCAGATAACTAAAAACAAATATGCTAACAATGGCTATAACAAACTCAATAATAAATGGCCGGTAAATAAATGTTCCTCCTGTATAAGCATCTATACTGTTGGATATCATTTTTGGAATCAGCAGGTTGATGCCATTACTTGATAATGTAAACAATATCAACAATAACACGATACCTAAATAGGGTTTCAATAAACCGAGTATGCCGGATTTCTTTTTCTTCATTTACCTGTTGGTGAGTTTTTAACTGCAGACGTTTAAGTAGGCAGGATATTTTTAAGCAATCTTTGATTCAATATAAATCCTGTATCGCTTTTCTTCAGCAAATTTAATAAAGTATCAAATGCAATAAGTACCGGGTGCATTTACAATTGTCGCAAGAGGTGTCATCTTTTAGCCAAAACTTTAAAGCTTGAAGTGAATTAAAAAAGATGACACCTCTATTTTTAGGCAGCGACAATTTTAAATGCACCCAAGTACCTGCTAATTTTTACCACCCGCAATTCTTATTACTATCAATGAATATGCAGGTATCCCGGTGTTAAAAGTTTTACTGACTGCCATCGGTTTGGAAACAGGAACAATTTTATCAATTTGCTGCAGCGTGTTTTTTGAAGCGGCATCTCCGGTAAGGATAGTATAGGTGGCGGTTGATTTAAACTTACCTAACCTTGCCATGTTTACATGCGCTGTAGCAGCAACTGCTGAAGCATTTACCATCTTTAAAATAACATCTCCCGTTTTACTATCCTTAACACAAGAAGCTGCTAAAGTTGAATCAGCCTTGCTGCCAAAGTTTACTACCGCAGGATACCAGGTATCACCTTCATTCACAGAAAACAATTGTTGCACATAATAATTAACCGTTGGGGCAATATTGGTATTGTTGAAATAAATAAGATTGGGATTCCAGGAAGTGTGGCTCTGACTGGCGATCAATGGTGCATAAGAAGCCATGTGAACCACATCTCCATTACGTTCCAGTGATGTCATGTAAGCAGCTTCCGCAAGTGCATTAAATAGCGTGTTGCCACGAGACGCATACTCACCTAAATAAACTTTTGATTTTGCACGGTCATAATTATCATAACGGTGATTGTTGCCTAAAAACCACTCAGGCCTTTCATAGTAATGCTCATCAACAACCGGTACATTTAGTTGGTTGGCAAATGTCCATCCTAGGTCATAATCTTCACCAGATGGCGAAGGGCCTACGGTTCCAATTAAAGTGATTTCCGGGTGTTTGGCATGCACCTGGTCATAGATCATTTTAAACCTGTTTCTAAAAAGATCGGTTTGCTTATCTTCATTTCCAATGCCAAGATATTGCAGGTTGAATGGTTCCGGATGCCCCGCTGCTGCACGCTTTGCACCCCATGTTGAACTGGCAGGACCATTGGCATATTCAATTAAATCCAGCACTTCCCGTATGTAATCTTCCATCTCTTCTACAGGCAAACCTTTTTGGCCTGTCCCTCCTATCTGCCAGGTTCCGCCCGAGTTTTGGCAACTAACGGCTGCCGGTAAAACAGGAACTGGTTTGGCGCCGATATCTTCACAAAATCTAAAATATTCGTAATAACCAATGCCGGCTGTCTGGTGATAGTTCCATATATTTTTTTGAGCTACTCTTTGTTCCAAAGGGCCAATAGTATTTTTCCAGCGATACATATTTCCAACACCATCGCCATGTACGAGGCACCCACCGGGAAAGCGCATAAACTTGGGGTGCAGGTCTGCAATCACTTGTGCAAGATCGGCACGCATACCATTTGTACGATTTTTAAAAGTATTTTGTGGAAAAAGCGAAACCATATCCATTGCCAGTTTACCTTTTGCAGTAGCAAGTATTACCAGCGTAGCACTATCGTCTGCTTTGTCTACTTTTATAGTTGCAGTATATTTTTTCCAATCGGTTGATGCTATTGAAAGATCTACTGATCCATATATATCACCCTTTTTACTTTGTAATGAAATAGAAAGTGGCACATTCTGGTCAGTCATTCTTTTAGCAAACAATGAAAAATCATATTGCTCACCGGCTTTTATCACTATGCCATCAAAACCTTCGTTGGTTATACCAATTCCTTTTTGCCCGGGCACTTCCACATTCAGTACTACGTAATGCGGATTGTTGGTATTTATGGGTGAAGAAGTTTCCACGGAAATAGTACCATATCCATAACCATCTGTAGTGTACTCCCAACTGGTGAGTGAATGCCAATTCTTCCTGTCTGCAGGTGAATATTCAAAAGATCTGTTTTGTATCAATTCGGCATACAAACCACCATCTGCAGCGTAACTTAAATCTTCAAAAAATATCCCAAATAAATCGGGGCTTATTTTTACCGGCGAGAAATTAGCAGGTTTTTTTTGAGCCGAAATATGGCCCGCAAATATTATTACAATAAGCAATGGAAACGATAATTTTTGAATGAGATTTTTTGCAATCATTTTTTAGATTTTAGGTGTTAATTACTGCCAGGCAAAGGTATCCAAGGTTCTAATACCGGTATTACTTTTGTACTCACTAAAATACGGTTTCACAAAAAAATAATACTATGTTACCCCACTGATTTTCTTTTACACTTTTATTTTACTTACTACAAACTGAACTTTGTGAAGATAAACACTTACCGGGTCGATATCACGAGGATGACCATTTTTAAAGGCAGTATTTCCATTTATCTGAAAACTAACCTAAAGGTAATTTTTACTTTTTTTTAAGGAGAAAAATGAAATTATTTTGACAAAAAAACAGTTGCATAATTAGCAACTGTATAAATTTATTTATCAATGAAACCTTTACTTTTAAAATGCTTACTCCTTCACTTCAGCTTTATTTTCAATCTTAGTATCGTTTCCTTTTAAGTAGGTTGGCAAATTTAAACCAGCCATGTTAAAAAGGTCGTTCAATGGTGGTACTGTTTTCATCATACCTGCTACAAAGTTGGCTGTTGATGTATTTCCATCTCCGTTGGTTCCAGAATCCCAAACAGTAATTTTGTCAATTTTTAAATTCTTGACTGCTTCTACTTGTGTCTTAACCAACTCCGGCAGTTTCTCTATCAATAATAATTGGAACGCTTTGTTTGGGTCTCCACCCGCAGCAGCAACCACGTCTTTATATCCCTGTGCCTGCTTGGTTAAAATTTCAAATAAACCCTTTGCTTCCGCTTCCATTTTAGCAAAGATGGCATCTGCTTCTCCCTTTGCATTTTCACGGATGCTTTCAGCTATTGCCTGGGCTTCAATGATCGCTTTCTGTTTGGCTATTTCAGCAGGCACCACAATATTGGCCATTTGTGTGGCACGTTCTCTTTCGCTACGGGCATGTTCTGCTTTCTGTTCCGCTACGTAAGAATCTTCCAATGCTTTTGCCTGTTGAACTTTTTCTGAAGTAACGGCAAGCCTTAATGCTTCCGCCTCTTTTTGTCGCCTGGTTGCGTCTGAGTTTGCAATGGTGATCTTCGCTTCATTCTCACCCGCAACAGCAACCGAGTTGGCCTCCGAAGTTTTGATACGGGTATCTCTTTCAGCCAAGGCTCTTCCAATCGATTCGTCTTTTGCAGCTACAGCAATACTCACTTCCCTGTCTTTTTGGGTAATGGCAATTTTTACATCCCGGTCACGATGTGTTTCCGCAATCTGTGTTTCTCTTTCCCTGTCAGCAATCGCCTTACCTGTCTCTCCTATTTTAACCTGCTCTGCAACGCTTATAATGGCTTCATTGATCGCTTTAGCTGCTGCCTCTTTACCAAGTGCCGCAATATATCCTGATTCATCGCGGATATCCGTTACGTTTACATTGATTAGTTTAAGGCCTATTTTCTTTAATTCGTTATCTACATTCTTTGAAATATTTTCAAGAAATTTGTCCCTGTCGGAATTAATTTCTTCAATAGTCATGGTAGCAATTACCAGCCTTAACTGGCCAAATAAGATATCTTTTGATAATTCCTGAATTTGTTCGGGAGTTAGGCCCAGCAATCTTTCTGCCGCATTATTCATGCTTTCCGACTCAGTAGAAATTGCGATGGTAAACCGGCAAGGCACGTCAACCCGAATGTTTTGACGACTTAAGGCATTGGTAAGATTAGCTTCAATAGAAATTGGTTTTAGATCCAGGTAAGCAAAGTCTTGTATAACCGGCCAGATGAAAGCACCACCTCCATGAACACATTTTGCGGACGTGCCACCAGTGCGTCCGTAAATAACCAAAATTTTATCCGAAGGGCAACGTTTATATCGGGAAATTAAAGCCGATACAGTTACAAAAAATACAACTACGGCAACTACGATAATTACCAAAGGAGACATAACCATAATTTATAAGGGTTTAGATTGTTTCAACAATTAAGAGATGCTCATTTTCTATTTTTACTATTTTGATAAGGGCACCGGTTAATATTTTTTCACCCAAGGTGATAGCTTCCAGTTCGTGGACTGCGCCTTTAACGCTTACCTGTACTTTACCAATGCCAGACTTTAATCCGGGAATAGTCAGGTAGACAGAACCTGTTTTACCAACCGCATTATTGATATTAAAGGAATTATCTTCTCCCAATTTTTTTATCTGTAAAAGAATTAAAAAAAATCCGGCAACGAAAGCTACGCCAATGATTGAGCTGATTAAAATAAGTAATCCTTTACTATCAATCGAATTGAAAAAAGATATGCCGGACCATCCAAATCCCAAAAGGAAATTGACAAGGTTTCGCAATGAAAAAAGTTGAAAAGGGCCGCTTGAGTGTGCCAGGTCGCTGTCAAAATCAGCATTCAAGCCATCTGTGGCATCACCACCGGTAAAGGTTAAAACAGTTTGTACTAAAAAAATAAGTGTAGCAGGCAATGCGATGAACCAAAATGTTTGCAACAATGGGTTCATTCCATTAAAAAATTCCATTGGATAAAAAGTTTAGTTAAGGGTTACGGCACCCGGTATGCAAATGTATAGGAAAAGAGTGTGTAAAAATTACTTAAAATGCATTGTAACTTAAATTGATTGTCCCCATCCATCAGCTAAAAAAAATGGGTTATAAAGCATAACTTATTCAATTTTTAAAGGATGTTTTTTTGATACATAAGCTAATACTTGAAATTAAAAAAAGATGCAAGCCCAAAGACTTACACCTTTCAAATTCGGCTTTCCTTATCCCCCACCGTATGGCTGCATATTCCGAAGGCGGATGAACCAGATCACCGTTTTGTATTAACCCCCGTTAATCTCTTTTTATCAATTTAATGTTGTTAGTGTTACCTGAAACATCTGTTAACTGTCCGATATAAATACCAGCGGGTAAGCTATTTAAATTAATTGTACCAGAAAGTCTTCCATGTCCTTCTGTGGTAATGATATTTTTTATCATCATCAGCTTTCCACTTAAATCTAATACACATATCGATTGTATCGGTTTTTTGCTTTTTAAAGTAGCAACCCCGCTAGCATCTACCGGGTTGGAATATGCAGACACTGCACACGCTTCGGTACGTTTAAAACCAGACGTTTTATCGGCATCAAAATCTTTCTGTTGAATGACAGGTTCAATATCTTTTAATGAGAAATTAGAAACAGATGCTGCTCTTCCAGAAACTAAAAAGTTGTTTGATTGATTTAACTCTTCACTTAAATTGTTTGTTTGAATATTTTTGTAGTTGTTTTGGGCAGAAGTCATTTGAAAAACAAACATCAGTAAAAGTGAGGTAATGCATGCTTTTGCCGAAGTCATTTTTGTCGAAAGATTAAGAATTGTTTTCATTTTTTTCGGGGGGTTAAATATTGATAAAAGAAATTTTATTTGATTGCTTGTTGATGAGAGTTAAACAATGGAAATGCCACAAATTCAAATACTTGATTTTCAATTAATTGCAGATTTTTTCGCCGTGCCAGTTTCCATTTCATGGACAAAAAGTCGATATTTTAGAAAATTTAGTGTGTCCCAATAAGTACCGAAGACGAAGATTTAAAAACGATACGCCATATTAACTACCTGTTGATAGTGTTAATATTATTGTGTTGATCATTTACCAACAGTATTGTAGCAATCTCGATTTTGCATACAATTATGAAGCCTTACCGCCTGAAATAATAATAGTCATGATATTGTAACTACAGCAACATATGTACATTATCCCCTGACAGAGGTTTGATATTGTGACAAGTTGCTAGCGGTGCTGGTCATATGGATGGGGCGAAATAAATGGAATTGATTGCCAACGAAGACTAGCGGACTTACTGCTGATTTTTTGCTGATTAAAAAATTTTTCACCAAAACTCACTGCAAAAAAATTAAATGAGCTCAATCATTAATGCTGAAATGGCCATATAAATTGCTTATAGAATTTATATATCAACAGATCAAAAACATGTAAAATTTATTTTCTATTTTATAACAAAGAATTTTAATGATGTGTGAAAACAATCGCATTTATTAAATTGCACAAAAAAACTGCCTGAATATATTATCAAAAATATAATCAGGCAGTAATTAGTCAAAGGCTTTTACCTAAGCCATTGTTTTTATTTATGGTGTAATGGTACAGTAAAATACCACATCATTAAAGTCATTGTCGCATGTAGGAAGCGTTCTGTCTGTATCCTCTACTCCTATTAAAACTTTACTTTCGGCAGGATAGTTAATCAATACAGCATGCTTCTTAAGATTAACATCTACCTCAGGATTTAATACATCGTTGGAGCAAAAATGTACCACTTTATTGTTAGGTGCATGAGTAACAATATCCCAACCCTTTTGTAGTAATACAAAGCCTATTGAAGTACCCGGATTGAAACGACCCAATTTTACCTTATCACCTCTCTGTAATGGGGTACTGCTACCTGAATTGGGAAAGATGTAAGTGATTGTTTTAATATCTTCAGTGCTTGCAGGTGGCTTGTTTGTGGGGTATGTATAAAAAGCAAAACTATTGGTTAAACTTCCACCCTGCGACACATAAGTTATAAAAACATCCGATGCTGTCGTAATTGCTATATCCGCAATTGCCTTAGTGGTAAGCAGATCAGGATTTGTTTTACGCAAATCCTGTTTATCGGGCAAAGTAGCATTAATAAAAGCAGCTAATTGTGCAGAGATAACATCTTTCTGTAAAAGATAGGCTGGCTTTCCCAATGAATCATAAGCCCCTAAGCCCTGATAACTGGTAGTTTTAAATTCAACTGGTATGGAGGCCGCTTGCTCACTCTTTTTACATGAGATTAATAAGGTGAGGAAAATAAAAACAGGCAGGTATAGGTATTTTATTTGTTTCATTTGGGTTTTGTGGTTTGAGGTTATTTAAAGTTAAAATTATTTTCGATAAAACAGTTTTTATTTTCGCAACCATATGTCAATTAATTATTTTATCAACACGAAATCTTAATATTACTGCATTGACCTACGCCCTTATTTATCTTAAATCATGCCAAATAAATAAACTAAGGCCAGTAAAAACTCGTCTAATGGTTTTACAATTAAGTATTATACAGGCATCTATAACTGTGGCTTTTCATTTTTACAAATAATGTAATCGCTTAATTAATGCTATTAGGCGTAGATGATGTGGGATTGGGAAACGGGGAAGAAAACAAATTTAAAATGAATGTGGGGGAATTATTTGAACACAATTAATATTTTGCTGGAAACAATATTAAATAAGATAAATTAGTTCTGCTGTAAAAAGGTTGGTTCATAACGAGAAATGAATTCAAGAGCGTTTTGGAAGGTTAGGCAACTATACCCATAATGTTGCTATTTGAAACAGATGTTTACATCATTTTAATATTAGCTGACATCGATATTTTTTACAAGCTCTAATGCAAAGACCAGCTGCTCTTCCATTGTAAGATTGGTGTTGTCTAAAACTATGGCATCTACTGCTTTTCTTAAAGGACTTACTTCCCTGTTAGAATCTATATAATCCCGCATTTCCAGGTTGCTTTTTACTTCTTCCATAGTAATATTCGGGTTCTTTTCAAACAATTCCTTGAACCTTCTCTCAACCCTTATCCAGGCATCGGCGGTCATAAATATTTTAATTTCTGCATTTGGGAAAACAGTTGTACCAATATCCCTTCCATCCATTACAATACCCTTTTTCTTTCCCATTGCCTGTTGTTGACCTACAGCAAAAGTTCTTACCGCACGGATGGCAGCAACATCGCTCACCTTTTCCGCAATAACCAGGTCACGAATTAAGTATTCTACGTTTTCCTCATTTAAAAAAACTTCCGATTGAAGTGTCTTTTCATTTTTATGAAATTCGATATCAATATTATTCAGCGCTTCGTCCACTTCTTTTGCATCCGTCCAATCAATATGATTTCTTAAAAAATACAATGTGATCGCACGATACATAGCCCCACTATCAATATAAACATATCCTAATTTCTTTGCAAGTTGTTTAGCTAAAGTGCTTTTTCCGCAGGCAGACCAACCATCAATCGTAATAATTTTGTTTTTTTTCATCGCCACAAAAGTGATATAAAAATTTCATCTCTCAAAACAAAAACGTATGGATGTTCAAAAATTTAAACTGAGTATTACATAACGTTACCAAAGCAAGAAAGCCCCCGATAAATCGAGGGCTTTTGAATGTTATTATCAATTAAAATCAGGCTTTAGCTTCCTGCTCTTTTGGCTCCTCATTCTTTAAACTGAAAAGAATTTTTTCTTTAGCCTCATCTAGATCTGCTATTAATGTATCACCTTCTTTAACCTGCATGTTTAGTATTTCTTCTGCTAACGGATCTTCCAGGTATTTTTGAATTGCCCTGTGAAGCGGCCTGGCACCAAATTGCTGGTCGTAACCTTTTTCCGCAATAAAATCTTTAGCCGCAGGTGTTAGTTCCATGCTAAAGCCAAGGTTTACAAGACGTTTCATTACCCCCTTCATCAGGATATCAATGATCTCAAAGATGTTTTCTTTTGTTAATGAATTAAAGATAATCACATCATCAATCCTGTTAAGGAACTCGGGGCTGAAAGTACGCTTCAATGCTTTTTCAATAACCGCTTTGTTATTTTCATCTGCATTTTGAATTCTTGCCGCTGTCGCAAAACCCACTCCTTCTCCAAAATCCTTCAACTGACGTGCGCCAATATTTGAAGTCATGATGATAACAGTATTTTTAAAATCTATCTTTCTACCCATTCCATCTGTCAACTGGCCATCATCTAATACCTGTAATAAAATGTTGTAAATATCCGGGTGCGCTTTTTCAATTTCATCCAACAATATTACACTATATGGTTTACGCCTAACCCTTTCTGTTAGTTGACCACCTTCTTCGTATCCAACGTATCCCGGAGGTGCGCCAATTAAACGGCTCACAGTAAATTTCTCCATGTACTCACTCATGTCAATCCTTATTAGTGAGTCATCATTGTCGAACATATATCTTGCCAATGAACGGGCCAACTCTGTTTTACCAACGCCGGTAGGTCCAAGGAAAATAAATGTTCCAATTGGCTTTTTAGGATCTTTTAATCCTACCCGGTTACGCTGAATTGCTTTTACCACTTTTGAAATTGCTTCTGTCTGTCCAACCACCACATCTTGCAAGTCATCACCCATGCGACGAAGTTTTTCAGTTTCAGCCTGTACCATGCGTTTAACAGGTATGCCAGTCATCATACTGATTACTTCAGCAATATCTTCTTCTTCAATCGGAAAACGTTTGTTTTTACTTTCTTCCTCCCAATCATTCTTTGCCTTTTCAAGTTCTTCCTGCAACCTCTTTTCCGAATCTCTCAATGAAGCAGCTTCCTCAAAACGCTGGCTTTTTACAACCTTGTTTTTTTCTAACTTAATATCTTCAATTTTCTTTTCAAGCTCAATTACATCTTCAGGCACATTAATATTTTTAATGTGCTTTCTTGCTCCAACTTCATCCATCACGTCGATAGCTTTATCCGGAAGTAATCTGTCGGTCATATAACGTTCGCTCAACTTTACACACGCATCAATTGCAAGGTCGCTGTAGGTAACATTGTGGTAATCTTCGTACTTACTTTTGATATTGGCCAGTATCTGTATTGTTTCTTCAACTGAAGGTTGCTCTACAATTACTTTTTGAAAACGACGATCTAAAGCGCCATCTTTTTCAATGTGCATTCTATACTCATCTAATGTAGAAGCGCCAATACACTGTAACTCACCTCTTGCAAGCGCCGGTTTAAATATATTGCTTGCATCTAAAGAGCCACTTGCTCCACCTGCACCTACAATGGTATGAATTTCATCAATGAATAAAATCACATCCCTGTTCTTTTCCAATTCATTCATGATTGCTTTCATTCTTTCCTCAAACTGGCCACGGTACTTTGTACCTGCAACCAATGCGGCAAGATCCAGCGATACTACTCTTTTATCAAATAATACCCTGCTTACTTTACGTTGAACAATACGCAAAGCCAGCCCTTCAACGATTGCAGTTTTACCCACACCCGGTTCACCAATTAAAATTGGATTGTTCTTTTTTCTTCGGGATAAAATTTGCGACACCCGCTCAATTTCATTTTCTCTTCCTACTATTGGATCCAGTGTACCATTTTCTGCAAGTCGGGTAATATCGCGGCCAAAATTATCAAGCACCGGAGTTTTTGTTTTGGGCTGATTGGCAGCTCCACCTCTTTGTGCTTTTTGTTGCTGGCTGTATTGCTTTCTTTCTTCATCAAAATCATCTTCATTCTCGTCGGAAAATTCTGCTGCCGGAGGATTGCTTGTTACAAAACCTAACTCGTTTTTAAAGATGTCGTAATCAACATCAAATTGGTTGAGTATCTGTGTGGCAATATTCTCTTTGTTTTTTAAAATTGATAACATCAGGTGCTCGCTTTCCACCATCACACTTTTGTGTGCCTTGGCTTCTAAAACAGTAATGCGAATTACTTTTTCTGCCTGCTTTGTTAGTGGAAGTGAATTGATATTGGCAATGTTTTTTCCCGTCTTATCTTTTACGGCAACTTCTATCTCTTTACGTAGCTCATAAAGATCTACATTCAATGATTTTAAAATTTTAATAGCGGTGTTTTCACCATCGCGTATTAGCCCTAAAACTAAATGTTCTGTTCCGATAAAATCATTTCCTAAACGCAGTGCTTCTTCCCTGCTGTAGGAAATAATTTCCTTTACTTGTGCTGAAAAATTGTTGTCCATCCTTTATTGAATTTAGCTTGTACAATAATAACGATTATTTACTAAAATTAGTTTAGGGTTTAAGTGAAATGTTGAAATGTTGAAAAGTTAAAATTTATAGAATTGGCCTTAATTGCAGGAGGTTAAATCAATATATAAAGCCCTATGACTTTGTAAAAAGCCAGAGAATAAAAACAATGTTCCTACTACTTTATTCAACTTTTGCCCGTACAAGAAAAACGAAAAATACCTTTACTTTACAAAAAAATCAACGACCACTTTTCAAAACTCATTGAAGCACTAATCTAAAAATTTGATTCTGGTTACACTAACCTTAAAACCTATAATTTTTTACTGAATGAATGTCAAAACAGATACCAAAGAGAAATTCACTGTTATTACGCCGGAAGAACCGATCCTTACTGCTATATTGACAGCCGAACTTAACAATATGTTGCGTGAGTACCTGCAAAAAGACATACCGCATATTGTATTGAATCTTAAATCAGTGGGTGAAATTGATGAAAAGTCTGCCGACATACTGGCCAATCTTCAACAAAATTTTTACGAGCATGATTTTTCATTTGTAATGTGTACACTTCAGCCACCTGTTGAAGCGTTATTTGATAAGATGGAGTTACTTGAAATATTAAATGTTACACCTACTGAAAGTGAAGCATGGGATATTGTGCAAATGGAAGAAATTGAAAGAGAATTGCTTAGTGGAATGGATTAGTTTTGTGCCCGGTCATTTATGGTGCAGCACATTCTTTTCAAATCCGCTCCTCATATAGAATTGAATACTTATTTAATATCAAAACCTCCAAAGTTTGTTAGTACTCACCATTTTAGGAAATAATTCTGCGATCCCGGCATTTGGTAGAAACCCTACTGCACAGGTTTTGCAATTGGAAGACGATCATTTTTTAATTGATTGCGGAGAAGGAACGCAATTGCAAATGGCAAAATACAAAATTCGCAGAAGCAGGATCAATCATATTTTCATTTCGCATTTACATGGAGACCATTACTTTGGATTGATAGGGTTGATAACAAGTATGAGCTTGCTTAACCGTACCCAGGACCTGCATCTTTACGGGCCACCACAGTTACAAACTATTCTCGACCTACAGTTAAATGTTGCCGATACCAGGCTTTCTTATAAACTGCATTTTCATGCGCTAAGCGGTGAAGGACGCATTGTAGATGATCATAAATTTACAGTGGATTGTTTTAGTGTTCGCCACCGGATAGCATGTTGGGGCTTTTTATTTAAGCAAAAAAAGAAGCCAAGAAGTATTGACCCTGTAAGAGTAAAGTCGTACGAAATACCTGCAGCTTTTTATGAAAAACTTCAGAATGGTGAAGATTATACTACAAAAAAAGGCACCATCATCCCTAACGAAGAAGTTACGGTCCCTAACATTCCGATAAAGAGTTATGCCTATTGTGCCGACACAATTTTTGATGAAAGCATAGCAGACAAAGTGAAAGGTGTAGATCTGCTATATCATGAAACTACCTACCTGGAAGCCGCTGCTGATAAGGCTGCAGCTCGTTTTCATTGTACCACCATACAGGCAGGAACGATCGCTAAAAAAGGATTTGTAAAAAAATTACTGATCGGGCATTTTTCATCGAGGTATGAAAGCCTTGAAGAATTTCTTTCAGAAACTACTTCGATTTTTGAGAACACAGAACTGGCAATAGAGGGAACATGTTATAAAGTTTAGTTGACTTTAATGACATCATTAAAACCATTTGCCAGGGTCCATTCGTAAAAATCCGGAAACCATTTACGCCAGGCTGCTTCATTGCGCTCAGCGTCGGGGTCCAAAACAATATAGACAATTGCGGAGGATTTTCTGCCCAGTGTTTCAGTCACATCAATCATTTCATCAATATTTTCTTTCCCCTCTTTTTCTCCCATATAGAAAAAAATCTTACCGGTTAATTGCTTTCCCAGTGAATCGGTTAAGTGCTGAATCTGTGGTGCCGTATGAAATGCAGGTGAAAAAATGCCGCCCTTTCCAAAAACTGAGGGATACTTAAGCATCGCATAGTATGAAATCAATCCTCCCATTGAACTTCCTGCAACAACGGTAGTTTTACTTCCGGGCATTGTGCGGTATTGCTTATCAATGTAAGGCTTGAGGGATTTGGCTAAAAAATCAACATAGGCATCCCCTTCCCCCTTACCAAAATCTTTATACTCGTAAGGGTTATATTCATTCATGCTTTTTTCGCCGTTATCGATTCCCACTACTATACAGGCTGGTTTATTTTTTTTTACCAGGGAATCAATACTTTCATCAACGGCCCACTCACCAAATGGAGCTGTGTAATCGTCAAATAAATTCTGCCCGTCGTTCATATAAATAACCGGGTAACGCCTGGTTGATTTAGCATAATCCGGAGGCAAATACAGCCAGACACGCCTTGTCCTATCCAACTGCGGAATGTAAAAGGCAGTATCAATTATATGTACATTAGGGGAGGTTGTATGCTCTTTTACAAAAGGTGGAAAATCATCCATCCATGAATTAATGGCAATCTGGATAACAGTATCTGAAATCAGTTTAATGGTTCTATTTTCAATTGACAAACCTTTTTTGTCAACTTCTACTTTTCCCCAGTTTCCACGGGTAAACTTAAACTGGTATTCACCTGCAGAAAGGTTATTTAATTCGAGGTGAAAATTATCGCCAACTGCCTTAAAAACCCCGTCGCCGGAGGCGGGGTTCCAATTATTAAAATTTCCCGATATAAAAACAGAATCACCCACATGCCCTGCAGGTAATTGAACAAGTTGCATCCGGATAGTGTATTGGGAAAAAGAACAACCGCTATACATCAGTAAAATACCAATCACATACAATCGTATGATATTCCTGTTATGATTCTTTAGCAAGCGGTTTCTTTTTTTATAAATCAACTTTGAAGATAATCCTTCACTTTTTGATGTGCAGGTTCCGACAAGGGTGTCACCGGCAATCGTAAAACATTTTGAATATAGCCCATTTCTGCTAAAAATGCTTTTACTCCGGCAGGATTATTTTCAGCAAATAACAGGTTATACGCTTCCAGCAACGGATCATTCAATGATTTTGCTTTGATGAAATCCTGGGAAAGCCCGGCTCTAACCATATCGGAAAATGCTTTGGGAAAACAATTGGCTGCCACGCTGATTACACCATCGATGCCACAGGCCAATTCGGGTAAAACCAGGTCATCATCTCCACTTACCACCAGGAAATCATCCGGACGATCTCTCAATATTTGCATACACTGGCCAATATTATTTCCGGCTTCTTTGATACCTCCAATATTTGGTACTTCCTTCGCAAGACGAATGGTTGTTGCAGCGTCCATATTTCTGCCGGTTCTGCCGGGGACATTGTATAATATGATCGGCTTAGGAGATGCTTCTGCTATTGCTTTATAATGTAGAAATATCCCTTCCTGAGATGGTTTATTATAATATGGACAAGCGCTTAATACAGCCGCAACTTTTTCAAGCGGATAACTATTAATTGTATCAACAACTTCTTTCGTGCTGTTTCCTCCTATGCCCACAACAACTGGTGTACGGCCGTTTATGGCATCAACAGTAAAATTAAATATATCGAGCTTTTCCTGTTTATCTAACGTGGGAGTTTCGCCTGTAGTACCAAGACTAACTATATATTCTACACCGTTTGATAAAACAAAATCTATCAATTTCTTTAAAGCATCGTAGTCAACTGATTCATCTGCTTTAAATGGCGTTACTATTGCCACACCGGTTCCTTTTAGTTGTTCCCGTAAATTCATTTTTTAACTTTTTTTGCGAAGGTATAATTATTGCGGACAAAATGAGCAAAGAAAAAGCCTCCGTTTTAAAGGAAGCTTTTACAAAATGAGTTATGTTTTGCCTATTAATTTAGTGCAAAGGTTGGTGATTCCTTCCTGTTTAATATCCTGGAACGACTTAAATATTTTTTATCCGGGCTATATATAAATAAACAGGTGCCGTTTTTTATTTTATCAATAATTGGCTTGTGTAATCGACGTGGAACTGCAGGACAACCCCAGCTTCTGCCGATATATCCTTGCGAGTGAATTAGCCCTTCATTTACATATTCGGCCCCATGAATAACAATATCTCTCCTGTTTGCGTTATCATTTATTCCACTTTCCAAACCTTGCAACCTTAAAGAGTACCCGTTGCCACCCATGTATGTTCCTAATGTTTCGTAAAAACCCAGGCTACTTTTATTACTTGATGGTGTATTAGAAAACTCCTCAGCAAATTCTTTACCGGATTCTATACCATGTGCCACATAGGTATTAAACAGCACTTTGTAATGTTTAAGGTCGATGACAAACAATCGCTTTTCAGAAGACGGTTTACTAAAATCTACAATGGAAATGATATTGGCATTGTCTATAAATCCTTTTTCTTTTATAAAATTAAACCCCTTCATAGCATAGTCAAATACCTTGCGGCCCAAACCAATGGATCCAAGTTTTAAACTATCATAAATGCCGGATACAAGTATATTTTCTTTTACATCTATAGATGTATCCGCAATTGCGGTGGCAGGCACATTTTTACCGGTAGAAAATATATGCGAAATGTTTTTTGACTTAGAAAAAACAAAAGGCATATGCATCAAAAAAATGATAAGGGAAGAAAAGAATAAATAAACTTTCTTAAGCTTTAAGCTCTTCATATTACTATTTGGGGAGGTTACTTAATCAGATTTTTCGATTGCGAAGTTAATTTAGTTTGCTTATTAATTATGTTAAAATGCCGCCTATGGTTTACCCTATTCCCCTTTCCAAATTTCATATTTAAACCAATGCTTCATATAATACTTCTATAGTATGAAGCGCTATTTTCCCGGTTCCATCTTTTATCTGGTGCCTGCAACTGGTTCCCGGTGCTGCTATTATCACACCGGTTGGCTGGTTCCTTACAGCAGGCAATAAAACGAGTTCGCCTATTTGCATCGATAAATCATAATGCTCCTTTTCAAATCCAAAAGATCCCGCCATACCGCAGCAACCTGAAGGTATTGTTTCTACCGTATAATTTTCAGGGAACGACATCATTTTTACGGAAGGTGCAACGGATGACAATGCCTTTTGCTGGCAATGGCCATGCAGCTTTATGAGCTTTTTTTCTTTAGTAAAAAGCCCTTTATCAATATTACCCTTTTCAATTTCTGTTGCAATAAATTCATCAATCAGAAAAACATTTTTGGCAAGTTCTTTAGCCGTATCAAAGTTTTCATCATCTGCCAAATCAATGTATTCATCCCTGAAAGTAAGTATGGCAGATGGTTCTATCCCAATCATTGGAACATCCTTGGTTATAAGCTTTCCAAGTAATTGCAGGTTTTTATTGATGATTTTTTTAGCATCTCTCACCAAACCTTTCGATAGCCAGGTACGGCTACTTTCCAGGTGTTCGGGAATTATCACTTCATATCCGAGCTTCTCCAACAACAGTATCGCTTTAATTCCTATTTCTGTATCATTGTAGTTGGTGAACTCATCACAAAAAAGGTACACTTTTTTATCACTGGTTTTTGCAGCCCCTTTTCTTTTATTAAACCAGCTTTGGAGACTTGTTTTATATAAGGTGGGCATAGAGCGTTTGGTTGAAAATCCAACAATTCGTTTAATGGTATTGCTGATCACCGGAGTCTTCATCATGAAGTTATAAACTCCCGGAATCAATGCACCCATCTTTGCTGATGATGTAAAATTGGCAATTAATTTTGAACGCAATGGCACGCCATTAGCATCATAATATTGCTGTAGAAATTCAGCTTTTAATTTTGCCACATCTACGTTGGAAGGACATTCAGATTTACATCCTTTGCAACTCAGGCAAAGATCCATTACCTCATAAATTTCTTTATGATTGAAACGATTCATTTTATCTGAATTTGTAAGAAACTCCCGAAGGATATTTGCCCTTGCCCTGGTGGTATCTTTTTCATTTTTAGTTGCCATAAACGAAGGGCACATCGTACCTCCTGATAAATGTGTTTTACGGCAATCGCCTGAACCGTTGCATTGTTCGGCATGTTGCAAAACATCCTGGTTTTGATACCTGAAAATGGTATTGAATACCGGCGTTTTTTGCCCTGGTGTATAGCGCAACATGGTATTCATGGGAGGCGTATCTACAATCTTATTAGGATTGAAAATATGCTGTGGATCCCAGGCGTATTTGACCGCTTTTAACAATTCATAGTTTTTGTTACCAACCATCTGCCTTATGAATTCACCTCTTAACCTTCCATCGCCATGTTCGCCACTTAAAGAACCATTGTATTTCTTTACAAGAAAGGCAATTTCTTCAGCAATTTTTCTAAAAAGCTGGTTCCCTTCTTCGGTTTTTAAATTAAGTAATGGACGTAAATGAATTTCACCAGAACCGGCATGTGCGTAATGTACCGCATGCAACCCATACCGGGTAAGTATTTCATTAAACTCCCTGATGTAAGCGGGCAAATCGTTTACATCAACAGCGGTGTCTTCTATAACCGGCACAGCTTTGGAATCCCCCGGTAAATTGCCCAGTAACCCCAGGCCTGCCTTACGAAGGTTCCATATCTTTTTACTGTCTTCACCAAACAATAATGGAAAATGATAACCCAAACCTGCAGCCCTCATTTCTGCTTCTACTTTTGCAGCTATTTCAATAATGTCTTCCCGGTTTTCCCTGGCAAATTCTATTACCAGAATTGCACCAGGGTCGCCTTGTACAAAAAACCGGTTTTTACTATGTTCAATACTGCCTTTTGTACATTCTAAAATATAATGATCAATCAACTCACTTGCACTTGGATGATATTTTACTGCAATTAAATTAGCTCGCAAAGATTCGTCGATACTGTTAAAATGCACACACAGCAAACCGGTTTCTTTCGGAGGCATTGCAACAACATTTAGTTTTATTTCGGTAATAAATGCAAGCGTACCTTCTGAGCCGGCTATCAGTTTACAAAAATTAAAATCAGGCTCCCCGGCAGTAAACGGAGCAGTATCTACCAACATGTCAATTGCATAACCGGTGTTTCGTCTTTCAACACTTTTTTTTGGAAACTCTTTCCTGATCGACACCTGGTTATCATAATTACCCAGCAAGCTTCGGGTGCTTTTATAAATATTGGATTCAAGTGAATTGCCTTCGCATTTAGCGTGAAATTCATCTGTTGAAAGCGATTTAAATGTTGCTTCATTACCATCACTCAATAAAACTTTCACCTCTATCAAATGCTCTCGTACACTTTTATATTTGATGGAATTGGAACCGCATGAATTATTGCCTACCATTCCGCCAATCATTGCCCTGTTGGCTGTTGAAGTTTCGGGGCCAAAAAATAAACCATAAGGTTTCAAATACATATTAAGTTCATCACGGATAACACCCGGTTGAACTTTCACCCAGTTTTCATCCGTATTAACTTCAAGTATGCGGGTAAAATTTTTTGATACATCTACAACAATTCCATTACCTACCACCTGACCTGCTAATGATGTGCCAGCCGTTCTTGGAATCAGGGAAGTTTCGTTTTCCTTTGCAAAAAGTATTAATTTTTTGAGATCTTCTACCGATTTAGGAATGGCCACTGCAAGTGGTAATTCACGATATGCTGATGCATCCGTTGCATATAAAATACGCATAGTATCATCAAAAAAAAGGTCGCCTTCTAAATTTGCTGCAAGTTCTTTTAGCCTATGGGTCATTGGGGTAATAGTAATTTTATTGAATAAGCTACAAATTTAAACCATTTTGATGTACCACAAACCCGTCAAAAGGAACTAAATGGTACAACATGAAAATGGATTAGTCACAAAACAACTGAAGCTGAATAAAGTAAACGCAGGTTTTAAAATAATACCATCTTGATTTAATAGGAGTCCAAAGGACTACGTTGAAATATTAGATGGTATTATACCGATTGTAAATCGCATTGGACTAAATAATCGTATAATCGGTATAAAACGTATTGCCGATGTTTATCAACATCAAACAAGAAAAATTTATCTAAAAAAGACTCAGCCGGTTGCTATAAATAAAAAAGACAATGTTTAATGTCTTCACACTAAATATTGTCTTTATCAAATAGATTAAAGTAGTTAACTATCTCAATATGAGAGACGCAAGTACTTATTAACAGTTACAAATCAGTGATTGGTTTGTAAACCGGCACTAATGCTTTCATAACAACCCATGCAATCAAATACGCCACCGCACATAATGCGAACATAATTGTATACCCGGTTTGTATATGGCCTAATGCCTCATAATGATCAAATAGTGCTCCGCCCATTTTTGAAACCAACACGCCGCCAATTCCTCCTGCCATACCACCAATTCCTATAATGGAACCTACTGCTTTTTTAGGGAACATGTCGGAAACTGTTGTGAATATATTCGCACTCCAGGCCTGGTGTGCAGATGCTCCGATACCAATCAATATTACAGGTATCCAAAAAGTATAGCCACCCAAAGGTTGAGCTGCCAAAACCAACAAAGGAAATAATGCAATGATCAACATTGCCTTCATTCTTCCATCATATGGCGTATAACCTTTTTTGATAAAATATACCGGGAACCAGCCACCACCAATACTTCCAAACATGGTCATACTGTATAAAATAAACAGTGGCAAAACGATGGCTTCATTTACCATACCGTATTGAGCCTGCAAATATTTAGGTAACCAGAAAAGGAAGAACCACCAAATACCATCGGTCATAAATTTACCAAATACAAATGCCCATGTTTGACGATATCCCAGCAATTTAAACCAGGGTACTTTTTTAGGTGAAAGATCTTCTTCAATAATTACTTTTTCGGTATCACTGTTGATATATTCCAGTTCAGCAGCAGATAGCTTCTTTTGCTTTTCGGGACGCTCATATAATATTTGCCAAAAAATCAGCCATAAAAAGCCCAATCCTCCAATCATCATAAAGGCGGCTTCCCATCCCCAATGAACAGCAATCCATGGCACAGTAAGTGGTGCAAGTATGGCACCTACATTAGATCCTGAGTTAAAGATACCTGTTGCAAATGAGCGTTCTTTCTTTGGAAAGTATTCGGCTGTGGCTTTAATGGCAGCCGGAAAGTTGCCTGCTTCGCCCAATGCCAATACAGCCCTGGAAACCATAAAACCTACAATAGATACAGATCCGGCAGCAAGCCCCATCCAACCAAACAATTTTACAAACACTCCCCCCACATAAATCGAGTAGGCATGCATGATAGCACCTAATGACCAGATGATGATGGCCCAGGTATATCCTTTTTTAGTACCTAATTTATCGATGATGCGGCCTGCAAATAGCAATGCTACTGCATAAGCAAATTGAAAGATAGCGGTAATGTTGGCATAGTCTGTATTACTCCAACCAAACTCCTTCGAAAGGTCCGGGGCCAACAGGCTTAATACCTGGCGATCTAAATAATTAACAGTAGTTGCAAAAAAGAGAAGTGCACAGATGGTCCATCTGTACTTCCCAACGGAAGATGCTTGAATCATATAGCCTGGCTTGTTTTATTTTTTGATGTTATCGATGATTGCCATCACGTCTTTTGTAGCGGCAATCAATTCATCGTATTGCTTATTTTCCATGATAGATTTAGTAACCAATTTGCTACCCATTCCCACTGCACATACTCCGGCTTTAAACCATCCTTCAATATTTTCTTTGGTAACATCTACCCCACCTGTTGGCATAAATAATAAACCAGGAAATAATTCCTTGATCGCCTGCATAAACGCCATTCCAATAATATTTCCGGGAAATAGCTTAATCATTTTGGCTCCTAAAGTTTCTGCTTCAATTACTTCACTTGGAGTCATACAACCCGGTACCCAAAGCATACCTGCTGCATCAGCGGTTTTAGCAACAGATGGTACAAGGCCGGGACATATAATATAATCGCAACCTGCATCAATAAACACCTGTGCCATTTCACCGTTCTTGATTGTACCAATGCCAAGATACATATCTTTTAGCTCTTCGTCGCACACTTTACGCATGGCTTTAAAATTTGCCAAAGCGGCTTCGCCTCTGTTGGTATACTCAACTGTACGTATACCGGCACTGTATAAAGCTTTTAGTAAGGCTATACTTACATTTACATCTTTATTAAAATAAAGCGGGAGCATACCCTGTTGAGGAATGAGGGCGAGTATTTGTTCTTTTTTCATATAAACATCAATTTTCTTTTAACAATGTTATCATAATTTATGGAGATACAATTAATTTTTTACGTAAACGATTGCGTAAAAAGTATATTAATAAAACGGGCTATTTTTGTTGATTATCAAATTAATGAAGACCTTTGAAATTATATTTTATTTTGTAAATTTATTTTAATTAAATTTTGATTGCATGGCTAAGAAAATTGTAACGCTCGGTGAAATTATGCTGCGTTTATCCACTCCTGATTATAAACGTTTTGTTCAGGCTGATTCTTTTGATATTACCTACGGCGGAGGCGAAGCTAACGTTGCAGCTGCATTGTGTAACTATGGCCTTAATGGAACATTTGTTTCAAAAGTACCCAATAATCCAATAGGCCAGTCCGCAATTAATCATTTGCGACGCTATGGTGTAGACACAAAGTTTGTAGCAAGAGGTGGAGATCGCCTGGGTATTTACTTTTTAGAAACCGGAGCATCTATGAGAGCTTCGCAGGTTGTATATGACCGTGCAGGCGCATCTATAGCGGATGTTGATGCAAGTGAATTTGACTTCGATAAAATATTTGAAGGAGCTGATTGGTTTCATACAACCGGTATTACACCAGCATTGAGCGATAAAGCAGCAGCACTTACAGAAGCCGCTTTAAAAGCAGCAAAAGCTAAAGGTATTACAACCAGTATAGATTTAAACTTCCGTAAAAAATTGTGGAGCAAAGAAAAAGCAAGAGAAGTGATGACCAATCTTTGTCAATATGTAGATGTATGTATTGGTAATGAAGAAGACGCCGATACTACGCTTGGATTTAAAGCGAAAGACACAGATGTTACCAAAGGCGAACTAAATCTTGATGGCTTTAAAGATGTGTTTCAACAAATGAAGGCAAAATTTGGCTTTAAGTTTATAGCATCTTCTTTACGTGAAAGCCACAGCGCCAGTGATAATGGATGGAGTGCACTGGTTTACGATGGCACCGATTTTTATCATACCAAACAATATAGTGTTCGCATAGTTGACCGTGTTGGAAGTGGCGACAGTTTTGCCAGCGGACTTATTTACGGACTGGTTACTGGTATGGCAATGCCTGATGCTGCTGAGTTTGGAGTTGCAGCTTCTGCATTAAAACATACTATACCGGGAGATCTTAACCATGCAACACTTAATGAAGTGAAGGAGCTTGTAAAAGGTGATGGTAGCGGAAGGGTTCAACGATAATAATTGTGATACAAAGTTTTTATTTTTTGTGCAACCAGGGAGTTCTTAATTTATTTTAATGCTCCCTGGCGCTACAAATTCTTACAATTGACCTTTGTTATGACTAACTCATTTTATCCGTTTATTTTGCCTTTTGCCTTTTGATTTTTGATTTTTTAATTCCTATTAAATACGCACTAAACTATGATTGTAGATTCGCTTGCCAATGCGCAAAAATATTTTGCGGTGCATCCTTTATTTGAAAAAGCATTCGCCTATATCAACAGCACAGACCTTGCTGCGGCAGAACCTGGTAAATTTGAAATTGATGGTGATAATTTAAGGGCAATCTATTCCAATAAGGTTGGTATGTCTGCCGCAGAATCTATTTTAAAGTTTGAGTGCCACGATAAGCACATAGATATTCAGTTGTGCATAACCGGCAAAGAAACGATTGGCTGGAAACCAAGAAATACCTGTCTTGCACAAAAAGGCGAATACAACCCTGAAAAGGATGTGCTATTTTATAATGATGTACCTGACATGTTTTTTGGATTAACAGACCTGCAGTTCGTGATATTTTTTCCGGAAGATGTACATGCGCCAATGATAGCAGAAGAAGCAGTAAAAAAACTAGTGATTAAAGTTAAGATATAAGTTTGCAGGCAGGGCCCGATCCCGTGCAGTTCCTGTTTTTACAGGCTTAGCGTGAAGAAATTATCTTAAATCAAAAATGTCCGTTAATAACGGACATTTTTATTTTATATTAATTTATTTTCTACCAGCCAAAATATTGCTTTGCATTGTTGTAACAAATATCCTGGATAATTTTACCGATCCAGGCTTCGTTGTCCGGCAATTCGCCACGCTCTATTTCTTCCCCAAAAATATTACACAATAAACGCCTGAAATATTCATGACGTGGAAAACTCATAAAGCTGCGGCTATCTGTAAGCATGCCTACAAATTTGCTAAGTAATCCCATATTACTCAGTGCATTCAATTGTTTGGTCATACCATCTTTTTGATCAAGAAACCACCAGCTTGAACCAAATTGAATTTTACCCGCTACCGATCCATCGTTAAAATTTCCGATCATAGTTGCCATTAACTCATTATCTGCAGGATTTAGATTGTATAAGATGGTTTTAGCCAGTTGGTTGCTCCCATCTAACACGTTCATAAACTTTGCCAATTGTTCTCCCTGCGTAAAATCGCCAATAGAATCCCAACCGGTATCTGCACCAAGACTGTTCATCATTCTTGAATTGTTATTGCGCAAAGCTCCCAGGTGATATTGTTGTACCCAATTTTTTTCATGATCCCATTTGGCAAAAATTACCAACATAGCTGACTTGAATTTCAATTTATCACCGTGACCAGGCGCAATATCTGAAGTAATTTTTGAGAAAATCTGGTTGATTTCTGTGGTAGTGTAATCTTCTGCATATAACTGCTCCAGTCCATGATCACTTACACAGCATCCCATTTCTGCAAAAAAATCATGGCGCTTTTTTAAAGCCGTTACGTAGTCATCAAAGTCGTCAATTTCAACACCGGCAACTTCTTCAAGCTTTTTAACATAAGCATTAAATACAGTAATATCATCAATATTCATTGCCTTATCCGGCCTGAACGCAGGAAGTACTTTTATTTCAAAGCCATCTTCTTTAATTTTTTTATGAAACTCCAGGCTGTCTGTCGGATCATCAGTTGTACAAACAACCTTCACATTCATTTTACGCATCAGGTTCCTTACAGAATATTCCGGCGTTTGTAATTTAGCGGTGCAGGTGTCATAAATTTCACGGGCCGTTTCAGGAGACAATAAAGTATCGACATCAAAATAGCGTTGCAGTTCAAGATGTGTCCAATGGTATAAAGGATTTCTGAGCGTAAAGGGAACCGTTACCGCCCACTGCTCAAATTTTTCATAATCAGAAGCTTCTCCTGTACAATATTTTTCATCTACCCCATTGGCACGCATGGCACGCCATTTATAATGATCTCCATATAACCAAATTTGGGTAAGATTTTCAAAGTTCATGTCATTGGCAATCTGCGCTGGTATCAGGTGATTGTGATAATCTATGATGGGCATCTCCTTTGCATAATTGTGATATAGCCGTTGCGCATTTGCACTTTTCAGCAGGAAATTCTCGTCTAAAAATTTTGTCATATCATTTTATTTGTGATAGGTTTCAGCATAGCAACTTAAACAATTCTTAGCTGGAATTATTATCAGGCATTTAATTTTAAAAATCAATCTTATTTATTGGGGCAACAATGTACTTTAAAGTTTCTGGAATAAACAAACCCTCTACTTCAACTTTATTAATATTCATTTATTGCATTTTGAAAAATGCGTTTCTAAAATTACAAACTCACGCCTCTTTTCCAGGGAATAAAATCATCCTGGTTTAACAATACGGCTTTCGGTATTACTTCGCCACTTGCTGCTTTAATGCAATACTCCAGGATATCCTCTCCCATTTGTTCAATGGTTTTATCACCTTCAATTATTGGCCCGGTATCTATGTCAATAATATCGTTCATGCGTTTGGTTAAGTTGCTGTTGGTAGATACTTTAATGGTAGGACAAACCGGGTTGCCCGTAGGTGTTCCCAGACCAGTAGTGAACAAAATTAAAGTAGCACCACTGGCGGCTTTACCTGTTGTTGCTTCCACATCGTTACCTGGTGTACATACCAGGTTCAACCCCGGTTTTGTAACAGGTTCAGTATAGTCCAACACATCTACTACCGGAGAAGTGCCACCCTTTTTTGCGGCACCATTGCTCTTGATAGCATCTGTAATTAAGCCATCTTTAATATTGCCCGGTGAAGGATTCATATGAAAGCCAGAACCAACTTTTAAAGCTGATTCGCTATAAGCTCCCATTAGTTGTATAAACTTTTGGGCTGCTGCTTCATCCTTTGTTCTGTCTAATAAATTTTGTTCTGCACCGCACAATTCAGGGAATTCTGCCAGTATTATTTTACCACCCAATGCCACTACCAAATCGCTGCAATAACCAACTGCGGGATTAGCAGATATACCGCTAAATCCATCGCTACCACCACATTTAACGCCTATGCATAATTTGTCAAGTGTCGCCGGCTTTCTTTCCAGTTTATTTATCTGTATCAGGCCCTCAAATGTTTTTTTGATTGAATCTGCAATCAGCTGTTCTTCACTTTGTGATTGTTGTTGTTCAAAAACCAGCAGTGGTTTATCAAAACCCGGATTCAATTCTTTAAGGTCGCTCATAAAATCGGGCACTTGCAAATTCTGGCAACCCAAACTTAAAATTGTAATGCCTGCCACATTGGGATGATTGGCATAGGCTGCTAATAATTTACTCAGCACAGCAGCATCCTGGCGTGTACCGCCGCAACCACCCTGGTGATTAAGGAATTTTATACCATCCACATTTTTAAACGTGCGCTTACTAACCGGCGATACCGGTGTCTCAAATAAATTTACACTTTCAATATCTTCCCCTTTATTAAATGCCTCTAACAACAGGTGTGTATATTGTTTGTATTTATCAGTAACAGCATATCCCAATTCATTGTGTAAGGCTTCACGTATCACATCCAGGTTCCTGTTTTCACAAAAAACGGTTGGTATAAAAAGCCAGTAGTTCGCTGTACCCACAGTACCATTTGACCGATGATATCCATTAAAAGTACGGCCGGCAAATTTAGCAACATCCGGTGGTGTCCATTTAAAATCTACCTGCCTGTAAGCGTATGGTTCTACCGCATGTTTTATATTGGCAGTTGACATCCATCCGCCTTTTGGAATAAACACCTGCGCCTTTCCAACCAACACACCATACATAATTACATCATCACCTGGTTGTAAATCGGTGGTGAAAAATTTATGCTTGGCATTAATATTATCCTGTAAAGTATAGGACTCATTTTCAAACACAATTGTATCGCCTTTTGCCAGGTTGGAAAGCGCCACCAATACGTTATCATCCTTATGTACTTTTAAAACCTGCTGCTTCATTATTTAAACTGTTTTAACTTTTTGATTTTGTAACACACTCATCATGCCATCCTGGTTAATCTCTTCCATCCGCTCAGTAATTTTTTCAGCTAACAAAGGTACAAGGGAAAGATCGGTATCCCACAATGCTGTATCAGACAAAATATTTTTCACAAAAACAGCCAGGTTATTTTCTTTCCAGGCTTCCATGAACAATGGTGCTTTATCATCATTGATGGGATAAGAGTTGCCATTGAACTCGCCGAAATAAATATTACCTTCTTTTTTAACCGGTTTTGTAAATAACAAGTAAGCCGCAAAACCGGTAACCATATTTTCCGGAAGATAATTGTACAATTCAACATAACGTTTTAGCACCTGCACAATCCGCATTTTTAATTTAGATGTGTAGTTAAGCGTAATACTCAACCACAAATGCTCAATACTGGGATTGCTAAACCTGTCAAGAACTTTTGATGCAAATTCAGTTGCCTGTTTTTCGTCAACTTTATAAGGAATGGCAACGCCAATTTCATCTTTCATTAATGAGCTGATGAAGGCATACATTTTTTTATCTTCCATCGCTTCTCTTACAGTAGTAAATCCTGCAAGAAATGCCACGCCACAACTTAAGGTGTGCGTACCATTTAATAAACGCAATTTCAATTCTTTGAATAAAGTAATATCGGGGGTAATCACCACGCTTTCGTCTGCGTTAGCAAAAGTTAATATATTACTGATATGCTCATCTCCCTCAATGGCCCAAAGGCTATACACTTCGCTCATTGTAATTAAATCATCCGTATAACCCAGTTCATCATATAATAAATTGCGTGCTTCTGCACTGGGTTTGCCCGGAACAATACGATCAACCAGAGAATTGCAGAAATGGTTGCTTTGTTCAAGCCATTCAATAAAGCCCTCTTCCAGGCCATTCAGATGAGCAAGTTCCAGCACAATTGCTTCCAATTTTTTGCCATTATCTGAAATCAATTCGGTAGGTACAATTACAAAACCGCTTTTAGCACTGCCCTCAAATGCTTTGTAGCGTTCGTGCAAAAATGCCAGTAATTTTCCGGGATAAGAAACCGGCGGATGACGACGAATATCATCTTTCACCAGTTCAATACCAACTTCGGTTGTGTTGGAAACAATTATTTGTAATTGTGGATTGTGGGCACATTGAAGAATTTCTTCCCAATCCTGTTTGGCAGAAAGTACCCGGCTGATAGACGAACTCACAATATTTTCTTTTACGTGTTTTCCATTATCTATACCACGAATACATAAAGTGTACAAACTATCCTGTTTCTCGAAAGCTGCGGAATCCCCGCCATCGGTTGATTTTACAATTACAATTCTACCATTAAATATCCCCTGGCGATTTGCTTTATCAATATAATAGTCCGGCAACCCACGAAGTAATACACCGGTACCAAACTGTAATACTTTTTCTGGTAATGCGAGCATATCTTCATCGGGCAGCGATACATTTTCGCTGGCAATATTTTTAAGATTATATTTTGAAAGTAACATAAACGCCTATTTTAATGATTGATTATTTTAAAAAAATTTTAATTGAATATTTAATTATTTCACGCCCCATTTTTTGCACCATGCCGGATATTCCTTTGCCAACAATTGTTGCGGCCAGCTTCCATACCATGCATAGCCGGTCCTTCTTTCGTATTCTATTTCAGCAACCGTTTTCCTGGCAATTCCATCTCTGCCACAAAAAAATGGTTCGTTGGTTTCAATGTTATAAAACCTTGCCCAAATTGTTGAAGTACTATCGGGTACAAATACTTTATCCCTGCCTTTGGGTGTACCCGGTGCTGCTATCCATATAAAGTTATAGCCAACTATTTTTACTTTTTCAAACCAATTAATTGCTGCTATAACAGCGGCTTTCATTTCTTTGGTTGGCTTATCCTGCCGCATCAGGAAACGAACAATGTTTACAGACTCTCCTCCACTCAAAGATATTAATTCAAAAGCACGTGCCTTGGCAGGCTTCAGGGATGGGTAATCGTATTGGGCACACCAGGCTGTCAATACGCCTCGTTGTTTAACCTGTGTTTTTAAAATACATTGAATGCCTTTTTGTATGGCCTTTTCGCATTTCAATTTATAAGCAGCCCCTGCAATGTCCAGGTCTTCTTTATCTTCCACCACATCTTGTAATAAATTCAGCACATTAACCATTGCATTATCATTGTAAGTAACCTGGCTGCGATAACTGCTTTTATCAGGATAATATTGCGGCCAGCCTCCATTACTGTATTGAGCCAACAACAAGTAATCAATCCCCTTTTTTACCGCTTCAAGATAACGTTTGTTGTTGCTCTTTTTATAAGCTTTTGCAAGGTAAAGTATTTCTTTAGTGGTTGCATTGTTGTCGATGGTTGCATCAATACTTTCATTGTAGCCTTCTTTCAATTCGTTGAGTTCTGAGGGTGTAAGGTTGTGCTTATAATCTACGGCAACTTTTTGAAAATGTTTTGGCCAGCCTCCATTTCGGCGCTGGTACAGCAACATATTCTCAGCAACAATGTCTTTGCCGGGATGGTTATTATCCAGCTCAACCGCTGCTGTTTTATTGGTATTGCGAACTGTAGTAAGCGGATCCCATTTATAATCATATACCCAGGGAATATTCATATCATTGATACCAAAACCATCCGGCAAATTATCTTTAAACCAGCTATAGTCGCCCTGCTCCCTGTGGCAATTATAATAATATACCCGCCTTCCCCATTGAATGGTATTATTTGTAGGAACAAGGTAAATATCTTTATCTGCCATATTTTTTCCAAAACTACAATGAAGCAGGTAAAACTGGGCATCTTTGTGATACCTGCCCAATAAAAAGCCATCTACACCGGTAAATTTGCAATTGAGTAAAACAGTTTTACTGGATTCGGCACCTGAGCCGTCATGCCAGATAGCAGCCGGACTTGCCTGGCAAATAAACGTGCAGTTATCTGCCAGCGCCCATCCCCTCGGGCAATAAAAATCTACCCCACCCTCCATGATACAATCTTTAAAATAAAACATACCGTCTTTGGTATTCCACGGACTTACCGTATCTCCACCATAAGCCCTGAAAATACAATTGATCACAATTAACCGGGTAGTATTAAAAGATCGCAATGCCATCTGATGTGCATTGGGTGCAAAGGTTTTATAACCGCTGCTATCTTTTTTGCAGGGCATCGTTTTGTTAGTGGTTGCATCTTTACCGTAACTGTTGATAAAGGAAATATTTTCCAGCGTAATATCACTGCCCTTCAGGTTAACGGTTGCAGTTCCGTAATCGTCCTTATTTTCGCAGCGCCATTCATCTCTTGCCAACGAAATGGTAACAATAGTTTGCCGAGGATTTTCGCCCCGGAGTGTAACGAAGTTTTTGTCAATAAAAATCTTCTCCTGATAGGTTCCCTTTCTTATTTCAATAATGCGTTGAGCTGTTGCATCCGCAGGTAAACTATTGATTGCTTCCTGTATGGTTTTAAAATCGCCTGATCCATCCTGTGCCACCACAATAACCGGCAAGGCGCTCAAGCGTGCCGACAAGAAAACAACTGCCAGCACCGTCAATAAAAGGTTACGTTTAAAATTCAATACCATTTTTGTATATTTTCAAGTGTTAGGGTGAGTATGAATTGGCAATGGTGAATGCTCAATATTTCACCATTCACAATTTACCATTTATCATTTATCATTCACCATTTACCATAACATTCACCATTCACCTTATTTAGCCTGTTTCAATAGCCATTGTACCAGTTCATTGGCCGCTGAAAAATTCTGAAATTCCGCAGGTATTTTTCTGCCATCTGTGTACTCATTGTATAACCATGGATCACCCACTGCAAACACACAACCTTTGCCATAAGCAGCCGTTGCAAAAACAACATCACCACCTTTTTTAAGCAATGCTTTTGCGGGAGATTTCACATCCAGCGCACTGATCTCTTTCAAATACATTTTTTTGGTTTTCTTAAATATGGGGTTCGGTTCATTGTTGTAAACTGCGCCTGTTTCAAACTCGTTGCCCTTAACCATATTGTCACTTTTATCAGAAAAATTAATCCCGAATTTATTGGCCAGTATATTAAAATGCTGCAGGTCGCAGTTGGCAGAATCGTTCGCCATCAACAACAATACACCACCAGCTTTCACCCAGGCTGCCACCTCCGCTGCATCCTGCCCGTTCATATAATTAGGCGATTTATTATCTTTTAATCCATCCGGATCGATGATGATATAGACTGCACTGGTTTTTAATTTTTCAGCAGTGGGCGCTGTTTCCAGGCTTGCAATCCTTGCACCATAACTTTCAAAAACATGCCCCAATAAACTTACACCACCATGTTCTGTATCGTCCCAGGTATAATGCTTCCGTGCATTGAAACCATACAAATCTTTGCCCCACTCATTGTTATACCATTCGTCCAGTAATACCTTTTTTCCTCTACCCGGTTTAGGCAGGGCCGCCATTTCCATTTCCACACTGCACATGATAAAAGCACCCATGCCTTTGGCATCATTGGTTATCACTTTTTCACGCATGTAATAATCAAAACTGCCATCCCGGTATGGCTTACCACCGAGCCCGGAAACGGTCACGGTATTTTTAAGATTGGTATTCCCATCGGGCCCAACTTCAATAAACTCTTTAATAATTCCATTGTAACCTTTCTTTGCATTTTTGGCAAAACTTTCAGGAATATATCCTTTGCGAACAGCCTTTGCCAATGTATAAACAAGCATACAGGAAGCAGAAGATTCTTTATAATTTTTCTCCCTGTTTGGCAGGTCCACAATATCGTACCATACACCGGATTTGGCATCTTGTACTTTCGTTACCGCTTCAGCAAAGCGATTCAATATTCCGATAACAGAATCTCTGCCCGGGTGATTTTCGGGAAAATAATCCAGTACATCTACCAATGCAACGCCATACCAGCCCAGTGCCCTTGCCCAAAAATGTGGTGAATTACCGGTTTCTTTATTGGCCCATGCCTGTTGCCTGCTTTCGTCCCAGCCATGATAAAGCAACCCTGTTTTAGGATCACGGGTATGCCGTTCTATGTTTGTAAACTGGCGGGTAATATCATCAAAAGCAGTATCCTCATGGCACATTTTTGCGTACTCAGCATAAAATGGTTGTCCCATGTATAAACCATCCAGCCAAACCTGCGAGGTATATATTTGTTTATGAAAAAAACTGCCTTCGGTTGTGCGTGGATGATGATACAACTGGCTACGCAGTAAGTCAATCGCCTTTTTGTATTTTGGTTTCCAGCTATAATTGTACAGGGTAAATACTGCCTTGCCGTTATTTAAATGGTCAATATTATATTCATCAGTTTTATAGTCTTTTATCGTACCATCTTCCCTGATGTAATGATCCATGCTATGCTGGATGTAGGTATAGTATTGAGCATCTCCATATAACTTCCAAACGCCTTCAATACCTTTCAAAATTACACCCTGGTCGTAACTCCAGCGTGCCGGCCTGCCACCCGTCGAAAATGAATCCTTCCACATGCTCATAGCAGTTTGTGCCATTTGCTGAGAGTAAGGCAGTTGTTGCGCCTCACAAATCTGAAACACAAAAAATGCAAAAAAAACAATCGATAATCTTTTCATGTATAAGTCAATTTTAAAGCTGGTGTTTAATGTTTTTTTACCCGGCATTTGTACTACTATTAAGCTTCACAGGCGTCGCACTCTTTTACGGTAAATCATTATTGAGCAAATTAAAATGCAGTTATCACTAATTCCTAAATCATCAACGCCTGGCTTGAAATTTCTAATAATTTATTTCCAGCTAACCACCGCATCCGTTGCCCCAAACCCACTGCTTAATTTCTTTACAGCCTTGCCGGTATTTGTATTCAATAATTTAATATCCTTTGTAGTATTGCCTTGCACCTGCAACAACAATGCAGCCTTTTCAGGATAGGTTAACTTGTTGATGGTAACATGGTCACTGTTCAGCACATACGCAACCGGGTTGGTATCCTTACTTAGCATGGTAATATTATTAAGAGTAATAGCACTGGCTTCTTGTATGTCAATTCCATTGTCTGCCTGCAGCACTGCATTTTCAATCAGTATATTTTTTATATGCATTTCAGGAATCCCCCTGATAAAAATGCCTTTGGCAGCACCGTTGCAGGTAATATTTCTAAAGAAAAAATTACGAAACTGCGGTGTAGATTCATCAACCGGTTTAGCTTCCACTTTTGGTGGTTCTCTTTTTTCACCAGCCAGTACTACAGGATCTTTTGCCATATAATACATGTCAAACAAAATTGCTTCCGCAGGTATATCCTTCATGTTTACATTGTTCACATAAATATTTTCTACAACGCCTCCACGGCCACGGGTAGTTTTAAAACGCAGACCAATATCGGTACCAATAAAATTACAGTTGCTTATAAACATATTATTTACGCCGCCACTCATTTCGCTGCCTACAACAAAACCGCCGTGGGCATGGTATACAATACAATTATTTACAATTACATCCTGCGTAGCTTTTCCTCTTTTCCTGCCTTCTTCATCACGGCCGCTTTTTATACAAATGCCATCGTCACCGGTATCAAACACACAGTCTTCTACCAACGCATTTTTACAACTCTCCAGGTCAAGTGCATCCGTATTGGTACCAAACCACGGATTTTTTACTTTCAGGTTTTTAATGGTGATGTGTTCACTCAACTCCAGGTGTGTTGTCCATGCCGGAGAATTTTCAAAAGTTACGCCTTCCAATAACACATTTTTGCAATTGGAAATACGGATCATGTTGGGACGAAGAAAATCTTTAACGTTCTCAAAATCGCTGAGCGATTTTCCGGGTGTAAGCTTTCCAATATTACTTGCCCCGGCACCCTTCAAGGCTTTGGCAGATGAGTACCAGAGTTTACCATCGGCAGTTAACACGCCACCATATTTTTTCAGGTGTTCCTTCCATTGCGTTTCGGTCAATTTATCTTTTTTAAGCGGACGCCAATAAAAACCATTGCCATCCAAAATGCCGTCGCCGGTAATAGCAATATTCTCCAGGTTTTCCGCCACAAAAGGCGACTGGCAGCGGGCTGCATCTACGCCTTCAAAAGATGATGCCACCAAGGGATACTGATTAAAATCGCTGCTGAAAATTATTAATGCACCTGCATCCAGGTGAAGATTAATATTGCTCTTCATCAGGATTGGACCGGTTACAAAAGAACCACGCGGAATAACAACCGTGCCTCCACCACCCGCCGCACAGGCTTCAATGGCGCTATTGATAGCTTTTGAATTCAGTGTGTTTCCATCCGCAATGGCGCCATAATTTAGAATATTAAATGTGTCAAGCTTAAAATTCGGTGTATAAATTTTAGGTAATTCAAAAGCAAATTTTTCTTTAAACGCCGAAGGAGCTAAATATTTAACCAGGGGCAAATTTTGTTCTTTAATACTTTCGCAAACCAACGATGCCATTGAAGCAGCACCATATTCAGTGAAGTGTGTATTGTCTTCTACCTTAGCCTTGTTCTTTTTAAAATGACCGGCAGGTATG
The DNA here is from genome assembly GCA_040002495.1 of Ferruginibacter sp. GTDB lineage: Bacteria > Bacteroidota > Bacteroidia > Chitinophagales > Chitinophagaceae > Ferruginibacter. The sequence continues at coordinate 41,362 of JBDUEK010000044.1, forward strand.
TTCATAAAAAATCTGCGTGAATCTTCCACACCTTCTTTTACAATCAGTTTTTCACTGCTTTTGTGAAGATCGATTATTGCCACCTTCATAGCAGCAGCTACTTCTTTTACCACACCAGGATAATCGCCATGCTGATCTACAAATTTTCGGGCATCATCAAATTTGCGCCGCATAACAGGGGTAATTAAAATGGGCGTTGCCCCTTTACTACGTACATCATTTACAAATCTTTCAAGATTGGCTTTGTATAAAGTATGCGCCGGGGCCGATCGGGTACTGTCTTCAGATTTCTCATCATTGTGGCCAAACTGTATCATTACAAAATCACCGGCTTTTAACCTGCTCATTACCGTATCCCAACGATGTTCATTGATAAAGCTTTTGGTGCTTCTGCCATTCACCGCATGATTCTGAATTTCCAGTTCATCAGTAAAATAATTTGGGAACAGTTGTCCCCATCCTCGTTCAGGATTATTTTCCAATGGCTTATTGGCCATGGTTGAATCGCCGATTAAAAAAACAGTTACCTTTTTTTCGGGTAGCATAAATGCATAACCGCTGATTAAAAGCATTAAAATAAATCCAATCTTTTTTAAGTTCATTTTTGTATCAATTAAAAAATATAAAAATCATCAACTCCACAAAAGCACATTCCGCATGATCATGCAGATTATTTTTTTAGCTAAAGCCGGATGAAAGTTTTTGTTATTTTAATTACAAACAAAATTGAGTGGACCTGAGGATGATTGGCAGTTTATAGCTTATGAATGGCCGGGGCCTTTATCAATCAACAAGCTTAAAAAAAACCAATATTATCATTGCAATTCAATCGTTTGCGAGGTCAATTTCGTACTATATTTTTAGGATATAAACGATTGAAAGGGCTTTATTTACGCAAACGTTCCCGATAACGTTCACACCCAGCCACAGGACAATTTATATCCTGCGATATTGAGCCAGAATGCTCGTTCTATATAAAGTCTGGCTATTTTTTTTCCCTGGAAAATGCTTAGATTTTTTCTAATTCGCAATAACCCTAAACCAATCTATTTCCGAAAAACCCGCATCATTTATCGGCTGTGTACGGGAACAGAAAAATCCCATGGTAGCACCGATCCATTTACCGGGTACCGCCACAAATTTCTCCCCAACTTCCTTAAAATTTTTATTATCGGTGCTATAACTAAAGCTGCAAATTCCACCTGGCACAACCTTCAACCGGAAATATAATTCGCCAACCGGCGCAGCAGCAATTTGAGTTTCAATTTCAGTCTTTCCTTTATCAGCATTTTTACAAAGACCTGTGGTAATGAACACGCCATCCGCTTTGTTTATAACTGCTATATCTGCATAACTCATTCCCATTACCACCAGGCCAAATTTTTCACCAATTGTTTTGGGTGTAAAGGTAAATTTTGTAGTAGCCATAAATGATTCCGCAGGAAATTTTTGCATCAATAAATTGGGAACATCCCAAAGATTTTTTGCAGTGTCGGGCAGCATCGTACTATTCATACGTAACACTCCTTTTGCAGGGTAACAAAATGCCCAGTTTAAACTTGGGTTTGCGTGCCATTGCCATTGCAGGCCCGGTTTGGGATCATTAAATTCATCCGATTCTGCGGGTGTTTCAATGGGGTAAATTTTACCAACCGCAGGCTTTTTATATACCATCGCAGGCTCTCCTATTCCATCGTTATCCTTGTCAACTCCTATCACCGGCCAGTCGTTTACCCATTTCATGGGTTGCAGGTGGAGTATGCGGCCATACGCATCTTTGTCCTGGAAATGCAGGAACCAGTCCTGCCCGGTTTGGGTTTGTACCCATGCTCCCTGGTGCGGTCCGTTTATGTTGGTAGTACCCTGGTTGAGCACAACTTTTCTTTCGTATGGGCCATAAATATTTTTGCTACGCAAAATCGTTTGCCAGCCGGTACTTACGCCGCCTGCCGGTGCAAAAATGTAGTAATAATTATTGCGTTTATAAATTTTAGGCCCTTCGATAGTTGCATCCAGTTCGTGACCGTCATACACCAACACACCGTCGCTAATTACCTGATCACCGGCAGCATTTAATTCCTTTACCAAAATAATAGATTTAAAGCCTGCACGGCTACCAGCTAATGCATGCACCAGGTAAACTTTCCCATTATCATCCCACAAAGGGCAAGGATCAATCAATCCCCTGCCGCTTTGAACCAACACCGGTGTTGTCCAGGGGCCGGTTATATTTTTTGCCTTGGTAAGATAGATGCCAAAGTCAGGATCAGGATAGTAAATATAAAATTCGCCTTTGTGAAAACGAATGGACGGCGCCCATACACCATTGCCATGTTGCACTGCATTAAAATGTTCTACAGGAGGCTGTAACTGCAACGCATGGCCGATGATTTTCCAGTTTACCAGGTCTTTGGAATGCAGAATTGGTAATCCCGGTGAGGCATTAAAACTGGAAGAAATAAGGTAAAAATCATCCCCTACCCTGATGGCATCCGGATCGCTGTAATCTGCATGAAGCACCGGGTTTTTGTAAGTGCCATTTCCCTGGTCGGCTACCCATACTTTTGATATGGCATCATTTCCTTTTTGTGCCTGGATATTTAAACTGATAATCAATATCGAAAAAAGCAACCCTGTTCTTAATTTCAAAACAATCAAATTTTTAAACGAAGTAATCAAATTTTCTCTTGCAATTTATTATAGCTACTACTTAATTACATGCTGAATAACCTTCCACATTTCGGTGGCTACAAATTCATTTCCCTTTTCATTTAAATGAACCCTGTCCACAGTAAGCACCCCTTTTTCTACATTATTTGTATTATTGGCTTTTTCATAATCCCCAAATAATTTCCTGAGATCAATTAACGGTAAAGACAAATCATTTGCTATGCCCCGTATGATTTTGCTATAACCATTTAGGTCTCCATCCTGCTGGTTGGAATTGTCGTTTCTTTCACCAATTACAGAAGGTGTACAAAGGATGACTCTTATATTTCTATCCTGCAATTTTTTGATAATGGCCCGATAAAATTTTTCGTATTTATCAGGGTCGGTACCAGTGCCTGATGTAGCCTTGTGCCACACATCATTGATGCCAACATAGATTACCACTACATCCGGATTCTTTTCCAGCACATCTGTTTCTATCCTTAAATAAAGATCATACACTTTATTACCGCCAATACCAGCACCAACTAACTGAATGGTATCCGGTAAGTGCATCGATTTAACCATGCTATCCATTTTAGTAATATAGCCAGTGGGCTGTACGCCTGCCTGTGTAATAGAATCTCCAAAAAAAACCACTTTCACTTTTTTTGGCGGATTGGTAAATGAAAACATTGCCAGCGGCAGGAATATCAAAATTTTAATCAGGTGTTTCATACTAATATTTTGTGGTTGATTGAATGAATAAATTAAGATCAGGCATTTGCCAAAGACCTGTCGAGGTGTACATAACCGCCATCTATGTAAACAAGCTGACCGGTAGTATGGCTGGATACAGGTGATAATAAAAATGCTACTGCATTGGCAATTTCTTCCGCAGTCGTCATGCGATTCCCGAGTGGAATTTTAGCGGTAATTTCTTTTAGCTTTTCCTGCGGATCCGGTAAGGTTTCTATCCACCTTTCGTATAAGGGTGTAAAACATTCCGCAACAATTACTGCATTTACGCGGATGCCATATTTTAATAATTCTACCGCCCATTCCCTTGTTAATGCATTGCGGCCTCCGTTAGATGCGGCGTAGGCCGAAGTATTACCCTGGCCCGTATCTGCGGTTTTAGAACTGATGTTTACAATAGCACCTTTCGACTTTATTAATTCGGGCAATGCATGGTGCGCCAGCAAATAATAATGCACCAGGTTTTTATGCAGGGAGGCTATAAAACTTTCGTAGTTACCATTTTCTAATCCAACACCATCGTTGACACCGGCATTGTTTACCAGGCCATCAATGCGGCCAAATTTTCCTATTACCGATTTTATCACTGCCTCGCAAGCTGCCGGATCCGTTAACTCAGCCACCAGTTGAAAAGCCTTTCCACCACTGGACTCTATCTCTTTTACCGTACTATCATTATCCGTTTCATTGCGGCCGATTATCACTGGTATGGCGCCTTCTGCTGCCAATACTTTTACAATGCCCTCGCCAATTCCTTTGGCGCCGCCACTTACAATAATTACTTTGTCTGTTAAACCTAAGTCCATTTAATTTTAATTAAAGATTATAAAATTCAATTGCATTTAATCCAAAAAACTGATCTCTTTCCTGTTGGGTATGATTGGCAAAATATTCAGTTACTATTTGTAAAACCTGTTCGTACGAAGCAGCAACAAGGCACACCGGCCAATCGGAACCAAACATGATTCTGTCTGTACCAAATGCCTGCACAATTGTATCGAGGTAAGGTGCAAAATTGTCCATTTTCCAGTTACTCCAATTGGCTTCTGTAACCATGCCGGAAATTTTGCAATACACATTTTTATGTGCTGCAATGGCAAGCATTTGCTTTGACCATTCCGTAATTCCCCCCTCCTTAATATTGGGTTTGGCAATGTGATCAATCACAAATTTTTGATTGGGGAAATGCTGTACAAATTTTTCAACATGTATTAATTGATCAGGAAATACGAGGATGTCGTAAGTAAAGCCAAAATTTTCCAGTTGACTGATACCATGCATAAATGCAGGTTTCAACATCAGCGCCCTGTCTGCTTCGCCTTGCAGCACATGCCTGAATCCTTTTATTTTTTTGAAAGAACTGTAAAATGCTAACCGCTCCAAAATGTTGGCTGCCTGCAAGTCAACCCAGCCCACAATGCCTTTGATAAAATCAAACTGCTCCGCGTTCAACAACTGAAATTCATTTTCCAATTCCGATTGATCGCTTTGTACCACCACGCATCCGTCAAAATCAAATTCCTGCAATAAAGGATGAAGATCGCCGGGTAAAAAATTACGTTGTATCACTTTCATTTCATCGTTGATCCAACTATCACGTACTGGTTCAAATTGCCAGAAATGCTGGTGTGCATCAATTTTTTGCATAAGCCACACATGTTTGTTTACTGTTACCCAAGCCATCAATTCCCAATTCCATCACATCACCTTCCTTTAAATAAACCGGTGGCTTAAAACCCAGTCCCACCCCAGCCGGAGTACCCGTACTGATAATGTCGCCCGGCAGCAAAGTCATAAACCGGCTTACATAGGCAACCAAAAATGGAATATTAAAAATAAGGTTAGCGGTAGTCCCGTTCTGCATCATTTGATTGTTTACCTTAAGCCAAAGGTTTACATTATTGATATCAGGAATTTCATCTTTTGTAACCAGCCACGGACCAAGTGGAGCAAAGGTATCGCAGCCTTTTCCTTTATCCCAGGTGCCGCCCATTTCCAGTTGAAATGCCCGTTCGCTGATATCATTGTGCAGGCAATAACCGGCTACATAATCCATCGCTTCTGCCTCACTTACGTAACTTGCTTTTTTTTCTATAACCACAGCCAGTTCTACCTCCCAGTCTGTTTTAAGCGAATCTTTTGGTATCATTACGTTATCGAAAGGGCCGGTTATAGCAGTAGTTGCTTTCATAAAAATTACCGGTTCGGTTGGCGGGGTGGCGTTGGTTTCTTTTGCATGGTCTGCATAGTTTAATCCAATACAGATTATTTTAGATGGCCTTGCTACAGGTGCGCCCATCCTTGTGCCGGGTGCTACTTCAGGCAACATGGTTTCGTGCCGGCTAATCATCCACTGAAGGTGTGGCAGCCCTCCATTTTCAAAAAACATTTCATCATAATCATTGATAAAACCCGACACATCGTAGTTTTTGCCATCCATACAAATTCCGGGTTTTTCTTTATTGGGAGCACCAAACCGAATCAATTTCATGGTAATTCATTTTTAATATTACAGGACAATTTTATATAAGGCTGGAAAGCAAACAAAATATCGTCATTCAAAATAACATGCACTTGTTGTAGATACAGCCTGATACAAAAGCCTGGTTGAAAATGTTGGTTGAAGGTAACAAGTTAAAATCAAAAATTAATTTACCAATTAAACTAATTGTAACTGTATTGAAAAATAGGTGGAACTGATAACGAAAATTTAACGGGGAATTTGGTGAAGGCTTATTGCATGACAGTGTTAGATTGAAAGAATCATAGCTGCTATAGTGGCAAAATGCTTTATTATTTACTCAATGATTGATTTATAAATCAATGGTTTCACTTATACTTTACACTGTATGGGATTGTGTAATAGGCAACAATATTCATAACACATTTTATGCAGCGGGAAGTATGGTATACCTGTTTCTTAGTTTTGAAGACCCCTTAATTGCATTAGCCTTTTAATTGTATTGCCCTTTGAATTGCAATGTCTTTTTGAATTGCACTGTCCTTTAGGGCAGTGATCAATGAAACCATCTTTCATGGCTTTAGCCACAAAAGATTTGGCTAAAGCCATGAATTAAAGTAGAATTTAATCCCCGCCCTAAAGGACGGGGCAATACAAAAAGATGAACCATCAGATTGGATGCTGCATTAATCAACAATATTCATAACACATTTTGATGCAGCGGGAAGTATAGCAAACAATCTATGATCATCGTTGAATAATAATGCGTAAAGGCAATCAGTTTAATTGAACAGTAAAAAAGCAGTTATCCTTTTCCGGGAGTTATAATTAAATTTTTTTTGATATAAAATTTTCCCACTATTTTTGCGCACCCTTATCACCGTACGATGAAAATTATTATTGAATCTGCAAAAACTTTACACGCAATTAATCTTGAGCCATTTCAAAATGGTTCCAATCATTTTAGTAACAATCCGTTTAATACCGGGTTCCTGTTGCATTTGCTGTTGAATGATTGTACCAGTCATTTTATTTATGATCAACATTGGTAAAAAAATTTCAGTCGCTTTTTGACGGAATATAACATCCAGATTGTGACCAGAATACACACAACACTAAACTTTAACCAATCTATACAATTATGAAAACAACAATTTTATTTGTTGCCCTTGCAATTTTTAGTCATGTAGCTTTTGCACAAGATGACGAAGACAAAGTATTTAAATTTGGAGTGGGTGGCACCATTTCATTACCACTTGGTGATTTAAAAGAATCTACAAATTATGGAGTAGGTTTTGAAGTTACGGGTGTTTATAGTATCACAGAAAACATTGCCGCCTTTGCACAAACCGGCATAAATGTTTTTAAGGGCATCAGCGAGTACGGCTATGATGGCGGCAGTTTGCTGAATATTCCTTTCCTTGCCGGAGCCCGTTTTAAAACCGGCGGGTTTTTTATTGGCGCAGGTGCAGGTTACGGACGTTTTACTTCTGATGGCAACACTTTAAGCGGATTTATGTATAGTCCGCAGGTTGGATACGATCTTGGGAAGATGCAGGTTGTACTGCACTACTCTGCAACTTCTGTTACCGGGGGAACTTTATCCTATACTGGCATAAAGCTATTTCGTACTTTTTAATTGAATTGAATTAAATACTTATAATAAAGGATGATGCCTTGCTGGTGTCATCCTTTATTTTTATGTTTTGTTGTGCCTGATTTGCTGACGATGGGTTCGGCAACATGAGTTGTTAGGTGTTTGTTGGCTTGCCGGTTTGTTATTGAAAATTGATTGGCTTTTTTAACTTCGCAATTTTAAGTACCAGTTTTATGTTTACAGGGTTTTCCGCATATTGCTCCAGCAAAGACTTCCTTTTGAAGTATTATATTCAATTTAGACTTCCTCCAGAATAAATGCTTTTGCCATCTGATTAAATTGCCCCGACTCCTTCGTTTTGAAATAAATGTTTTTACCTCAGAATAATAATTACTAATAATCTTTTATACGCATTCAACTCGAAATCTGTAGAAAACAGGTTGCCCCTCCGGAGCAAATTGCCTTTTGGTTTGCTATCTACAAACAGTTTACGCCGCTGGCGTAAATTTATACCGACGGGCTTTGCACCGCATACGCTACAAAAAAAACTCCCGCTGTGAAACTCCTGCGTAGAGATTGCACCACTGTGCACCAGCGGTGCAATCTCTTTGTAGAAAAATTCATATTTTGTAGTCATTGCCCCAGGGGGCAACCTATAAAAAATAAATCATACACCTGTTCGTTGAGCTGAGCCCGTCTACAGTGCTGACATAAACTGACGAAAAAAAATAAAGCAAGATTTGAAAAGTAAAATAAACAACCCTTAATTATATGAACGTACAAGAACAAATCAAAAGTTATATTGCCAGCCAGCCTGAACCAAAACGTATTGACATGCAAGAGTTGCACAGATTCATAATTCAGGTATTACCTGGATGTAAATTATGGTTCCTTGATGGAAAAAACAGCGAAAATAAAACTGTTTCCAATCCCAATATTGGATATGGATTTTACACAATAAAATATGCTGATGGAAAAACGAGGGAGTTTTATCAGGTTGGCATAAGCGCAAACAAAACCGGCATCTCTGTTTATATACTTGGTATAAAAGATAAGACATACTTAGCCCTAACGTATGGAAAGCAACTAGGCAAGGCAAGCGTGAGCGGGTATTGCATTAAGTTCAAAACTCTAAAAGAAATAAACCTTGATACACTCGAAGCGGCAATAAGGTATGGGATTGAGGCGACAAACTTTATTCCTTCGTGAGTGCTCCGATCTTCCTCATTAATATCATTCCCCCAACCGCAAGCGCCCCCCTTCCCTTCCGATGTCTCCTCTGCACGGGGCTGTGCAAAGCGAGGGACTCGGAAGTTGCATAGGCTAACTTTAACCAGAGTAGCCAACAAGAAGTTTGTACAGTTTTAAATTATAAAAAGTTACACGAAATAAATTTGAGCAGCGATTCCTGCGTATCAGCGCACATTACTATTGCAGCAACTCGCCTTGGTTGTGAGTTCCTCATAAAAACTGATAACCTAATTCTACTTTGACATATTTAAAAAAATGTAGCTCACGGTTACGATAGTTTAA
>JBDUEK010000045.1:0-50274 GCA_040002495.1 Ferruginibacter sp.
CCTCAAATATAAGCTATCAGTACATCAAGGAGTTTCTGAGCAAACCCTAAATAATAGTTTTTAAATCGAAAAAAAGATTCATTTCAGCATGCAGATAAATTACAAAGGCTATGCATTTACTATCAACCATGAACCATGAACTATGGATAGTTATAAGACTCTGCATTTACTATGAACCATGAACCATGAACCATGAACCATCAACCAATTTCCAACATAATCCTCCTGTATTGCGTCGGTGTCATTTCTTTAATGTGTTTAAACTGCTTGCTGAAATGCGCCCAACTATTATAGCCACTTTCATAACAAATTTCCAAAACAGGCTTATCGGTACTGGTCAATAGTTTGCAGGCATGGCTGATACGTAGATCTTGTATAAAATCGAAATACGTTTTTTTGATATTCTTTTTAAAAAAGCGGCAAAAGGTAGGAATACTCATGGCTGCCACATCAGCTACTTGTTGTAAGGTGATGGGGGTTAAATATCGTTTGAAAGAAAATTCAATAATTTTTTCAATAGCCGGGTTAATATTGCTGTTTGATGAAGTGAAATTTTGAGTAAGCATATTAAAAGCAGTGCTGCTGCTTATTTTTTGTAGACAAAGCAATAATTGTATGATTCTTTGATAACCGGTAAGATTATCAATTTCCCCTACCAGACCTGCCACTTCTTTCTTTAATTTTTTTTGTAATTGAATACCATCATTTCTGTTTAGTAAATGATCAATACTTTTTAGTTCAGGCAGTTGTAAAAAGTCGGCGCCAAAAATGGTTGGTTTAAAATGAATGACTACTGCGGCACCAGTCATTTTGTGGTGCTGTTTTTTAAACCAATGCGGCAGGTTGCCCGCCATAAAATAAATGTCGCCGCTTTTATATCCTCCTATAAAATCACCCATCATTACGGTGCCGTGCCCTTCAGTTATCATAATCAGTTCACATTCTTCATGTTTGTGCCAATTGGTTTCAAATTGTGGTGTGATGTAATTGTGATAGGCAAAGGACTGTTGTTCCTCCAGGTGAATCTTTTGGATAAGCGTTTTCATCTTAAATTATGATTTTAACTGTTATCTTATCATGTATTGTCAATAAAAATAATAATAACTGATAAGATAGCATATTTTATTTTTTATATAGCAGTTGTGTAAACTTTCAAAATTGAGAATCTTTACACCTTTAAACGATTGTATTAATCACTATAAAATTGCTGTATGTTTTTACTTGGTATTGATATAGGAACCTCCTCCATAAAGGTATCGGTTGTAGATGCAGATTCTCAACAATGTATAGCTTCAGTTCAATATCCCGACACCGAATCTGGTATTACTTCATTACTAACAGGATGGGCAGAACAGGATCCGGCAATGTGGTGGGAACATACCCAACAGGCCATATTAAAGGCACACGCTTTAAATTTATATGATCCTGAAAGCATTATTGCCATTGGTATTGCCTACCAGATGCATGGCCTTGTTTGTGTAGATAACAATCAAGAGGTATTGCGTGATAGCATCATCTGGTGCGATAGCCGTGCAGTTGAACTCGGTACTGCGGCTTTCAACTCCATCGGCCATGCAAAATCTTTACAACACCTGCTAAATTCACCCGGGAATTTTACTGCTGCAAAGCTTGCCTGGGTAAAACAAAATGAACCAGCAATTTTCGAAAAAATAGATAAGGTCATGCTTCCCGGCGATTTTATTGCAATGAAACTTACCGGGCAGATTACCACCAGTGTATCGGCTTTAAGCGAAGGCATTTTTTGGGATTTTAAAGAGCAGCAACTCTCTAAAGACGTCTTTAATTATTTTGGTTTCGACACTGCTGTAATACCAGTAATAAACGAAGTGTTTACAAATCATGGAGAAGTTTCAGCAGAAATTGCCGCAACGTTATATTTAAAAGCAGGAACACCCGTTACTTATAAAGCCGGCGATCAGCCAAATAATGCGCTATCATTAAATGTACTTGAGCCGGGTGAAGTAGCTGCTACTGCAGGAACCTCAGGCGTTATTTATGGTGTAAGCGACGAACTTACTTTTGATCCGCAGTCACGCATTAACAGCTTTGCCCACGTAAACTTTTCTGAACAGCAAAAACGCATTGGTGTATTACTTTGCATAAATGGTACAGGTATTTTAAACCGATGGATAAAAGAGGTAACCGGTAGCCGATATACTTATGCCGAAATGAATACAGCAGCGGCATTGGTTGATCCGGGAAGTAACGGTTTATTGATGTTGCCGTTTGGTAATGGAGCTGAACGTATGCTTGAAAACAAGCAGGTGCAGGGCCATATTCACTACATCGATTTTAATAAACATCAACCTGCACATTTGTTTAGGGCAGCACAGGAAGGTATTGCATTTGCATTCAGATATGGCTTGGATATTATGCGTGAAAATGGCATGAATCCATCTGTGATCCGGGCAGGTAAAGCCAATATGTTTTTAAGCAATGTGTTTACAGAAAGCTTTGTAAATGCAACCAATGTGCCGGTTGAATTACATGATTGCGATGGTAGTGTGGGAGCTGCCAAAGGTGCAGGTATCGGCGTAGGTTATTACAAGTCTGCTAAGGAAGCGTTTGTTAATACAAAGCCGCTTGCACTGGTTCAACCTACACAAAGTAAAACCTATGATGAACTATATCATCGTTGGAAAAAATGCCTGCTACAAAATCTGCAGGATGACTAATCAGTTTTTAAAACAACAACTCAAACAACAATCAATAATATACAAATCATACATCTTAACAACCTTTTCCAATCAACAGTAACCAGTGGATTCGGCGAAGGACAAAAATCTAAACTATGTCAGTATTAACAGGAAACACAGAGTATTTTAAGGGTATTCCCGAAATAAAATATGAAGGCCCGCAAAGCGATAATCCATTTGCTTATCGCTGGTACGATGAAAATAAAATGGTAGGTGGCAAAACAATGAAAGAGTATTTAAGGTTTGCATGTGCTTACTGGCATTCATTTGTTGGTAATGGTGCTGATCCTTTTGGAGAACCAACGCATATTTTTCCATGGAACGAAAAAGCAGATGCGGTAGAAAGAGCAAAGGACAAAGCCGATGCAGCGTTTGAATTTATTACAAAACTGGGTATGCCATATTATTGTTTTCACGATGTGGATGCGGTGGACTACACCAATGATATTGCCGAAAATGACAGGCGTTTACAAGCCATCACCGATTACCTGAAAACCAAACAGGATGCCAGCGGTGTTAAATTGTTATGGGGAACTGCTAACCTGTTTTCAAATCGTCGTTACATGAATGGTGCTTCAACTAACCCTGACTTTCATGTGTTAGCCCATGGTGCGGCACAGGTGAAAAGCGCATTGGATGCTACCATTGCGCTGGGTGGCGAAAACTATGTATTCTGGGGTGGCCGTGAAGGTTATATGAGTTTGCTCAATACCAACATGAAAAGAGAGAAAGATCATTTGGCACAATTTCTAACAACCGCAAAAGATTATGCCCGTAAGAATGGTTTTAAAGGAACTTTCTTTATTGAACCAAAACCTTGTGAACCAAGCAAACATCAATACGACTATGATTGTGAAACCGTAATAGGTTTTTTACGTGAGCATAATTTGCTAAACGATTTTAAAATAAATATTGAAGTTAACCATGCAACGCTTGCAGGTCATACGTTCCAGCACGAATTACAGGTTGCTGCAGATGCAGGTATGTTGGGCAGTATGGATGCAAACAGGGGCGATTATCAGAATGGTTGGGATACAGATCAGTTCCCCAACAACATTAATGAACTGGCTGAGTCAATGCTGATTGTGCTGGAGGCAGGCGGACTTGCTGGCGGCGGTATCAACTTTGATGCGAAGATCAGGCGTAACTCAACCGACCCTGCGGATCTGTTTCATGCACACATCGGTGGTATGGATACTTTTGCAAGAGCGTTAATTATTGCAGACAATATCCTGCAAAAAAGTGATTACAAAAAAGTTCGTGCAGACAGGTATGCTAGTTACGATAGCGGTAAAGGAAAGGAATTTGAAGCAGGTAAATTATCGCTGGAAGATTTGCGTGCTTATGCCATTGAAAATGGTGAGCCCGCTACAATCAGTGGTAAGCAGGAATACATGGAAAATATCGTTAACAGGTTTATCTAAAATTTTTTTACCGTTGCTGAAATGACCGTCTGATTATTTGCAAAGCAGCAATTTTGGGATAGTCCTTGCAATCTTTTGTGAATGGTAGTTTCCAATCAGATTTGTTGGAAAGATAATGGGAAAGGATGCCATGAAAATATATAAGTACAAGAGAGTGACACAACGATGTCGCCATAGAAAACATCGGCTGGTCAACAAAAAAAATAAGATAAATCGAATAGGATAAAGTAGAAGTCACTAATTTATCTCTTACGAAGTAGAGATCGATAATTGCCTGGTCTAGCAATATACCAGGCAATTAATTTAAATAATAACATAAAATAAAAATGATTTGGGCTGAATGAATTATGTTTGATTTTGAATGAAAGAGAGAAAATTATCTAAGTAGTATTGAATCTTTATAAAAATATTATTGAATTTTATTATTCACTATCAGTTAACCAATTACTAACAATCATTAAAATTAAACATTGCTTCCATGAATGAATTGAAAACACAGGACTACATCGTTTTCCTGATTTACTTTTTTATTGTAGCTGGCTACGGCTATATGGTTTATCGAAAAAAGAAAGCCGCAACAGTATCCGCATCACACGATTATTTTTTAGCTGAAGGCTCTCTTACCTGGTGGGCAATTGGTGCATCACTGATAGCCAGTAATATTAGTGCCGAGCAATTTATCGGCATGAGTGGTAATGGTTTTACCATGGGGCTTGCAATATCTACTTACGAGTGGATGGCCGCAGCTACCTTAATGATTGTTGCCATATTTTTTATTCCGGTGTATCTTAAGAATAAGATTTACACTATGCCTCAGTTTTTGAACCAGCGCTACAACTCAACGGTAGCAATGATTATGGCAGTTTTCTGGTTATTATTATATGTAATTGTTAACCTTACTTCTATCTTATATCTTGGTGCCTTGGCCATCAGCAGTATTTCAGGAATTAATCTTTATGTGTGTATGTATGGCCTCGCAATCTTTGCCATCATTATTACACTGGGTGGTATGAAGGTTATTGGTTACACAGATGTAATACAGGTGTTCTTTTTAATTCTTGGTGGATTGGTAACAACTTACCTCGCACTTACCATGGTGGCAGAACACTACAATACCAGTGGTGTAATTAACGGATTTAAAATGATGATGGAAAAGAGCAATGACCATTTCCACATGATATTTGATAAGAGCAATACGCACTATCCGAGCTTACCCGGGCTTACTGTATTGATTGGTGGTATGTGGATTGTAAATCTTAATTATTGGGGATGTAACCAATACATTACTCAACGTGCCCTGGGTGCCGACCTTAAAACAGCAAGAGGTGGACTTTTATTTGCAGCCTTCCTTAAATTGTTGATGCCGGTAATTGTGGTGTTACCTGGTATTGCTGCATACGTTTTATATAAAGAAGGTTATTTTCAAAATGAAATGATGGTAGCCGGTGAATTGAATCCTGATAAAGCATATCCTGTTTTATTAAATCTACTTCCTACCGGTTTAAAAGGATTGGCATTTGCGGCACTTACTGCGGCAATTGTTGCATCGCTTGCAGGTAAAGCAAACAGCATCTCCACCATTTTTACGCTGGATATTTATAAAAAGAAATTAAATGTGAATGCCTCTGAACAGCAGTTGGTAAAAACTGGTAAAATCGTAATTTTAGTAGCGATGTTGGTTGCTTGTTTATTATCACCATTTATGGGGATTGATAAAAAAGGTGGTTTCGAATTCATCCAGGAATATACCGGCTTTGTAAGCCCCGGTATTTTTGCTATGTTTATCCTTGGTTTCTTCTGGAAAAAAACAACTTCCGATGCGGCACTTTTTGCAACGATTGGTGGGTTTGCCTTCTCCATATTTTTCAAGTTTATACCGCATTGGGTAAACCTGGGTTTCCTTGAACCAACAGGTTTTGCTACTCCGGTAACCCAACCTGATAGCAGTATTTTGTACGAAATTCCTTTCTTAGACAGGATGGGTTTTGTGTTTGTTGTTTGCATTGTGGGTATGTACCTCATTAGTATGTTTCAAAACAGAAAGGGAATTATACCACATGGATTGGAGGTTGATAAATCTATGTTTAAAACGAGTAATGGGTTTGCCGTTGGAGCTTTATTAATACTGGGGCTACTGGTTGCCTTGTATAGTTTCTTCTGGTAACAGGTTTATATTATTTTATTCCGGCATTGTAAATGGATTGGTTGAGCATACAGCTCAGCCTGCATATTCCAGCTTACAATGCCGGTTTTTTATTGGGTAAAAAAGCCTGGGTATTATAAAATACTTTTAAGATAATAATCGCAGAACCTGGGGCGAAAAAAAATATCAATTGATTGTTTCCATTACCTCATTGGCTTGCGACTAATAAATTGAACGAACAAGGATGATCGCTTTCAATTTACGGGTAAATGCTACAATCATGAAAAAGTCACACATCATATTTTGCTTACTGGTCTTAATCGTTTTCAGTTTTATGACCTGGCAGGCACAAAGCGGCCTCTATGCAGCAGTTGCTTATATTAACCTGGTTATTTTGCTGAAAGTTATTGGCAATAAATTATTAAATGAATCTAAAATTTTATCAGGTAAGGAAACCCACCGAACAACTTTAATTGAAGGAACGAGCCAGTTGAAATAATCACAAGTAGGAATAAAGGGGGATTTTTTAAATACAAGGGAAAGTAAAAAGGGGCTGCCTCATTTTTTTGAGACAGCCTCTTTTTTCAATTTGTTTTAATATATAAAATGGATGATAATATTTTACAATCTCGTGATCAATTGCTTCTGTACTTCAAAATAGGAGGGATGCTATCTTTATGGTAAAAACTTAAAAGTGGGGTACTAAAGTACCGGAACAAACTGTCATAAATTTACAAAGTACTATGCCTGGAGTAAAGAAATTTTCGTTTACAAAACTTAAAAAAAATGAAACCATTCTACGGCTTACGGAACCCCAATGATTACAAAATCAAATATGGTATTCAAAGGCCTGGTATTTGATTTTATGCTATACCTGTGTTTCCCACTTTTATAATATCTATTACAACAATAACAATTCCACTACCGGCACTTCCATATTTGGTTTGTTTACAGGCAGTATTAATATAACATCATTACCCTCTTCTTTAAATCTAACTTCCGATGCATCATGTACAAAACGGGCATATTTTATTTTGCCTTTGTAGCCCGGCAATACCAATGTTGGTGCGGCATATTTCATTACATGTACATATAATTTATTTCCTGCCGGGTTATACGTAAGCAATGTATTTTCAGGAACTGCAAAAGTTGATGGCGCCTGTTTGCAACCATAAATCGTTTGACTGTTGTATTTCATCCAGGTATGTAAACTGTCTAAGGCCCTGTCGGCACGGTAATCAAAATACCCTCTTGCAGTGGGGCCAACATTCAATATCAGGTTGCCACCTTTGCTTACAGCAGTAATCAATAGGGTTAACAATTCATGATTGGTTTTCCAGGTATTTTCATCCCGAAAATATCCCCATGAACCGGAGAAGGTTTGGCAGGTTTCAAAATAAGAACCTGCAAACTGGTTAAGCTCTTCAGGCTTTACTTGTTCAGGTGTTACAAAGTCGGCACCGTCTTTATATTCATCCAGGTCAAGCCGGTTATCTACCAAAATGCCGGGTTGTAATTTGCGTATCATCTTCAGCAATTCAACAGAGCCCCAGTCGTTTTTTCCTTTACCATGCCCGTTGGCATTGGGATAAGAAAAATCAAGCCAAAGGATATCTATCTTGCCATAATTGGTCAGCAGTTCCTGCAACTGGTTGTGCAGGTATGTTTTGTATTTGTTCCAGTCTTTACCCTTGTTTAACCTGGCGTAAGCAGTATCGGAATTATCGGCAGGTTGTAATGGATGCAACTCATCAATCAGGTAATCCGAGTGGTGCCAGTCGAGCAAAGAATAATAAAAACCAATCTTAATTCCTTCTGCACGAAATGCTTCTGCAAACTCTCTTACGAGGTCTCTCTTAGCCTTGGTATTGGTAGCTTTATAATTGGTGTATTTAGAATCAAACAAACAAAATCCTTCATGGTGCTTGGTGGTCAATACAGCGTATTTCATGCCTGCTGCTTTTGCTTCCTTCGCCCATTCTTTCGGGTTATACATGTCGGGATTAAAATTATCAAAGTACACCTGGTATTGATCATTATTAAGACGTTCCCAACGTTTTACCCACTCGTGCCTCGCTGCGCCAGAATACAGGCCCCAGTGTATAAACATCCCAAAACGGTCGTTCGTCCACCATGCCATACGTTGCTTTTTTTGCTCGGGAGTTTCTTTGCCGATTTGTTTATTCTGTGCAATAGCAGGCTTTAATAAGCCTGTTAAAATCATTGCGATAAAAAAAATTCTTTTCATTGATTTCATGTAATTGATTTTATAATTAAACGCTTTATTGCTATTTTAATTTTTTAAAGACTGCGCCAAACTTGCTCCCAGCTTATTATAGCCGGCTGCATTCGGGTGCAGTCCATCACCAAAAAAGGATTCCTCTATTTTTCCCGTTGCATTCAGCAGTACAGTTCCGGGATTGATAAATTGAACGTTCTGCTCAGCAGCTATTTTTTTGATTGCATTGTTTAATGTTGCAATTCTTGTTTCCATTGATCGCCGTGGAAAAATGCCGGACAATAAAACCCTTGCTGTTGGCTGTCGCAATTTTATTTGTGTTACCAGGTTTCGTAAGCCGGTGATAATGTCTTCATCATTATTTTCTCCCAGGTTATTGGTGCCAATCTTCAGCACAATATTTTTTGCATCAAAGCCATCCAGTTCGCCATGATACACCCGCCATAAAACGTTTTCAATTTTATCCCATCCAAAACCAAGATTGCGGACATTTAATGGTTCCAGGTATTTATTCCAGGCCTCAGCGCCACGGGCTAAAGGTGCTTTTGGTTCACCACTCCAGTAATGAATAATGGAGTTGCCAAGAATTACTGATTTGGGCGGATTGGTTTTATTCAGCTTTAATATTTCAGCATGTCTTTCTCTCCAAACGTAATAGCCATCCCGGCTTTGTGTTACAGGGATGTTAGTGGATATATTACCTGTGGGTTCCTGTAAAATAGCCCTGATTTTTTTCTCATACGCATCGGCATATTTCATCATGCCAATGTCATTGGGATGAAGGCCATCAACAGTAGCGTCAATATCCAGGTCAATATCTTTATTACCCAGGAGATAAATATTTTTTATGCCTTCATTTTTCAATTCTGAAAAAACATTACGCAATACGTTGTTTACTTTTTCATACTCATTATGCTTTGCAGTATCAATAATGCTTAGCGTATTGCCACTGCTGTGCTCTACCAGCAGTATAGGCGTTGAAGGATGCTTTTGCTGCAACAGGTTTACCGATGCCCTGATTCTTTTCGCCACTTCATCATCAGAAAATCCGGCTCCGGAAGTTAAGTTTGGCAAACAATCAAGCACATATAATTTAGCATCGATTTCATTCATTAAACTGATTACAGATGCCTCCAGTTGGCCACTTCCGGAAAATCCAAGATTGATCAAAGGCATACCTGATTTTCTTTCAAGCATAGCCGTCCATGCAAGCCCTGGCCTGGTAGCGCATGCACCCTGTGCTATGGATGTGCCATACACCACCACCGGTTTTTCTGCACTCAATGGCAATGGTGTAAAATTTTTATCAGCAGGTACACCTAACTGTAACCACTCTACTTTATTGTACAATGGAAGAAACAACCGGAATTCGCAATCCCTGCCTGCAAATACATGATCCACTTCAAGATTGGAAAAATGATATTCAATGGTATCGTCGAAATTAAATTTCCCCTGTGCCCAAACCCATTTGCCATTGTGATCAATGGCATACAGGTCAATGCCACTTACGCCGGTTGCAGGCATATGATTCATAGCGAACCTGCCTTTGTTTTGCACTACGTATTTTATAATAATATCACTGGCATTGGTAAAGAAATGAATATTTAAACCGGCACTGCTGTGCGACAGGTTCCACACATTAGGATTGAGTGTTTTTTCTGCACGGGCAGGAAAACGGTCGTATTTATCTTTTACTTCACCCGGCCATGCCTGCCCCTCTATCACTGGGAAAGCACTGGTAGCAGGGTTCCACCATTTGTAAGTATTTGCAGTTTGTGAAAAGGAGCTGAACGAGATAATACTCAGCAGAAAAATAATTGATAAGCTGACTCCGGTTTGTATTTTATTCATTGATGTATTGTAGTTGATTTTTCAGGATGAATTGAATTTACATAGTTTAAAAAATCAGGCAGCAACCGCAATTTATTGTATTAAAAAATGTTGCTTAAAGTTTTTCGGTACAAGTGTGCGTCCCGATGCAGCCACAAAACCTTACCCGGGATAAATAACGCAACGATGATGCTATAAAAAACTGATGCCGGGGCCATGAAATCCTACAAAGCATTCAACACTGTTTTTGCTTTTTGTAACATGGCTGCGGCACCATATTTTTCTAATGCTTCCATATTAAATTCCTGCACTGCTGTTTCCAGTTGTTTTAATTTTTGCTGGTTGTTATTTTTGATAAATATAGCTTTCAATAATTGTATCTTCTCATAATCCTGTATGCCTTCGATCAATTTTTCAAACCGGATGGAGCTGCCGCCCGGATAAACTAAATATGTATCACCGGAAGACCAGGTGCTGAACCGGGCATCCTGCATGGGATTTTTTGGCCAGCAATTGTAAGCCCAGCGCAGGTAGCCATTGTAATGTTGCGCCGCCGCATACCAGCCCAGCCAGGCAGATTCGGCCGGTGGCGAAAAAGTAAAGGTATTGGGTTTGCCCTCCCAGCAATAGGTATAATAAGTTGTGGGCAAACCGGCAGCTACACGTTTTGCTTTTACCGTTGCATCAAATTTATCTGCTGAAGCAACACAATAATCATACACTTCATTTGCAATCTCCGCATGATAAGTTCCGGCCAATGAAATTTTAAAATCCTTGTCAATACTTCTTACCAGTTGTATTACTTTCTGCATATCTTCCAGCGGACGCTCATCCATTGCTATCGCTGTTTTTTCAAACCACCCTTTATGTTTTAAATGTTTTGCAAAATCTTTAAGCATAGGTTTCCAATGTGCATTATATTCAGTTGTTCCGGTTTTTGCAATCAATAATGTATCTCGTGCAACCGTTTCGTCATAATAATAAAATTGATTGTTCCAGGGAACCATGGTATAACAATTAATTAGTTTATCTATACCGATGGACATCATATAATTTACCCATTGATCAAAGATGGTATAATCATACACCCATGTGCCATCTTTCTTTTTTATCCAACGGATCATTGAGTTATAGATGTCGTAAGTCTGTCCCCGCCAGGGATCATGAATCATGCTTACGGTAATTGCTTTTTGCCCTGCATTTGCCAGCATCTGCATGTAAGGCCGCATAAAATCCATGTGTTCCTTTGACCATTCTTTTACAGCAAACATTCTTGCGATGGCATAAGGATTTTGCCAAAGATCTAAATGAAATTTCCAGTTGCCTGCTGTTGGCAGTACATGATTACTTACGGTTACTTCATATTTAAGCAGGTGCTTTATTCCATCAATAATAATTTGAAGATTGCCTTTGTATTTTCCTGCCATTGTTTTTTGAGGTACCGCAACACTTATCCATATTGGCTGTGTTGTAAACGCCGGTACACTTTTTTCCGAAATAAAATCTATCCCATCTGCAGATAAAGATGAGTCTGATTCAGCGGCGGGTGCAATACCACAACCATGGCCTTCTTTGTTCAATCCATCGGATAATACATAGCGTACAAACCCCGCTGATACAGCATTTGCCTCGATACGATGGCTCTTTCCATCACTCAATTCGCCTGCTTTAAAAAAAACTCTCGTCAGCACTTTTTTGGTAGCAACCAACACCTGCATGTGCAGTTTTTCTCCTTTCCACCCGGTAATATTATATGTTTGTTGCAGTTCATTATTATTGGGGCCTACATGTTTTTGATAACGGGTATTAACATCACCAAATGCTATCGTTACATTATCAGGCAATTGATTCCAGGATGTTATATCTACAGGTTTAGGATCCTGCAATTCTTTGTAATCAATAAATTTATTTTGAAACGGACTTATTTGTTTTTGCTGTGCTGCTGAAATCAAAACCAGCAAAGCGCAACAAATCATTCCACAAAATTTACGTACCATACAATCTGAGTTTAAAATAAAAGACATCGTTGGCGAGAACACCAACGATGATAAACCAAAACCAAAACCAAAACTAAAATTTGAGAACTTTGCTGATTATCTGCGCCAGCGACCACTTGGTTTTTTCATACATTACGGCCTCATTGGCTGTTGCCCAATTATGTTCCCATGTAAAAAAATCGGGCGCTGTCGCCGGTTTATTGTTTAATTGTTTACGCAGGTAATCAAAATATATTTTCCATCTTTTTTTATAAAATGACTGCATCATTCCCGCCCACTCCTTATACGCATATTCATGCAGGTTATCTTCTTTTGGATTGTTCTCTCCCCAATAAGTAATCAGCATCATGGCATTGTGCAGGTTGTTCTTTTTTTCGGCGTTTGTATTACCGGCTGCCAGCGCCTGTAACTGGTAAGTACTTAATCGGTAATAAACATGCGTATTCAATAACGCATCTGTTTCATCTGCAAGTTGCAAAAAATGTTTTGTGGCTACTTCAAAAGCCACCATATTTTTTTCATTATATGCCTTCACAAAATCCACAAATACTTTATCTGCCCGGTTCGACAATACCTGTCGTGTAAAATTGATCAGATCAATTTTATAGGTTTCACTATTCGTAAACAGTGGTGCAGCTTTAGCAAAATCTTTTACAGCTTTGGCAAATACTACAGTATCATACCCCTTCTTTAAATTACCCCAGCTTGAAACAGATTTTATTTTTAGTGCAGGCCTTGCACATAGAATATTTTCAGGCGGGCCTTCCTGGTATCCGGGGTTGCTGTAAGTTGTTTGCAATAATAATTTCCATGCATTGCTTATAGCTGCATTGTATTTTCCATAGCGGGCAATCGCATACTGCTGCACCCAGTCATCAGCATTCAATTGCTGCTGGTGCCAGGCTGTTGCCAGTAACAGTTCGTATGTAACCGGGTTGTTATTAATTCCCTCCGGCATTATCCCTACACCTTTCATGTACTGTTTATATTCGCCGTTGCCAACCCTGTAAACCTCTGCTGCAAAGCGTTCCAGCTTTCCCTGTATGCCCGGCCTTTCACCAAAATTATTTACTATACACCAGATAAACGGCGTTCCTTCATAACCTTTTCTTGTTTCCCAGTTGTTGGTATTTTCACCAAATAATTCCTGTATGAGTACTGTTGACTTATCTACTTTTGCAAGCAATTCTTTTTTGGGATTATCCTGCCAGCCCTGCAGCACCCATATTGATCCCGGAAAATATTGTTGCATGGCCTGCTGAATATTTTTTCCGGCATTGCCAAGATCAACACCTTCACTTATACCACCTTCATGAAACGGATCGCCTGAAAAGAAGTGTATGTTTTTTCCGTATAAGTTTTTGGTTTCTTCATAAAAGATGCCGGCAATGCGGCCGAATGCAGTATCAGTTGGATCAAGAATATCCGGCCTTGCGAATGCGCCCCAGTTACCTTGTGTAATGATGTGTGCGTTGCTTTTATTTTTAAGTGTACCTGGTACCATACCATAAAAACCCGGCATCACCGGCTCGATACCTAGTGACTGCATACGGGCAATCATTTTTTGCACCAGTACTTTACGTGCATCTATTTGTGTTTGCGGCATAGGCCCGCCCCAGCCCTGTATATTTCCCATCAGCCACCATGCATTGTATGCAGGCCCTGTAATATATTCAGCAATTTCTTTTTCTGTATAACCTATTCTTCTTAAAACATTTTGCCAAACCGCCTCCTCACCATTGGCAATCAGCATTGTGTTTACGCCATTCAATGCCATCCAGTCCAGCTCATGTTCCCAATCCTTCCAGGCATAAAAACTCATGGTGTAATTGTAGGTGCAATAATTTAAGGCATACCGGTACTGCGCAACCGAATTAATTTTTACAGGCTCCTGCACAACAGGCAAAGGATAAACTGCCGCAAGATTATCGCCCATGTGGCTCATGGACCGGTGACAATAATTTTTAAGGTACCAGTTAAGCCCAACTGCTGCTGCATTCGGGTTGCTGGCTTTTATTACCAGTTGTTTATTTTTTGTTTGTAGCTCAAATACATCATTTGCATCTGCACTATTTATTTTTTCAAAAACAACATGCTTATCAAGCCACGAAACTCTTCTGTGAATTAATTCTTTTACAGCATCAAAATCTCCGGCGAATAATTGAACCGGCAATAACAATAACAGGAAGAAATATGGTTTGTGCATTTTTAGATACTAATAAGTTCAGAAATATTTTATATTAATTTTTTTGAGCCAGGCTATGGTTCTTCTATTTAGCTTTTGTTGCGTCGCACACTTGTACTTTTTGTTCATTGTGCAGCGTATTATACAGCGTTCCTAATCTATCAATTGCTACGCCTTTGAGGGCGGATACTAAGAAAATAAATTACAAATGGGTTTAGCCTCCTGTTTTAAATCTTGCATAATATTATTAATCATTTTGGCTAAAGCCAATTGTATATGTCATTATTGCCACGCCCTGAAGGGCGTGGCAATTCATGTTTCTTGTTCATCAACAATAATCATATAACAAGTTGCTTCACATAGCTGCATAATATTGTTGCAGCCCGGTAGCTTTCCGCTGCAACGCAAGATAACCTAACGGCGGGCTATCAAATGCCACCGGATCTATTAATTGCCACGCCCCTAAGCGTGTGGCAATTCACTTAGGCTGCCGTATATTGCGAGGCTTATGAAAAAATAAAAATGTGTTCATTCTTAACTCCCTTTAGGGTTGGGGCACCACGCTTGTACTTCCACCACCCCGCAGTGTCAGATCAACTTGTTTATTAATCTTCCAGGAACCGCCGGTAAAATCCGGTACATCAATGGAATTAGAACGTTTGGCAACAGACCAGATACTCAACGGCGTAATGGAGCACCAGGCAGCCGCATCATATACATCCATGTCCAGTGGCAATCCATTGCGCAGGCAATCTATCAGGCGCCAGTCCATAATAAAATCCATGCCGCCGTGGCCACCGATAATTTTTGCCACATCAGCTACATGCTTTATAATTTCTGGTGTATATTTTTCCTCAAACTCCTTCATTTTTTTTGGATCCGAATTTTCATCATGCCCCAATGTAATCCTTCCCGGCTCAGGAAACTTTTGAGCAAAACCTTTGGTACCGCTTAATGTATGAATCCGGCTATAAGGCCGTGGAGAAGAAATATCATGCTGCACCATAATCGTTTTCCCTTTGTTTGTTTTGATAACTGAAGTATTCATATTGCCACGGTAATGCTTACCTGCAAATTGTTTGTAGTAAGGGTCGTTGCCGGCAGCTAATTTTTCCGCCAGTGCTTCCATCATAAAATCGTCGGATGAGGTGGAACTAAGGTATTCAAATTTATCGCCCCGATTGATATTCATGGCCTGAGCTACCGGTCCCAAACCATGTGTTGGATACAGGTTGCCGCTTTTCTGATTTTCTTTCCAGCGCCATACAGGCGCATCTGTGGGGTTGGCTGGTTTGCTAAACAGCCCTTCCAGCAAAGGATGTATATATGCGCCTTCGCCGTGTACCAACTCGCCCAACACACCTTGTTGTGCCATATTGATGGTGAGTGTTTCAAAGAAATCATAACAACAATTCTCCAACTGCATGCAATGTTTTTTTGTACGTTCGCTTGTCTCTACCAGTTGCCAGGCTTCTTCCAGAGTTTTTGCGGTAGGCACTTCACAGGCTACATGCTTGCCATGTTCCATAGCATATACGGCAATGGGTGTATGAAACTCCCATGGGGTAACGATATAGATAAGATCAATATCATCCCGTTCACACATTTTTTTATAAGCATCCAATGCGCCATAATATTCTGCCGCAGCAGGCCGTCCGAACTTTTTTAATGTTTCCTGGCTGTATTTAACAGCCACTTCCCTTACATCACACAATGCTTTTATCTCCACTTCCTTTACATTGATCATTCTTGCAACAGCCCAACTGCCCCTGCTTCCAAGGCCCACATATCCAATGCGTACAACAGGTATTGCAGGTGCTGCATAATTGCACATATTAAAAACCTGTTTGTGTGTTTTTGATTTTCGCTGGCTCTCTGCCACGGAATCGTTCAGTTGATCATAAGAACCATAACCCATAAACCCAGACAGCAATAAACCACCTGTTCCTGTTGTTGCTTTCTTTAAAAAATTTCTGCGATTTGAACTCATTTGTGTTTGTTTTACCCTAAATCCATAAAGGGCGATGTCATTAAGTTAAGCAAATGACTGTATAAACTAATTAAACCTTTTGGATAAATAAGGTAATAAGGTTGCTGATTGTTACTTTAAATTTTTCTACTAAGGTTTACATTCGCTTAAAAACCTTAGTAGAAACCAAATCCAATTGTTGCCTACCTTATTACCTTATTCTTAACTTAATGACATTGCCCAAAAGGGACTTAAGAAATTAATATTATAAGCCATTTTCTTACTCCCCTCTAAGGGTTGGGAGCATGTGCACCCTTACTGATTTTATTATTTATTATTCTTGCAGTGCCATCTATATCTGTGCTTCCATTTATTTGTGTTGAGATAACAATACCACTGTTCTTTGCAGGAGATACAGCTTGTATATGCAAATCGGGTGAAGTTGTATTTGTTAAAAAAGGATCAATGTTATTGCTTGAACCGGCATCGCCACTACAAGCTGTTTGCCATGCATTGTAATCCGTATATTCTGTTCCGTTCCAAATCCATTTAGCTGTACCGGTTGTGTAGTATAGGTTGTAATCAATTTTGTTATTATTACCTGTTGATGTGTATTTATGTATGAACACATCATTGTTGGGCCTTGCGTAAATAATATTATTCTGTATGGTGTTGTTAAAGCAATTTTCGGTAAGCCTTATTTCACCTTCTGTTTCACCAAATGAACCAGGTTCTTTATCGTTATAATAAAGCGTATTATTTACTACATAGCAATTGCTGGTGCCACCCGTTGTGTAGTTTAGATAACCACCCAGGTAAATACCGGTGCGTACACAGTTGTAAACAAAATTATTTCTTACAATACAGTCCTCTGTTGGGTAAGCATCGTTTTCACTAACAATTCCAATGCCCCTGTCAGCTTCATGTACCTTATTTCTCTCGATGATAATATTTCTTGCGCCATCGATGTAAATGCCAATGGCACCATGGCCACCAAGGGGGCCGGTACTCATATCAATATTATACAATTCGTTATCGCTGATAATGCCATTGCGTGCATAATTAAATGCCGGGGTACTGTTTGCCCAGTAACCGCCTGCCGCATCAATGCCGATGTTTTCAGTATTGTATATTTTATTCTTCCTGATAATAAACCCGTCAACATAACCATTGATGGTTAGGTTTTCGCTATAACCTGTATTGCAGTCATGGATTTCATTTTCTTCAACAAGAATATTTTTCATGGCAATATTTGTATTGCCAATGATTTCAATTCCATGACCGCTTCTTCCATCTGACGGCAGTACATTGTGTTCTATATTATAAACTTTATTTTTACGGATGGTAATATTTCCGGAGCCTTCATTTACCAATATACCATTGATGTTTACCCAGGGTGTGCTGCTTTTATAATTACATACATCAAAGCCTTCTACAACAATATAGTTTACATTGCTGATGGTTACCAATGCCTCTTTGCCAATGATGGAAAGGCCGGTGCCATCAATCACAGCTTTTTCGCCCGGGTATGCTTTTAGCGTAATATTTTTATCCAGCCTGCCAGACTTTGGAAAGCTTACTTTTTCGTAATAATTGCCTGCCCTTACTATCACCGTATCGCCGGGAATAGCTTTGCCTAATGCTGTTTTTATGCCACGTAATGGATTGTTAACCGTTCCGGTATTTGCATCGCTGCCACTGAGTGATACATAGTACGTGTGCAAGGACGGTACAACCGTTGTTGATTCGACCATTCCTTTGCTACAGCTTATCAATAAAAAAAACATACAGAATACCAGGTTCCTTATTGCATTAAAAAAAAGTGTATTGTTCATCATAAAATATTGCTCCACCACAAATTTTGTTGGCATTTGTACGACTATCTCAGCTTTTGTCATTATAAATTTCTTAAGTGCCGGAGTTATCATCCTGTTATTCAGAAACTATTTTCCTTACCCGGTTATTATTTTTGTCGAGTACATACACCGTTCCATTCTTATCAACAGCAACACCTGTAGGTGCGCTGAATGCAGCGGCTTCACCAATGGCATCTGCATAGCCAGCGCTGTTGCTGCCTGCAAAAGTGCTTACACCCCATGTGCCTGCTTGTATGTAACGGATAGATTGATCTGCGTTATAGGTGCCACCATCCCAGGTTCCGTTTCCGGCAACATAAATATTTCCATTTGCATCAACTGTCAATCCCCAGGGATAGGCGAATTTTGCTGCTGCACCTGCACCATTCAAATAACCCGCCGATGATTGCTGACCAGCTACAATACTTTCTGCCCAGGTACCGGCGCTAAACTTTTTTATCACCTGGTCGCCATTCAGCGAAACATATAAATTACCGGCTTTATCAAAGTCTATTCCGGCGGGATAGTTGAGTCCGGATACCACTGTTATTTTAGTCCATTGCTCAGAAATCTGTTGTACGTTTCCGGATCCATCGCAACTGGAATAATACGGAAGACCGGTAGTTTTATCAACGGCTACAGCCCATGGTGCCTGCGAACCCCATGCCCAGGTAACTGCAGTTCCATCAGGAGATATTTTTCTAATATCCCAGTTACCCGGATCTGCTGAATATACATTGCCATCGGCATCAAGTGCCACATCGTAAGGGATGCTGAATTGAGCCGCCGTTCCCTTGCCATCTGCATAGCCCGAACTATTTGGATTACCTGCAAAAGTGGTTACATTACCCAGGCTGTCTATCTTCCTTATGCAATGATTGCCGGGATCAGCAACAAACACATTCAGATTGTCATCCACGGCAAGCCCCATACTCCTGTACCAGGCTTCTCCATTAAAGTTAAACATGGCATCGGCTCCGGGCCCGTTGGCAAAACCTGCTATACCATTGCCTGCCAGTGTGGTAACTGTTCTTGTAAATACATAATTGAATATAGCGGAGCTTATTGCACTATCGCTGCCTATTTTTACAATCACATTTCCACTGCCGCACTTTTTGGGCACCACGGCTATTAGCTGTGTGGCATTCACACCAATTACCGCAAGGCGATGACCATTGATCATTACATTTACCTGCGAAGTATCCATAGAAAAGTTAGTACCTGTGATCAATATTTCTGTACCTCCGCCACCTTGTTTGGCGGTGAAGTCTTCAATGGTCATTGCTGTACCGGTTTGGTGTGAAAACTTCGCGTCTTTTTTGCAGCCCGTAATAAAAGCGCATGCAATTAAAACACCGAACAAGGAGCTACGCATTTTTTTATTGCTTATCATATTTGTTGATTTTGCCCCATCCCTGCAGGTTAGCAGAGAGTGAGGAGTACCCTGTAACGGGCGTTACTTAATTTGTTTTTAGATACCTGATACAAAAAAAATATTCTTTTTTATTTCGACCAGGCTTTGGGCAATACCCTACCATCCAGGGTTTTGAACCAGGGCATTGTCCCGTTCGATATCTGTTTGCTGAATAGGGAAAAGGTACATTTTGTCGTCCCAAAACCTTTGCTGAAATAATGTTCTTGTATAGAACCCTGTATAAGAAAATCCAAGTCCGCCATCATCAGCATTTACATTCATACCATAGATGGTTTGTTTGCCCGGTTCACTCATCATCAATCGCCTTAAGAGTGTATAATAGCGGTCAGCCTCAAAACATAATTCCACATTTCTTTCATTCAGGATATGTTTACGCATCAGCCCCTTGTTGCCTACTGCACCAGGATACACTGTTTCAATACCGGGTAACCCTGCCCTTGTTCTAACCAGGTTCAGGTAAGTGACAATATTGGAATTATCAGGATCATATTCATTTAATGCTTCCACATAATCAAGCAGTATTTCTGCATAACGGATCAATATATAAGGCCGCGGATTATCAGGCGAATTGTAGCGTATATTATCATTGGGGCTGATCCTTTTCAATACATCATAGCCAGTAATATTATTACTTCCCGCAGCTTTCTGCCCCGATTTGCCATTGTAATACAACTCTACACGGCCTTTGCCATCTTTATTAATATCAGAAGAAAAATAATTTTTATCATCGGCAGATGGAGCAGGTAAAACGGGGCGGCCGTTGTATTGTATGAATGCATAAAACCGTGGTTCCCGGTTGGCATACATATTCCATTCACCCTTTTTATGCCCCCATGAATTGTCGTTATCGCTACCTGCAAAACCTGTTTCGGTATAACCGGAAGTGGCATCATCTATTGTTCTTCCGTTGCTCATAGAAAATGCATCTACTATATTTTGGGTAGCGTTGTACATATTATAACCACCGGGACCGGGGGAAGCACATTTTGTAAAACCCCAATGCGACCATCCGTTTCTGGAGAAAATGATCTCGTTATTCCAGGTGGTTAAGAAAAGGTCACGCACAGATAAATATGGATCAAATGTTACATCGCCCTCATCAATATTGGTAAATAATTTATAAGCGCTTAAATCAATTACAGCCTTTGCAGCATCTGCAGCAATCTTCCATTTATTTTCACTATATACTGTGGGCGCAAGCAATGTACCATCATTGTTTTTAAAACTGGCAAAACGTGAATTGCCGTTCCATAAAGGGCTTGCGGCATGCAAAGCTACCTGTGCTTTTACAGCAAGGCATGCACCTTTTGTGGGCCTGCCGTAGTTGCTTGAAGACGGCCATGTTACTGGCAGCCCCGCAGCCGCCTGGTCCATCAATTCGTTAATATGCGCTATACAGGTATCGAATGGTGCACGGGGATATTGATTAAAATCTGCATCCTGCGCAATGGGCTCCGTAAGCTTTACATAAGGCCCGTATTGTTTTAGCAACTGCCAGTAAAACCAGCCCCGTAAATATTTCACTTCAGCTTTGTATTGAATTTTCAGGTCATCGCTCATTTCTGAAGCAGGTACTTTATCGATGTTTGTTTCAAAGACAAACGATTTACGGATGCCGGTATAAAAACTACCCCATGTGTAGAAGTACCAGCCGGCAGCGCTCCAGTTGCCACTCACCATCTGACGTACATTAACTGTGGGTATGCAAACAGAAGATTCATCAGCGGCACCCATGCTGGCCCAATCGCCTCCATCTCCATTATCCAGATAAGAATATACATTGTACAGGTAGGCTTCTGCATTGGCTTTGGTTTGCCATACCTGGTCTTCAGTTAATAGATTATCGGGTTTTTTATCGAGGTATTTTTTGCAGGATAAAAACAGTATGGGCAGTAGGGCCCAGGCTATCATTTTTACATATTTATTCATAAAATTACTTCGTTTTTTGTTTTTAAAATTGTGCCCTTACGCCAACAGTTATCGTTCTTGCATAGGGATACTGTGCCCCGTTAGACCCCAGCTCAGGATCCCATAATTTGAATTTTGAGAAAGTGAGCAGGTTAGTGCCGGATAAATAAAACTGCAGGCTGCTGATACCTGAGGCCTTAACAGATGAGTTATCTGCGTTTGCCATTCTTGCTTTTTTAGTACCACCGAACTTAAAAGTATAACCCATAGTGGCCTGTTTTAAACGCATGTAACTTCCGTCCTTTAGCCACCAGGTACTGCCGAGATAATTATTATCGCTGGTATTGGTAATGGACAGTCTTGGGTAATCTACATGTTGGCTGGGGTTTTCTTTTGTCCACCTGCTGGTTAAATTATTGAGTACATTGGCGGGATATTGACCAATACCTGCAAAGGGAATGACACCTACTCCGTCGCTTCCTCTTCCATTGCCTAATATGCCGGAGCCGTTGGCCATAATGCCTACATCTGCCACGCCGGCAAAGAGGGCGGATATCTCAAAGTTTTTATATCCTACATTAAATCCAAAACCATAAGACCAGGCAGGAAAAGATGATTTACCAAGATAGGTCCAATCGTATGCGTTGACAGTACCATCACCGTTGAGGTCTTTATATTTGATATCGCCTTCGTACATTGTTCTTGTTTGGGTTGGGCTTTTATCTATATCAGATTGGCTTTCAAATAAACCCTGGCTCACATACCCTGTAAATTCACCGAATCGATGCCCCTCCGGTTGTTGATAGGCGTTGGTACGTTTTGGATAATCAGCATATAAAATTTTATTTTTTGCATAAGTAATATTACCAAACAAGCGAAGGCTGGTATGTTTACCAATTTGCTCATTGTACTCGATACTGCCATCAATACCTTTATTCTCCATTTCACCAAGGTTGGCATAAATAGAGAGGTTGCTATACCCTGCAATGGGAGAAATAGAATTGCGATTAATTAAAATATCCGTTCTTTTATCACGAAAGGCATCCACTACTATATTTATTTTGTCGAATAATCCCAGTTCCAGTCCAAGGTTGTCTTTAGTAGATTTTTCCCAGGTAAGGTTGGATGTACCCAATACCGTTTCTGCAACTCCGCCGTAGTAGTTGGGTGCCAATCCAAAAGAAATGCCACCTGAACCTTCTATATAGGTTAAATACCCAAACCTGTCGCCACCTATCTGGTCGTTACCGGTAACACCATGAGAGGCTCTCAGCTTCAACAGGTTTACTACAGGTGTTAGCTCATGAAAAAAATCTTCTTTAGAAATAACCCATCCTGCAGAAACTGCAGGAAAATACCCCCACCTGTGCCCTGCAACAAAATTTTCTGACCCTGTTGCACCGGCATCTACTTCTGCCAGGTATTTATCCATATAGGAATAAGTAACTCTGCCTGCCAGGCTTTGGTTACGGAACGGGATAGCACTTTTTAAACTTCCGGCAGATCCAATAACCCGGTTACGGATATTAGCAACTCCCAAAGCGCCAATGGTATGTTTGCCAAAACTGCGGTTGTAGGATAGGTTTCCCTCCAGGTACATTACTCTTTCGCCGCTTGAATAAGTGGAATAACCAAGATAAGTAGAACCTGTTCTTACATGCTCATATACAAGACTACCGTTGGGATCCCTGGAACCCGCATACCATAAGTCGTTATCGCTTGTTCTGGATGTACCAAACTCGCCATAGGTATCAAAAGAAAATCTTGCCAATGCACTCAATCCATTTGTAATACTGTTGAGCCGCTGGGTGAGCGTTAACACCGATTGAACAGCCGGTTTAAACTCTGTGCTGTAACCGGCATTCTGTACCAGGTTATAAGGATTTACGCCACCATTATTACGGGGGCCTGCCCATTTATTGTCAGGATATTGAACGGGAAATGCCACAGGATTGGTTGCAAAAGATGAATACCAGATAGAACCGGCAGAGTTGCCGGGATAACGGCTGTTTACCAGCATGGAAGAAATATTTAAAGCAAGTACCGTACTCTTTGTAAGGTTAATATCTACATTGCTTCTGAAATCGTATCTTTTAAAATTGAGGTTGGGATTGTATCCATTTATTCGTGACACATTGTACTGGCCCTCCTGGTTATAAAAACTCATTGAAACGTAGTACCGCATGGCTTCTCCTCCACCACTTACGTTCACGTTGGCATTGGTCATCGATGCCTGGTCTTTATAAACAGTATTGATCCAGTTTACATCGGGATACAGATAAGGATCTAAACCACTGGCTGTTTTTTGTATCGTTTCATCACTATACGTTACAGCACCGGTAGTGTTAGCCGGATTGTTTAACTGTGCCTCATTGTATAATTTCATGTAATTAACAGCATTCAGCATTTTAGGCAACTTAGTAAGCCCGTTCATGCCTGTTTCTATTTTGGCAGAAATTTTCGGCTTGCCTGCTACTCCTCTTTTAGTAGTTATAATTAAAACGCCATTGGCACCTCTTGCACCATACACCGCAGTAGCCGAGGCATCCTTCAGCAAAGAAATGCTGGCTATATCTTCAGGATCGATGTTATTAAAAGCACCCCCATAGGTACTGTTTACATCATCCCTTTGCACGCCATCTACAATAATGAGTGGTGTAACACTACCGGCAAAGGTGCCAATACCACGAATGGTAAAAGTTGGGTTATCATAACCAGGCTCTCCGCCCCCGCTTGCTATGGAAATAACACCTGCCACCTTACCTGCCAGCGCATTGGTTAAAGAACGTACAGGCGTTTGCATATCTTCCATATTTACAGAAGCAACAGAGCCTGTAACACTTATTTTCTTTTGCCTGCCGAAGCCCACTACCACCACATCATTCAGCTTATCTGTT
Source organism: Ferruginibacter sp. (assembly GCA_040002495.1). GTDB lineage: Bacteria > Bacteroidota > Bacteroidia > Chitinophagales > Chitinophagaceae > Ferruginibacter. Next base: position 24,601 of record JBDUEK010000045.1, read on the forward strand.
TTTACCCTCAATGTAATTTTAAGGATGCTTTTTTCTTTAAAGACAATTTCTTCTGTTTGCATGCCTACCATGCTAAAACTCACTACATCCCCAGGTAATGCATTAACCGTAAAAATCCCCAATTCATCCGTAACAAACATATCAGTTGACTTACCTTTTACAGTAACCGTTACACCTACAAGTGGCTTTCCATCTCCGTCCATCACCTGGCCTTTTACCACTGTAGCCTGTACCGCCGTTTTATTATCGGATGCTTTGGAATCCGGAATAACCGCCTTTACCGGTTGTGGTTTCTCATTCAACAATACCCTGTTGCCGCGTAATTCATAGTTTACATTTTTTTCTTTAAAAATGAAAGCCAGCACATCCTGAAGTTTGGCATTTTTAAAATCAAGACTGATTTTTTCATTGTCGTCCAGTAGCTGATTACTGTAAAAAAAAGTAAGCCCTGTTTGCTTTTTAATAGAGCGGAATACCTGTGCCAAAGAAATATTATTTCCTGAAACAGATACCGGTGTTTGAATGGATACCGGGTTTGTTTGTGCATTGGTACCGGCTTGCATCAGCAGCAATGCACATAAAGCAAGTAGCCGCACAGGCCACCCAATAAACTTGTTTTTGTAAATCAGAAATCTTCTCATTTTTTAGCAGAATTTATGTGTGTTGTTATTTTGATAAAGCAGTTATAGGAATAACGCCTGCTTATAATAATTACACACTATTATTAAAAAAGGGTGAAGGAATAGTTAAGTTTTTTTAATGTTATTTTAAAAAGCGAATGGATAATAAATTAAGCACCTGTTTATTAAGATTGTTTGTATGTGATTAAATATTGTTACCTGGCTTTGGGGCAATAGTTCTTTTACAGCCGGTTTAAATTTAATTTTATCAGTCACCAATTGTTTTACTGCCAGCCATAAAAATGATACCCGGCCGATCCATTTGTTTTAACGGCATGGCGATGCGCCGGTTTTTAAAATCGTCCATAACATATAGTGGGGAAATAAGCAATTATTGCAGGTGAAGCTGATTACCGGAATAATAGTATTTGATCTCTGCCGCAGTTTCAAGATCGTTTAAAAAATCGGAGAGTTTGCTGGTGTTTAATAAGCCGGTAATGGATTTTCCGGCGAGTGTTTTCTTGTCTAATTCAATCTTTATTCCATAACAGCGGGAGGCTATTGCCGCCAGCTCTGTAAGCGGCATATTGTGAAAATAATAAACACCCTTTAACCAGGAGCAAACTTCTTCCTCATCAAATGTTGCGGATTCAAAACCTTGCAACAATTTATAATCTGCTGCAAAGCCTGGCTTTAATTCCATTCGTTTGCCATCATTGCTTGTGGTAGTTACCTTGCCTTCAACCAATGCAGTTTTTACATTGCCCTGGTTATACGTATTAACATTAAAAGAAGTGCCCAATACCTGCACCTGTGTAAGCGAAGTGTGAACAATAAAAGGATGTGCAGCATCTTTGGTTACTTTAAAAAATGCCTCCCCATCTACATATACCTCTCTTTGCTTACCATAAAAATGAAACGGGAAACGCAGGCTGGTAGCAGCATTCAACCATACTTCTGTTCCGTCAGACAAAACGATTTTATAACTATCTCCTTCGGGAACTGATAGCGTATTTTGCATGGTATCTGCAGAGCTATATTGTAACCTGCCATTGCCTGTGCTGATAGTGACGTTTGACAAGGCAATGGTTTTTGAACCGCTGTCCTTACTTAATACAAGGGTACTGCCATTGGCAAGCCGTAGATTAATTGACTGCTTGTTTTTTTCAACAGCCATCACAATCTGATCCCGGTTAACAATTTTATTTGCACCAACAAAAAAATAAGTACCTGCCATTACAAAAATTATCACCGCAGCAGCAGTTGCCATTTTTTTTATAGAAAATATATTAAAGGTCTTTTTTTTGAAAGGAACAATCTTGCTTTTCAGCAAATGCAGATCGTCCTCAACGTTGATATTTGCCAAAAAATCGCCCGCCTTTAAACTGTCACTTTTTTGTTGCAGAGATTGCCATATATTTTTGAAAGCGCTATCTTCTACCAGCATTTTCTGTACATATTCCTCCTCATCAGGCGAAAGATTACCTGATATGCTTTCCATAAATAGCTGAAATACCTCTTCGTAACTATGTTTCATCTATTGTAATACAGTACATAACCCAAAACAGGTTAATCCAGTTTGTTATTTTTTTATTCCGTAGCGTAATATTTTTAATCCCGATTTTAAATGTGTTTTAAAGGAATTGATGCTAATACCCATTTCATCAGCACCTTCCTGGTAACTTTTACCTTTTAAATATGCCATTTCTATAGCAACTCTTTTTTGGCAGGCAATGCCTTGCAGTGTATTGTTTAGTTGTATGTAATAGTCAGGTACAGGCTCTTTATAACTCTCCACCGCCTTGTCCTGCATTTCTGCAAAAGCATGGTGGTTTTTATCTCTTGTTTTTTGTTTACTGATATGATTAAAGCAGCGGTTTTTTATGGCCCGGTGCAAGTATCCTTTGATATCATCCTGAAACTGCAGGTAAATTTTCTTCTCCCAAATATCAATAAAAAATGTTTGCACAATATCCTTTGATTCCTGTTCATCCTGCAAAAAAAAGTAAGCGCTTACACACAACAATTTGTAATACTTGACAAATAAAGTATCATAAGCAGATAAATCTCCATTTTTTAGTCGTTCTACTATTTGTGTGTCCTGTTGCTGCATTTAACAATAAGTACATATTTTCTTTACGCAAAAATAATATGCTTTGAAAGTAATAAGTATTTACGTCAATAAGCTACACAAACGTTTGTGTAAATTATTTTCCTACGACCCCTGCAAATAAACAGGCACATTAAAAATTTAACCCCATCCGTATTTTCAATGAGTTTTTTTAATATTCTCCGGGGGTAAATCTACAGTTTTTATATCCTGTTTGTTTTGATATGCTGCTACAGGTTTTTAAGTACATAATTTCACTATTGTCCGACTAAAAATATACAATACCGCTACAACTCCTACTGGTTCAATGTTCCAGCCCCTCTCCTTTGGAGAGAGCCTGTCCCGATTTTTTCGGGAGGTTGGGGTGAGGTCATTCAGGCGTAGCAACGGATACGGGGTTTAGTCGGACAACACTAATATAATTTATATTTTCCTGTTATTGCATACCTCAAAGTAATGTGCAATTTTTCTTTAATTGAAGCAAGGTTTCAATTCTCACAAAATACAGTTGGAATAAATTGCCAATAGTTTCCAGAGCCAACTCTTCTTTCCATTAATACCAATTAATAACAATAGCCTTTTTTAATTTTTTGAGGGACTACTAATTGGTAAATGAAAGAGTATCAATAAAGATTATTTTGAGTTTTGGCGGAATGGGTTATCGAACCTCTTGTGTTAATGAAACTGTTGAGCTGGTATACAAGTTGGGAGAAGGTTTTAGCAAAAATAAAAAAGGGCAAATCAGCAATAAAACTAATTTGCCCTTTTTTTGTTGCCCTGCACGGACATTTCTCGAACCATTTTATACCAGATTTAACCAGACTTGCTAATCTTCTGACGGCATAAGATTAACAAATATTTTGTATTTATATTGCTTATAATGATTTAGAAATGCGAATTAATTATAAACGAACATATACATAATATGAACGCACTGGAAAATTTCACTACAGCCATTCAGGATACCAATACATTTTTCTTGAATAAGATATAAAAGCAAGAGAATGTAGCCATGACACTGAGAAACTAGCTAATTGGAAATTACATTGTAGAATACGAACAATTTGGGGAAGATCGGGCCACTTATGGACAGATGGTATTGGAAACGCTTGCTGCCCGACTAAAACAACAGGGGGTTGAAAGGAATGGCTGAAACCAACCTGAAACTATTTAGGCAGCTTTATTTAATCTACTCACAGTCTGACGAATTGAAACAGGCTGATTACAGCAATTTGGAATAAATCACGCAGCGTCTGACCTATTAAATCCTTTAAGAACTGATATAAAATGCGACTAAAAATGCAATTAAAGTTTCTCTTCTTGTAAACAGCCTCAGTTTCTCCCACTTTATAGAGCTTTTAAAGGCAGATTCTGAACTAAAGCGCCGGTTTTATAAGGTACAGGCGCTAAGGAATAATTGGGGTGTAAGAGATTTAAAACGGGCTATTGAAAGCCTGCTGCATGAACGAAATGGACTAAGCAATAACAAAGAAATACCTCAGCAAAAATTTAATGATCAGAAAGAAATACTGCCAGAGAATGTATTTAGAAACACTTATCTGCTAGAGTTCCCCGGGCTGGAAGAAAAAGAAAGTTATTCAGAATCTGATTTGGAAGAAAGCATCATTCCCCACCTACAGAATTTTTTATTGGAGCTTGGTCGTGGATTTTGTTCTGAAGCCCGGCAAAAACGTATAACTTTTGATAATACGCATTACAGGATTGACCTGGTTTTTTATCATCGAATTTTAAAATGCCATATTTTGGCAGATTTAAAATTAAAGAATTTCACCCCGGCTGATGCAGGCCAGATGAATATGTACCTATAAAGAAAACGAACAGTGTGCAGGTGATAATGCCCCATTGGTATTATTTTATGCTCTGGTAAAAATGAATCATTGGTGAAATATGCCACCATGGGGTTGCCACAGCAGGTATTTGTTTCAAAGTATTTAATCAATTTGCCGAGTGTGGAAGAATTACAGAAGATTATTAAAGAGGAAAAAGGAGAAAATGCAGTAGTTATTTTTTCATTATTTCAATAAACTCGTCATAGTGTTCGTTAGCATTTTATATCTCCATCTTGTCAACTCTGCTTTAGTTCTGCTTAGATGGATTTGTCCCATTTCTGGTAAGCATGGCGGCTAAGTATTTGCATGAAACATTAATTTCCATTCCTCATCAGTACTTACATTTGCATACAACAACGGCGTATCAAACAACCTGATAAACAACCGCCCAATACACTCCAAATCGTCACTTTTTAAATGCTGAGAATTATCTTTTAGCAGTTTAGATATAACAGAAAACTCTTGCCATAAGTGAGAGCCAGTATTGGTAAAATCTACTTCATCAATGTGCCTTAAAAATCTTTCTATCAAATAAAGGCATCTATTACTTCATCCCATGTATCAGCTTTTTGAAAAGGTAAATTATAGTTTTCTTTTAGCTTTATATCCGGCTGGCAATTTAGATGATACTGGGCCCGGTAGCGAATCTTCTTTGCTGTATTTAATTGTTGTGTGTTTGCCAGGCGTAGTTGTTTTCATAATCTTCTTTTGTGCTGATACTGCACAGCAATAAATTAATAATGCCAGTGCAATTAAAATATGTTTCTGCTTCATGTTATTTATTCAATGTATCAATACTGGTATAGTGCTTCATGCTTTAGTTTATCTGCTTCCTGTGGTGTTATTTTTTTTCCATTCCAGATGGCAGATTCCCAGTCGCCATACATTGCATTGGGTAAGATGATGAATATATCGCCAAATAAATCACTATTGTCTTTTACTAAATTACAACGGGTATAAGATGGTTGCCGGTAAAACATTTTATCAAAATCATTGAGGTTATCACCAACTAATAAAGCAATATTATACCGCTCTTTAATTTTTTGCCTGCGATATTCTTTATCCGATGTAGTATCTTTCATCATCACATGCAACGTATCTGCTTGCGGAAAACCTGCCGCTATTAAATTTTTTATGGTGGCATCTCTTTCTTCCGGCCTGCGGTTGCTTACATAAAAACATTGTATGCCCAGTTTATCTGCATATTGAAAAAAAGCTACTGCACCGGGTAAGGCACCTGCAACTGCTTTGCTTGTCCAATCCTTCCAGCTTTTTTCTGTATAGGTGGTATGGTGTAAAATATCGCTTGCCTGTTGGGGGCTGTTATCCAGTACGCTTTCGTCAATATCAGTTACAATAGCCAGTGGCATTTCATCTTTTTTATGTAGCGCAATTTTTTCATTTAATTTCATCTTTGCCAACGAAAATGCCTGGTAACACAAGGCTTTGTATTCACCACTTCTTTGCTGCCATAAAACGGCGTTTAAACTGTAGTCTAATGTTGTAATGCTACGGGAACTGCTGTTGTGTGTAACGGTGGTGGCAGTTTGCGCTGCCAATGAAATTGTCATAGTCAACAGACAGAGAAGATTCATTATTTTTTTCATTTCTTTTTTTTGAATGTTTGATAGTTTGATGTTAGCCGATTGTAAATGGTATTAATTCCATCTTTCTTTATTTAAAATTGCAATGCCAAAGTAAAGCCCAAACAATAGTGCAGGAATGGCCAACACCAGCAGTAGTGCCATTGCAAGTGTGGGATGCCCATGCCCACGCAGCCAAATACTCCCCCACATTATCCCGGCAAGGGCCAGCATAATAAAAAGCCACAAGCTCATATTTCTTTCGCTCACAGTACCATCTGCAAGACCGGCAAAAAAGAAATACAAAATAATTAATGCCACGATGGCATCTATGCCCCAGGTAATTTTAAACAGTATCATGGTTTATTATTTTTTCAGTTAAATATTGCATTAAAGCTGTTGCAGAAAGCAATGCCGGTTTTGCCAATGGTTCATTGAATAAAACATTTATTGGTGCCTCGCCAAAATATAATCCGTCTGATACAAGAAAACTTATTCTAACTGTATCCCTTGCAGGATGTGGCCGCCTTGGCTTATCCCAGGCTCCTATTTGGTTAACTATATTTACGCTGTTGTCAAACAGTTCCTTCGTTAGATTACCTGAAGTTGTATCAGTCGTTTCCCAAATAATCATTTTTTCTGTTTGATTAATGTAGCGGGCAGTGCCGTCTTTAAATGAGGCTAATACATCAAGACCTTCATCCAGCCCAACTTCAACTATTACACCCAATATTTCTTTGTTTTCAACTGTGTGCCCGCTTGCAAGTAATTTATTGCACGCAAGAATTTTGTGTCTTGTTTCAACGGCGCTGTCTTCAATTATTTTTTGTAACCCTGGAATATCTGTCTTGTCAGAAAACAAAATGCTCCACGGATATACATTTTGTTGTTGATTATTATTTTTGAATAATTCAATATTGTCGCAAAACAACATATTGTAAATTAAATTTGTTGAGCTGTCTTTATACGGCCCTGTTAATTTGCCGGAGGCGTTTGATGCTGTCATAATATTTGTTTTATAGTTTATTTTTTACTGGTTTTTATTTCATTGTTATAAAATACCGCAGGCTATGTTATCTTAAATACGTTTATTATCATCATTATGCACAGGTATAAAATGCCTGGTGCAGCCACGATAAACAAGGGAATTAAAGCAAGTGTTGTGTGGTGAAATGAATTTAATAAAAAGCCTGCAGCAATAAAAAGTGCCAACAGCATTAATACAAAAAGCCATGTACCTGTTACAGATGAATAAACCGGCCCCTTAAGGATATAGTATAAGAAACCAATTAATACAATCAAAAAAAGAACTGCATCAAAGTATAAAAGAAATTTAAACAGCGTTGTTGATTTCATTTCACGATTTTGACGCGTAATTAATTATTGATTACAAAAGGCAATTCATATTCCTTTATCACAGGCTTTGTGCTGCTGCGTACTTTCACCTCTATTTTTGCTTTCAGGTTATCGCCCAATACCAGGGAGTGTTTTATGTACGTGTCTTCATACACCGTCCATGAACCGTCTTCTATAAAATGTTCTGTTTCGTTTTTCTTTGTTGCCAGGTATGCCCATCTTTCTGCAACAATGGGTTCGTAGTTAACTATTTTACCCAGGCATATTACCTGTATGCCGGCAACAGACTTATTTCCCATTTCTGTATTGTGCAGTACTGTAACATTGATAGTGGAATTATCTTCCAAATCGTTTACTCCCCAGTCGTCAATTGTTGTTTTAATGTTTGCCATATTATTTGCTTTATTTATGAAGAGATTTTTTTTACTGTATCAGGCAACTTCGTATTGTTTGTTTGGCAATGCGATATGCTTATGCAGAACATCATCTGCACCAGCGAAGACTTTTGTTTGTTTAAAAAAGAAAATATAAGCTCTGTAGCAGTATAAAATAAAATGCCCGGTGCAGGCGTCTGTTGTGTTTTTAATGGAGCTTGTTTTCATTTAATTATTTTTTTTGTTTAACGGTACAAATATCGAGTGGAAAAAACCTGATAAATAATTTACCTGGACGTGGTGTAGTAAAGTCGTAACGAGGTGTAGTAAAATTCGGGCGTGGTGACTTTCTGCGTTCCTGCAATGCTTGCATTATTTACCGTAGAATATTTTAAATGAAAAAGCAATGCATTGCTGCATTGCCTGTTTCTGAAAAATGAAACCTGGATTGGTCTTTCTCACAAAATTCACGCTTAATATTTTACAATCCTTGTTCCATATATTTTCTAACTGTAAAAATCAATCGCTGTAAACCGGTTATATTATGTAGCGATTTCTTCTCAACATTTTTGTTTGATTGAAAGGTTATTGTTTAATAATTTTTGTTGTTTCATTTGCTTCGCCGGGCCTAACTATCACCAATGTATAAATACCTTTTGTAAGTGCGGCCATATTTACCTGGTATTGATTGATACCGCTTGTAATAGTGATAGCCTGCTGCATTACCTGTTGCCCCGATGCATTGTATAAAACAATATTGCCTTTACTGTTGGCGTTGCCGCCAATTGTTACTTTGGCAATATCTGTCACAGGGTTGGGTATTACTTTAAATTCTGCCGACTGGCCACAACCCGCTTTAACTATGGGTGAGTAAGTTAGTTTGTTATCCAAATCGTATGCTGCAAGGCGGTAATAAGCAGATGGTGCATTTAAAGTTTGATCATTGTATTGATAAGAGAGGATGGTGTTGCTGTTGCCTGCCGCTTTTACGCTGCCAATTTTTTTCCAGTTAGTTCCGTTAGGGCTGCGTTGAATATCAAAGCGGTCGCTGTTTTGTTCCATTTCTGTTTTCCAGCTTAGTTGTATACAACTGCCTTTACATTGACATTGTGCGCTAAACCCAACAATTTTAACAGGTAAAGGCCCCTGCGATGAGTTGGCCAATGTAAACTTATCAAAAGAACTATACCCTGTTTTTGTTATGTTGTTATTTACCGCATCACGGGTAGTAGATCCCTGATCACTAAATTGAAAATTGTTTCCCCTTTTGAATTGTACCAGGTTATTTTCATTTAACCCGTTTAATTCAGCATCAAAGTATTTAAAGGTAAGCGTAGCATTCAGGTTGGTATTTATGGTTGGTGATATTTCGTAACTTCTGAAAATACTTTGGCCGCCGGTGGCCGGAATATCTATAGCGTTGTGCATACGGGTAATGGACACGAGCCCGATATTAACTGCAGATGTAATAACGGCACCAAGGTTACCTATGTTTACAGCATTGGGCGCATTTAAAACAGCATTGGCAGTTATGAGTCCATAATTACTACTGGTAGCACGGGAGATTTCCGATTCCCCAATTAACGAGCCCGTGCTTCCCAGGTGTAAATATTTATCATCAAGATCAATATTGCCTGAAATAAAATGCACTTGCCCATCTACATTTATCGTTGCCCCCAGGTGAATTTTCTTACCGGTTGTTTTTTCAACACTGATGTTATCAAAAGTGAAGAAATCCAAGCCCTGGCCCACATTGGTGTTTTGTGATCCTGTAAAATGAAACGTCGATCCTTTAACGTTCATTGCCCCCGTGCTGTAAAAATCCATGTCGGCCAGAACCAAGTGTACATTGCCAGTGGTGATAAAATCAGTATTGCCGGTCACCTGTAGCTGGCCATAGCCACTGCTAACAATTGCCAGCAGAAAAGAGACAATCACCATCCTTGAAGTGATTGCCGGTAAAATTAAAATTCGTTTCATAATATAATGATGTAAGTGTTATAAAATTGGTTTATAAACCCAGCTTTGCTTTTATAGCAGCCATGTCTTTTTTAAGTTGGGTGTTTTCTGTTTTTATTTCATCTATCATGGATTGTTGTTCTTTTAAAGCCTCAATTAATACCGGCACCATGTTCGCATAAGCAACGGATTTAATGCCATCTTTATCGGTCAATACCAACTGGGGAAACTGTGCTTCTACTTCCTGGGCTATAACACCTATTTGTTCTTCCTTATCTTTTGTGGCATCAATCCAGTTATACGTATAGCCTCCTAATTTTAACAGCTTTTGTAAGGGGTTTTTTAGCGGTGTAATATTCTTTTTTAAAGCCCTGTCAGAAAGCTGAGTCAGTAGTCCGGTAATGGTCATATTTCCATTTGGTTTTATGCGTGCACTCGATGAATTGCCATTGTGAGAAAACAGGAACTCTCCGGTGCTTGAACTTTCTGTTTCTATTTGCCAAAAGTTAGCAGGGTCAAAGGCATCATCAAATTTCATTATGGTTCTTGCCGCATTAATACTCGTTAATGTTAAGGCAGGCAGGTTTTGTGCAGGTGAAATGATTTGCTGTGTACCATGTGTTTTCACGGAAGCACTAAACTCAAGAATTTTATTGTCAAATTCTCCATATATCAATGCAGGGCTTATTGAGGAATTAGTAATATATAGCCGGTTACTTCCTGTTTGATCAAACCCAGCTTTATAGCCTATAAAAACATTACCATTCCCAGTTGTATTATTTTGGCCAGCCCCGTACCCTATGGCAACATTGCTCGTCCCGGAAATATTTGCATTGCCTGCAAGGCTTCCGCTAAAAACATTATATCCGCCAATGGTGTTCGAAAATCCAGCTCCTGTTCCCATAAATGAATTAGAAGACCCAATGGTGTTTGATCTACCGGTATTGTTGCCACTGAAATAATTATTACTGCCGGTGGAGTTGTTGTAACCGGCACTGTAGCCTTCAAAAAAATTATTGATTCCGGTGGTATTGTTATATCCCGCATTATACCCAACAAAGTGATTGTTACTGCCGGTTAGATTACTAAACCCTGCATGATTTCCTTCGAAATGATTATCGCTTCCTGTAGTATTTGCTGAACCTGCAGATTTACCAGAAAAATAATTATTTGTTCCGGTTGTGTTGGCAAAGCCTGCACCGCTACCCACAAAGTGATTGTTGCTGGATACATTTGAATAACCACTGAGTTGGCCCACAAAAAAATTGTCCGTGCCTGTGAGATTGGAATACCCGGCTTTAAAACCAATAAATTGGTTACTGTATCCTGCCGTGTTTTTGTACCCGGCCTGGTAACCTTCAAACTGGTTGTCAAATCCGCTGGTTATATTGTATCCTGCCTGGTAACCTATAAAATGATTTTCAACAGCACCGGTAGGGTCTGCGTTGCCCGCTTGAAAGCCAACTAATGTAGTTGTGCCCGTTGGTGAAAAACGAAACACCTGCGCACCATTTGCTTTACCAATAAACGGTTGTGCATCGGTAGTGCCGACAAAATTTGTGCTGGCATCTAAACCGGTATTACCGGTTAGGCTCCATCCATTACCACTGCCTGCAGCCAATGTAACAGGTTTCCATTTTGTTGTTGCAAGGTCATATTGTAATACCTGCCCGTTTGTTGGTGCTACATTGCTTATATCTTTTCCCTGTAATTGAGCTGCATTCCACAAGGCCATAGTGTTTGTTGCAGAAACGATACTGTTTGTAATATCAATGCCTGTGCCTGCTGTATATGTTGTTCCGCCACCTGCAGCAGGAGTAGTAGGTACCCATTTATTGGTGGGCACATTAAATAATAGTACCTGACCTTGGAGTGGTGCGGTAGTGCTTATATCTTTTCCTTGTAGTTGACCTGCATTCCATAGAGCAGTCGTATTCTTTGCTGATAGAACAGTGCCTGTTATGTCGATTCCTGTGCCTGCTGTGTAAACAGCCGCAGCAGCACCTGATATGGGCGCCCATGCACTGCCATCGTAATAAAAAAAGCTACTCAACGCATCATCCTGAAAAACCAGTAAACCTTTTGCAGGACTTGCAATTGCAGTTCGCTGTGCAGCCGTCATTCGTGGAATAAGCAATCCTTTGCTGGTACTGCTTACGTCTAAAATAGAACTGGCATTGGGTTGGCTGCCTGTAGTGTTAATGCCTACGCTTTGTGCCAATGTTACTGTTGCACCAGCGAGTAAAAATTTTGTGATAAGGAGAAAACGTTTCATGATTTATTTTCTTTAATGTTGAGATGATTATTTATTTTTTTCAAGTGCATCTAGCCTTTTCATAAGGACATCAATTTTACTGTCCTGCTCATCATTAATTTTTTTGAGTTGATCGTTTTCTTTTTTTAGTACATCTATCGTAATTTGTTGTTCTTTCATGGCTTCTATTACTACTGGCACCATATTTCCGTAAGCAACTGATTTAATACCGTCTTTATCGGTTATAACAAGTTGTGGGAATTGCGCTTCCACTTCCTGTGCGATGAGTCCTATCTGCTGGCGGGAAGATTTTGTAGTGTCTTTCCAGTTATAAGTATATCCGCCAAGTTTTAAAACCTTTTCCAGGGATTTATTCAGCGGCTGGATATTTTTCTTTAATCTGCTGTCGGAATAGGAGGTGAGATAACCATTGACATGAACATCGCCAGATGGTTCCATGCGCATATTAACAAGACCATTATGAAAAAAGTCAAGGTCTCCACCAATATTGGGTAAATATTGTAGATTCCAACTATTTTGGGTGTTCATCGACTTAAACTTAATAGCTGCTGGTTGAAAACCACTACCGCCTGTTATTGTAAGGTTTGGCAGTCCATTTAGGTCTCCCACAATTTCCGTTTGCGCATTTAATTTCAGGTCGTGGGAAAGGAAATCTCCTGATATCAATGCAGTTGTAGCATTATTGCTGATGATCAATTTTTGGCTGCCAGTTTCATTTGCGCCCGCAAGATTTCCGAGAAAGATGTTATCACTTCCAGCGCTGTTTTTTCCTGCATCGGTGCCAATCATTACGTTTCTACTTCCAAGTAAATTATTAAAGCCAGCATCAGCCCCAGTGAAAACATTTTGCTTCCCGTTTATATTATTCATGCCCGCCTCGTTACCGATGAACGTATTGCCATAGCCCGTTGTATTTGAATTTCCTGTATTAATTCCACTCATATAATTTTTGTCACCAGTGTTTAAGGCGCCTGCATAATAACCGCTGAAATAATTTCCACTTCCGGAAAGATTTGAAAAACCGGCATGATTGCCCTCGAAATGATTATAACTTCCTGTTGTGTTATTCTCGCCGGCATCAAAACCATTGAAATGATTAGCTAGACCTGTTGTATTGGAAAAGCCTGCTCCGTTTCCTATAAAATGAAGACCACTTTTTGTAGTGTTAGAATAACCGGCGCTGACACCCATAAATAAATTGTCGGTGCCGGTTGTATTTTTAAGTCCCGCACTCCAACCGATAAACTGGTTGGAATAGCCCGATGTGTTTTGATTGCCTGCCATGTAACCATCAAAATGATTATTGTAACCGCTATTAAAGAATCCAGCCTTGTAGCCTATAATATGATTTTTATCCCCGCCGGTGGGATCTACCAGTCCAGCCTGGTATCCAACGATAGTGTTTTCTTTTGTAGAAGAAAAACGAAACACCTGTTGCCCGTTTACTTTTCCTATAAAAGGCTGTGCGTCTGTTGTACCTATAAAATTTGTTGCAGGGTCAATTGCTGCATTACCGGTAGTGCTCCAGCCTGTAAGATTTGCGGTACCGGATGTAGCTGGCGCCCACTTGTTTGTTGCCACATTAAAAGTCATTACCTGCCCGTTTAAAGGAGAGGTTGTGCTGATATCTTTCCCTTGCAATTGAGCTGCATTCCATAAAGCAGTAGTATTAGTTGCAGCAACAACACTGTTTGTAATATCAATGCCGGTGCCTGCAGTGTATGTATTACCACCAGCAGCCAGTGTAGCAGGACCCCATTTATTGTTAGGCACATTAAACATCATTACCTGACCTTGAAGTGGTGCAGTAGTGCTGATATCTTTTCCTTGTAGTTGCCCTGCATTCCATAAGGCAGTTGTGTTTTTTGCTGATAACACAGTACCTGATATGTCTATGCCAGTACCTGCTGTGTAAGCAACAGCCGCAGCAGCACCTGATATGGGCGCCCATGTATTGCCATCGTAATAAAAAAAGCTACTTAACGCATCATCCTGAAAAACCAGTAAACCTTTTGCAGGGCTTGCAATTGCAATACGCTGTGCTGCCGTCATTCGTGGTATAAGCAATCCTTTGCTGGTGCTGCTTACATCTAAAATAGAACTGGCATTTGGCTGGCTGCCTGTTGAGTTAATGCCTACGCTTTGTGCCAGTGTTACTGTTGCACCAGCAAGTAAAAATTTTGCGATCAGTAGAAAACGTTTCATGATTTATTTTTTTAGTGTTTGATAATTAATTTTATAACACAAATATGTAGTGGAGAAGAAGGGATAAATAATTTACCTGAGTGTGGTGCAGTGTTGTATTGTGGAAGTGTAGTAAAGCGAGAGGGAAGTGATTTGGTGTATATGGAACTGTGATTTATTTAAGAATGCAAGCGTTCAATTTTAAAATACAAAACAAATAAATTGAGTGTGTCCTTTAGTTGACTATTCAAATAATACCTGGCTAGGCTTATTTTCTAACTCGTACATCTTTATAAAAAAGGCAAACGCATTACTGCATTGCCAGCTATCAAACACAAATCAAGAAACCTGTTTATTTTTTCTCCAATGCTTCCATTCTTTTTAGTAAGTCATCAATAGTGGTTGCCTGTTTGCTATTAGCTTTTTTCAATTCATCTATCATGGTTTGTTGTTCTTTGATGGCTTCTACCAGTACCGGAACCATGTGACCATAAGCAACTGATTTGATGCCATCTTTATCAGTGCTTACGAGCTGAGGAAATTGGGCTTCTACTTCTTGGGCAATTACGCCAACCTGTTCATCCTGCGACCTTTTTTTATCAATCCAGTTGTATGTGTAACCTCCTAATTTCATCAACTTCTGTAAAGAATTTTTTAGCGGAACAATATTCTGCTTTAACGATTTGTCAGAATAGTCAGTAACAAATCCGTAAACTGTCACATTTCCATTAGCTAACATTCTTATTTTAACATCGTTGTCTTTTAAAAAATTAAACTCTCCATTTTGTCCGGCTTCAGCAGATAAAACCCAACTATTATTTAAGTTCGCCCCAGATTGAAATTTCATTTTAGACTTTGAATTGCCGAAAGCCGTTAATGTAAGTGCTTCTACAAATGACTTAGTGACTATTTCCTGTGCGCCATTTATTTTTAGAATTGAATTGTCAAATTCTCCATAAATGAGCGGTGAAGACGAAGAGGAGTTACTGATGTATAATTTATTGCTGCCTGTTTCGTTTGCCCCGGCATTAAACCCAAGGAAAACATTAAAGTTTCCGGACACATTATTTTGCCCGGCCGCATATCCTATGGCAACATTGTGGCTTCCTGAATAGTTAGCACTGCCTGCCAATCCACCGGTGAAGATATTGTAATCGCCAATTGTATTTCCACTGCCCGCACCTATGCCTGTAAAGGTATTTGAACCTCCTGTTGTGTTCGCTTGTCCTGCATGATTGCCACTGAAATAATTATTGCTTGCGACAGTGTTATTGTACCCGGCATTGTAGCCTTCAAAAAAATTATTGAAGCCGGTGGTGTTATTGAAACCAGCATTGTATCCCACAAAATGATTGTTATTCCCTGATATATTGTGGTAGCCTGCATGATTGCCCTCAAAATGATTAGTGCTACCGGTTGTATTTGCCTCTCCCGATTTTAAACCACTAAAGTGATTATTGGTTCCGAAAGTGTTTGAAAAACCTGCACCACTACCTACAAAATGATTGTTGCTGGATACATTTGAATATCCACTGAGTTGACCAACAAAAAAATTATCTGTTCCTGTTGCATTAAAATAGCCGGCTTTAAAACCAATGAATTGATTACTGTAACCGGATGTGTTTTTATACCCTGCCTGGTAACCTTCAAACTGGTTATCAAATCCACTGGTGATGTTGTACCCTGCCTGGTAACCGATAAAATGATTTTCAACAGCACCGGTGGGATCAGCGTTGCCGGCTTGAAAGCCAACTAATGTAGTGGTGCCTGTTGGTGAAAAACGAAACACCTGCGCACCATTTGCTTTACCAATAAAAGGTTGTGCATCTGTTGTACCAATAAAATTTGTTGCGGGATCAATTGCTGCATTACCGGTAGTGCTCCAGCCTGTAAGATTTGCGGTACCTGGTGTGGCAGGCACCCACTTGTTTGTGGCTACACTATAAGTCATTACCTGGCCGTTTATGGGAGAGGTTGTGCTGATATCTTTTCCTTGTAGTTGAGCTGCATTCCATATAGCTGTAGTGTTTGTTGCAGAAACAATACTGTTTGTAATATCAATGCCGGTGCCTGCTGTATATGTTGTTCCGCCACCTGCAGCAGGTGTAGTGGGTACCCATTTATTGGTGGGCACATTAAATAATAGTACCTGACCCTGGAGTGGTGCGGTAGTGCTTATATCTTTTCCCTGCAGTTGCCCTGCATTCCATAGAGCAGTTGTGTTTTTTGCTGATAACACCGTGCCTGTTATGTCGATACCTGTACCGGCTGTGTAAGCAACAGCCGCCGCAGCGCCTGATATCGGTGCCCATACACTGCCATCGTAATAAAAGAAACTGCTCACCGCATCATCCTGAAAAACCAGTAAACCTTTTGCAGGACTTGCTATAGCAGTACGTTGTGCAGCCGTCATTCGTGGTATAAGCAATCCTTTGGTAGTACTGCTTACATCTAAAATAGAACTGGCATTTGGCTGGCTGCCTGTTGAGTTAATGCCTACGCTTTGTGCCAGTGTTGCAGTTGCACCAGCGAGTAAAAATTTTGCGATAAGGAGAAAACGTTTCATCATTTATTTTTTAGTGTTTGATAATTGATTTGATTACACAAATATGTATTTGAATAGAAGGGCAAAATAATTTACCTCGGGGTAGTGCAGTGTTGCTGTGGCGAAGTGTGGTAAAGTGATGGGGAAGTGATTTGGTGTTGGGGAGACAAGAACGATGTGGTAATACTAAAAATAAAAACTGCCGCTTTTATATGCGGCAGTTTTTATTTGAGTAAAAAATTATTTTTTACTGTTTGTCCATAGTAAAAATAAGTACCTCTGATGGAGTGGCATTTGTTTTAAGCTGGCCCGCCATTGCTGTTGTACTAACAGGTGCATTCAATAACCAATAGTTAGTAATGCCATTGGCATCCAAATGTGCAGTAAAATTGTTGTTGCTTATATCCCACAATAATATAAAATCAGGCTTCCCGTCATAGGGGGCTGTATCAACCTCCAGTGCGCCACTATTTTTCAATTCTGCATGCCAAACTAATGGGCCATTGGATGACTGAACAAGCATATTCCATTTGCCTGTTAATTGATCTTTGGTAATCGTGTGATCAACAGGTTTATCTTTTTTGCACGAAGTAAAAGAAAATACTAATCCTGTAACAATAACTACAACGCTTAAACTTTTTAATAATTTCATAATATTTTTTTTGCTTTTTTTAATTGATAGTTTTTATTTTGTCATTGTAAATGTTCCTGTTTGGCCGCCAACCAGTAATTTACCTGCGATGCTATTGGCGCTGTTTACGGGTCCGTCAAAACGGATATAATCAGGATTGCCCGAGTAAGTAAAGTGTACAATAATGTTTGCGCCACTTAATTCCCATGTGCCGGTAAATTCAGCATTGCCACCATAGGGCTGAACATCCAGTTCACTTACGCCGTTGTTATTTAAATTTAACTGTACTTCCTGGCTAATGTTATTAACGACCATGCCAGTAATCCACTTTCCTGCCATTTGATCTTTTGAAAATAGACTAACAACATCTTTGTCTTTTTTACAAGCTGCAAATAATAATGCCAGGCTTGCAGTAAATGCTAAAACTTTTAATGATTTCATGATAATTTTTTTTGCGTATATATTTTTTGTTTAAAACACAAATATGTATTGCAAAACAAGGGATACATAATTTAACTAAGCGTAGTGCAATGTTGCCGCGGGGAAGTGTAGTAAAGTAACAGGGAAATGATTTGATATTCCTGCATGTGCTTTATTTAAGAATACAAATACTCAAAGTTCAACGCCCAGTATTCAATGTTCAATTTTAAAATGCAGAATAGAAAATTAACAACCACTTTTCGCCCAACATTAAACAAAGGATGCTTTACCAACCTGTTTACTACTATTGGATGAATAAAAATTTTACACCCGGTTGTAATTAATAAATTTTGCCTGAAATATTTATTATGACAACAAAGCAAATTGAATTGGTACAAAACTCCTGGCAATTAGTAACTGCTATGGATGTAACAACGGTTGGTAATTTATTTTACAGCCGCCTGTTTGAAATAGCCCCGGAGGTAAAACCTATGTTCAGCCATACTTCTATGGACAAGCAGGCCCGTAAACTCTTATCGATGATTAGTTACGTTATCAGCAGACTGAATAACCTGGATGACATAATTGATGAGGTTAAAAAACTTGCTCAGCGCCATGTGCAGTATGGTGTAACGGACGAACATTACACAATGGTGGGCAGGGCTTTATTATGGACATTGCAGACAGGGCTGGACGATAAATGGAATGATGAACTTAAAAAAGCATGGACAGTTTGCTACACTACTTTAGCGGAAGCGATGATGACTGCTGCACATGTTTCTCCTACACTTCAACAAGCATTTTAAGCACTTCACTAAACAAATTAAAATGAACAACGCAGATTTAATAAATTGCAGTGGCATTGCAGCAGTTGATAAAGGCATGACTTCACAACAGGTAATATTGATACAAAAATCGTGGAAATTTTTTCGGGGAATAAAGCCTGAAATTGTAGGCGATGTATTTTATAGCAAATTATTTACTGACGTGCCTGTTACAAAACGGTTATTTAAAACCCCTATGACAGGGCAGTACACAAAACTGATAGACATGATAAGCATGATTGTGGGCCGCCTTCACCATATTGAAGAAGTAACAGGCGATATAAGGGAAATGGCAAAACGCCATGTAGGGTACGGAGTAAAACCAGCGCACTACAAAGCTGTAGGGGATGCTTTATTATGGACATTGGAACAAGGCCTGGGACGAGACTGGGACGGGGAAGTAAAAGAAGCCTGGACAAAGTGTTATAAATTATTGGCAGACACAATGATTGAGGCATCGAAGTATTAAAAAAATGAATAGTTAGAAGGATAAGGCAGTATATGAAAGCTTACTGATTTTTAGTTTTAGGTTAATACACTTCCTTAAAAATTTACCATACTTCGCCTTTCAATAAGCACATTTGCCACTTTATTATTTTGCGTTGCTTATGATGTTTGTTATTTTCGATTAACTGACTTTTATCAACCGTATAAGAATGACAAGGAATGTTTTGCTGATTCTATTTTTATTGATATTGCAATATTTTGCACAGGCACAATCGTTTTCCTTAAATTTTCAACACCTCACTACTGCCAATGGATTAAGTGACCCTGTGGTAAGAAGTATTACACAGGATAAATACGGCTATATATGGATGGGGACATTAAGCGGGCTTAACCGCTTTAACGGATACAATGTAAAAGTATTTCGACATACGCCCCACGACAGCTTTTCATTGCCCGAAAACTATGTACCAGCCCTGCTTACAGATGATGCTGGTAATCTTTGGGTAGCGCAAGGAAAGGGCATATACAAATTTGATTATAACACCGCCCATTTTATAATGCAGCCAGGCAGCAACGGTATTTCAACCAGCAAAATGATACAGAAAGGAAAAGATGAAATTTATTTAGCTTCTGTTAAAGGTCTTGTATTATTTAATACTGCTAAAGGAACTTTTACATTTTTACACAACAGCAGTACCGGTACTTCAAAAATATTATTGGAAAAAGAAGTGAATGATTTTTGTATTGGTAATGACAAAAATATTTACATCGCAACTGATACGGGGCTTGTTGTTTATTATCCATCAACAAGGGCGGCAAAAAATATTTTACTAAGCACGGCAAAAGGGCATGCAATAAAAAAAATAGCTGCAGATAAAGCGGGTAATATTTGGGCAGGTTGTGGTGAAAACGGAGCATTGATAATTAAAACAGATACCAACTTTGTAAAGTATGATACTTACCGTCAGTTTTTAGTTGTTGGAAATAACCTGAGAGACAACCGGATCACTTCTATTTTTTGTGATACTAAAGGAAGATTATGGGTTGCCACTGCCAGCTCCGGGCTTTGTTTATATGATACATCCGCTAATAATTTTATCCAGTACGAGCATGACCCTTTACAATCCATGAGCATCAGCGATAATCTTGTTACACATGTTTACCAGGATAAGCAGGGCTATATATGGTTGGGTACAGAAGGATATGGGTTAAACTATTTTAATCCTGATAAAACTTTTTTTCATGCTATTCAGCCATCTTATAATCAATCGCCAACTTTGCCGGATTATTGGTGCAGGGCTGCCGGAGAAGACAATGCAGGGAACCTCTGGTTAGGCACAGCAAGCGGGCTGGCAAAATATAATCCTGAAAAAAACAGTTACCGGTTATTTCAGAATACCAAAGAAAAAAATAACGTTATTCAGTACAATTCTATCCGTTCTGTTTTGTGCGATAGTGATGTGGTGTGGATAGGTACGGGACAGGGCTTGAACCGTTACCATATCAGCAGTGGCAAAATGGATTTCTTAGGAGAAAAAGATGGAGTGCCAGTATCTTTTTTCTGGACAATTGTAAAAGACCATGCAAACAATATTTGGTTTGGGTGCAGAGAAGGTATTTACAGGTACAACAGTAAAACAAAAAAGTTTGAAAGTCTCATTAACAATTCTTCGTTAACGGCTTATTGCAAATACAACACCATCTCTATTTTTGAAGATAGCCAGAACAGGATGTGGTTTGGATTTTATTCAAAAGGCCTGTTGATGTACAACCCTGCCAATGGGCAAACAAAACATTGGATAAAAAACCTTCCCGGCAGCAGCTCTTTAAGTGGCCACCTCATTACATCAATTGCTGAAGATAAAACAGGCATTATTTGGGCAGCTACAGGAGATGGTTTGAATTGGTATGATTCAGCAGCAGCTAAATTTATCCGATGTTTAAATGGTAATGGTATTGCTTCGGAAAAAACTTCATCCTTGCTGGTTGATAATAAAAACCGTTTATGGTTTGCAGGAAGCACTGGTTTGCTGATGCTGGATGCTGAAAGAAAAAATATCAAATCTTTCAATATGGGTGATGGGCTTCCTACTGTTGATTTTAATAACCAGGGAGCCCTTCAAACACACAATGGAAGTTTTATATATCCCACACTCAGGGGCTTTATACAGTTTTACCCGGATAAATATGAAGGCACAAACAATACGGGCAATGTGTATGTTTCTTCATTTAAAATATATGGAAATAAAGAAGTTGAGGGCGAAAATTTTGAAGAAAAAGATAACATCGCATTAAGTCCTGATGAAAATTTTTTCTCTTTAGAAATGGTGGCATTAAATTATGGCAATCCCCAACAAAGCTGGTATGCCCATAAATTAGAGCCGTTTGACAAAGACTGGATCTATAGAAAAGAAAGATTGGTTAGCTATACCAATGTGCCAGGCGGTGATTATGTTTTTCATTATAAAACATCTGTTGATGAAAATAACTGGAATGTGCCTGAAAAAACAATCCGCATTTATGTAGCTACTGTTTTTTATAAAACATGGTGGTTCCGCTTGTTAACCCTATTGGTTGCAGGATATATTTTGTTCAGGATTTATAAATGGCGCACCAATCAGAAGGATAAAGTCATTATGCTGCAATCTAAAGCGCATTCATTGGAGAAGGAAAAAGCGATGGTGATGTATGAAAGTTTAAAGCAACAACTTAATCCTCATTTTTTATTCAACTCATTGTCGTCTTTAGGCAGTTTAATAACATCTAACCCTGCCAATGCAAAAAAGTTTTTAGAGAAGATGTCAAAAATTTACCGGTACATTTTAAAGAGCAGGGATAGCGAAACAGTACCCCTTAGCGAAGAAATAAAATTAGCGGAAACATATACCCAGCTACAGCAAACACGGTTTAAAGAAGGACTACAACTGAATATTGATATTGCAGACGAATACCTGCACCGGAAAATTGCTCCGGTAACTTTACAGAACCTGATTGAGAATGCCATTAAACACAATATTATTGACGCTGCCACGCCACTTGTGGTGAACATATTTATACAGAACGAATGGCTTGTAGTGCAAAATAACCTGCAAAGGAAAAACTTTGTGGAAAGCAGCAATAAGCAGGGCCTGGCCGGTATGCAATCGCTTTACTATTACCTTGGCGGCAAACAAATTGTCATACAGGAAGATGAAAAATATTTCACTATAAAAATTCCCTTATTATGAGAGCATTGATTATTGAAGATGAGGAATTACTTGCAGAAGAATTGCAGTTAAAAATAAAAACTGTGGCAAATGATATAGACATTATTGAAGTATTGCCCAGTTTAAAAACTGCTAAAAAGTGGTTTTTTGAAAACGCCGAACCTGATTTGATTTTTATGGATATACAGTTGAGTGATGGGGTGAGTTTTGAATTGTTCAATACCTATAAATTAAACTGTCCGGTTATTTTCACTACTGCGTATGACGAATATGCTATCCGTGCTTTTAAAGTTAATGGCGTTGATTATTTATTAAAACCCATTGATGATGAAGAATTAAAAAATGCTATTGATAAATGCAGGAATATAATAGAAAGTAAAAATAAATTTCCTGTAGATATTCAGCAGCTAATTCAAAACCTTGGCAATCCGGAGCAAGTGAAAAATATGTACAAGGAGAAGTTTTTGGTTAATTTTCGCCACCAGTGGTTTGCTGTAAATACAAAAGATATTGCCTGCTTTATGAAAGACAACCTCCATTATATTTTTACCTTTAGCGGAGAAAAACATATTCTTGATTATACTTCAATGGAAGAAATTGAAGAACTGCTTGACCCCAAACTATTTTACCGTGCCAACCGCCAGTATATTGTGCATATTGATGCTATACAAAGTGTAATGCCCCACGAAAATCAAAAACTCACTTTGGCATTAAAAGCTCCGCTAAAAATTCAAATTGACATGAGCCGGGAAAAAGCCCCTGTTTTTAAAAAATGGATGGATAGGTGATAAAAAACTATTGGTTTATAATTACAATAACTAATAGTAGTACTGTTCTTCTATAATTTTCCAGCTCGCCTTTTGCCGGGCCGCAAACAGTGGTTTGTGCTTTTACCACAAATGCCCGTTTTGTAAATTTCATGTGATTGCTTTTTCTGTAAAACATTGAATGTTTGTCATTCTCTCAGTGTGCCAGGCGGTTACTCATGTTGGGGCAGTGTACTATTTTAATTCCGGATAGTTTTATTAATTAACTTCAATTAGCTGGGCCGGACGTAATCCTATTGTCAAACGTCGTCAAGACTAAACGTTGGAAGTAATGTTATGAAAAAAGAAACAGTGAGCCATTTTCAGACTCACTGTTTTTATCAGACGTTTGTAATAAAAGGTGATTTCTTGATATAAGTGTCATCTGACAATTGCCCAATGACAAAAGTTGCTATATCGGCAGCACTTATTTTATTTCCACAGCAATCTTCTAAACTAACTATTGTATCACCTCTTGATTCAGTAAATTCAATAAATGGAACTCTGACCAAAGTCCAGTTTACATCGCTGGTTGACAAAATAGAATATGTTTTTTGTCTATCCGCCTGAATCACAGGGAAGTTCATTTTCATCCATTCGGTTGCAGTATGTGTTTCTGTACCCTTTCTGTCAAAAGGGGTATCGACATTTATTCCTACAACTAAAACGTAGCGTTGAATTCCGTATTCAGCCATGGCTTTAAGGATGTTTATAGTCGCTTGACTCGCTACGAGAGATTCATCCTTGCGTTGACCTACTGTGCTAATGACAGCTTGGCAACCCTCAATCAATGAATGAATAGTTTCTGTATCAATTGCATCACCCTTGAGAATGTCGATAAACGGACTGTTAAGTTGGAAGTTTTCGGGATTTCTGAGAAGAAGTTTTACCCTATATCCCTGACTCAATAATTGGGTTACGATATACTTTCCTGTTCTACCGCCACCGCCTAATACGGCAAGTCTATTTTTTCGTTCCATTTTTTTCTTTATAAAATTTGACAATATTATTACTTCGCATTTGACTATAGGACAAATACAAAGAATACAAAAGCCATTGGACTTTTGTAAAAATGAGAATCAATATTTTATCAAGAGATTTTAATATGGCAAATTTATGTGTTCGCCGACAATAAACAAGTAGACCGAGAAAGCTTCGTCGGGCATGTAAGACACCCTTCGGACTTTGAACAAACAAAAAGTAATATTAAAAATGCAATATAAAAGACTGCCAATTGGATATTACCTAAAACTTGTCGATAATTGTTTGACAAAAGGAATAGATGAAATTCAATCTCAACAAGGTTTGAATGGCAAATGCTAAATTCAATTTTTGAAAAGCCATCTATCCTAAAACAAGAAATCTTTGAACTAATGAAACCGCTTGCAGACAATCAATCTGTAAAAATGGGTTTATCAAAATTCAGTAGTAAAAACTTTATTGTAACAAACAATAACGTTCTAACTTTAACATCAACCGGATAAGAATTACACAAGACGTGTTTCTTGACACAACAAGAATTTAGGAAAAAAGTTGTGCCTGGTATTTCGGAAACAGATTAACAAACAACAATTTCAACGTTGCAAAAAATGATAGAAAATATAAAATAAAAAGAAAAAACCAGACGACAGACAATGAAACTTAATCATATCAATTTAGTTGTTTCAAATGTGGCAGAGGCAATTCTGTTTTTTGAAACATACTTTGACTTTAAATGTACCAGTGTAATAGGTGACAATATTGTTGCCGTTTTAAAAGATTCAGACAACTTTACTCTTGTGTTATTGAAAAATAAAGAGGGCAATGCAATTTATCCAGATGCTTTTCATATTGGCTTTATGTTGAACAGTACCGACAAGGTAGCTGAAACTTATCAGAAGTTACTAAATGGCGGAATAGTTCTTGAACAAGAGCCCAAAAAAATAAGAGACAGTTTCGGTTTTTATTTCAATTTTGAAAATTTGATGATTGAAGTTGGACACTACTACTAAGCTCAAATCTTTACCCAACCTTCCGTGGGGCTTGGTATCAATGGTATTGTGACTTCGCTCGACTTGTGCCAGAGAAGAGAAAGAACAAACAAGTAGTGGGCAACAATATTGCTCAGCCGCAAAGGTTAACAACTGTAGATAAAACTCAACATCTGCAGCCATTTGTTGGCACTGGTAAATGGCAACAAATGACTACCCAAATTGAATGCATACCTAGCTCAGCAAAATTTTATCTTACCCTGGTGCAAGGAATTGACCCAGTCTTCTGATGGTGAAAGAACTGGAAGATTAGGTTCGATGTACCCGAAAAATTGATATTTGACGGAATCGGTTATCGAACCTCCCGGCTTAATGAAGCCGTAGAGTTAATATACAAGCTGGGAGAGGGTGTCAGCAAAAATAAAAAAGGGCAAATCAGTAGAAAACTAATTTGCCCTTCTGTTGGGTTACTAGGATTCGAACCTAGACGGACAGAATCAAAATCTGTAGTGCT
>JBDUEK010000046.1:0-50206 GCA_040002495.1 Ferruginibacter sp.
ATTTTGAACAGTAGTACTATGGTTTTTATTTGGTTTTTGTTTGGACTTAGGCCGTGGTGATGCTGCATATTTATTTTATCATTTTTAAAATTTTATGTTATGTATCATTTATTCTGTTACACTGCTTCTTGTCAGGTTTGGGTTTGCGCTGCTAATGGTTGGCATATCTATGTTAGTCATGGCGTTGTTATTGGTCGTTATCGTTATCCGCCCCCAGGTTCTAAGCGTTGGTTAGCAATGCTTCCTTAGTTTTAGCCCTTAGGGGCTTTTTTTTGTTTTGATAGAAATTGATTTTATCTGTTGCACAGATATAACAGAAGTTGCCGGGAACGCTTTGTCCATCCATGACATTTGCAGCAATTGTCGTTCCTCCAATAGCTGCAAATGAAAAGCCCACCGCAGCCAAACGCAAAAAAAATAACGGCTCGTTCCTCACCAATTATTTTATTTGCGTATCGCTGCAACCAACGCTTCTTAATATTGTCTGCAAGCAGTTTCTATTGCGGGCTATGCCACTTCGTTCTATAGCCCTTATTAAGCCGGGCTAAGTTGTCTGCGGTTGCAGCGGCTCGAAGAAAAAAACACATGCCAAAAAGGCTTCGCCGTTTTTGTCATGGTTTTGCTAACCCTTCGCTGCCCCGCAGTCCGTCGGCTATTTTTTTATTTTTTCTTTTATGGCGGCTTCGCCTTTCTGTAGTGAAAAAAATAAAAAAGCCTCCTCCACATTTTTAGCACGGTCGCTACGGCGGTTTTGCCTTGACACAGATGCTTTAAAAAACCGCCTGCTCCCTATGCGCCCCCTGCTGTTGTCTTGCTGCACTGGCACAGCCCTATTAGTTGCTTTTGGTGTGATAGCCTTGCTTATAGCTTCGCTATGCTCAACCACACAAAAAGCAGCCACGTTGTGTTGCGGCCTTCATGGCTTGCCCCTCGCCGTTCCGCTTCGCTGCACTTTAAGTCGGGGCAAGCCATTCCCGTCCTCACCCAGCAAGCCAAAGGCGCAGGAGGTGGCGCAGTTCGGCAGTTACAGCAGGAAGTGAACAGTTGTTTTTCATTAATAACAAAATGCAGAAATACAACAGGAAAATTTTGAATCCATTTGAAAGGCTCAACAGTAAACCATCCAAAAAAATAAAGATAAAAAAAGGTCGCAAAAATACCAATGCAGCCCAGCGCACAGCCCTGACAAAAAAAACAAAAAGACAGCCGCCATAAACACAGCCCCACCGCACAAAGCCATCATTTATGCGGCTTCTGCTTTTGGTTTTTTTATCTGCATTGCTAATGCAACTGCTTTCTTTTTTTTCCTTTTTTCTTTTGGAAATATTTATTAAAAAAAAACTACTACAATGACAAATGCAAATGACAATTTCGGAAGTAGCAATGGTTCAGAAAATTTCTATTGCCACAAACCTTCTTTGATGCTTTACACAGATGGTGTGAAGGAGTTAGCAGAAACAAATTCCGCTTACTGGCTGATTGATTTAATTATTAGCCATCAATGCCACAGGGCTATTAATTTGGAACGGTTCCAGGTGTGGGAATTAAAGAGAGTAAAGGAAAATGTTTTTACAATCCTTGCTACAGATGGTAACCACAACAAAGTAACAAGTCAGGAAATCCCATTTAGTGATTTTCCTTATGACAAGGCAACTGTTTGGTTGGTAGATGGCTGCATGATGTTACCATGTGAGTACTAAATTTGGCGGTCCATCGTGACCGCTTTTTTTAGCTGCGTCCAATAAGTGGTGAATCTGTTAATTATATTTACATACCTAAACAATTACTTTTACGATAAATTAAACAAATGCAACATCAAGCCAGACTTATTGTAAGTTATGATGGGTCAGATAAAAGCTATATACTCTGGAATGGAACTGAATCTTACTACAAAAAATTGAGAGCTGCATACACAGACATTTTAAATGATAAAGAATCTGAATATCTATACTTCGGGTTCTTCACTTTATGTGCAGCTACTTTAGAATATTCCTTAAATACTGTGCTTACAGACTATTGTGTAAATAAATTCGGTCATGAAAATTACAAATCCTACGCTGAAGGTTATGTAAACATTTCTTTTGCTAAGAAATTATTAATGTCACCACATATTATCTCGGACGGTGTATTTCAATTTAATGAAAACAATTCTTCGTATAAAAATTTATTGGAACTGATCGCATTAAGAAATAAAATTCTTCATAATAAGGAATTTCTGAAAGAAATTGAATTTCCATCAATAGCTGACAACTTGGATAAGGAAAAAATAGAGTTCGTTTTAATTAAGGAACCCGACCCTATAGATAAACTAAATAAAGATGTTTGCTTAAAGTTTGGTAAGTCATTAGGTAACTTTAAGAAATTCATAATGGACCCTGCATTTAAAAATGCGCTTACCGAAAATGGAATGATTAAAAGAATATGATAATAAGCCAGTTTCTGGTGAACGACATAAAGAAGAGCAAAGGAAGCAGCATCATTTTATTTGAAAAGTTTACTTTAACCGTCGCAACCCCTTACTTCAATTATTGAGTTGACACAGCTTTTGCCAATGTGTTTTTTATTAAGCAAAAATAGCTACGGCAGCCCGCCGCACAGACCCAACAAAAAAAACAAAAAGACTACGGCATAAACACAGCCCCGGCACACAGCCCCATTTTTTATTCCGTTTCCTTTTGGTTTTTTTATCTGCCTTCGCTGAGAGATGCTTATAAAAATTCACAGTTATGCAAAAGCAGCTTCGTATCATCACCAGTCAGCGTTTGGCAGTTTGTCCATTCAGCAGTTCTTTATTTCCGGTTCCATCAGTTCCGGCATCCGTTTTCAGTAGGCATTTTCGCCGCCGCCGTCTTCATTACCGTCCGTTAGTTGGTTGTTCCGTTTATCAGCTTGCCTGCGGTTGGTATCTATGGTGTTTTCCATCAGGTCGCCGTCAGTTTTGTGCATTGCCCTTTTAGGGGCTTTGCATAAAATAAATAAGCCCCTCCAAGAATAGAGGGGCTTTTATCTGACTGAAAGAATGAACAGATTTTATGCTGCTTCAACAATGTTCAATACATTGTATGAACCGTTTTTAAGTGAATATTGAACACCATTTACCTCCTGAAAGAACTCAATCAATATCAGGTAAAACTTTGTACCAGTACCGGCAGGAACTGCCGCAGGTGTAAGTGTTACCGGTGTGTTAATTCCGTCAATTGGTAAGTTTGTTACAGGACTGTATTCAATTGCACTGATTTCATTTACGAAATCAACATTTGCATAAGCGGCTTTCATACTTACATGTGTTGCACCAGTTGGATATGTAATATCATTGATGGGTACAAATGAAGGAATATTGATTGCACCGGTTGCACCTGTAACAGTGAAAGGAGCAAACAGCACACCGCCTAAAGCTGCACTGTCATTGAAATCAAAATTTATCAAAAGTGCTAAGGCCGCAGGGTCAGCGATTGCAACTCCAACAGTTCTTTCACCTCTTACAGAGGTTACATCAAAGTTTTTGATTTGTGTCATAAGCTGAGTTAAACGACTGGTAACACGATTATCAGAAGCGTTCATTGTCAGGTTACGTACAGCATTACGGAGAACCTTTCCAGCGGTTGCAGCACTTCCAAATTCGGAACCGTTTTCCCTGGTACGCTGAAAATTGGGGTCGTTTGCAATCCGGTCACCGGAAACGCCACTTTTTGTTTTCACAAGATGTCCATCCTGGGTTTTGTAGAAGGTCATGTCTTGCAATGTTCCTTCTATCTTTAAGATGCCTTTTAATTTTGCCATTGTTATAAAATTTATTGGTTAATAAATGCTTTTACATCCTTTACAATATTTAGCCCTGCTTCGGCTGTTATAGCCTCTCCAGAGCCAGGGAGGGCACACTTTATCAATACCGCATTTCCATAGCCCTAACCTGTCTCTAATAGCCTCCTGCATTATAATATCAAGCATTAGTTCATTATCAAAGTTTACATAGTGCCAAGCCCAACCATTAATGATAATAAGGCTATCCAGTCGCAACCCATTGAGTTTTGCACTAACCAGCACCCGACCATATTTATCTTTTCCTGTGCTGTCATACTCATCTATTTTTCCATTGATTAAAGAACTTACAAACTGATATGCTCCATACCCTCCATTTTGTTTTATTTCAGGTGCATCAATCTTTTTAAGCCTTACAGTAAATGACCTGTTACCAGTTTGTAAAACATAAGTATCGCCATCTTTCACTCTTATAACCCTTGCGGTTTGTTGTGCTTTGTTCTGTGTTAAAAAACATATCACGAAAGCAAATGAAAACAGGATAACTTTTACATTCATACATCAAAACTATTGCACTTACAAAGCAATAGTTGTAAAGCAGCTCTGCCGCTTGTCATCTGTGCCGATTTTGCCGCAGGTTGCACATTATTCCTGTCAAATTCTTTAGTATTTTTGTACAGCTTCACCATACTTAGTTTATGGCTGAAGTATAGATAAAGTATTAAAATCAATTAAAAGCGATGGAACGTTTATGTATTTATCCTAAAGACATTCAGATTGTAACTGGCAGAAGTGAAAGGTATGGCCGCAGTCTTATAAAAAAGATTAAAGAGCATTTGAAAAAACAACAACATCATCTTGTAACAGTAGATGAGTTTTGCCAGTTCACCGGATTGTCTATAAACTCTGTAAAAGAGAATCTGAGAGCATAATTTATATAGCTAAATAGCTGTATAAATTTGTATCTTAGCATAGCAGAAAAGTAAAGGAAATATGTTTTAGGGGAGTAGTTTGAAAAGAGACTTTACCGAGACCTGCAAGGACTGAAAGTTTGAAACGCTTACTAACAAAGAGATTCAGGGAAAGGTTCAAGACCCTAACTCTCCGCCTCCAGCAATATCAAATTACGCTAAAAGCCTGCAAACACTATGTTTGCGGGCTTTTTTGTTTTTGAAAAGACACCAAAACTCACATTTAAACTCAAAGAAAAGGTGAGTGATTCGGTGAGTAAGTGTTTGGCAAAAAGTTACTCACCAGAAATGGCCTAAACAATTGATTTTCAAGATGCTCATAAGATGAACATCTTATTTGGTCCAAGCTGCAATGCTAATTTTGTTTCACTTTAACCCACATTACAGCAAAATGCCCAACTCAATGTTGTTGAGGTACATTTTAATAGCCTGTTTGGTCCACACCATTTTATACAAATGGTAGTCATCCTATTAATCGATCGCCTGTTTCATTATTACCGGGTAAACTTATTTTCCTCCCACAATTAGCATTTGTTGCTCATTTTGCCGGCCTAAAAAATTGCCTGCCGATACAAAAATATCCTTATCTTTTAACCTCCAACCATTGATATCAGCATTCAACTCAATGATGTTTTCAATTTCAACTCCATTTGCTTCTGATAAGTTTACTATATACAAAGCGCCGCCATTTTTAAAGAGCCAATCCGTTTTTTGATCATGGTCCATTTTTGCTATAAACTCATTGGTAAGATCGCCTGATACAAAATCTTTACCCGGTAACTGGATACTTTTAAATACGCCATTTTCTAATACCAGTACAGCCAAAAGTTTTGCATTGTTGTGTACTACTATTTCCTGGTTTCCTTTTGCGAGGTAATTACCTACTCCACCAAATACGTTTTTATTATCTACTACATAATCGTTAATCATCGAACCATTTATTTGCATAGCCACTGAAGTTACCATACCATTGATCCATTTTAATATTCCAATGCCCCATGGACTAGTAATAAATATTTCGTCCAAACCATCGCCATCAAAATCGCCAAAACACTGAATGGTATTATCGGCCCGGTTAAATAACCACTGGCCGTAACGGATACCAGTTCTTACAGTAAAAGTCTGATCGGGGTTACTCATTGAAACGAGGTTCATATCTATACTATTCTCAAAAACAATATTGGGTTCACTATCATTAAATAGTTTTGCTATTCCCACAAAATGATCATTGGTATTTACTTTCCAGTTGTTAAATAGCTGGCCATTTTTTAAAATTTCAGTAGATTCTAATCCATCTCGCTGCCAGGATAAAGTAGTGAAACCTTTTTTGCTAATCAGTAACAATTCATTCCGGCGGCCATTGAAAGGCGCTATTTTATATCCCCAATCTTTGCCAGCATTTGTTGCATCATTATAAATCCAGTCGCCCAATAAAGTATTGTTCGCTGCCTTAAAAATCAGTTGCAGGTTACCATCCAAGTATTTTACAACGGCAAGTCCCCATGCGTTTGTAATTACAATTTCATCTACTCCATCATTATCGATATCGCCGGTGCATTGAACTGTGTTTGTATTTTTATCAAATATCCATCCGTCAATATTGGTTTGATCGGCGATGGCAAAATCACATGTAAGCGATCCCCTTAATGATAGGAAACCTAGTGTATTATTATCCTCTTCGGTACAACAAACAAAAGGCACTTCGGTTAACGGAGAGGTTCTTAGAATCCGGTATTTACCCAAATTATCTGAAAGAGGAAATGTAATTGGTTTGGGTTGAATTTGTGAATAAGCCTTTTCTGCAACGTCCTTTGGAGGCATAGTTATTCCGTATTCATTTTTCATTTGATCTGCCAATTCTGTGTAATTATTTTCGGAGTTAACCAGCACATTGTTTTTTACAATACGCCGGGAAATAGTTGAAACTGAATTACCAAAAACGATATTAGCATGAATCGAACTGTCAACAAATTCCAGTTTATTTATTTGCTCTTTGATATTGGTAATTTGTCCGAATATCTCAACACACACCACACTCAAAGCCGCATCTGATGGTAAGCCATACATTTCTAACACCTGGTTAATGTATTGATTGTTCCAGTCTGCATGTGCCTGTCGAACTGGTTTTTTATTTTCTATTTGAAATTCTGCTGCAATTTCCTGTGCCAATAATACCAGGTTGTAGGGTTTTAGTGGCAAACCATCTTCATAATCAATTAATTTTTGATTTTCAATTTGCTTGATTTTTTTAAATATGAAACGCCTGAATAATTCTGCAACCGGAATTTCCGGGTCGGCAATTAATGCTGTTTCCGTTAATAAAATATTCCGGTAATCACCTCCATCTGCCTGCCTTACCTGTGCATACAACAATGCCCATATTGAAGTGCGTGGCGGGTTACTGGTTACATCTTGTCCGTTAAATACGGCTTGCGCAAAAGGCGCTGAAATGGAGATTACTTTTTCATCCCGGTTAAGCATACAAGTAAGTGTGGGTGCCGGATATTGTAAACCTGCAATGCGTAATGGCAAACCAAACCTGGCTTGTGCGGTGCTCCATATTCTGTCGGAATGTCCAAACCGAAACTCCTGGGTAAAGAAGCCAAACAATTCAGGGCTTTCCATGTGGAGGCCCGGTGGTAAAGGCAGTATATAGAAATGACGATTTACATCCTTGGATTTCGTCATTCGTTGCATCGCTTTCAATCCATTGTGATCAATACCTATTGCCGGTGTAATTACCCTGGTAAATTCCGGATCAAGACTTATAGGTATATCACTTTCGAGCCGCCAAAGTGATGGGCTATTATTACTTAATAACTGATCAGGTGCATAGGCCAACATTCTGGTATATAATTCATCATTCGGATCTTTAGGCGCATCATCAAACTCCAGCCATAAAAAACGTTTCCTTGCTTCGGAGCTGGAGTAAGTGAAGTTGCGGATATAAGGTGAAAGCGCAATACCTGCACCGATTAATTTAGGCGACTGATGCGGATTCACGGTAACGGGTAACTGCAAAACCTGGGTTTCAAATGGTGCGTCCACTTCAGGTAAATGGGTGGGCCTGAAACGGGTAATTATTTGATACTGCACTTCGGAAATATCCGGAAACGCACCATTTACGGGAGTTCCATCCACCACGTCAATAAAAATAAGTTTGGTAAAATTTCTGTGAACCAACCCATCGGTTCCCGCCTGTATAGCCTGGAAAGATGCTGTCTTTTTAAATTCAACATCACCTATTTTTTGATATAATTTATCATTGATAGAAACTGCATCTGCTCCAAAGCGGAACTTGCGTTGTATTTCAAAACTCAGTGGATCAAGGCTATCCCAGCTCCAGTCACGGTTAAGTGTAAGTGTAGTGCATACAATCCAATGATGTTGTAATTCATTTTTATTGGCAAAGGTAATACTGCTGTTATCCGGGGCCATATTGTGACGGATACGGCTGCTGCACCAGAATTGAATATGATCGCCATTGGCCGCAGTTAATGACTTGTCCTTGAATTCTACATTTAATTGTTGTGCCAAACGCTGTATTATGTCAGGTAATTTTTGAGCTTCGGTACCATTCAAATGCTTTTTTGAATTGGCATTGGGTTTTATTTCGATTGGATCGGGTTGCAGGTAAATGCCTTGCAACACCCGTGGATCGTTGATACCTGTAAACAGGCTTTTTTCATTTAATGATTCCTGGCGGATGGTTATTAGTTTTGTTTTACCTAAGGCCGGATTCATGGAAGCATCTTTGGGATCGCTGCCCCAATAATTGTCTTGTTGCAAACCTTCTGGCCTTAATGTAATCCGTATATTTCGGGCAGATGGTAAAACAATTTCGCCTACAGTTGCAGCAATACATGCATTGTCTTCTACTTCAATAAATGGCGAGAATTTATTGTTGAAATCAAGTATTGGTTCATCAATAAATCTTACCGGAACATCAATGGTTTCGTCTGCATTGTTTTCATCCCAGGCTTCAAAATTGCGGTGGGTAGTATACAGTGTAATGAAATTTTGTTTACCGTCATCACTTGCCAGGTTGTCTAATTGAAAGGTTTCCACTTCTATTTTAATGTGGATACTCACCACATCCGGATCTGCAATACCGAAAGCACGGCCACCTGTTTGGCCTGCCGGATCACTCATTTGTTCATCCAGGATTGCCTGCGAAGCGTCTATTAATCGTTGTACCGGATCGGTATATTTACCGGTGTGCAGTACTCCCGGATAACCCATGATGGGCCTTGATAAAATCAATTGTCCACCGCTAAAATTATGATCATCCGTATTGGCTTGTATTACATCTGCTTCATTGATTATTCTAACCATATCAGGCGCTACATACCTTTTGAAATTTACCGTTGCTTTGTGACTTGCAGACAATAACGCCACTGATTTTTCGGTAACGGAAGCCCCGCCACCACTGATGTCTGAAAGCCTTACCCTAAACTCGTAACTATTACCATAAATTAGTTTTGTAACATTATCAGCCGGCAAATATGGATTGCTGTTGTTAACCGGATTGGTATTATCCAATTGATTTTTGTAGATACGGGCAGCATCTTCATCCGGTATTACAATTGATCCATTACTCCAGTTGGCAAAGTACATTGGTAACCAGTAATTGGTTGCCCTGTTGGTATTAATTTTAGTTGGATAAACCTGGTAAGGTAGTTCACCGGAGAAGGCTCCCAGGTCAATATCTTCCAGCATCATGTTGCCTTTACTTACCACAGCGTTCAAACTCTCCCATGGATTTAAATCCTCATCATTTTCATCTCCCACGTCCATTTTCCTTACATCAATATTATACCCCATTACGCATAACGGTGCATCTGCTCTTTCTGTTTTTCCGGCTTCGTTCGCCATTTGTCGCAGGTACCAGATTAATATTTGCTCATCTTCCCAACCCAACCTGATACCAATATCTTTTTGCGGAAGTAATCCATCGTGTTTTTCCTGTAAAAGATTTTGACTGGGTGGTTGCATGCCATGAACGATGGTAGCGAAGCCATGATTGAATCGTCCGGCTTCAATAAATAATTCATCAAAAGTTCCGCTCGGAGTATCTCCCGGATTCATTACCGGAAAGGCAACGGAAGTAAAAAGTATCCTTGCAATTCCCGCTTCAAGCGGTGGTATTTTGGCAGCGTATCTTTTGATAAAAGGAGATTCGGTTGGAAAATTCACTTTATCAAATGAGGATATTAATTCCGTGTTGTAATCACTATCATCTTTTAAATCAATATATAGCCATCCACCCTTTTCAAAATCGCCGGGATCCAGTTTTACGGCCGTTTTGTACAACAGACCACCTGCAATTGCTAATGCCGGCTGACGTAATAAATGGGCATATACTTTCCCCCAACTAACCTTATTATCTACTGGCTTTTTTACATTGGGAGCCTGGTCACGCATGGCGCATTGATAACTATCGTCAGTAACCGCATTTCTAATGCGAGGGCTGGTAAAGTTGAATGCCTGCCTGTAGGACTGGGGCAAATATTTCATCACAGCTGAATCACGGTCAAGTGCATCCGGAGCTACATGATCTATGCTACCTGCCCTTCCTGTACTGCGTTCCTCATCAATGTCGAAATACTTCGGATTACCCTGTGCATTTTTTGCATCTTTCAGCGTGCGGTAAATATTTTCAATTTCTGTTGAATAATTCACGGCAGTTAAATCAAGCGGCTTTTCAACAGCAGCATCTTTTCCCGGAAACTCCGTCGATTTATTGACAACCTTTACCACAAAATTGGGCCGGGCGTTGATAAAAGGAATTGCTCCTGCCGGGTTATAGATAGTATCCACATTCTCGAGCGGACTAAAATTTCGTGGGATAAAAAGTATATTCAATTGCAAAAGGCCATCCTCATTTACGTTTTGAGGAAGCGCTATTAGTGTGAATTTTGATTGATCGAAAGACATAAAAATAATTTTTGGTTGGAGTTAAGAAATAAATCAGGCAATCTGCCTGCTTTCGCTCCAGCTTTCACTAAAGTGTATGTTAATGACTAGGAAGATAGATACATCGATGGCAAATGTAACCTGCACCTCGCAGTTAGCTGGTTGGTCCGGGCCCGATTTTTCAACCGTACCACGAGCTTCTATCATAATGCAAATGGATACCAGGCCAGCCAATAATTCTGCCTGTCCTTTAAAACTCATAAAGGCAGTAATGGCTATTTTACCTGCTGATGTAGCTTCTACTTCTACCCCAACCATAAACGTTACCGTGGCTGTACCTACAACGGGTAAGCCCACGCCTATTTGTGCGCCAAAACCAAAATGTAACAGAATGCCAATTTTAGGACTGGTATCAGCTTCAAGCCGGATACCTGCCTCTCCAATGGCGAACACAGAACCACCGCCAACACTCACACACATAACCATCAGGCGGCCACGAAACGCAAAGAAGGCACCAGCTGTAGGCAATAATTGTTTGGGATCGCTGGTAACTTTTAACGCTGCATTTACATTAAAACCAACCTGCAAACTGCACTCTAATTTTAATGGAGTTTGCGGCGATTCATACGCTGGTCCTGGTGGAAATCGTACCAACGGAATCTCTTTGGAAGCCTCCATTTTATATTCCCAGATATCGCCGGAATTGCTCATGGCAACCTTTAGTCCCTTTTTAAGCGCACCTGCATAATCGCCGGTACTTAATGATGCTAAGATTTCTAAAATGCGAATGACCGGTTCTACTTCTTTGCTAAATTCTATTTCCGGAGTTGGCAAGGCAAATCCCGGGGCATCATCATTACTACCGAGATCAAGATCCTTTCCCTTTTGTGAATTGAAGTTCCCTTTTACAGTCATCAATTCCTTCATTGGCCCTACAGAAACTACAATGGCAAGGTTATTTAATTTCCCCTTCCAGTTTTCTGCTGCATCTGCTGCCAGTGAGTTTACGTCAAAATCAAACTTGCCCGGATAGTCTTTTTTAGCTTCGTCTTTTGGTTTACTGCTGGTTTTATACCGGATGGCAATCACCAATTTGTCAGGAAGGTTTACAAGATTATAATCGCCATTTGGCAAATCAAATTTCAATGCCTTATCAATGGCTCCGCCAACTGTTTTTTTAGCCAGTTCATATCCTTGTTCTAAAAATTTATCACCTTCTTTTTGCAGGTTGATATCTAAGATTTCATATACATCTTTACCCAGATCTTTAATGCCCGTTTTAAGAAATGCTTCGGCAGATGCGGCACCATCTGCTGCGGCTTTTAATAAAGAAACAGCTTCTCCGAAATTCGTGTTTGCATCACCTATGTTTGGGAAGATGGCACTGCCATTTAAAAGCCTGAAAGAATCTGCCAGTAACGGGGGCGTTTTACTCAACAACTTTGCTGTTCCTTTTTTAAAGGATGGAGTAAGAAAAAGTACTTTCTGACTGCCCATATTCTGAAGAAAACCATAGTTGCTTGCCGTAGTATCTGTAACAAGTAAATTGGCCGGATCGGCAATACGGTACAAGGTATCCGGAGCAATATCATTTACCGGAATATACATGTCTTTTCCTGCCGCATCAAATCCCGGACGCAATCCTTCCTTGATAAGCGGAACACTAAATTGTGCGGCAAGTGGCGTTACGTTACCATTGCCAATTTTATGTTGAATAAGGCTCCAGCTACCATCTTTTGGAAGAAAGGCACTTCCCCTGGGACAGGCAACAAATATTGCATCGCCAGTTGTATCCACAGACGGTGCCACTTCAAAACGGTTGAGCTTCATGTGCTGATCGGTGCCGGCTATTTTCACCACACAATTGATGCTTCCGCCAATACTTCCACCTTCGTATTTTAATAGGTCTACAAAGTTGTCGGCAGAAATTGGTAAGCCTGGCGGCGATATTTGTATATATCCTAAAATCCCGGTTGAAGGCACCATCTTAGCAGTGGTACTTGCCGGAAATTCCTTGCCACCTTCAGCAACATTTTCCAACAACACATCGGCATCATAAGTGATTGCCTGTAATTTGCAGGAACCATTATCAAAAGGCTCTTTCGCTACTTCTTTAATATTCCTGATATTAAAAACTCCTTTTACAATGCCGGGATGAAAGTTAAATGCATTGGGTTCTTTTTTATTGGTAATGTCGTTAATAAATGTAAAATCATACACACCCGGCGTTTGAGCCTTCCACCCGCTATCTACCCTTGCCACATAACCATTGCTCATTCTGAATATGGTAATGGTGCGTACCATTTTTGCTCCAAATGGATATTCTTTACTTACTACCTGTACCAACTCGTGACTGGTACGGCCGGTGTACACATTAAATTCAGCTTTGCTAACCTGTGCAAACAATGCATCATCGTTGGCCCATTTACTTGCCATGCTGGTGCCATAGCCACTAAGTCCGATTCCGGTTACAGGTACGCCTGGTCTGTTTTGCAGGTCTATTGCAGGGCCAACTTTTGGTGTATACCCCCCGGTTAAGAACTCCTGGTTAAATATAGCGGTAGGCGTTTTACTCAACGTGCTTTTTGCCGGCCCACTTAACTGGTCATATAAATTTGCTAATTGAAAAGTATATCCTTCAAAAAGCCCCTGGCCATTGTCGTTATCAAACGAGGAACCGGCCAATAACTCTAATTGGATACCGCCAATAATGGCATTTTCAAACTCGGGCAACACATTGTCGATGGATGGTTTTATTTTTTGTGTGGCATTATCCTGGTTAAGAATGGCAAATGCAATCATACCAAACGGCAGGTTAAATAATGCATAGGTTTTTCCATCCCGCTTACTTTTAAAAGTATCAACCAGGTGTTTTGAAAGCGGTATCGGAGCAAGTACTACAGGGTCGTTGCTAAGGTTGCCCATTACTGTAGGCACACCATCATTGGGGAAATAATTAAATCCCGGTAACGGATCAGCAGGCCCTGTATCTGACATATTTAATAACGGTTCCCATGCAATACCCGGCATGGTAAAGGCTTGTGCATTTTTACCTGCTGTAATTACTGACATGCCCTCCACTTTGAGAGGAAAATCAGTATTGTTTGCAACTGCATTTGCATCGTTGCTTGCCAGGCGTTGCATGTACGGCAATTTATGGCTAAAGGCAACTCCCATCTGGTTGGCATTGGAGCTAACATCTAACAAAGCAAAATCAGAAAAAACGGGATTAACATCGTCCTGTCGGTTTACAGCCACAAACGTTAAATTGTTTGCACCACTACTAACAAATTGCTGAATAAAATCCTGCCCGTTATTGCTATTTGAAGGAGTTGTAACCGATGGCGTAAATAGTAACCTCTTTGTACCAACTTCTTGTTGATTGGGGGCAATAAAAGGAAGCCGGTAATTATTCAGAATTTTACTGTTGTTATAATCAACCAACTCAAAAGAAGTTATGGGTAAACTGTCGTTAATTGACCAGTCAACTTTTGCAATTACCCACATCCAGACTTCAGACCCGGTTACCCTATTGTTGAGTACCAACTTTGCGTCTACAACTCTTCCGCCAAATTGCCGCCTGATAATGCCCAGGTTAGCCGCATAAGGATCTGGTAAGGTTGGCAGGTATGCATAAAGACCGAAAGAAATTTCAAGTAATCCATCTGTAAGCGATTTGAAATCATTGTTAACATTCGCCTGTAAACTAACGGTTGCTGGCAGTGTAGTTGTTAGTAAGGCATTACTCAATGCCAGCGCCATTTTTTCAGGAACGGGTAACAGATCGTTTGGCCCTGCTTTTTTATCGATCAATAATTCGTAATCTTCCAATCTTATTTTTGTGGCTGCTTCATTAGCCGCAATCGTTAGGGTTCCTTTGTCACTTCTCAGTGGTACTGCTTCGCCTTTTATATTTACCGGCCTATCTGCATCAATGCTAAACCCAACAAAACTGTTCAACAATTCATCACCTTGCGAAAGCGTATTAAATACAAATGGCACGTCCTTTAAAAACCAGGTGCTTGTTGCGGTTTCATATTTTCCATCATCTTTCCACATGGAGAAATTATGCACTTTACCCTGACCGTTACTTGCAGTATCGGTCATATTAATGCGGCCGGGTTCCAATAAAAATTGTGGGCCTTTCAGGTAGACTACATCTTTCCCGGTTCCTTTAATATTGGCAGTTAAACCATCTCCACATTCCAGCAGCAATGCCCCATTGCCGTCCGCCTCCAGCGGTTGCCCCATTTGAATTTCTGCCAACGGTAATGCCCACCACAAATTCGTTATAGCCACATCTCCATAAATATCTACCAGGGGTGATTGTGTTTCACTTATACCTAACAATGGATCATCAATATTATTAAGTGAAAGACCCAGACGTTTTTGTTGTATAAAAAATTTCTTATTTGGTCGGCTGTTTTCCGGGGCTGAAAAAGTGTTGTTAAACAGCGTTGCATTTATACCTCCAACTTTTAAAGCACCAGTACTGGCAAAAGAAAATTCGGTCGGTAATTGTATTGAGGCATCTCTTGCATCTTTACCGTATTGGCCGACTGGTAAAACTGCAGGCAATGCTTTTTGTACCAGTTGCAAATCACATGTAAAATTTGACCCTGTATTAAGAACGATACCATTTTGGTTGGTAGTGAAATCTCCGTTAATCTGCAAGTTTCCTGAAGAAATTTTTAACCCGGCATAAAGTTCAGCAGGCGTAAAACCATGTAAAACTTTTGCCTGTATCCAAACTGAAGTGGGTATAATTAAGTAGCTGGTTTGTTTAGGCACAGGAAGCACCAAGCCAGCCCTGATACTTACGCTTATTTTAAAATACATAATGGGTACCGGGTTGCCTTGCATGTATAAAGCAACTGAGCGTTGTGTTCGAATAAAATCAATCCAAAAAGGTGGCAACTGATTAATGACAAATGGCCCAACTGTATTAGAAAGTGTTCCTGAAAGAAATTGATTGACACTTCCTGCTACCTGCGAACTTTTTACGGGACTTGTTCTCGCAAATACATGAACCTGTTCGTCTGCACGCTCGGCTGTTACTGTTCCTGACAGGGCTTGTTGCACCCCTTGTGCAATGTTGGTTACATCTACTACACCAGATAGATTACTAACATCAATGTGACTGATTTGACCGGAACCAATTTGCTGGATTTTTTCCTGGAGCGCATGAACGGCATCGGGAATGGCTTGTTTTACTTTTTCAAAATGGCTCGCAAGTAATTTAACCAGGGGGTGGCTGTTTTCTAATGACATGTGCAAATTATTTAATGAATTATTTTGCTGGCCTTATGGCGTAAAAGGGGATTACTGAGTGCCATAAATATTATTGTAAACTAACTATTGATTGCAATCATAACTAGTGAGCAATAACTTTTTGGAACAGGAAATAAATGTAGAATACTTTCAAGTGTTTTTAATGTTAATTGTGCAAACGGCTGGTTTGATGATGCGTGAGGTAGGATTTGGCTATTAGATAGAAAATTGAGTCATTATTTTTTATAAAAAAAATGATAACAGGAACCCACAATTGTTTTTGGTTATTTATGGTATCGGTTAAAATTGAAAATTTATTCGGATACTGAAATGAAGAAAAACATATGCTTGCTACCAACAAAATGTTCTTAGATTTGTCGATTAAATTGTAGAAAAACAAAATTAACGCCTGACTGTAAAAATTGGGCAATCTATATGATCTCAAAATATTTAATTTCATGTTTGAACTTTGCACCATTGGCCACATTACACTCGATAAAATTCAAACACTCCATGCGATAAAATATATGCCCGGCGGTACTGCTTATTATTTTTCGAAAGCTTTGAAAAATTTTGATATTAAATTCTTACTGGTAACGGCAGTGGCTGATGCTGAACAAAATGTCCTTGTACAGTTGCGTAATGATGGTATTGAAGTAATAGGATTGCATAGTGACAATACCGTTTACTTTGAAAATATTTATGGTGAAGATCCTAACAAACGGGAGCAGAATGTTTTAAATACCGCAAGTGCATTCAGCATTGAATCGATGCCGGATATCAGTGCTAAAATTTATCACCTGGGCCCTTTGC
Source organism: Ferruginibacter sp. (assembly GCA_040002495.1). Taxonomy (GTDB): domain Bacteria; phylum Bacteroidota; class Bacteroidia; order Chitinophagales; family Chitinophagaceae; genus Ferruginibacter. The sequence continues at coordinate 16,731 of JBDUEK010000046.1, forward strand.
TGGCCGAAGACTTTGCTCCAGGTTTTATTCAATCACTGGCAGCTAAAGGAATTGTTTCACTGGATATACAAGGATTGTTGCGTTATGTAAAAGACAAGAAAGTTTTGTATAAAGACTGGAAGGATAAGGACAGCCTGCTACCATTCATTTCTATTTTAAAAACCAATGAATTTGAATTGGAAATTTTAACCGGAAGCAGGGATATGAAAGAAGCTGTAAAACACCTTTCAGGCTATGGAATTAATGAGATAATTATTACCTGTGGAAATGATGGTTCGTATATTTATACAGATGGGCAGTTTTGTAAAATACCTGTTTTTCAACCATTACAGGATAATGATACAACCGGTTGCGGAGATACTTACATGGCCGGGTATTTATATAAAAAGTCAATTGGTGGTAGTATTGAAGAAAGTGGCATTTATGGTTCTGCAATGGCGGCATTAAAAGTTGAATCATTTGGCCCGTTCCAGGGGAGACCTGCAGATATTGAACGCACGATAAAAAACATTTCACATTAAAATTTTAATGTGAAATGCTATAGCTTTTATAAACTTCTTTTGATTAGTTCTACTTTGACATATTTAAAAAAATGTGGCTCACGGTTACGATAGTTTAATTATGGAACGAAAAAGATGCCATGAAAAAATACAGTACAAGTGAGTGACACAACGATGCCGCCATAAAAAACATCTGCTGGTCAACAAAAAAACACAAAGGTTTGACTTGTCAAAGTAGAATTAGTGGACGGGAATTATTAAATCTGAACTGGAACGAGTTAATGATTTTAGCGGTAATTAAGGATATGCACAAAAAGGCTTTGAAAAAATTGAATTTTCCAAGTGCCAGTTATAAATTTTTAAGAAAAATTATTTTGTGTTTTTTACAGATGGCGTACATAATTCTACCAATAATATCTAATGTTTTTTTATCAGCCTGCTGAAATTTTGTTCCACAATATTCAACCCAGGTTGTACTTTCATCATGATACTGAAAATTGATATTGTCTATGTAGCGATCATCAATTTCCGGATAAAAAACATCATTCAAAATTCGCTTACAACATGCTTTAATTTCATATTTAAATTGCTGCTCCGTCATAACGATGCACAAAGTTCAAATACTGTGCCACTTCAAACTATTTTGTATGAAAGTTACTCCCAGATTAATCCACATAACATAAATTATCCTTGTCGTCACCAAAATATATTGGTTCGGAATTATGCTCATTAGCGTGGAAGAAATCATAGCACAAGGAGATTGTTGCGAGTATCTACATCATTAAAATTCCGGCAGATTTTAATCCAAAAATGCTTCTACCAAAATACCATCATGTGGTTTCATTTTACTAAAACTATAAACAGGTTATTTGCTAAAAACCAATTTGTCTGCAAGGTCAATTTCATCCTGGTTGATGGTATGTCCCATATTTGTGTAAACCTTTTCGGTAACGTCAGCGTGCATATCTTTTAAAATATTGGTGCTGGCGTGTACCCTTGCAACAGGCACATGAGGATCGGGGTTGGAAGTGCCTATAAACACTGGCGTATCTGCGAAGTTGCCTTTATAATTTTGTGGATATATTTTGTCGCCAATCAAGCCACCGGTAAAGGCAACTATGCCGCCATATTTTGTAGCGTTTCGGGTAACGTATTCCAACGAAAGACATGCGCCTTGCGAAAAGCCCAGGAAATATATGTGGTCTTTATCAATGCCTGCTTCAACAATTTCCTTTACCATATTGTCTATTAATTCAAGGGCAGATGAAAGGTAGGGTTCATTGGCCTCAGGTGGCGCTAAAAATGAATTAGGATACCAACTGTTGTTAGTTGCCTCGGGAGCTACCAGGGCGTATTCTTTAATAGCTAAATGATTTGCCAATGATAAAATATCGCCGGCACTTCCTCCCCTTCCATGTATCATGACAAGCGCCTTTTTTGCTTCACCCAATTTTTTGCCTGCGTATATTATTTTCTGTTGATGCATAATTATTTAAATTTTTTGATGTCCACCGTTATTGGTGGTAAATGACTTTCAATTTGTTGTCGTTCGGATTCATGCAGAGGTGGAAGTTTCAATGCTTCTCCAAGATGATCTATGTTTTCATCGATATCGAAGCCTGGCCCTGCAGTAGCTACTTCAAATAATACGCCACCAGGTTCACGGAAATAAATGGATGTAAAATAATTTCTGTCCAGCACCGGAGTTGGATTCAGCATACGTTTTACAATTTTCAATCTCACATCTTTTTGTGTAGCCTTATCTGGTGTACTAAATGCAATGTGATGCACAGTGCCGCTTCCACTCAAGCCTTTTAAGCTATCAGGCGAACATATAATGTCAACATAGTTACCAGGTGTATTGGTTGCCGCAAAACGAAATCGGTTTCCTTTTTCTGCAATCAATTCATGATCTAGTTGCTCTGTAAGTAAGCCTGCAGTTCGTTCATATCCTTCTTCCCAAATCTCTACATTGTAAAAGCCCTTTATGGAATGTTCAAGCGGGATATGTCCATAAGTAAAACCGGGACGATTATCCTTGTCGTTAAAAACCAATTCGAGGCCAAGTCCATCTCCGTCTTCAAAGTAAACTACCAACTCTCCATCAAAGCGTTCTACCGGATTTTTATAGTCAATGTTGAATTGCTTCAATCGTTTCAACCAATAATCAAGTGAAGCAGTTGCTACCGAAAAGGTCGTTGTATTCAGCATTCCTTTTCCCTGCCTGCCGTTTACCAAACCCTGGTAAGGAAAAAATGTAATGATACTTCCCGGATGACCAACTTCATCGCCATAATAAAAATGATATACGCCGGATGCATCAAAGTTTACCGTTTGTTTAATAAGTCTTACACCTAAAATACCGGCATAAAAATCAATGTTTTCCTGGGCATCACTTGCTATAGCAGTAACATGATGAATACCTGTAATTAACTTTTCCATGATATTGTTGGTTGAAGTAAATAATATCTATTGCGCCTTATCCTGCTGCCAGATATCTGCATACAATTCCGGGTGCCTTCTAAATTGTGCATGTACATATACACATAATGGAATAACCTGTAGCGAATGTTCTCTTGCATAAGCTACCATTGCGTTTAGCAATAATTTGCTTGTTCCTTTTCCCTCAGCTTCCGGCTGCACTTCGGTATGATAAACGGTCAGTGTATTTCCGGAAACTCCAACTACCATCTCTCCTATTTTTTTATCGGCATCTTTTATGATAAAAGCGCCATGTCCTTTTTCATTTAATTGAAGCGTTACATTTTCCATGATCAATAAAGTTGATATTTGAATGATTAATCCTTTGCAAAATTATCAATTAATTTAGTTTTGATAAAGTCCCTTCAATTTTAGAACGGTATTGTTCATACTGTTTTGGAAGTTTTAACGTTGTACCTAATTCTTCCGGCTTTTCATCTACCGCAAAGCCCGGGTTATCGGTAGCTAATTCGAACAATACGCCACCTGGCTCCCTGAAATAAAGTGAGAAGAAATAATCACGGTCAATTTTTGGTGTAATGCTTAATCCTTTGCCTGCTATTTTTTCGCGGTAGCTCATTAAAATATCTTCGTTTTGTACCCTGAATGCAACGTGATGATTGGTACCTGCTGCGTTAATACCAGCTTTTTCATCCGGTGATTCAACCAGGTCAACGATTGCCGCATTTTCTATTGCGTCTGTTATAAACCGATAGCGGTTTCCTTCCTGGCTTAATAATTTATACCCAAAAATATCAGTTAATACTTCCGCAGTGCCTTTAATGTTTTTTAAAGTAAGTACTATGCCATGAAATCCTTTTGTGGCTTCATTTGCAGATACTTCATTGGTAGTCCACGGTAACCGCGTATCAATCTTACCGGGAACAACCAGGTTAATTTTTAATCCATCCGGATCAGAAAAAGAAAGAAATTGTTCTCCAAAACTTTCACCGATTATACCATGTTTTACATCGAATTGTTTAAAGCGATCTTCCCAGAATTCCAGGCTTCCCTGCGGTACAGAATAGGCAATATCTGTTGCCATTCCTGTTCCGGTTTTACCTGCTCCAATTCCTTCCCACGGAAAAAAAGTGAGAATAGAACCAGGCGTACCTTGTTCGTCTCCAAAATAAAAATGATAAGTTCCGGGATCATCAAAGTTCACCGTTTTTTTAACCATTCTTAAACCAAGTACTTTGGTATAAAAATCATAATTACGTTTTGCATTTCCTGCAATGGCTGTAATGTGATGCAGCCCTAATATTTTATTTTCCATATATCTAAATTTGTATTGTAAAATTCGGATAACTACCTCAGTTAAACATTGAACCAGGACAAGAAAAAATTACCGGTTACTATTTTAAAGCTTCCTTTCATCCAGTGCCTGTAAAATTTCATTACTCAATAATCCGCTTCCACCTCCGTAATGTTGAATGATAATTACGCCTGGTTTTTGCGCTTTAAAATAGGCGTATAAAGTTTGTTCACATTCTTCTGTAATACCGCTTGTGAGTAACACAATGTCAAAATCATTTCCGTTAAATAATTGTATTGCTGCTTCATCAGTCAGTGCTCCTTCTGCAGTCCAGTCCTCGTTTTTAGCAAGTATCCTTAGCACAGTTTGCAAAATTTCTTCATGCCTGCCAATTGCCAATATTGCTGTTTTCATTTTATTTTCTTTTTTTAGTTTTTTGCCAAAATCAACTCATCCACTGCAATTCTTTTCCGAGGTTCAATTTCTCTTGACTTAAATGGTTCATCTAATTTTTCAGCATCATCCGGATAGCCCAATGCTATTAATACCACAGGCTCAAGTGTTTCATCCAATTTCAACATTTCCGCTACTTTATCTTTTGCGAATCCACCAATTAAGTGTGTGTATATACCCATACTGTTTGCCTGTAACGTAAGTAACATATTCGCTGCTCCTACATCATGCAATGCAATCCCGTTTGGTTTTTCCGTATCACCTATATTTTTCTTTTTTATTGAAAGAATAAATGCGGCGGCATTTTTATTCCAGGGCTGATTGCCCGGAAATAATGTATCATGAAATGAATTAAACAAATCCGTTCCCCTTTGCGCCACTACAAATCGCCATGGCTGTTCATTCATTGAACTGAATGACCATGTAGCTGCTTCAAGAATGGTTTGCATCGATTCATCACTGATTGCCTTTGTTGAAAAACTTCTTGGGCTCCACCTGTTTTTAATGATATCTAACACAGGGTATTTTGTTATCGCCCTCTTAATCTGGTTCATAATTAAAATGTTTTATTGTTGAGAAAAAAATGGTGTACAAACGATGGTTTAAACTCCCCCTTTAGGTGCTGGGCAGCATCCTAAATACTCATTGGTACTTCCATCAATAATATTTCTGCATCCTGTGAATTGGCTATTATAGAAATTTTTCCTGTGTTCCATATACCAAGTCCATCTCTTTCATTTAATGTATTATTTTCTATTGTTACATCTCCTTTTATTACAAAAACATACACGCCATTTTCAGGGTTTTTTAGCTGATAGGTTGTAGCAAAATTGCTATCAAAAGTTCCCAAATGAAACCATGCATCCTGGTTAACCCAAACACCTTTATCTTCTTTATTGGGAGAAAGTATTTGTTGCAGTTTATTGTGCCTGTCATTTACGTTCAGTGTAACCTGATCGTACCTGGGAGCAACATTTTTCTTTTTTGGAAAAACCCAAATCTGTAAAAATTTAGCTTGCTTATCTGTATTCTTATTATACTCACTGTGAAAAATTCCGGTTCCGGCACTCATTGCCTGTATGTCGCCACGTTTAATTACTGCAACATTTCCCATGCTGTCTTTATGCTCCAGGTCACCTTCCAGTGGTATTGAAATAATTTCCATATTGTCGTGTGGATGACGGCCAAAACCCATTCCTGCATCTACCACATCATCATTTAATACCCGCAATACGCCAAAGTGCATCCGGTCGGGATTATAGTAATTGGCGAAACTGAAACTTTGTTTACTATCTAACCAACCATGATTGGCATGGCCCCTGCTGGATGACTTATGTAACACTGTATTTGCAGTGGTTGCAGTTTCCTCTGCAGGTAAATGATTAAATCCGATCACCTCCAATTCCTTCAGTTCATCAATATCATTCTTAACCACATCACCAACCAATTTGTTACTTGCTAATACGCCAGTTCCCATCGATCCTTTTTTTATAAAATCTTTTGTTTCCATGATAAATCGTTTTATGTTTTATAGTGCAAAATTGCGGTTGTAAAAAAAGCTGACCATTGAACCAGGACAAGAAATATGAAAACAGCAATTATTTATTTTCGGTAAAACTGAAAGGTTTTTATTGCTGTTATTTTTCATGTCACTTATTTTTTACCACACAAAGGTGCGATAGCCACAATGGGTAAACATTGAACCAGAACAAGAAAATAGGAAACCATAAAGATTATTTCTTCGCCAACTTTGTGCGAACCTTACTCAAAAATTCAGCTGATATTCCAAGGTAAGATGCAATGTAGTGCTGGGCTACACGTTGCGAAATGGTTGGATAGCGTTGCAGGAAATCGAGGTATTTATCCTGAGCCGAAGTAGCAATAGATTTGAAAAACCTGTTTTGTAGAACAGACAGGTTTTTTTGTACCATTAATCTGAACATTCTTTCAAGCTTTGGAACCTTTACTAAAAGTTCCTCTTTTGTTTGTGGTGAAAGTATTAGTAATTCACAATCTTCCAGCGTTTCAATAAACATTTTACTGGGTGTGTGAGCATGGAAACTTGCAATATCACTCACCCACCAATCTTCAATTGCAAACTGAAGTATTACTTCAAATCCATTTTCATCAATATAATAATTACGAATGCAACCCTTGTTAATGAAAGCTTCAAAATTGCATACATCGCCTTCATGTAACAGGATCGTTTTTTTAAGAACAGTTTTGAACTCAAGCAATGAATTGAAATAATCCAGTTCATCATTTGTCAAAGGTGTGAGCCTGTTCACATGTTGGTTAATACTTTCGAACATACACAAATATAAATCAGTGCTTGCTTATTGATATATGAAATTGAAAATTTTTGTGGTAGATATTACAATAGGTATTTGCAAGATCATCTTTTTCAAATTCTCAACTAACAAAACGAATGAAATAACTTGTCTTCCTCAACCCTTATGATTGTCTCATTTGCACTACAACTAAATCAATTAATGCAGGTATGTTTGCAACATTAAATGATAATGACAATATGAAAACAGTTTTTGAAAAAGCAACCAGGGAGGAATTAATTAGCCGGATTAATTCGCTTAATGAAAATAGTACCGCCCAATGGGGTAAAATGAATATTTATCAAATGTTAAAGCACTGCACTTTATGTGAAGAAATGTACCAGGGAAAGACTGAGCATAAGAGAACGCTGCTTGGTCACTTGTTTGGTAAAATGGCTTTAAATAGTTTATCAAAAGATGATAGCCCAATTAAACCCAATGCACCCACCAGTCCACACTTTAAGATAAGAGAAAAAGTTGGCAATGTAAACGCAGAAAAAGAGAAATGGATTACATTGATTGCAGTGTATGAACAATACTCACCAGCAAATTTCATACATTGGTTTTTTGGAAAAATGACAAAAGAACAAGTTGGATTCTTTGTTTACAAACATGCAGATCATCACTTACGCCAATTTAACTCCTAACAATTGTTGGGTAAACATTTATTACCGGTAGCCCATTGCCTGAAGCTGGAAAAGTTCTGCATATCGTCCGTTTTTCTCCAATAATTCATCGTGGCTGCCAATTTCAAAAAGTTCACCTTTTTCCAGAACCAGTATCCGGTCGGCCATTCTAACCGTGGAAAAACGATGCGATATTAATACTGCCGATTTGCCTTTTGTCAACTCTGCAAAACGTTGAAATACGACATACTCAGCCCTTGCGTCAAGAGCTGCTGTAGGCTCATCTAAAATTAATAACTGGGCTTCTTTCATATAAGCCCTGGCCAATGCAATTTTTTGCCATTCGCCTCCTGAAAGTTCTACACCTTCATTAAATCTTCTGCCAAGTGGCTGATCATATTTGCCGGGTAATTTTTCAGCCAGTATATCCGCAAGGCTTTTTTGAGCTGCCGATTTTATTAATTCCCGGTTCTCTTTTTCCCCGATATTTCCAATTGCAATATTTTGAGCAACTGACATCTGGTAACGGATATAATCCTGGAAAATAACACCAATCTGTGAATGCAAATCTTCCGGGTCGTATTCTTTCAAATCGTAACCATCCAGCAAAATGCGGCCTTCAGTAGGATCGTATAACCGTGACAGTAATTTAACCAAGGTGGTTTTGCCAGCGCCGTTTTCACCAACCAATGCAAGTTTTTCCTGTGGCTCTAATGTGAAACTTAAATTACGAATGGCCCAGTTTTCAGCATGGGTATATCGGAATCCAACATTTTCAAAAGTAAAACCCATTTTAACCGGACGTGGAAATGGCCTGGCTTTTTCAGCAACAATAATTTTAGGTTTTATGTCAAAAAAGTCAAAGAAGTCATTCAAATAAATGGCTCCCTGCGACATGCTGGTAAACCGTGTTAAAATACTTTCCAGCATAGAACGCATCTGGCGAAATGAACCTGCAAGAAATGTGAGCCCACCTATACTTATGCTGCCGTTAATGGCTTTCATTAAAATGAAAACATAAGCGCCGTAATATCCTATACTACTGATGATTGCAAAAAAGGTGCTCCACCCCGATCGCCTTATAGCCAGTTGTTTATTATCGGCGTAAAATTTATTGGATAGCTGGCGAAACCTGTCTATTATAAAACCAGACAAGTGAAATATTTTAACTTCCCTGGCGGTTTCGTCACTGGCGCCAATATATCGAACGTAATCCAGTTCCCTGCGTTCAGGCGTTTGGCCTCGAGATAGCGCATAACTGCGATCATTGAAATGTGATTCTCCCAGGAAAGATGGAACAACTGCAATCAGCAATAACAAAATTAGCCATGGATTAAATGCAATTAATCCTGCAGATAAAAATGCCACTGTTACCAGGTCCTGCACCTGGCTCATTACCTGCGAGAGCAATACTGTACGATTTGCAGTTTGCTGACGGGCACGTTCAAGTTTATCATAAAATACAGAATCTTCAAACTGGTCAAGATCAAGCGTAGCGGCATGCGCCATTATTTTTACCGATGTATGATTCGAAAACAGGTCGCCCAGCAAGGCATCTATGAGACTAATTCCCCTGCTCAAGATGTCCGTAAATATTACCAGTGCAAATTCGATGGCTACCAGTTTCCATAAGGTATTTGCCAACAAGGTTCCATGTGCTGCATTTAGTGCAACCACTTCATCAATAATTAATTTTCCAACATATAAAATGAAAAGAGGAATAGCCGATTTTAATATACGCAGAAAAGCGTTGATGATGGTTAGCCGGGGACTTGTTTGCCAAACCAGTTTAAAAAACCGGGGGATATTTTGCAAAGCTGCCAGTCGATCCTTAAAGGTCAGATCATTTAATTGAGGGTTGGTATTTGTTTTCCTTTCTATTCTAAGGCTCCTTGCATTCATATTCGAAAGTTACAACAACAATTTGGCAAGATGGTTTTAACAAATGCCGTTTTATGGTGACATTATTTTAAAAATCTAATGAGTCAGGAAAAACAGGGAGGTGATTGTTATGTAGGGTTAAGGTTTTTTTGCAGGTCTTATTTGTAGTTCTTCCCATGGTGTTGAACCATCTTTTTCTCTTTTAAATTCAAAGTCGGAGCTGCTTTGAATTACAATTTCGGCTGTTGTATAAATCGTACAACCGTCCATTAAATGACCGCCAATTGTTTTGCCCGTGCTATCGCTTATGCTGATGTGAATATGTGATCCGTTGATGGATACGGTGCCGGTTAAACTTACAATTTCAAAGTGGCCGCTATCACTACTGCCGTTGGGTTGATTGGCAAAACGAATGTTGTAATTTGTCATGCTGCCGACACAGGTTGATATCCAGCCTGCTTTAATTTGCTTTTCCGTTACGAGATTTTGTATTTCCTGTTTAAGGTCTTGTCCTGGTTTAAGCCTGAAGGCGTGGGTAGTAATATTTTTCATGTTGGAATTTTCTTTACATCCTGTTATAAGTAAAAAAATGCAAAATGATAATACAGTAAAAATAATTGTTGGGTTATATTGAGTGAATTTTTGAAGAATACGTCGCCCGTTTTTTTGCATCAGTTAAAGGTTGAAAAGAGTGTTAATTGATCTTAATTTTATAAATGTTAAACCTTGTTTATCTAAAATTGTTTCTCAATCTAAGCTAACTATTTTTGCGTAGTTTCTTTCAAATATCATAGTATGAAATTATTATTATTAACGATGTCATCGTTGTTTGGTTTATTTACAGGCAATGCGAAAACGGATTTAAATAAGGCAGTTTACATTGCTGAAAATTTAAACAATACGGATGCAAAAATGGATACCGCAACTTTTGGTACCGGCTGTTTTTGGTGTACAGAAGCAATTTTTCAACAACTGGAAGGTGTTATTAAAGTTACCAGTGGATATAGTGGTGGCTATGTTCCCAGTCCAACTTACAAGCAGGTTTGTACCGGCACAACCGGCCATGCAGAATGTTTGAATATTATTTACGATCCTGCTAAAATTGGTTTCGATGAATTACTGGAAGTATTTTGGCAAATACATGATCCCACTACTTTAAACAGGCAAGGAAATGATATAGGTACTCAATATAGAAGTGTGGTTTTTTATCACAACCAACAACAAAAAGAATTGGCAGAAAAATATAAAGCTGAGTTAAACAAAAGTGGTGCGTGGGATAATCCTGTGATAACCACTTTGGAGCCAATGAAATTTTTTTATCCTGCAGAAGATTATCACCAGAATTATTATAATGCCAATACAGGTCAAGGTTATTGCCAGTTTGTAATTAAGCCTAAACTGGAGAAATTTGAGAAGGTGTTTAAAAGTAAATTGAAAAAACATTGATTAAAACCTTTGATCAAAATCAAAATCTTCAGTAGATATTAATTCAATTTTTGTAAAATCGGGATGATGTGGATTGATCAGGTAATTGTGTTCTTTTTTGATGATTACAGAAGGTACTTTTAATATCGGGGTCTTCATTTCATTCAACCATTTATTGCCAATAGCCTGGCAATATGCATAATTGTCAAATGCTTGCCAATCTGTTTTTAAAGTACTTTCATCAATAGCTTCCATTTTAAGATTATCTGGTATATTTATTACCATCACTTTATACAATGCATTGTTACCTTCACCACTTCTGTGTACCAGGTTTTCAAGACATGCCAGCGATCTGCTTTCGGCAGTATAAATAGCAAAATTCCCTCTTGTGCTCCACCTGGCAGCATACCCGGATGCACTTAATGCTTTACTCCACTTCTCAGTAGTAATTCTAAAAACTATCATTGATGATGATTATGCAAGATCTCCGTGAGCGATGCGGTTGAGCTCATCCATGATAAAATTAATACCACCCACTGTAGTGATAAAAGCACGGGGAATGCGGTTACCCAACCCAAAAGCAGGCTTATCGAGCCAGCGGTTAAAACTTTCTTTAGTGCCAAATACCTGGTTGCCTTTGTTAAAAAGCACAATTGTTTTTAAAATGTATTCACTTTGTAATGGGCTTAATTTCTTTTTTTCTTTTTGATAACGGGTAACAGTTTTATAAGATACATCGAGCAGATCTGCGGCAAAATCTTTATCGTAATTGGATACTTCTACCATATCGTTAAAAGCGGTGGCGTAAATGGCTTGCGGCTCGGCGAGTGTATTAAATTCTTCTTGCTGAATATAGCTGGAGTATTGTTTGTAAACTTTTGAAGAATTATCTAAAGATTTCATTGCTTTAATTTTAACAAAGATAGACATTTTTCCGTAAGTTAAAGAATTTTGTCTAATTTTTTTCTTTTCTTACCATTCTCAATTCCAGCAGGTTTAAACTGTTTGGGTAGAACCCTTTAATATTTGGATGAATAAGATGTATTGCCATGTCGTACCAAAGCGGAACCACCGGTGCATGCTCAACAATCAATTTATCCATCTGTTGATACAACTGATATCTTATAGAATCATTTTTTTCTGCTATAGCCCGTTCGTATAAAGCATCATAAGCTGCATTTTTAAAGCGGGTATAATTAGGCGGTGCCGGGTTCTTGCCATAAAAAACACTCAGGAAATTTTCTGCATCCGGGTAATCAGCAATCCAGCTTCCTCTAAAAAACAGTGCCTGCGATTTGGAAGTTTGCTCCAGCAATAAACTCTTTTGCACAGCCTCTACCTGTACACGAATGCCAGACTGGTTTAATTCGTTGGCTATATAACTGGCAAGGTCTGCATAAACAGGAATAGTAAGCAATTTAATAACCGGTAAATCTTTTCCATCCGGAAAGCCAGCCTCTGCCAACAGCTTTTTTGTTTTTTGCAAATCATAATAATAGCCTTTCACTACCTCCTTGTTAAACGAGGGTAATCCCTCCGGAACAAACCCGCTTTCTGCGGCTGTTCCAATCGAATTTCGCAGATACAGCATCATCTTTTTACGGTCAAATCCATAATTAATAGCCTGTCTTATTTTTTGCAAAGCCAGTGGCGAATTTTTAACAAGTTCATTGGTAGTATCAACTAAAATACCCAGGTATTCAATATTGAGATATGGGTACTTTTGAAGTTCCAGTTTACCTTCCCATTGTTTTTTTAAATGCCCGGTTTTGGTAAGTATTTCATCTTTAAAAGAAGCTTCAATATCATTGATAAAATCTAACCGGTTTTGCTGAAATTCCAGGAACTCAGTTGCTTTACTATCAAAAAATGAAACACTTACTCCATCAAGATATGGCAGTGAAATACCGTTGCTATCCTTTTCAAAATATGTTGGATTTTTCTTTAAAATCAAGGCCTGCCCTTCCTCCCAGGCAACTATTTGAAACGGCCCGGAACCAACCGGATGGCTCCTGAATGCATTACCATATTTTTCAACGGCTTCTTTTGGCACAATGGAACAATACTGCGTACTTAGTATACCAAGTATGGGTTGAAATGGCCTGATGAGTTTTAATTGAAAGGTAGAATCATTGATTGCAGTAAATCCATTGTCAGGGTCTACCCGATCGTTAAATATCCATGTACCAGGGCTAGCCGTGCTTTTATCAACAATTCTTTTAAAACTATACACTACATCATTTGCGGTTAGTAAACGTCCCTGGTTATTTGTAAATGCAGCATCATCATGAAAAAAAACGTCGCCGCGTAGATGAAAGGTAAAAGTTAAGTTGTCTTCAGAAATCTCCCAGCTTTTAGCCAGCGATCCTTTCAGGTTCATATTATCATCCACTTCTATCAGGGTACTATACAATTGGTGAATAGCCCACATAATGGATTGGTTTTTTGCAAACGCCGGATCAAGCGATGCAATACCGGTTTGTTCATTATAATGGAAAATTGACTTATCGGGATGTTGATGTGTATTGCAGGAAGCAAATAAAATAATACACGATAATACCACTATTGAATTAAAACGGACCTTAAAGAATCTGAATAAAATCATTTGAATATTAAAATAATCACGAATTAATGCACCTGCCAAAGAATATTTTGTTAAACGGTCCCTAACTAATGCTAAAGAAAACTAAATTAGCGAATTATCAATCTTATATCATGTTAATGAAAAAATTCTGCAGGCTTTTATTTTTTGTATGCCTTATCGCTAACAGCGCTGTTTCCTACGCTCAATCAGCCACACATGCTGATACATTAAGAGGTACGTATGGAAGGTCGCGGGACTGGTGGGATGTATTGAAATATGATATCCATGTGAAATTTAATATTGCCGATAGCACCATTAGCGGTTATAATAATATTGATATTAAAGTATTAAAACCTGGCAAACAATTACAGATAGATCTGCAGGATCCCATGATTATTGACAGCATATTTTACGCAGTAAATAATCAAAGGTTTGAAAGATTAAAGGACAAGGATATTACCAAAGATGGGAATGCATATTTTATTCCTGCCAGCTTATTTTCTATCCCAAATACTAATTACCCGCTTGCAACAATTGCAGTTTACTATCACGGCAGGCCGCGTATTGCAAAACGTGCTCCCTGGGATGGTGGCCTTATCTGGAAAAGAGATGAAAACAATAATCCATGGGTGAGCATTGCGTGTCAACACCTGGGCGCAAGCGTTTGGTATCCCTGCAAAGACCACCAGGCCGATGAACCAGATAGCGCAGCATTACACATAACATGTCCCGATACATTGATGGCGGTTGGTAATGGCAGGTTTCGGGGAAAAATATTGAACAGCGATCATACTGCAACCTACACCTGGGCTGTTACCAATCCTATCAATAATTATAACATCATTCCTTACATTGGAAAGTATGCCCATTTTTCAGAAGTATATAAAGGAGAAAAGGGTAACCTGGATATGGATTATTGGGTATTGGATTATAACCTCGAAAAAGCCAAAGTACAATTTAAAGATGCTGCACGCATGATGAAAGCTTTTGAATATTGGTTTGGCCCATATCCGTTTTACGAAGACGGCTACAAATTAGTTGAAGCCCCTCATTTAGGAATGGAGCACCAGAGTGCTGTTGCATACGGCAACGGATTTAGCAATGGTTATAAAGGCACAGACCTTAGTGGAAGTGGATGGGGACTTAAATGGGATTTTATTATTGTACATGAAAGCGGACATGAATGGTTTGCCAATAACATCACATCAAAAGATATTGCTGATATGTGGATTCATGAAAGCTTTACCAATTACAGTGAAACTTTGTTTACAGAATATTATTATGGTAAAGATGCAGCAACGGCTTATGTAACGGGAACAAGGAATCGAATAAAAAATGACAAGCCAATTATAGGACCTTATGGCGTTAATGAAGAAGGAAGCGGAGACATGTATTACAAAGGTGGTAACATGATCCACACCATTCGCCAGGTAATTAATAACGATTCCCTTTTTAGAGATATACTGTGGGGTTTAAACCGAACCTTTTATCATAAAACGGTTACCACAAAACAGGTAGAAGATTATATATCTCAACAGGCTAAAATAGATTTCAGCAAAGTATTTGATCAATACCTGAGAACAGCTGAAGTGCCTGTACTGGAGTATAAAATAAAAGATGAAGAATTATTTTATCGTTACACTAACTGTGTAAAAGGATTCTGTATGCCGTTAAAAGTAAACTTCAATGGAACTATTTGGATAAAACCTACAGAAAAATGGAACAGATTAAAAGCGAATACCGGCACCGGAAATGCTTTTTCTATCGATATAAATTTTTATGTTATTGCAAAAAAGGTAGATTAATTTAGCCGCAAATCAGTTTATGAGCCAAATCAGAAGGCAAAGTATTATTTCGTCATTCGTAGTATATCTCGGATTTGCGCTTGGCTTTTTAAATACCTATTTATTTACCAGGGAAGGCGGTTTCACTAAAGAACAATACGGGCTTACAGGAATTTTTATAGCCATTGCCAATCTCATGTTTTCATTTGCAAACCTGGGCATGACTTCCTACATCTATAAGTTTTACCCTTATTACAAAGAGAATCTTGATAAAAAGAAGATTGATATTCTATCATGGGCCTTACTTGTTTCACTAATAAGTTTTTGCTTTGTTATCATTGCAGGTATATATTTTAAAGACCTCATTATTTATAAATTTGGCAGCAACTCACCAGAATTTGTAAAATATTTTTATTGGATATTTCCTTTTGGATTGGGATTAACACTTTATTCTGTGCTGGAAAGTTTTGCCTGGCAATTAAAAAAATCTATACTCACCAATTACCTCCGTGAAATACAATTCCGTCTTTTTACAACAATCCTGATCATTTTAACTTTCACCGGCATACTTGCAGACTTTGATATTTTTATCAAAATTTATTCTTTTACTTATTTAGGCATAGCTATTACTTTACTCATTTACCTGGTTGTGAACGGCCATTTTCATTTAACATTTAAGCCGAGCATTGTAACAAAAAAATTCTTTAAGAAAATACTCACACTCATAAAATTTGTATATGGTGGCACATTGGTGTTTGCAATTGCCGGAGTTTTCGACACCCTGGTAGTTGCATCAGTTTTAGAACATGGGTTAGAAGCCGTAGCCATTTATTCACTTGCACAAAACATGGCCAGTTTAATACAGGCGCCGCAAAGGGGTATTATTTCCTCCTCTATTGCAGCGCTATCACAGGCATGGAAAGATAAAGACAGAAGCAGAATCACCAGGATATATAAACAATCATCCATTAACCAACTGATATTTGCGGTTGGTATGTTCTCATTGATCTGGTTAAATTTTGCTGATGGCATTTTCACCTTTCATTTACAAGATGGTTATATCGACGCCAGGTGGGTTTTCTTCTACATTGGTCTTATGCGAATAGTTGACATGGGAACCGGTGTAAACAGCCAGATAATCGCCACATCAACCTTGTGGAAATTTGAGTTTTTTACCGGAGTTATTTTGCTATTGATAACCTTGCCACTTAATTATATTTTAACCAAGTATTACCTGGGTGTATTGGGCCCGGCCGTTGCCAACCTGTTTACATTTTCAGTGTACAATGCAATTCGATTCTGGTACCTTAAAAAGAAATTTGATATGCAGCCTTTTACAATGGCAACTTTTTATACAGTTGTTTTGGGCATCGGATCTTTTTTTTGTTGTTATTATTTGTTCAATCAGTACCAGGGATTTTGGTGGCTGGTTGTAAGAAGTGTATGTTTCCTGGCATTGTATGCAAGCGGTACAATGTGGTTAAAGTTATCGTCTGATATTTTACCTGTTTGGAAAAGCCTCCAAAAAAAGGCGGGCATAATAAAAGGAGAATAAATTCTCCCTTAAAATTATTTAATGGTATTGAGAATAATTATTTTGCAAGCCTTCCACCGCTAATAAATTTCTGGCTATAATAACCGTCTGATAAACTGCTGATCGTTACACCGTCATGCACACTGCTATGCACAAAATAACTGTTGCCAAGGTAAAGCCCCACATGGGTCACAGAATGCCCTCTTTTTGTATTAAAAAATACAAGGTCTCCTTCCTGAAGATTTTCCAATGAAATTTTTTCGCATGAATTATATTGATCTTCTGCAGTACGTGGTGATGAAAGTCCATACACATTTGACAACAATGTGCCGGTAAATGCGCTGCAATCAATTCCATCATGTGTAGAACCTCCATAGCGGTAACGGGTGCCCCACCAACTGTCAATAAAAGAATATAGTTGGGCATTGTTAAGCTCCTCTACATCACGATCCGTCAACAATGCATATTTAAATTGTAATGATGACAAGCCTTCAATATTACCCGATGCAGTTTTTCCAATAGAACTTGATAGTTGAGTTATTGATTTTACTGCATTATCTTTTTCATCGGCTTTGGCCAAATAGACAGTGGTTGACTCGGGGCTTAACTCGATATCTTCAATAAATTTTGGAGAAGCTTTTTTTTGATTTTTGCCGGCATATCTTTCTATGCCAACGTTGGTTTGAGCTTTTACAGATATTGTTGTTCCTGAAAATATGCCAATGGCAACAGCAACAAAAAATAAGTGTTTCATACGTAAAATTTGGGATTTACACGTAAGTACAACTTAATCTTGTGTTATTTGGTCATCTTCATTTCGTTATTCGAACCGGTTTATCTTTTCCTTTCTTTGAACCTTGTAATACAAACAATTAATAAATAATATTTCTTAAATGCGTTGCGAAGTTAAGCTTCATAATTTAATAATGCAACCATTTGGGTTAAAATATGATTTCCAACGCTTTACACTGTGGAAAAACGAATTAGTAGACCACTTTATTGTTTACGATCTTTGCATGGTTACAAGGGTTAAATATCCGTTGCCCTGCACATAATTTAGTTTTCAAATAAACGACTATTGAGCAAATGAAGTTTTCACATCTCCACGTACACACACAATTTTCATTATTAGATGGAGCCGCCTCTATCAAAAATTTATATAAAAAAGCCATTGATCAAAAAATGCCGGCACTCGCTATCAGCGATCATGGAAATATGTTTGGTGCGTTCGAATTTGTAAAAGAAGCGTATAAGCATAAGAATGAAGATGGCACTTTAAAAGTTAAACCAATTGTAGGTTGCGAATTTTATATTACTACCGACAGAACCCGTAAAACTTTTAGTAAAGAGGAAAAAGATCCACGTCATCACCAGATATTATTGGCTAAAAACGACCAGGGATATAAGAACCTGGTAAAGCTTACATCGCTCGGATACATTGAAGGTATGTATTCAAAATATCCAAGAATTGATAAACAGTTAATCCATAAATATCATGAAGGATTAATTGCAACTACCTGTTGCCTGGGTGCGTTGGTGCCGCAAACCATTTTGCAAAAAGGTGAAGCAGAAGGTGAAAATGAATTTAAATGGTGGCTCAATATTTTCCAGGAAGATTATTATATAGAATTACAAAGGCACGGCATCCCTGACCAGGATAAAGTAAATCTTGTATTATTAAAATTTGCCAAAAAATACAATGTAAAAATTATTGCCAGCAATGATTCGCATTATGTAGATCAAAAGGATTCGAATGCACATGATATTTTGTTGTGCATTAACACAGGCGAAAAGCAATCCACGCCTAAAATGAATGAATTCTCGGATGATGATGGATCCACAAAGAATAGACGTTTTGCATTTCCCAACGACCAGTTTTATTTAAAAACCGGCGAAGAAATGGCCAAGGTTTTTGATGACATTCCGGAAGCTATTGATAATACCAATGAAATTGTTGACAAGGTAGATTTGCTGGATCTTAAAAGAGATATTTTGCTTCCACACTTTGTGGTTCCTGCAAACTTTAAATCGCAGGATGAATATCTATCCAATTTAACCTGGACCGGTGCTAAAGAACGTTATAAAATATTTACCCCTGAAACGGAAGAGCGCATCAATTTTGAATTAGGCGTAATTCGTGACATGGGTTTTGCCGGTTACTTTTTAATTGTAAGTGATTTTATTGTAGCAGGTAAAGAAATGGGCGTATTTGTTGGGCCCGGCCGTGGTTCCGCTGCAGGTAGTGTGGTAGCATATTGTATAGGCATAACTAATATTGACCCTATAAAATATAATTTGCTATTTGAGAGGTTCTTGAATCCGGAACGTAAATCGATGCCGGATATTGACACGGATTTTGATGATGAAGGAAGACAAAGGGTAATAGATTATGTGGTTCAAAAATATGGTAAGAACCAGGTGGCCCAAATTATTACCTATGGCACCATGGCTGCAAAATCAAGTATTGCTGATGTATCGAGGGTAATGGATTTACCACTGGCAGAAAGCCGTGCGCTATCTAAATTGGTACCTGAAAAACCCGGTATTAATTTAAAGCGTTTGTTGCACGCCCCCTATACTGTTAAGGAGGCAAAAGATGGCGTAAAATCGCTGGAAGAAAAGGAACAATTACAGCCGGATGATATTGAAAATGTAAAAAAGCTGCGTGAAATATATAATGGCAACGACCTGCACAGTACCATTTTGCACGAAGCAGAAATACTGGAAGGATCGGTTCGTAATACGGGTATACATGCCTCTGCAATTATAATTGCACCAAAAGATCTTACTGATCTTTTACCGGTAGCCTCATCGAAAGAATCTGACTTATGGCTAACCCAAATTGAAGGGGGATCCATTGAAGAAGCAGGTGTAATTAAGATGGACTTCCTGGGTTTAAAAACTCTCAGCATTTTAAAAACTGCGTTAACACTTATCAAACAAAATCATGGTGTTTCTATAGATATCGACTACATAGCATTAGATGATGAAAAGACGTACAAGCTATATCAGCAGGGAGATACCAATGCGACGTTCCAGTTTGAAAGTCCGGGTATGCAAAAATATCTACGTGAATTGAAGCCGGATAAATTTGATGATCTTATTGCGATGAACGCCTTATACAGGCCAGGCCCGATTGCTTACATCCCTGAATACATTGATCGCAAATCCGGTAAGAAAGAAGTGATTTTTGATTTGCCGGAAATGGAGGAATACCTGAAGGACACTTATGGCATTACCGTTTACCAGGAACAGGTGATGTTGCTGTCGCAAAAACTGGCAGGCTTTAGTAAAGGAGATGCGGATATTTTAAGAAAGGCAATGGGTAAAAAACAAATTGCCATTCTTGATAAAATGAAAAAGCAGTTTGTAAACGGGGCCACACTAAAAGGGCATCCTGCGGATAAACTGGAAAAGATATGGACAGATTGGGAGGCATTTGCACAATACGCCTTTAATAAATCCCATTCCACTTGTTATGCATTTGTGGCCTATCAAACGGCGTATCTGAAAGCACATTATCCAAGTGAATATATGGCTGCGGTATTGAATCATGCAGGTAGTGCGGAGAAGATTACCTTCTTTATGGAAGAATGTAAACGAATGGGATTAACCGTTTTGGGGCCGGATATCAATGAATCGCAAAATGGATTTGCAGTAAATAAAAATGGTGAAATCCGTTTTGGAATGTCGGGTTTAAAAGGTGTAGGTGAAAATGCAATTGAGACAATTGTGGAGGAACGTATCAAACACGGCCCCTACACATCCATGTACGATCTTGCCAAACGTGTTAACCAACGTGCAGCTAATAAAAAGTCGCTGGAAAGTTTAATTTATTCCGGCGCATTTGATTGCTTTCCCGATATTACCAGGGCACAATATTTTTATCAGGCTCCCGGCGATGTGCAGGGATTGGATAAAATTTTGAAGTTTGGCAATATCATCCAATCTCAAAATGCCAGTACTACCAATACATTATTTGGTGATATGCAAATGCCAGAGATTATTCCTCCCAAATTATCAGCCTGCGAGCCCTGGCCATTGGCTGAACAATTGGACTTTGAAAAAGAAGTAACAGGGATGTACATCAGCGGGCATCCGTTAGATAATTTCAAGTTCGAAATGAGGCATTATAATATTACGCCACTGGCAGATTACAATGAATTTAAACTGGCTGTTAACACACATGCAAATCCGGCCCGACAATTTCGGGTAGCAGGGTTGGTAGTAGATACACAGCATCGGGTTACAAAAACAGGTAAAAATTTCGGTATCCTTTCGGTAGAAGATTACAGTGGTAAAACTGAATTTATGCTCTGGAGCGAAGACTATGTTAAGTATACCAATTACTTAGAAAAAGGGTTGATAATATTGATAGAAGGTGGATTTAAATCGCGGTATAACAGCGACCAGTATGAGTTTAAATTATCAAAAATGCATTTGCTTGAAACCGTGAAGCCAGCCTTGACAAAACAAGTGATCATTGAAATTCAACCCCAGTTTATCAATGATAAATTTGTGGAGTTCATCGATCAGAATATTAAGGATAACCCGGGTAAAACGAATATTAAGTTTAATATAGTAGATACCAGGAACAAATATAAAGTGGGCATGTACACGTTGGAGAAGGGATTTACCATGAATGATGACATGGCTGTATTTTTAAATGAAAATAAAGATGTAGATGTAAGCGTGGTGACAGCCTAGCAAGCTATTTTGACATTATTTTGCATTTATTAATCTTTTAGTCTTTTCTTAATCAGTTGTTCAGGTATCAAAGATTAAAAGTTAAAAATGTTAATTTATTTGATATTAGATGTGATTATTGGTTAAACAATGGAAATTGTACAACCATTTTACAAACCATAAAAACATATAAACACTGACAATTAAGTTGTGAATATGTCATTGCAACATATTTAAGTTTTTGGATGTATTTTTGCAATTCAATTAAAATAAAATTTAAAAAATATACTTATGGCACACGAATTCACGGATGCAAACTTTAAAACAGAAGTTTTAGATTCAGATAAATTGACAGTAATAGATTTTTGGGCAGAATGGTGCGGACCATGCAGAGCTATCGGACCAGTTATTGATGAACTTTCAAAAGAATATGACGGTAAAGTAAATGTTGGAAAAGTAAACGTTGATCATAACCCGCAAATTTCCACTGATTATGGAATCACCAGTATTCCCGCTATCCTTTTTGTAAAAGGTGGTAAAGTAATTGACAAATTGGTAGGTGCACAACCTAAAGCAAACTTTGTAAAAAAGATCGAAGCACATATCTAAAAGCACTTAATCTTAAAAATAAAAAAGCTTCATTCTCAACGAATGAAGCTTTTTTATTTTTAAGTCACTTTGATTATTTAGTGTACCAATGGAACGATTGCTTCCCGGTTATGTTTGTGTTTAAATAAAACTAAAAAAGCCACCGCTACTATTGCTGAATAAATAGAAAAGCTAATCCAGATGCCATGCCAGTCCTTGCTGTTATCTGCATAAGTAAAATAATGTTGAATAACAACTCCACTAATCATACTTCCTAACACCGCACCAAAGCCATTGGTCATCATCATAAACAAACCCTGGGCACTTGCTCTTATTGCTGCGCTACTTTGCGACTCAACAAATAATGAACCTGAAATGTTGAAAAAGTCGAATGCCATTCCGTAAACGATACAAGATAAAATGATCATCCATAAACCACCGCCCGGATTTCCATAAGCAAACAAGCCAAATCTTAAAACCCATGCAATCATACTAAAAAACATCACATACTTAATACCGAACTTCTTCAGGAAAAATGGAATTGCCAATATGAATAATGTTTCTGAAATCTGGCTGATTGACATAATGATAGCCGGGTATTTAACTGCAATAGTTTCTTTGTAAATATCCACTTGTGAAAAGTCGTGCAGGAAAGTATCTCCATAAGCATTGGTTAATTGCAACGCCGCACCCAATAACATGGCGAATATAAAGAACATGGCCATTTTACTGTCTTTGAATAAAGCAAACGAATCAAGACCCAGCGCCTGTGACAATGTTTTTTTATTGCCATCCTTTAATTGAGGAGGGCATTTAGGTAACGTAAATGCATATAACCCTAAAAACAACGAAGCGGCACTAGCTACATAAAACTGGTTGGCAGAAGTTTCAAAATGTAAAAGACTTACAACCCACAATGCAACGATAAAACCAACGGTGCCCCAAACTCTAATTGGAGGATATGTTTTAACGATATCTGCACCTTGTTTTTTTAACGCGGTATAACCAACTGCTATTGACAAAGCAAGGGTTGGCATATAAAACATCATATTCAATAACATTACCCAAAACATGGTAACAGGATCTTTAACCATTGGAATGCTTAACAAAACAATAGCTCCGCAAATATGACAAATACCATATAATTTTTCTGCGTTAATCCATTTATCTGCAATGATGCCCATGATAGCCGGCATAAAAAGGGAAGCAAAACCCATGGTAGAAAACAGTGCACCAAAGGAGGTTCCTGTCCAGATACTTTGATGGGTAGTTTCATCCATTACAGGATAAAGAACCGGAAGGGTTTGAAACCAATAAGCTCCGATTGTAATCAACCAGGAACCCCAAATAAAAAACTGGAAAAAAAACATCAGGATAAGCCTAAACTTTACACTCATTTGAACAGGTTAATGGATAAGATAAATTTGTGGTTATAATTTTACTGGAAGATATACAATTATTTAACATAAGGTTCATAGCGCATTTTTAATTCATCAAATATAAACGCGTGACAAATGTTGCTGGTTTATCGCTTTCATTAGAGTTAAATAGCCTCAATCTGTTACACAAGAAGTTCAATTACAGAAATTATTATTGATCTTAACAATAAATCAATAGGTTTATATATTTTGAAAATGAGTTATCCAAATAATACTGTTATTATAAAATTAAAATAAGCATTCGAAAAAAGCAGGCTGACTAAAAATTAAAAGTGGAAAAACTCCGTATGTAAGTACGCTGGGTAATATTTTAAATCTGATACCTGTGTTATCCATTAAATTTGTTTGTGCCTTTAGGGCAATTACATAAACTAATGTTATGAATCAATTTCGATGTGGACATCCTTCTTTGATCTGTTTTCTACGAAATAGTATAGCGGTAATGATTATGCTTTTTTCGGCATCACAATCTTTTTCGCAAAAAATAATTAAAAAAACTACAACAAATAAAGCTACTGTGATAAGGTGTGGTACTATGGAGTATTATGCAGAAATGAAAAAGCTGGACCCGTTGCTTGAGGCAAAAGCCAGGCAGCTGGCTACAATTAAATTAAAAGAAAGGTCACAGAGAGGTTCAAATGCAAATCGCCCATTAGGCACACAGGCAGTCATAGTTGTTCCTATAGTTTTTCATGTGGTGGGAAATGCAAGTGTTCAATCCTTTGCGTCTGATGCCGCAATTCAAAGACAGGTAGATGTTTTGAACCGTGATTTTGCCGGTCTCAATCCTGATGCCGTTAAATTGCCTGCTGCTTTCAAAGCAGTATTTGCTCATTGTAATATTCGTTTTGCGTTGGCCAAAAGAACACCTGTTGGCACTTCAACAAATGGCATTGAAAGAAGAGTAACAAACCGGACTTTCACATCGGCTTCGTCTAGTTATAATACCCAATTGAAACATACGGCAGCAGGTGGATTAGATCAATGGGACGGATCAAAATATTACAATGTTTGGTTAACAGATTTTACCGACGGTTTACTGGGAGTTGCAACTTTCCCAAATGTTAACCCTCCACTCGACAATGAACAAGGCGTAGCGATTAATTATGGTTCGATCGATCAACCTTGTGGCAGCCCATTTGCAGGTGCCTACGATTTGGGCCGTACGCTGGTACACGAAACCGGTCACTATTTTTATCTTTTTCACATTTGGGGTGATGATGGAACCGATTGTACCGGTTCTGATTTTGATACGCCATACGGACCGCTACCAACTGCCTGTAAAGATGATACGCCCAACCAGGCGGGGGCAACAGATGGTTGCCTTTCAGGCATACAAACAGATGCATGTTCGTCATCGGCTCCCGGATTTATGTATCAGAATTTTATGGACTATACTTCGGATCCATGTTATGGTATGTTCACCATCGGGCAAGCCTGCAGAGCAGAAGCTGCACTAGATCTTTACAGGCCTTCTTTATTAACATCTGATGGCCTGATACCAGTTACAGGTAACATTGTAAACAACGATATCAGGGTTTCAGAAATTTTAAATCCCGATAGCCGCGGCTATGCATGCGGTACCACAACTAGTATCTGTAGTACACCCTTTAGTCCGCAGGTTTTAATTGTGAATGATGGTGATGCGCCGGTAACTTCACTAACATTCGATGTACAGGTAGATGGTGTGAGTATTGCTATGCAACCATGGGCGGGAAACTTGCAGCCAGCTGATTTTGCTTATGTAAGTATTGATCAGGTAAATGCTCCCGCAGGCACACATGTGTTAACCATCAAAACAATTAATCCAAATGGACAAGCTGATGGCCGTCCGGGAAATGATAGTGCGAACGCTTCATTTTCTGTATTGTCAATTGGCATTCCGGTTCCAACTATTGCAGAAAGTTTTGAGTCCGCAGTCTTTCCACCAATAGGATGGAGAATAGATAACGTTGATGGTGGTAGCGTAACCTGGGCACGAACAACCAATGCTGCAAATCCAGGTACGGCGTCTGTGTATTTAAACTGTTTTGATTATCCCGATACCGGCCAGGTCGACTACCTGATTTCTCCTAAATTATTAACTGCAGGGTATGATTCTTTGGTAATCAATTTTAATGTAGCCTATGCAAAATATAGCAATGATCCCGTAGACTGGGACGGTCTTGAAATTGTTTATTCGGATGATTGTGGCGCTACCTGGAAACCAACAGGGTACAATAAATCCGGCAGCGATCTTGAAACTAACGGAGGCGTATTAGTTACTACGGGATTCACTCCCAATGCTGCTCAATGGCGATCGGAATCCGTTAAGCTTAGTTTGTGTAATTTAGGTCCTGAAGTTACCATTGGTTTTAAAAGTACCAATCATTATGGTAATAATCTCTACCTCGATAACATCCAGTTTGACCAGTATGTTTTGCCAGATCCAAACGTTGAATTGAGGGCAATTATCAATCCTAACGGATTGTATTGTAATGGAAACTTGCAGCCTTCAATTGTTATATTTAATAAAGGAAATACCACTTTAACCAATGTAACTTTTAGCTATAATATTGATAACGGAGCACCTGTTACTTTTAACTGGACAGGCAATCTTCCAAAGTGCAGTGCGCCCATTGCTGTAAGTTTACCGGCACTTACTGTTCAAACAGGAAATCATTTATTTACAGTTTATACCACCAGTCCAAATGGAGTTGCTGATAAGGTTCCGGCTAACGACACAATCCGTTCTGCTTTTTCAATTATACCGATTGTAAATGGCGCAGTAACTGAAGGCTTTGAAGGAAATACTTTTCCTCCGCTTAATTGGGGTGTACAAAATTTTGATAACAGTACTACCTGGGTTAGAACAATCAATGCTGCAAGAATTGGAGCTGCATCGATGGTGATCAATAATTTTGATTACGCGTCTTCCAATACAACGGACCGTTTCGTCTCTCCCCGAATAGGTTTGGGCACATTTGATTCGGCATTTGTAAGTTTTGATTATGCACATAGCCAAGGCAAACAGTATCCGGGTAGCACGGTGCTACCGTTAGATACATTGGAATTGGTGTTAACTACAGATTGCGGTATTACAACAACTACCATTTTTAAAAAGTGGGGCGAAGATCTTCAAACCATTCATGATCCTAACTATTCAACGGACATCGCCTTTAGACCGGCTGCAATTACACAATGGAGAAATGAAAAGATAGACATCTCCCCGCTGATTAACAATGCGCCTGATTTTCAAATTTATTTTGTTGCAAAAAGTAACCGGCAAAACAACTTGTATATTGACAATATCAATATTTATGGAAGAACACTTCCCGCCAGGTTAAAGTCGCAAGGATACCTGATTTATCCCGTTCCTTTTAGTACTACATTCCGCATACACCATTTATTACCACCGGTGGATTTACGGGCAGCACAGGTATTTAATGCTGCCGGGCAATTGGTTTGGGATAAAAGGTACAACGGTGGTGCAACAACCGAAGAAATGGTTGATCTTAAAAATCTTGCAAAAGGTATATACATATTAAAATTGGTGTATACTAATAAGACAGAAGTAGAAAAAATTATTAAAAATTAGACAAAACTTGCAAAATAATTCTTGCGGATGCCAACCAATGGCATCCGCTTTTGTTTTAAAGCTACACCTGGAGTAACTTTGATAAAATTTACAATATGCAGATATCAATCGATCATTTAATAGAAAATACAGCAGATACAGATCTTAAAAAAATAGCCCAAAAAGTAAAAGACGCTGTTAGAATTACGGATGAAGAAGGCGTCATTCTTTTTGAAAAAGCGAGTCTGGGTTTTGCAGGTTCATTGGCAAATTTTATCCGTGAAAGATTGCATGGAGATACCACTTATTTTAACCGGAATTTTCATATTGAACCAACCAATGTTTGTGTGTTCAGTTGTAAATTTTGTTCCTATTCACGCTTGTACGCTAAAAAGGAAGAAGGATGGGAACTAAGCATTGATCAAATGCTCGACATTGTAAAAACCTATGATGGCAAACCCATTACGGAGGTACATATTGTTGGCGGTGTTCATCCAAAAATGAATATGGATTATTTCATTGAGCTGATGCAAAAAATTAAAGCACATCGCCCGGGTCTTCATGTAAAAGCCTTTACTGCAGTTGAGTTGGATTACATGTTTCGCAAAGCAAAATTAACCAGCGAAGAAGGTATGAAAAGATTACACGATGCTGGTCTGGATAGTTTACCAGGTGGTGGTGCAGAAATATTTGCACCTGAAATAAGGAAACAAATTTCGGCTGATAAAGTAGATGCGGATGGCTGGTTACGGATTCACGAGATTGCCCATGAACTAGGTATGCATAGTAATGCCACCATGTTGTATGGCCACATCGAAAAATACGAAGACCGCATCGATCACATGAGCAGGCTACGTACCCTGCAAGACAAAACACATGGCTTCAATACTTTTATACCGTTGAAATTCAGGAACCACGATAATGAGATGAGTTATGTACCTGAATCTACTATAACGGAAGACATGAGGCTTTATGCAATCGCCAGAATTTATCTGGATAATTTTCCTCACCTGAAAGCTTACTGGCCCATGCTTGGGAGAGATAATGCACAGTTGAGTTTATCATTTGGCGTAAACGACATTGACGGTACTATTGATGATTCCACAAAAATTTATAGCATGGCCGGCAGTGAAGAACAAACACCGGCGATGACCACCGAAGAATTAGTTACCTTGATCAAGCAGGTGAAACGCAGGCCTGTAGAGCGTGATACACTTTACAATATTGTAAAAGATTTTAGCTCGACTGAATATGTTGATGCTAACAGTACTGCATACCTCAATTAATTTGCAAGCTATTGTTGAATCATTAACAACTGGCCGGTAAATTATTGACAATAAATAAAAAAATAATTGGAATGCGGGAATCATATCAGGTAGTAATAATCGGGGGTGGACCAATTGGACTTGCCTGTGCATTGGAAGCAAAAAATAAAGGCTTAACATATGTGATACTGGAAAAAGGTTGCCTGGTAAATTCTTTGTACAATTACCCGGTAAACATGACATTTTTTTCTACCTCTGAAAGACTCGAAATCGGAGGTGTTCCTTTCGTAAGCAATAATGTAAAACCTACCCGCAGTGAATCATTGGAGTACTACAGGCGTGTTGCGGTATCTTCCGGCTTGCATATTAACTTGTTTGAGACTGTATCAGACATCAACACAATATCTGAGGGATTTGAAGTTGTAACCAATAAAACCACTTATGCCGCCAGTAATGTAATAATAGCTACAGGATTTTATGATATCCCCTATTTATTAAATGTTCCGGGAGAAGAGCTTTCAAAAGTTACACATTATTACAAGGATCCACATTTTTATGCTTTTGAAAAAGTGCTGGTTACCGGTGCTAATAATTCAGGGGTGGATGCTGCATTGGAAACATGGCGCAAAGGTGCGGAAGTAACGATGGTAATCAGGGATGGTGAAATTGGTAGTCGTGTTAAATATTGGGTTCGCCCCGATATTATTAATAGAATCAACGAAGGATCTATCAAAGCATATTTCAGTTCAACTATTTCGGCAATAAGAGAAAAAGAAGTCGATATTAAAACGCCTGATGGATTGGTAACAGTTGAAAATGATTGGGTAATTGCCATGACCGGTTATCAACCAGACCTTAAATTTTTACAGAAAGCGGGTATTTCTTTATCAACAGATATAACCAGGAAACCATCTTACAATGAAGACACACATGAAACAAATATAAAAGGGCTTTTTTTAGCTGGTGTTATTTGCGGAGGTATGGATACGCACAGCCTTTTTATTGAAAATTCAAGGGAGCATGCAGTTAAGATAATCCATCACATACTTTTAGATAACTAAGCGTCTAACTTCCATGTTTGAATACTCAGTCATAGCATTTTATTTTCTTTAGTTTTTGTTTCAATATTATGTCCTTCCACGCTTCCTTTGGTTTCAATTGTTGCATTTTCTTTATTTTGAATTGATTCGCTACCCGTTTCAACTTCCACCATTTTTGTAGTAACAGCATAATCATTTGGATATATATTTGATCCAAATTTCATAGCATATGCTTTGGTAAACTCAGCACCAAAATAAAGTATTAGTGAAGAATAGTAAACCCATAATAACAATATAACCAATGATCCAGCCGCACCGTAGGTACTGCCTACATTGCTCTTACTTATGTAGAATGAAATACCCAATTTACCCAGCATAAACAAAAATGCCGTGGTCATTGCACCTGCCATCACATCTTTCCATTTGATGTCAGCATCTGGTAAAACACGAAATATCACAGCAAAAATAACTGTGGTAACACCAAAAGTAATAAGGAGGTTTATTATATAAAATACGATCACTGCTACCTGCGGAAAATGATCCTGAAGCCGGTCGCTGAATCCATCAATAATAGATGAAATTCCCAGGGAAACCAGCAATAAAAAAACAAGGCTAATAATAACCGAAAAAGACAATACCCGATTCTTAAGCATTTTTAGCCATCCCCTTTTGGGTTTTGGTTTAAGTCCCCAAATACCATTTATGGAATCCTGTATTTCAGCAAATACAGTGGTGGAGCCAATTAATAAAGCAATAGCTCCTATGATAGCAGCTACTTTACTTTTACCCTCAAGAGAAGCGTTCTTAATCATTTCCTGTAATTGTACGGCCGCATTATGTCCCACAAACCCCGCCAGTTGCCCATAAATTTTTCCTTCTACTGCATCTCTGCCCCAAAATAATGATGTAACCGATACTACAATAATCATCAATGGAGCAAGTGAAAACACAGTATAGTATGCCAAAGCTCCACTAAGCTTGGTAACTTTATTTTCTATAAAACCATTGAATGAATTTTTAAGTACGCAATACATTCCCTTGAATGAAATCTTTTCCGCCATAATTTCTTTTTTATCTACTTACAACAAAAATGCAACCAAGTAGTTGGTTGGTATTTACATTTATCAAAAAAAGAAACTCAGTTACAAATTCAGAATTTCTTTACTTTTTGAATATCTATAATAATTAATAGATGTTCTTTTGTTTCAGTAAAAGAAATTTCAATCATTAAATTATCTTTCTTTGATTCTCTAAGTAGTTCGATGAAAAATTGATAGCGTTTATTTTTTTTATAAAGTAAATACTCCCTGGCTGATTCGTAAAAATTCACCAAGATATAATCCTCATTTTCTTTCTCAAAAATATTGGCAACTGTAACTTTGGAAACAGTCGTGTCTTCATTAATTTTTAAGTTATATTCAGCCAAACTAAATGATATTTTAAAGAGTGATAATAAAAGGCATGCTAAAAGTTTTTCTTTAAAAGAGAAACTAAATGATTCCTTTAATTTATGATTGTTTATGGACATGTGTTAGGAATGTTATAGGAAACGAGATGACCATTTGTTAAGATATAATTGGGGTCTGTTGTACCATTCGGGAAATATACGGATGATGGCTGAATACTGTAGGAACCAACGCCTGCACCAGCAAGGCAGGATATGTCTTCCTGCGCATTTAACCAGGTTGATAATAGAACCGGAGTATTAAACATCCCCGGATCTATTACATACGCCAACGTTAATGAGAATTTGCCTCGTTGAATTTTTACCCTAACCAGTGGCGCTACATGATACCACCAGGTAACACAACATCCACCCCACTTATTTGCTCGTACTGCCAGCGTTGTTGAATTGTTTATCCCATAGCTAAATACTTTTTCACTACAGTAATGAAACCTTTGTTCAATGATATACCTCATTTTATGTGCTCTTGCAAAACAACCGTCTCTTACATATTGAAATGGGATACAAGGCGTAACCGAGGTAGGGACACCAAGGTTGCAGGATTGGGCAGCACAACTATCAAAAATTTCTTTTGCTTTGGCATAGTTGGGCAATACGTTTGTACAACGATAAAATATCGGCCATTTTAAAATTTCAACCCTGTTAAAAGTACCGGTATCTATTTTTTTAACGTCTATCAGTCTTGGTATTGCAAGATCTTTAATATCATTTGCATGAAGTCTTTTGTAAATGCTCAGTTCTTCATTGCCTGGCATAGTAACAGCAAACAACCCTCCCCTGATGTCTCCTGTTATTTTTATCGGCGAATTAGTTTTCAATGCGGCTGTTAACAGTTTCATATTAGCATCAAATTTTTCATCTTTTTTGGAAAGCATATAGCCAGATTCTCTTTCGTAAAAACTTACAACCGTATTTTGATCACTTGACGTATTGATAGCTGCAACAGTCAGTACTCCCGAATCTGGTTGAATGGGTGATACTGGTACACTGTCTTTGGGAATGGTAATACTATCAGTTGGTGTGCCTTTCCCGTTACTGCCCGAATTGCCATTACAGGAATACAGCAATGTCAAAAGACATAACAAAGAAAAAAGGACAATTGGCAAATGCTGTCTTTTACCGGTGAGAAAAGTATTATTTGCCATAGTAATATTTTTAATTGTTAAATATGTACCATAAAATTATATAATCTCTAAAGCAGATACAATACCCGAAAGTGTTGATTTACCTGGATTTAATTTTATGAATTCAGTAGAAATTGATTAACTTAAATAGCTGAAAGAATATTAGCGATATCCATTTGTTAAAATAGCTATACGAACCTGATAATGCATTTGTTATAATTATGTGAATACTAATTTTGCGGTAAGATTTTTGTACAAATGAATAGTCTAAGGAATAGATATTTCTCTGAAATTATATTCAAATTTTAAACAAACCGAAAATGAAAATCGAAACAAATACATTTAAAATGCTGGGAAGGTTTTCAAAAAAAGCAGCAGTGATGTTGTTATTTTTTTCCACCTTCTACAGCTTTACTTCCCAGGCTCAAAATAATGGAAGAGGACAGCGTGAGGGCAACTCACGTGGTGGTGACCGTTCGTCCGGTTCACGAGGCCAATCTACTGTTCGCCAGCAAAGCCGTGAATCTAATGTGCAACGTCAACCTTCTATCAGAGGTAACAATGACACACGCAGTATGGATACACGCAGGGCACAAAACGATCGTACGACTGTGTTTAATGACAACCGTAGTAACGTAAACAGAAACCCCGGAAACCAGGGTAATAATGACAGAGGTGTAAGGCCACAATCGGATAGAGGCACGAGGCAGTATAATGATCGGTCAAACAATGGTGTTGTAAGAAATAATTCAAATCGCCAGGGTAATAGTTACAATAACAGGTACAATCGTCCGGGTAATTCTTATAACCGCCCGGGAAATAATAACCTATACGGTAATAACAATTATGCCAACCGTGGCAATCGCAACCAGGCTTATTATAATAACAGGCGTTCAGTTTACAGCGCTTACAATCCAAGCTGGCGTTATGGATACCTGCCAAGAAGAAACAGTGTTTTCAATGTGCTTCCTTCGTTTTATTTTAACATAAATTTTGGAGGGTATGGTTACAGGTATTATGATGGTGTCTTTTACAGACCTTATAATAATACATTTAGAGTGGTAGCGCCGCCAATCGGAATTTATATCAATACGTTACCATTTGGATATCGAACTATTTATGTGCACGATTATCCATACTATTATTACAATGGAACTTATTATGATCGCAGGGATGATGATAATTATGTAGTGGTATCACCACCGGTTGGAGCTATCGTAGAAAGTATTCCAAGTGGTTATGAAGAAGTAACTATTGACGGTGAAACATATTACACGGTAGATGGTGCTCAATACAAACCAATGGTGCAGGATAACGGAGAAATCTGGTATGAGGTAATAAAAGCCAACTAAGTAAATTATAACAGTTAAATAAAAAGGCGGTGTTTAAATACACCGCCTTTTTATTTCAGAACACCTTACCTCTCGCATTTAGAAAGTGCGGATATTTTAAAGATAAGG
>JBDUEK010000047.1:0-48158 GCA_040002495.1 Ferruginibacter sp.
TGTAATTTACCTAAAATAAAAGACAGTTGGTACTTTAATAGTTACGAAAAGCGTTAAATATAGCTGGTCTTTTATATTGCTCGCTACCTTATTAATCTTGTTTGAATATCAGCAATTATCAGGCACATTTTTCAAAAATAATTCCATTTAGTTATATTGAATAATCATTTTTGATTAAAAAACCAGGGATACTTTTTTATGCTATAGACAAACATTTGAACGGACATCTCAGTTAGCCAGGCCTCATTATTTATAACAAAGTGCAAACGCCCCTATGTGCAACAATGTTTCGCTTACTTCAGATTTCGGTGGTGATAAAAAATAAACCTCAACTAACTTTTACTGTTGCTGAAATGTAATTGGTTGCCTGAACGATGCCTGAACTTTACGATGATGCGAAATAGCAGGCAGCCATTTGGGGGCACCGATCAACGCCTTTAAAGCAATTTTATCAAAATCCGGATGAAAAGGAGTTGACACGTATGCGTCCTTAATATTCCCTTCCTCATCAACAGTGGCGGTTACCACTACTACTACTGCATCCGTATTAACAATCTTCCAGCCCTCAGGAAAATATGCTCTTTTATAAATAAACTTCTGCCATGCTTTAATTCCACCCGGAAAGCTGACTTCACGGTCTGTACTTGTGGTATCGCTTTCTGAGTTACCATTCTCATCGTAATAAGACTTGTCAATTAGTTTGCCATCTTCATACTTTTCTTTAGCACTTAAGTTTCCATTAAAATGAAAGTATTGCCATGTTTTAATTTTTTTACCTCCAACACCATACATCCCGGCAGCAGCGGGCTGTCCATTTGAATGCCAGGATATTGAAGTTCCACTTCCGTCTTCCCTTTTAAATGTACTGTCTTCAGCCATTCCATCGGGAAACCAACTAAACGAATTACCAATTGTGTTGCCGCTGATGTAATTCGCAGAATCGGACATCATTCCATTACTATGAAAATGCATGTAAACACCGTTTAATTTATTATCTACATAATTACTAATCGTTTCTGTGATACCGCCCGGATAATAATAATGAAAGTCGCCATGTTTGATTTTACCAGCGGTATCCTTATAATAGCCATCCATTTGTATTCTGTTCTCCCGGATATAATAATCTGTTTGATGAAAAACATCTCCGGCTGGTTCTATAACTGAAAAGTAAACTGCTTTATCAATAGTTGAGGGCCGCCATAAATAATCGTAAAATTTTTCGGTACGTTGGGCATTACAGTTAGCTGCAAAAAAGATAAAGTATAGAAGGATTTTAGTTTTCATTTCCGAAAAGTAAATCAAAATTTTTTAGTTGCAGGAAATTATTGAAAAAAACTATACCCGATTAAAAGCTGTTTTCAAATTGAAGTTCGCCTATGCTAAAAATTAATATTATCAGGTAATCATTTTGTTTTTAATCAGCTCCATCAGGTCCTGCTTATAACTTTCGCCAATCAGTATTTCGGCTGTAACATCTTTCAACAGTATACGGTTGCCTTCAATACCGGTTATTCGGGAAACGGGTATGATAAATGATTTATGAATCCGCACAAAATCGGCGGGTGGTAAATGATTCACCAGGTCTTTGAGGTTGGTATACACCATTGTTTTTTGTCCATTCCTGTAAATGGCTACATAATTTTTCATTCCTTCGATGTAGTCAATATCTTCCAGGTTAATTTTAAGTAATTTCCCTTTCGATTCGGTCTTTACAAAAATATAATCATCTTCAGTTTTCTTTTCTGATTCAGCAGGTTTTTCTGCAATCATTTTTACGGCCTTTTGCACCGCAGTTAAAAACCTGGGCAAACGAATTGGCTTTAGTAAATAGTCTACCACTTCCAGCTCAAAACCTTCAATGGCAAATTCGCTGTAAGCAG
This sequence comes from Ferruginibacter sp., assembly GCA_040002495.1. Lineage (GTDB taxonomy): Bacteria > Bacteroidota > Bacteroidia > Chitinophagales > Chitinophagaceae > Ferruginibacter. Next base: position 1,881 of record JBDUEK010000047.1, read on the forward strand.
TTGTGAGTATTACTTTGGCTTTGCCATTAATGGCTTTAATAAAATCCATACCGGAAAGGTCGGGCATTTGTATATCCAGGAATATAAGATCTATTTGTTGGGTAGCTACGGTTTGCAATGCCTCTATAGGCTTTGTAGTACTGCTTATCAATTGCAGATAACTGGTTTGGTTGATATAATGTACCAGTATATCTATGGCATGTTGTTCATCATCTACTATTATACATTTTATCATAAATCATAAATGGTTAATTCTGTTGTATAAAATTCAGCTTCGTCTTTTATATCTAGTTTGTATTTGTCGCCATAAGCATAGTTTAGCCGGTTGCGGATATTGTCTAACCCAAGCCCTGTAGATATTTCTTTGGGGCCATTTTTCTTTTTATTGTAGCAGTAAAAATATAAGCGGTTATGCTCCACTGATAGCCTTATGATTATTGGATGTTCCGGACGTTGCAGGTCGCCATGTTTAAATGCATTTTCAACAACCGTTATTAATAAAAAAGGAATAATATTAACGCCACGTATCACGCCGTTTACTTCAAAATTTACCTGCAGGTTATTACTAAAGCGTAGCTGGTTAATCTTTATAACATTCCGCACATGTTCTATCTCATCTTTTAAAGGTGCCTTATCATTTTCATCAGTTGATTCATTTAATGCGTAGCGCATAATATCTGATAAAGTGAGGATACCTTCAGATAATTCTGCTGAATAAGGTAATGACTTGGCGTATAAAAAACTAAGTGTATTATGTAAAAAATGTGGGTTAATCTGCGACTTTAAAAATTTAAAATTCGCCTGTGATTTATCTACTTCCAGTTGCATTTTTTGTGCCTCCAAAACTTTGCGGTGTTTCTTTTCGTCTCTGAGATTATTTAAGTATGCCAATAGCAATGATGAACCGGTAAAAAATATGGAAGAAATGGAATAGGAGAAAAATAATATGCCCGATTTAATTTTATCATTGATACCAATTTTTTGAGGAAAGAAAACCTGTGCGGCCCCAAAATAAATGAATGCTGCAGCTACCAGTAAGAGGGTAAACCATACATAGGCAAGCAAAGGTTTTTTTTCAACCATTAACTTGTTGTAGTAATTAAGAGAGAAATAGTAAAATGCAGACTGGCAAGTTATTTCAAAAATATGTTTGGCTAAACCTGTTAATGAAAGCAGTTCCTTCACTGCATCCTGGCCCTGGGTCATTTCAGTTACACCTAACACAACAATTATAAAAATGCCCAATAATGTAAAAAATATGTTGACTGCCAATACTATTCCAAATACCGGCCAAAAGGAATATCTTTTTTTTATTAGTTGCATAGATTTATACTGCTGAGTGAATATTTTATCCTGATTAATAAAATTAGCCTTTAAATATCCAATATTCATTTTCACAATTTTTAGCCGGAAACATTAAGCCCTTTTTCTATATCCTTGCCTATACTTTGCAAGGGCTAAATGAGTGAGTTGGCATTTTGCTCCTCGTTGATAAAATGTACAAGTGTGCGTTCCGATGCAGCACACAAAACCTTACTCGGGATAAGTAACGCCACTGAAGTTTAATTGATCCCGATGGATCGGGACTGCCTGGTTCATAAAAAAAATCTTACTCATTTATCCCTGGTTCTGTAACAGTTAATTCTTTAAACAAATAAAAAATGCGCAAAAGAAGTATTACTCCCTTTGCGCATTAAACTTTACCTTATCCACCTAAACCTGGTGCAGCACCTCCGCTCTGGTTCGTCCTTTTAAGTTCATCATCTGCACCTGAAGAACGCTGACGTGCAGCTTTCACCATGTTGCTTCCAAAGCGATACACAAAGTTTAATTTGAATTGCCTGCTCTCCCAACGTGCATCTATGTCGGTTCGCTGTCCGGCAAAATCGCTAACACCTGTAAATTTCAGCGAATGTAATATGTCACTTACAGACGCTTTAACGGTGCCTCTTCCTTTCATAACCTGTTTTGATAATCCGCCATCTATTGAGTATAAAGCATTTGCTCTAATAGTTCCCTGGTACGCTGTTGGAGCATTGTAAAATCCTGATAATTCTGCAGTCCAGGTTTTTGCAAATTTAAAACTGTTCTGCACATACAGGCTTAAACCTCCCGTATTCACTTTTATCTTTCTGCCTGCCCCAAAGTCAGCATTGTACTTGTTATAAAATCCATTTACATTGGCAAACATACTGTATGCTTTATATCGGAACGGGTAACTGATATTTAAACTAACTATATCCTGCGTAGCTAAATTTCTTTTGGACATAAATGCTTTTGATTTTTCGGCTGTGTCAATTATTTGAGTAAACAAATCCTTAACATGGCTGTAATTTAAAGTAGACGTTAGTTTATATTTATAGGTATTTGTAAAACCAATACTGTTTGTGTATTGTGGCCTCAGATTGATATTTCCTTTTTGAAAAGTGTACTCATCCAGTTTAAATTCAAACGGATTCAGATCCTGGTAGTTTGGCCGGTCAATCCTGCGGCTATAGGTTAAACTAAATTGATTTTTTGGGTTTTTATTGAATGTTATTGCGCCACTTGGGAAGAAGTCTGTATAGTTCCTTTTAAACGATTCTTCATATGGAACATAGTTACCGTTCGACTTTCTTAATCCGTTAGAAACGCCTTTAGATCCTGTATGTTCCATTCTTACACCTGCCTGAATAGTTATCCCTTTTAATGCACGGTTATAATTAACATAGGCAGCGCTGATATCTTCCTTGTAGTTAAACTTATTGCTTCGATCGTTATCCAGTTGTTCGCTTCCGCTAATTACATTGTAGCGCTGGAAATCATTGTCTGTTTTTACAAAGGCTGCCTTACCACCAATACCAAGGGTTCCTTTTTTAAAAGGCTGCTCCCAGTCTGCCTTAACAGAATTAATGTTAATATTGGTTGGCGCAATCATCCTGTAAATTACACTACTCATCAGGTGCTCGCCGGTGGCATCAAAATAATAATTGGGTTGAAACTGGTTGCTGTTGATATCGTAAGTACCATGGTCGGCATTTACAACAAGGCTTTTACCTGATGGCACTATATAGCTATAGTTTAGGTTTATGTTTACGTTGTTTCTTTTCATTTTGCTTGTATTGTCAGCTACCAATACTCTGTCAACAGTTTTAGTAGGCGCATAAGCAATGGGGGTTTCACTTCTGTTGGCTATAGATGGTGACGACTGTGTGCCATTTACCATTACTCCAATGGTATTTTTCTTATCAATAAAATAATCGACCCCAACTTTATAATTATGACTTTCATTGTTCATAATTAATGTGCTTCGCTGATTAAAAACACTGTCTGACAAACTGCGATATACTCTAATAATGTTTTCATTTTTGCTATCATTATATCCGTAATTGCCAAAGATGTTTACTTTTTTGCTGCGGTAATTAAGGTTAATACCCGCATTGTATTTGGCATAAGTACCAATGTTCCAACCGGCATTTACCGAACCGTTTGTGCCCAGTGATTTGTTCTTTTTTAAACGAATATTGATGATGCCTGCATTACCGGCAGCTTCATATTTTGCTGAAGGATTACTAATGATTTCAATAGCATCAATTTGAGATGAGTTTAAAGATTTAAGGTAATTGCTCAAATCCTGTCCTCCTAATGGAGTGGGCCTTCCATCTATATACACTTGTACACCGTTCTTTCCACTCAGGCTTAAATTATCATCTTTGTCAACCAATACCCCCGGCGATTTACGTAACAATTCCAATGCATCTGAACCAACCGAATTGATCGTGCCTTCTACATTTACAATCATCTTATCTGCTTTTACTTCCACCATTGGACGTTGAGCAGTTACTACTACGTTAGCTAATTTAGCCGAGGTTTTGGTTAACTTAAATTCGGGCATAATCACATCGGTGCTTTCCAACTCAAATACTTTTGAAAATGCAGTAGTATATTCTGTTGAACTGGCCTTAAGCAGGTATTTTCCAACGGGAATTTGCTGGAAAGAATAAAGCCCTTTATCTGTTGAAATTGCCAATTTTATAATTGCTGAATCTTTAGCGGCCAGTAATGATACAGTGGCACCTTTTATTGCTGTACCTTGTTCATCTTTAGTATACCCGGTTATTTGTGCATTGCTTTCAACTGCAAAACCTGATAGAAGCAGTAAAAAAATTAGTTGTCTCATAATTGTTTGTTTTAAGGTGTCATATTTTTAACAACACAAACTTAAAACGAATTAAAAGTCAAAAAAAAAACGTTATCCCAACGGGTATTTTACAGATGTAAACGGTCGTTTTTTAGCATTAAACAGCATTTAGAATTAAAGCATTTTGCTAATAATCCAGCTATTTTAGTAATTTTCAAAAAATAACCACCTTGCGTTAACACCTATTTGGCCGATGAAAATTATGTTGAAAAATCTGGGGAGAAGCAGCCTGGTAACAGGAATGGTTTCAATGATAATGATGCTTGGGCATAGTTGCGGCCAGAATAGCCCTGGTATTGATAAACTGCCCCAATCAAAGCGTGTTGGTAAAACAATTGCAGATACCATATTTGCCGGCGACCGGGATACTATGATATTGGTTACGGATGGCGAAGCTTTTTTAAGAGGGTATATAAAAGACAGCGCTAATAAGATAAAATACACGTTGCCTGTTTGGAGTGATCAAAATGTGGTGGCTGTTATCAGCTCCCTTGATACTGGCGCACACATCAGGATTTGCCAGTTGAAATTGCCGGGACAAAAGATTAAAAATTGGTTTGGCAATAATGTGGATATACACATAAACGCAAATGGCAATCTTAATTTTATTGTAGGAAGAGATTTGGTGGCAAATAAAAATAATACAGGGGATTTTATACTTCATATAACAGTAAAATAATGCCAGAAATAATAACTGAAGTGAAACGGGTTTAATGATAAACTTAAAGCCATCATCTTTATTATTTTGAAAAAATGACGACTATTTTTTACCCTGTTTAATCCGGCTTGGGTAAATCCCAAATTGTCGCAAGTTTTCTAAGGTTGCCAACCTTAGAAAAAGTATTCATTGAGTTGAAATAAAAGATTAAAGGTTGGCAACCTTTGCGACAGTTTTGGATGCACGCTCTACTTTATAATTTTATTTACTTCCTCAATCTTATATACCTTTAGTCACACATACTTAAGTTATATGAAACGTTCTATTTTGTTGGTGCTGGTTTGCCTTTGCTCTATTACGCCTGCATTTTCGCAACATCTTGTTAGCAGTGCAACATCATTTATAAATTTATTGGATAGTACACAGCGATCAAAGACGCTTTACCCTTTTGATACCGAAGAGCGGTTCCGCTTTAACTATGTTCCGCTCAATGACAGAAAAGGTATTTCTATCAATGAGTTAAATGCAGTTCAGTTGAATGCCCTGATGAAATTGCTGAATAGTTGTGTTACAACAGAAACAATCAATAAAATCAACGACATCAGGAGGCTGGATAACGTTTTGAAAGAAATAGAGCATCGCCAACCGGGCGATAATTTCCGGGACACAGGCAAATACATGGTCACCATTTTTGGTATCCCATCTGCCAACACAACCTGGGGCTGGCGATTTGAGGGCCACCATGTTGCCTTTCATTTTTCGGCAAATAAAAATCAACTGGTATCCGGAACTCCAGGCTTTTTAGGTACCAACCCTGCTATAGTTTTAAGCGGACCACAAAAAGATAAACAGGTATTAAAAGAAGAAACAGTTAAAGGATTTGCTTTTCTGCATGCGCTTTCAGCAGATGAATTTAAAAAAGCCGTCATCGATTCATTGACACCAAAAGAAATTATTACCGGGGCTAGCCGCAAGGCAATGATTGAGCATCCTGCTGGTATTCGATATAGTGAGCTATCACCGTCACACCAGCAGCAATTGCTGCAGCTGGTTAATTTATATATTCACCGTTATACCAAATTGTTTGCCGAAACAATGTTAAAAGAGATACAAGTTGCCGGCCTGGAAAACCTTTGGTTTACGTGGGCTGGTTACACTCAACAGGAATTTGGCAAAGCCTGTTATTACCGCATCCAGGGACCAACTATTATTATTGAATATGATAATTTTCAAAACAATGCCAATCATATTCATACCGTAATCCGTGACCTTAATAATGATTTTGGCGGCGATATTTTACTGGAGCATTACAGGGAAAGCCATTGAGAAAATTTTAAAGTAACCTGAGTATACAGGTTACTTTTTCTTATACCCAACTTTCACATCATCAATAGCTTTTAACAATCCATCCTCGTAGGCATCATCTCTCAGTTGCCAGAACATAATGCCACCTAAATTATGGTCGATGGTGTATTGTGTTTTTAGTGCAATCGATTTGTCATTGTCGTAAGTAACAAAAAGCTGCTTTTGAGAATTATATAAAAATGGTGCCTGCGCAATGCTGTCCCAGTGATAAACAAAACCGCTGTCAACAGATAATACTGTTTCAAAATTTCGGCGTGATATACCCGCTTTAAATCTTCCTTCCAGGTACAAACCATCCAATGTATCTTTTACATTTTCCCACATACGGGCATAGAATGCAGCACCAATTACAATTTTATTAGCAGGTACACCAGCTTGCTCCAATAGCTTCACGCCTTTATCAACAGATTCAGGATTTTGCTGGGTAGAATACAACGGCGTGTGATGACCGGTGACAGTAGAATTACCACTCACCAGGTCGTACGACATCAGGTTAACCCTGTCAACTTTCGGCATTACTTTTTTCCATTCAATCGAATTATCAATGTAAGATTCAAAGCCCCCGGCTGCAAAACTTATCTCATTATTTTTACCCAGTTTCTTCCTGAGTACTTTCACTAATGCTGTAAAATTTTCTTTATCCGCCGGAACAAATGCATGGCCCGGAAAACCCTCAATAGCAGGATATTCCCAGTCAAGATCAAGGCCATCCGTATTAAAATAATCGTTGAGTTCCTTTGTTGATTTTGCAAATTCACGCCGGGCCTTTTTGCTTGAAAACACTTCTGAACAAGGCCCGCAGCCACCCCAACCACCTATCGACAGCATCACCTTAAGGGCGGGGTATTTTTGTTTTAACGCAACCAGTCTTTGTATTTCAGCTGTGTCTCTTGCATTTCTAACATTCAGCCTGTTGCCTTTAAGATGACAAAAGCTAAAAATAATATGTGTAAGCTTATCCACTGCAAAACTGTCTATATTATCGCCCCCAGTATAATAGGCAATTACAGAAATGTTATTCTGCTGCGATTTGCAAATATTACATGTCAGTATTAGACTCAATAACAAATAGGATTTAATACGCATCGTATCTTGGTTTAATAAAACTATTAACTTCCCCGCTAGTCTTTACTGTTACATAAAGACATAAAAGCCATTTGTTCAAATGTATGAAAATCTGATTTTTAAAAAATCATCATGGAAGATTTATTTACCGGATACTAAATACCAGGTTTAAATAGCAGGAGGAGAAAAATTGAATAGATGCAGGAAGTCATTGTATTGACAGGCGGCAAAAAATTTGCTACACCATTAGTGCCTGTTAATCTCCACTTTTTTTACAATTACTTTATTGCCGGCACTTATTTTCAAAATGTATTGCCCTTCAGGAAAGTGGCTTACATCCAGCGTTTACTGGTACTGTTGCAGAAAAATTTACAAATCCTCTTGTGCTGTAGGCGAATGTACCATCAAAGGCAATTATCTTTAAGCGGTAATTGATAATTAGCACCGGTTAATGGAGAAGAGTGCGACCATGTAAAAAAGAATTAAAAAACCCGTTACAGTCGGCTTGGTATAGGTAAGAACAAAAAACAAGGTTGCTTATTTTACATCGACATCAACTTTAAAATGAAAGTGCCAACCAAAATTGTTTTTTATAAATTAAATTTATAGCGATTTATAACAAAAAGACCTGCTACATAAATAGCAGGTCTCTCTTTTCTCAAAATCTATACACCTTACTTTTTCCTTTTTGCTCTGTCGAATTGCAGCAGCATGTCTGCCTTGCCATCTTTGTTTATACGCCAGGTTTCCATCAAAGCCATCGTATCTTTTTTGCCATCGGCTTTCTGATTAATTTCACGTGCCCACACTAAAACCCAGTTTTCGTTTTTATCCTTACTATAAACTGCCATAGCTGCATCAACGCTATCAATTACAGACACATATTCGGCCCTTCCTCTTTTCCAAAGTGCAATCAGGCTATCCGCTCCCTGTATCATTGTATTATCACTGTGAAATGCTACAATGGTATCGGCCACCCAGCTTTTCATATTATCCATATTGTTTGTTTCCCAGTCTTTCCAACTGCCTTGTAAAATGGTGGCAACATAAGCAGGATTACCCATTTCAAAATCAGAAGAATAGGCTGCTGTGTAAGGTAAAGGAGCCGAAGCTTTTGCAGCTTCTGGCGTAGCAGTCGTTTCGGTTTTTTGATCGCTACAGGAAAATGCAAGCACAGAAATTGACAAAATTGTGATGAATTTTTTCATAATAACAAGTGTTTTAAGGTTAAAAAAAAGCGGAATGCAGAAGAAGGTAGTGTTACAAGATGGGACGAAATAATCATCTAATATATAAAAAATAATTTCATGTGGCAAGCTGTTTGGGGTGCATTTAAAATTGTCGCTACCTAAAAATAGAGATGTCATCTTTTTTAATTCACTTCAAACTTTAAAGTTCTGGTTAAAAGATGACATCTCTTGCGACAATTTTAAATGCACCCAGCTGTTGGCTATTCCATTTTTTAAACAGATAAAGCAGTTGGGCCAACTTTATGTATGTTGCCTGATATTACCTTTTTAAACGGCTGTTTTTCCTATTACCAATTTTTGGTAACTTTATTTGAAACTTAAAATCATGGGACGAAATACTTCTATATCACTGGGAAATCATTTTGAAGACTTTGTTGAAGATAAAATATCGACAGGGCGTTTTAAAAATGCAAGTGAGGTTATACGTGCAGGCTTACGCTTATTGGAAGAGGAGGAAAGCAAGATTGTAGCATTAAAAAAAGAAATTCAAGATGGATTTGATAGTGGATTAGCCAAAAACTTTAACCCAAAAAAACATCTTGAAATACTAAAAGCCGCTAAAGAAAAAAATGGGTAATTATATTCTTACAAATAAAGCGGTTGAAGACTTATCAAAAATTTGGCATTACACAGTTGACGTTTGGTCAGCAACACAAGCTGATAAATATTACTACATGCTAATTGATTCTTGCCAGGAATTAGTCGATGAAAAAGTGTTTGGGAAAAATTATCATGAAGTTGATGTTACCATTTCGGGCTTTAAAATTGGTCAGCATATTATCTTTTACAGAAAAGTGAAAGGTAACGAAATTGAAATTGCCAGGATTCTTCACAGCAGAATGGATTTAAAAAGCCGCATGCAGGAATAAATTCACCAATATCAAAAGACTTTCCAAAGCCAGCTATCTACAATTTTCAACCACCTGCTAAATTTCAAAATCCGGCAAAAAGATATCTATCTGTTTTAAGTACAATTATGTTTAATTATACGGTATAATTATACCGGCATGAACAAACTGATAACACTGCTTTTATTAATTACCACAGTAAATTCTTATGGCCAGGATTGGGCTGTAAAAAAAATGGTAATGGATAAAAAGGCTACAAGAAATGCTTTCAACACTATCCCTGCGTTTACAATAACCGCCAATAAGCAACTGGCAAAAAGAGGGAGTTATCAACAACTACAACTCAACAATTCCTTTACAAACCAATTGATGACGCAAACGCCGGATGCTATTAGAATAGCAATTCCTATAAGCAGCACGGAAACCTTGCAGTGCGACCTGGTTAAATTTGATTTAGGCAATATAAAATTTACCGAGAATAATGACCAGGTTATTGAACACATTAAATCGCCACTCACCTACCATGGAATTGTTGCCGGTGAGCAAAATCGTAACAATGTTGTGTTAACAGTAAACGATGATTATATATCGCTGATTGCTACCCTGCAGGATAAAACTATTCAGATAACCAAAGCTGATGAAACAGTAAAAAATACCTACCGGCTTTATAATAGCGACAAAATTCAGTTTCCATCAACACCCGCTTACTGTGGCACCCCGGACATTGCGTTTACAATTCCCCCGCCTACACAAAAAGCATTCAACAACACAAAAATTTCGGCTGGTCCAAAATGCGTAAATGTATTTGTAGATTGCTTTGATAGTCTCTATTTATGGAGAGGCAGTAATACACAGCAAACCATCAATTATGTGTATGAATTATTTAATGCAGTTGCCACAGGATATGCCAACGAACAGGTTACTGTGCAAATAAGCACCGTCAATGTTTGGACCACTAAAGATCCATATCGCGGAAATGTTCGTGATAGTGCCAGGGACGACCTGGCCGCTTATTACAAAGACAATTTTTGGGGAAACATTTGTGTGGGATTGGATTATAGCACCGCTAGTCCCCGAAGCGGTATAGCAAGTATTGGCGTTGTAAAAGGCCTGCCCATAAATACCTGCCAGGTATATACTGTTGCAGCCAATGAATTTTGTTATTGCGATCTTAATTATACAACTATCGCCACGGTTCAAGACTTTCCTAACGGCCCCAATACTACCGGTGCTGCCATTTACCTGGTAATGCATGAAATGGGCCACCTGCTTGGATCACGCCATACAAAATGGTGTGGCTGGAAACTTACCAGCAACCCCGATACTTATGGTGCACTTGATAGTTGCGGAACCAATGAAGGAACCTGCCCCAAAGGGCCACCACCGCCTGCCAACGGCGCTACCATTATGAGCTATTGTGTTGGCAACAGCACCACATCCGACTTTGTTGGTTTTAATAACGGATTTGGCCCACTTCCGGGAAATGCTATCAGGGATTTTATTGCCAACAATGCCTGCTTTCCCGATTGCCTGGCTTGCGTTAGCTTACCCAATAAACCCAAAAATGACACGCTTGCATTAAAGTATAATCGTAACAGTTTTCCGTTAAAAAAACCGGGTGAAAATCCTCCTGTTTACATAAACTATTACGCAGGAATAAAACCACCCCATGTTTACAGGAGCTTTAATAATTCCAAAAAATAAAGCAATGAAAAAGTTATTGACAGTACTACTGCTGGCTGCTGCTTCCATTGCAAATGCTCAGTGGGCCAACACTACCAACCAGTTTTATGATAGCCTCGACATGCCAGTTACGATGGCTTTATCAACACAAAAAAATCCACTTGTTTTAAAAAGTTACCCCGATGGTGGTTACTTTGTTATTTGGGAAGATGACCGGAATACTGCTACTACAAAGACGGATATTTATGCTCAAAAATATGATAAGAACGGAAACCGGCTGTGGGCCGATAATGGCGTTCCTGTTGTAAATGGCCCCAATGCTCAATTCTTTGCTTTTTCATCCAACCAGGATTATCGCAACCGCAATTTTGCAGCAACCGATAGTGCCGGTGGTTTTTACCTCACTTATATTGATGACAGTATTAATAATTACAGTTGGCAAAGAATTGCTGTACAACACATGCTAAACAATGGGAGCCCGGTATTTCCGGGAGCAGGCTTTTTAGTTGCACAAACACCGCCTGGCCAACAAGGAAACTTTGCTGCACCACAATTAATTGCTGATGACAACAAAGGCTTTTTTATTGCGTACAAATATATTTATGGTAATGATTATATAGAAATGCATTGCTACAAAGATGTAAACGGCACCATGCAATATTTTGGTGGAGGCAGGTGCAACGAGAATGGACTTCAAACCGCAGATATTGCTCCTTGTGGTATTAAAACGGATATTCTCTACCCAGGCACATCAGTAACGGATTATAATATATGGCCAGATAAACAGGGCGGCTGCAATGTTGTAATAAGTATGAATGGTAATAGCGGGGCACAAGGTAAAATTTTGGCATATAACAGGCTGTTTAGACCCAGTAAAGATTGTAAAGTAAAAACAAACCGGCGTAATGAAACAGGTGTTGCATGCCCGGCTTATACAGACTATAAAAAGGGAAACGTGTACCTGTTGTATAAGCTTTCAATTGATTTTCAAAAGGTGGCTTGTGGTGGTGGAACAGGCCCACTTTATACTTATACAAATTACCGGTTGTTATCGAATGGTTACCAGGAAATTGATATTGCAGGATATGATTACAATTATCCAAAAGGCGTTACGTTAACTGCTTCTTCAAACATGAATGCAGATTTAATTGCTGTAACAAAAAGAACTTATGCCAACAATACGGTGTCAGATTTTGTAGTGGTGGGATTTGCATACCGGTCAGAAATTTTTGACAGTATTCCATTTCAACGAAGTTCATACTCAAATCCAGATTTTGGATACAATCCTATTCCACCGAATTTCGATTCACTGGAATTTTTTAGAGATACACTGCTTGGTATGTCAAATTATTACCCGGATTTTTCGCTGGCTGGTGGAGGAAAAAATATTTATGCTGCGGGATTAATGGGTGCTTATGGTGCCCGAACCGTACGCCTGCAAAACCTGCAACTACAAAAAAAATCGGGTAACACATACGCCTTTACCCAAAGCACCAGCACAAAGCTAGGAGAAGCTATCGGAAAAGAAATCAGCACAGGATTTTCCAGTTATAATATTTCGTACGACCAACCGCTTGTTTCAGTTAACAGCAATGGTAAAGCCATATTTTATATAAGGGAATATTACCGGTCAACAAGGGTGAGCCCTATTGGTAGTGGCGCTCAACTTACCTGGGGTGCAATGGGCCTGCCTGTTGGTACTGGTGTATTCAATAATAGTTACTATAACGTGGAACAACCAAACCTTGTTTTGGATGATTCGGACAATACAGGAGTGGTTGCATGGCGGGATAACCGATATATTACCGGAACCAATACCGGTGAAAATATTTATATGCGCCATCTTGGTAACCTGGATGTATTTAACTATCAGCCACCAGTTAGAAAGATCAGGCAACTATATTATACTTCTACGAATTTAACAGCAAACCCTGCGGTACTTTTTGGCACAACCAGCCAATACAGTCCCATTGAATTTTATAATTCCACAGGAACTGATCCCGGCACTTCGCCGGTTGCAGCTATTAAAGATGATAATAACATCGGAATTCTTACTGCTAATATTTATCAGCATGTTGGTGCTATCAGAAAATACAATGGCATACCGTACCTCAATAGAAATTATACATTCAAATCAGAATTTGATGTTTCGGCTTCGAGTGTTGATATGCTGCTTTACTTTACAACAGCAGAATACAATGCGCTTAAAGCAGCCGATAATACCATAGCAGATCCATCATTTTTGTCCGTGATAAAACAGCCCAATTTATCCGGCACAGTGCCAGGTATTTATACGCCTGTTGCCGGTGAAGAAATATTAACGCCAGTTACATGGGATTCCGTGGCTGGTGGATATTTTGTAAAGATTGTTGCCAATGGGTTGGGCAATTATTTTATACAGAAAATTAATACCATCAATTTATGTGGATCAACCAGCACAACGATTACATCCAATGTAACAGGCAGTACTTACCAGTGGCAGGTAAATAGCGGCGGTGGATTTTTTAATATAAGCAATGGCACCAATTATAGCGGTACAAATGGCATAACGCTTCAGTTAAATAATGTACCTACCGCATTTAATGGAAACAGGTACCGTTGTGTAATTGATGGTACTAAAGTTAGCAGCGCTATATATTTGCAGATTGCCAATTCGTGGACAGGTGCCGTTAGTAGTGCATGGGAAAATGCTGCTAACTGGGGTTGTGGTGTAGTGCCGGATGCCAACACCGATGTTATAATAAATTCAGGAACCGTTGTTGTAAATTCTAATGCAAGTTGTAAAAGTTTAAAGGTAAATCCTGGAGCATCTGTAACTGTAAGTACAGGTTTTAAATTAACGGTTACTAATTAATAATGAAGATCGAAATTGAAATAAAATACAAATATTGAGGCCTGCATTTTTTGCTGATTGAAAAACCAATGTACAAGAGTGCGACGCCTGTGAAGCTAAATAGCAGTACAACGCCAGGTACAAAAAAATAATTATTTCACACCAAAAAAAGTCCCGCATTACTGCAGGACTTTTTCCGATTATCAGCCATCACGTCATCCTACCGGTATTGCCACAAGTGGCGCCAGTATTTCCAGTTCATGCTCAGTAAACAATCTTGACCGGGTTAGAAATCGTACACCCAGCGGAATCTCTAATGAAAAACTACTACCGCAGCCGGGCGTTACATCCATTATGAGTTGTGTATGTTTCCAATATTCGAATTGATCCTTGGCCATATAAAATGCAGTATCATCGATATTGCCCAACCACACATCGCTACCACCCAGTTTAAACTCACCTTTTGTAAAACACATGGGCTGGCTTCCGTCACAGCAACCGCCGCTTTGATGAAACATAAGCGGGCCATGCATTTTTTTTAATTGCTCAATTAATTCCGATGCCTTCTCCGTTGCTATAATTCTTGGAACCATACTATATTTTTAAAAACTTTTAAAAAAAGCGACGGTTAATACCCGCCGCCTTTTGCTTTGAGTTTTTCACCTAATTAACAATTAAAAGAAACCCAGTTTGCTCTTGCTGTAACTGATTAACATATTTTTCGTCTGGCGATAATGGTTCAGCATCATTTTATGATTTTCTCTGCCAAAACCAGATTTTTTGTAACCGCCAAATGGCGCATGAGCAGGGTACGCATGATAACAATTTACCCAAACACGGCCAGCCTGGATGGCACGGGGAACCTGGTACAACTCATGTGCATCTCTTGTCCAAACGCCTGCACCTAATCCATAGAGTGTATCGTTGGCAATGGCAATGGCTTCTTCAGTGCTTTTAAAAGTGGTTACTGAAACTACCGGGCCAAAAATTTCTTCCTGGAAAATGCGCATTTTATTGTGGCCTTTAAAAATGGTGGGCTTAATATAATATCCATGATCTAACCCGCTGTTTTGATGAAATGCTTCACCACCGCAAAGTACTTCAGCACCTTCCTGCTTGCCAATATCGAGGTAACTCAAAATTTTATTGTACTGGTCTTCCGATGCCTGTGCACCCATCATTGTATCTGCTGCAAGTGGGTTACCTAACTTAATTGCACGGGTACGCTGTATAACCCTGTCCATGAATTTTTGGTATATATTTTCATGCACCAATATACGGCTGGGGCAGGTACAAACTTCGCCCTGATTTAATGCAAACATTACAGCTCCTTCTACAGCCTTGTCAAAAAAATCATCGTCTTCCTGTGCTACACTTTCAAAAAATATATTGGGGCTTTTGCCTCCCAATTCCATTGTAACAGGAATCAGGTTTTCTGACGCATACTGCATAATGAGGCGACCAGTAGTGGTTTCGCCGGTAAAAGCTACTTTATTAATTTTTGGAGATGCTGCCAAAGGTTTACCAGCTTCTGGGCCAAAACCCGTCACAACATTCAATACACCCGCTGGTAGCAGGTCGCCAATTAATTCCATCAGGCACATAATGCTGGTGGGTGTTTGTTCTGCAGGTTTTACCACTACACAACAACCTGCCGCCAATGCCGGCGCTATTTTCCAGGTTGCCATTAGTAGCGGAAAATTCCAGGGAATTATTTGTCCTACAACTCCGATCGGTTCATGAATGTTGAGACACACAGTGGTTTCATCGTGTTCACTCATGCTGCCTTCCTCGCTGCGGATAACGCCGGCAAAATAGCGGAAGTGATCAACCACCAACGGCAAATCGGCGGCTCTTGTTTCACGGATTGCTTTTCCATTATCAATCGTTTCAACAATGGCCAGGTACTCCAAATTATCTTCAATTACCTGTGCAATTTTAATCATGATATTGCTGCGATAAGTGGCAGCCGATTTACCCCAGGTAGCAAATGCCTTTTGTGCGGCATCTATCGCCTTGTCTACGTCCTGGGCATTTCCACGGGCAGCTTTTGTAAATACTTTTCCGTCAATGGGAGAAGGGTTGTCGAAATATTCCCCGCTGCTTGGTGCCACCCACTGTCCACCAATGTAGTGATCGTATTTATCTTTAAAAGCAGGACGAGCTGCCACATTTGATACCGGGGCTGCGGCAGTTGATGTACTCATAATAGAAGCATTTTTATCGTTAAACAATACAACAATTTGCTAATTATTTAAAACAATCTGCTTCACAATTGTGTTTTTGTATAGCACAATTGTACTTAACATTTTGAAAGCGTGATAAAGGTGTTTAACTTACAATCAAACGATGTTAGCCATGGGCAGTAAAAGCAGCTTGCAGCATATAAATCTTACACAGCCAAAATATTTACAAACGCTGGTTGAAAACCGCCGCATATTTAATTTAAATAATTGCGAACTGAATGTTTTTGAAAGTTACCAGCAAGCCTACCGTGTACCATTAACTTTTAGCGATTTTGTTATTACCAGCATGATCAGGGGAAAAAAGGTAATGCACTTATTTGAAGAACCTGCTTTTGATTATTTGCCTGGCGAAACGGTCATTGTACCAGCCAACCAAACAATGGTGATTGATTTTCCTGAAGCTACTGCTGAAACGCCTACCCAGTGTATTGCGCTTGCCGTAGATGCCGCATATATAAATAACACACTTAATTACCTGAACAGCTTTTATAACGATAAGGAAGAATCGCACGAATGGAAATTGCAATTTAATCAATACCATTTTGATAATGACAATGAAGTAAGCGGCCTGATCAATAAACTGATAAGGGTGTGTAGCAGTAGCGATGTTACAAAAAATGTGTATGCCGATCTTAATTTAAAAGAATTGATGATAAGGTTGGTTCAGAGTCAACACCTGCAACAGGTAAAAACAGAAATTACCCATAACGGTAATCAAACAAGATTACAATATGTTATCCATTTTATACACCAGCAACTTACCGATAAAATATTAATTAACGAACTCTGTCGCAAGGCATACCTGAGTCGCAATCATTTTTTTAAATGGTTTAAAGAACAGTTTGGAGTAACGCCCGTTGAGTACATTAACCAGGAAAGAATTAAACTTGCCAAGCAAATGCTGGCCGAACGACAAAAGAGCATAACCAACGTAAGTGCTCTTTGCGGATTTGCAGATGTAAACTATTTTGTACGTATCTTTAAGAAGATAGAAGGCATAACACCCGGCACCTACCAGGCATGTATGCATCAGCATAGCGAGGCTCCAATAAATTGAATGGAGTAGATTTAATAACTTCCCCAAAAAAACGAATGCTTGCAATGAACAATAACTTTAACCATGATTGGTTATGCTATTGACCGTGCGTATATGGCGCTAATAAAAAGTAGTGAACGAACGTTTAATCATTAAGGATTGTATATATATTTATTGACCACCTCAATACTAATGTTATGAAAACTTTATCTGAAACCTGGTTTGCAGAAGGCTACATAGATTTTGAATTGAAAAAGTACACACTACTGGCCTACCTGCAGGATATTAATGGCGGCTTTAGTCAAAATAAACTTTATCCCCAACTGGCGGATATCATCTTTCATTACAACAATATTGTGTCGTTCCGCGACAAGAAAAAACTGATGCAGGATAATTTTCCTAAGAGCCTTACGGGTATTCAACTGGAAAAAATATCGCTGTTGTACAAACAGGTTATTGATGATGATGAACTGATGAAAGAGCTGGAAGACATTGTACATTATGCCGCCGAAAAAATGCAGCACACCATCAGCAATGGTGCTGAGATATATGAGTTTGTTGAGGAAAAAATAAATATTGTACCGGTTGGTATTGTACCGCTTGATATTTCGGAAGGCTATTTCTTTTTAGCCAACGGCAATAAAAACGATACCCTCGTTTATCAATACCGGTTAACCATTTTTGAAAAACATGATGAAAAATACCGTGGCATTAAAACAGATTATATAGACGTTTGGTACCGCAGCATTGCAAACACTTACGAACAAATTAAATCAGAACTGATTCGCAAAAAAAGAGAATTGCCTAACCCGGCAGTATATGCAATGGAAGTTTCGCTTAACTTCCCTGTTGAGGAAACATTGTTGCCTATTGCTAAAAGATCTTTGGTTAAATTTATTTCTGCTGCGGCGTAGGTCCTAGTGCTTGACAGGGATACCCATGTTTGTAAGCGATGTTTATTGTTCCAATTTCAAGCCTCAATTTTGGAAATACAATATTGAATTAAAGTGCTTTTATGAAGGATTGTGGTATATTTTAAAAAACAGTTTCGAAAATTCTTTTCAAAACATTCTCAAAACTTGCCTGCTTAAGAGATGAGATTTTAGAAATGACTTCATCAGTTGTATATGACTGAATTAGTTGACATTTGATATATGATTTCTTTGATAGTGGCTTTGTCAACATGGAGTTATCCAAATCGAAATTAAATTCTTCGTTCATTGAATTTGAAGAAATCATCACTGCATAAAAAATGTCTTCAGTTTCCAAAACATTTGAGTTAGAAATAACTAAAGCTGGATGTGCTTTCAATTTTCCGTTTGGTAGTTGATAGTTTAACTCTATAATGTCTCTTTGTTGTACCCTCATTATAAATACCTGGCAATTGCCTTGTTTTTTGTTTTAACCATGGACGCTTTCACATTTTCATGCTGCTGTAAAGCAGCGATTAAGGCTTTAGGTGTACGGATGGATGAAACTTTTTTAACGAAATTCAGTGAAGAGAGTAACGAGGAGAGCTCTTTTGCCTTGCTGTTTGAGTCTACTTCTATAATTAGTGTTTGCATTTCGATTTTTTACAAATTTAAGGATTTTTAAAACCTGTCATGCTAAAGATAAAATGTCAACATAATTACAAATTTCAATAGCATTTTACAAAACAACCAGGTATTGTTGGCAGGTGGGAAGTATTCTGTGGTAAATCCATACTGCTACTCACGCATTGGGAAATGGTTAGAATAATAAAGCTGCCGAGTATTTCGCTCCATAATTCTTAGTGATTTATATTTGAAATTTATTTTTTCCTCAATAAAGTGTTTGCCTTAACGAATTTCAACCTTAATATTTTTACTTCCGAAGAGTCATTAAAATTAACTCCGAAGCTTCCAGCAAGTCCAATTGATTCATTTGTCTTCAAGTATACATTTAGAAAAGGTACATCTTTAACTGTGATATATTAGCTGTCGTTAAACTCTTCATCCAGCGAAATGAAAATGCTATTATGAACATCATATAATACTGAATCAATTTTTGTTTTCGGCTTAGTATTATCATACTGTCGGATTACAAAAATTGAATCTTGTCCAAAAAGATTTGAAAAGGTAAATAACGATAAAACTATAAATATTAGACGGTTCATAAAATGACAAATAGCTCTTGTATTGAATAACTGCTACCCATAAATCTACAAATAACTAAATGTAGTATTGCATTTTACGCATATCCGCTGTATTTTTCTAAATAAAACAGCATTATGAACTACGACTTCAACATCGACATTCACTGTCACCCCAGCGGTAAACCTTATATGAGTGGCCGCAATAATCCCCAGCACACTCCGTTTGAAACTTATAGCAACGAAATGCAATCGTGGTTGCTAAGCAGGCTCAACAAGCAAATAGAAAATATTTCAAATATCCGCCTGGGTACACAAAGTAATTTTGACAACCTGCACAAAGGAAAAGTTCGGTTAATTATCGCATCGTTAACACCACTTGAAAAAGCTTTTCTTATTGGAAATATACAGCCGAACAGTTTTGGAAATGACACATTGAAAGACCTGGTAACTGAAAAGAAAACACCCTGGGAAGACACCCTGAAATCAAAAGTTATCAATGCACTAACAGGTTTTAATACGGATGATATTGACTTTATTAAGAAAATGATGTTGCATTATTTCCAGGAAGGTTTGGTGCCGGAATATGACTACCTCACAAAATTTAATAATCATACAAGTAAGGACGGAAGCTACACCGTAAAGTTTGTAAAAAACTACCAGGAAATTGAAGATTGCATACAGGCAGATACAACTACTATTTGTGTAATCATTGCCATTGAAGGTGCACATACACTTGGCAGCCAGGTACCCAATATGGCCATATTAAAAAGAGACCAGGGCAGAAGTCATAGAAATGATCCGCCGGATTTTACTATGTTAATTGAGTACTTAAATAATATTGCCGCAATGAAACAGTGGGAATTTGTCCCCTTGTTTATTTCACTCAATCATCATTTTTGGAACGGGCTGGGCGGTCATGCAAAAAGCCTGATGAAAATGGTAGGTACGCTTGTTTCACAATCCGAAGGATTAAATGAAGGGCTTAAGGAATTAGGTAAAGAAGTAATTAAGCTTTTATTAAAAAATAAAGGCGAAGCAAGAATACTTATTGATATTAAACACATGAGCCCGCTTTGCCGGAAAGATTTTTATGCTTTTATTAAAACCGAATACTGGGATAAAAACGACATTTTTCCGCTTGTATGTAGCCATACCGGCGTAGTAAGCAAGTGCAGAACATTAGATGCGTTAATTGCACAGGACGATGAAAAAGAATTGCATGACGGCACTAATTATTTACACGAAAACAGTATTAATATTTGCGAAGAAGATGTATTAAAAATCGCAAAAACGAAGGGGCTTATTGGTATACAACTGGATGAAAAAAGAATTGCCGGTAATAACATTATTGAAATAATAAAAAACAATAAACAATTGAGTGCGGATGACCTGCGGATGCAATATGTTAAAGTGCTATGCGCCAACTTATTTGAAATTGTAAAAACAGTCAACTCAAAAGAAGGATGGGATATTATTTCAATTGGCAGTGATTATGATGGGTTGATAAATCATCTTGATTTTTATCCAACAAGCGGCGAAATGCCGGTGCTAAGAAATGACATACTTGATTTTTTAAATAAACCCGTAGAAATTTCGCAACCGGGATTTAATTACAGTGTTTCATTGCCGGAAATAAAAAGATTGATGTTTGATTTAACGCCTGAAGCCATCGTCAACAAAATATTTGCAGAAAATGTGATGTTATTTCTGAAACAAAATTTCCAGAGATAGTGAATACCATTAAGGTTATGCACATTTACTCATTCCATTTAAAAATGAGGCATCCAGTGCTATAAATTATTATTGAAATACTTATAGAAAATAGCAAAAAATGCAAATTTTGCGGTGGATAATTAAAGCCATTTTTCTAAAAAATAAGGGTAGAAATATTTGGAATATGGCTTTTTAAAACTGTACATTTACTACATGAATTGAGAGGAAAGATTCCATAAAAAGAATAAGAAATCTCAAAGCAGGAGCACTAGGTTTCGTTAGTATTACCGGACAAGCAATTGAAAAGTAAGAAAACAAAATTTGGTGCTTTTTTTATTTTATATCCGGTAACTTTTCCTGTAAAAATTGGCCTCCAACTGCAGAAAATTTATTTCAGAATTTGTTCTATTTTTATTTGCGTGTTATTAGTTTCCTTATCTTGTTTATTATTCACGTTTCCCTAAACCTACTAACCTTATGCAAAATGAATTAACAGAACAGGATAATGACCTGCTCACCAGTTTTGAATCTATTGTTGTGCCGGCTTCTACCGGTAAAAGATTTGCCAATTACATCATCGACATTATAGTGTTTTATGGGTTGATTTTCCTGATAGCGGTAATATTTGCACTTTTAAATATGCCATTGTTTACTGAAAGCGAAAATTCAACAGGATTTGATTTTATGAGTAATATTTTAGCGCTTTTAATGTACGGTATTTATATGTTTATTGTGGAGGCGTTGTTTAAAGGAAAATCGCTCGGCAAATTAATTACCGGTACCAGGGCTGTGAACCTGGATGGTAGCCGGATCAGTGTTACTACAGCAATGGGCCGTGGCTTTAGCCGGGCAGTGCCTTTTGATACTTTTAGTGCTTTAGGTTCTCCGTCCAATCCATGGCACGACAAGTGGAATAAAACAATGGTCATGGATGAAAAGCTTTCAACTATAGTTGCTGAAACCATTTAGTGATTATTAAAAACCCAATACTAATCTTTGGATACACATTCCCCAATATCTGCATGTATATTGTAGAAAATAGTAAGCAGGATAAGAAAGAACACTATGTCTTTGGTGTAAAATATCTGGCATAATATTTTAACTGTATTTTCCATTAAAGCTTAAAGTTATGATAACTCAAAACGAAGACACAATGGTAAATCAACAAGTATCTGGTGATAATTCTGAAGATCCAAAAATACCGGGTGCAAATGAGCCCATTACAAATTCAGATGAGGATGCAAATGATGCCATAACTGATGAAGAGCTTGAATTGCTCGACAATGCAGGAGAGGGAGAAGATGATATAGAATTGCATGAAGCAGACCTTGACGACACAGATGAAGATGGTGAAAAACTTAATGAAGGTACAGACTTGTCTGGCGATGAACTGGACGTACCCGGAAGTGAGTTAGACGATGCCGATGAAGCAATTGGCGAAGAAGATGAAGAAAACAATAGCTATAGCGAAGGAGCCGATAAAGCGGATGCTTAATAAAATACTACCCCTTTTCAATACCGGATAATGACTGAAGATAATTTCAGTCATTTTTTTTTGCTGGCTATTTTACCTCTTTGTATAATTTGACTGATGCAGGAATTAAAGTTTAAGTTATTGCGTATTTTTAGACATTGTGTTTTATATAATAGATGACTTGCCATTTATGACTTGCTTTTAAACGAACCGGTATGAAAAAAAGGTATTTGATTTTACAAAGTGTTTTAATAGTACTTATCTGTCTGAACAAGGGCGTATCAGCACAGCAAACTCCCAAATCATTTTTACTGGAAACGCAATACCTGTTATCACTCCCTGATGGTTATGCATCAGACACAACAAAAAAATGGCCCCTACTTATTTTTTTACATGGCAGTGGAGAAAGGGGAACAGATATCGAAAAAGTAAAAACACATGGACCACCTAAATTAATCGCCAAAGGAAAAAAATTCCCCTTCATTGTAGTTTCTCCACAGGCCGTATTGCCCTATAGCTGGGAGCCCGAAAATCTATTTCATTTGTTGAATTTCATAAAAGAAAATTACCAGGTTGATAGAGAAAAGATTTATTTAACCGGCCTTAGTATGGGCGGATTTGGCACCTGGGCATTTGCCTTGAAATATCCTAATGAATTTGCTGCCATTGTCCCCATTTGCGGAGGTGGTGATACTACCGAACTCTGGAAACTCCGCCATATGCCCATTCATTGCTTTCACGGAGCATTGGATCATTCAGTACCTGTGGTAAGAAGTGAAGAAATGGTGGCCGCTGTAAGAAAATATAATAATAATGTACAGTTTACAGTTTACCCCGATTTAGATCACAATAGTTGGGAGCGAACTTATAACAATGACAGCTTGTATGATTGGCTGCTAAACCAATCAAAATTTCGCTATACAGAAATCCCGATGGATAGTATGAAGCTTAAATCGTTTTCCGGAAAATTTGCCAGCTCAGAAAGAGATACGATTACCATACAATTTGCAAATAATGAATTGAAAGCAACTATCGGCAAACGCCCATATTCGTTAAAACCTTCAACTGAAGACCAGCTTTATATCAGGGAAGATTTACCTTTGGACATGCAATTTTCTCGCAGTAAAAAAGGAAAGATTATTTCCTTTATGTTGTATGGAAGCCGCAGGCTTTTTTATAGGAAATTGCAAGACAAGAATTAATCTTTTAATTCAGCGGTCATCAAAGGCAATCGAAGTAATTGCATTAGTTAGATTGATAATAATTGCGCATCTGATAGTTGGCACGTTTTTACTAGTATTAAGTTAAGAATAAAGGACGTATTGATTTATGAATTCTGAATGGTGTTAATGAACCATTGACCATTCACTATTGCCAATTCACAGTTAACATAACACCAGTATAATAAAAAATATATTTTATGCATCCAGAAGATAAAAATACCGAACCTGTTAAACCCGATCTTAAACACGATTCGATGGAATATAATGCTGCTACCGATGGCGATGATATCCTGGATACGGATATTGAAACAGCGTTGGAAGTAGAAGCCGAAAGTATTACAGCCGAAGAGTTGAACGAACTGGAACCTGATAATCCGGATGAGCAAGCAGAAGCATTAAATACCGCTGAAACTGACAGCGCAATTGATGAAGATAACTTTTTACTTGAGCCGGAAGTGGATGAGTTCGACGACGAAATTTTACATGGCGATGAAGAAGAACATTCAAGAAAATAAAAGGTAGTCAACTTTATTCAATTAATTGCCCGGGGCATTTAATTGAGTCATGAACATGCAGTAATTTCATTTGTTATGCATTCCGCTAATTCAAGTCAAAAATAAATCCTCCATAAATTTTTCCATTTAATATATCCACCTTTCCTTTTCGTTTTTCATTAATCATCCAGTTATTATCGTTGATATAACTTATCCGGAAATGCTTAATGCTAAACGCCAATGAATAACTCAATTGCTTTACTGCCAAACCTGCGGATATCAACGCATTATTGAAAGGCACATAGTTAACACCAAATGCCGCATCGTATAATCCATCTTCGGTAAATAATATATCTGCTCCAATATTGAAGCGTTGATATCTATATAAAAGTCCAACTCCCAGTGAACGTTGTTTTTGTACAGGCATTGTTGATTGGCCGGGAATAAAAGCATCCGCATACAATTTCGTGCCTGCAAGGTTCATTGCATTAATACCCACTTGTAGTGCGCTTGTAATTTTATAGGTGGCAGAAACATCCACATCAAAATGTTGTTTATTAATGCTGCTGTCAGTAAATGTACCAACACCTTTACTACCCACTGTATTTACAAATAATGAATTAGGAATATTAAAATTTTGCCAAAGCGATTTTACAGTTACACCAACGCTCAATTGGTTATTGATTTTAACTACCGGGCTTATGAAAGCAGCGTATTCCTTTAACTTCATTGTTACCGTATCGTACGTTAACCTGTTGTTTGAATTATTTACATACGTAACTGTGCGAAATTCATCCTGCATGGTATAAATTGCCCCGGCACCAAAATATATTTTATCTGCCAACTTATAGGACAGGGCCAGTTTGCCATTATTTTTCAAGTTGGTCAACAAGCTGATATTACCCGATTTTTTATTATTCACTAACGCAGATGGATTCCAAAAAACAGCTTCGGACATGTCTCTTGACGGAGAAAAATTAAACCCGGTATTGGCCGAATGAAACATTGGAGAAGCAAGTAAATAATTACCATATTTAATGTTACCAGATCCTAATGATTCTGCATCAAATGAGCCCACTGGAAAACCTGTAACCCCCACTACCGACGTAAGATTGGTTAAAAAATTTAGAAATGCCGGTGCACCGGTTACTGCTGTTGCGGCTGCCACGTTATCTAAATTTTGTCCTGGCTGATTAACAACAATATTGAGCACACTGTCTGCAGCAAAAGGCACCAATTCTGCCTGCTGGCAGTTGGTATTAAGCATCCAGTCCTTTATAGTTACATATCGTTTTTCATCGTTCCTGTTCTGGCGGTCCTGGTCCTCTGATATAAAGACTCTTTTTGCTAATTCTGTGCAATTGGCACATTTTGAAACTACATAAATAGTTACAACTTTATCCTGCAATTTCGAAATGGGCACCCCTGTATTCATTTCAAAATATCCGGATGGACGAGCCGTAGTAATGGTAGCTTTTGAAGGCATAAAAGTTGGCACTACTACTATATTTTCTGCTCCTTTGGTTGAGTTTTCATGTTGATTTTTACATCTTATTTTTCCTTTTATTATCAGTGACTGGCTATTGATTTCGCAATTAAGAAAGAGAAGGTATCCAAGTAGTAGTACAATCTTTTTCATGGCTGTTATTTTTATTGAGTAATGGGATTTAAAAAAATATCCTGGTTCTTTATTTCAGGTGATGTGATTTTAAGTGAGAAAGTTTTGTCTTCGTAATTTTTTTGCGATGTAGTGATAGTTATTTCATCACCCAATGTATATTCTTCAAGCCGCAGGTTATAACTACCGTCCGTAAGCGAAATAGCATAGTACCTTGTTCCTTCTACATCTATTTCCACCCCTTTAATGGGTATTTCTGCAGCAGTTTTTACTTTGCCCGAAATAAATACTACCGTGGTTAATGGCAAAGTAAGTTCCAGCAAGCCTGTACCGTTTAGTGCGGTATCAAAAACCTTGGTAGCATACCCCGGACTGGACACTTCAATCTTCATACCCTTTCTTTCAGTTGTAGCCGGAATGCCAGTAAACAACGCCTGCCCCATATCATCGATGGATTGTGTTCTGATGTATTCTTTCAGGTATATTTTAACATTCCCTTGTTTGATAGGATTTTTTCTCCAGTCAAAAATGCGGACGGTGACATTTGTTTCTGAATTTCCGGTTGGTTGATAAAACCCGCCTATAAAAAACATTAATATTCCCACAATTGCAAACGTCGCTTTTAGCCCACCGAATTGCTTTCCTTTGGCCGCTGCAATAAAGTTTAAGGTGCCGAAAACCAGGCTGCTTAATGAAATAGCAAAGATGATCAATAGTAAATAAAACAATGCCTGGTTTGCTCCTTCAATTAGTTTAGCTTTTAAAAAAAACTGGTAAAAGCAATAGAGTAAAACAGATAATATTAAACCAACAGCTGCAATAATTTTATACCCGGTTGTGCCAGCGCTAAAGTTGACGGCTGGCGGCATTTTATTTTTTGCATCATTTGCATGCCCGATTAGTTTTGCTTCTTTATTTGCGCCATCCTGATCAGAAGTATTTCCAGCAATATCTTTTTTCTTATCAATAATATTACCGATTGCGTTAAACAGCATTTCCAATTCTGCTTCAGCTTCATTTCCCTGCCATCCGATTAACATGGCTGATTCTATTCTTCTAAATGCTAAAGGCAAAATAACGGGCTCCAATATAACCGGTACCAAAATTCCTTTTTGAGCCGCATCCAATGCCTCGTTTTTTACCCATTCAGAAGTAATAGAACGTTGCGTCCAAACTACCAGCACGCATACCGCTACCTGCAATTCCTGTTCAATTACCGTATCATATTTTTGACCAATGGGTATTTGTCTGTCCCACCAAACCGACCAGCCCCTCTTCTCTAAAAGAGCAGCTATCTTTTGTACGACTGACTTATCATCGCTGGAGTAACTAATAAAAATATCTGCCATGTTAAAGCTGGGTTTTAATTAACCAGGCTATTGTGCATTTGCTTACTGATATTATCCAACAAAAAAGAGTGATTGTTCCTAAATTAACTTCCCCTTGTTATTGCCTGATGGCGCAACTTTTATGTGGGATAAAGCAGGTAAAAGAAAGGTACAAAAAATAAAATCCACAAGCAATACCTTAAATTGTTACTGAGATTTTACGGACGGTTGATTGGTGTTGTTTATTGATCGCAAAATTTAATTTGCCAATTTAACAGAGGAATTGTTACACCTTGAGACTTGTAGAAATAAGGATTAAATAAAAGTCCTGGAATTATAAAAATAGTGTAAAAAAGTCTCGCTAAAATTAAGTGGCCAGGTTTTGAAATTGAAAACGAACCATCTGGAATGTTAAGACAACC
The DNA here is from genome assembly GCA_040002495.1 of Ferruginibacter sp. Lineage (GTDB taxonomy): Bacteria > Bacteroidota > Bacteroidia > Chitinophagales > Chitinophagaceae > Ferruginibacter. The sequence continues at coordinate 29,433 of JBDUEK010000047.1, forward strand.
AGGCTATTTCTTGATAGATGGGTAGTGTTGTATTTTTTGATCAATGGCCACAATTTTTCCTTCCTCAATTTTAAGATCATCTACTACCGTTAATGAGTCTGTAACTCCTTTTTTACTGGTGGTTACTTGCTTATACCAAAGTGTTACATACTCACTTTTCCCATCTTTCGACACCACCGATTCCCAATCATCCATATAAATTTTTTCACTCGCCAGCTGCGCCCTGCCAGTACTAAAGATCATCTTCAAACTATCCTTGCTTACCCTGGCCCGGTAACCATCAAAACGTAGAACCACCGTATCACCAAAAGCAGCAATGCAGGCATCAATATCACCCATCTCGTAAGCTTTTAAACTATTCATCACATTTGCTGCGTGAATTTTATTACCAGGTTGCCAGTCTTCGTAGGGTTCCGGGAGCGAATATGCATATTCGATGTTTTGTGCAGGAGCAACCATCGTACTACTGCTATCTGCATCCACTTTACTATTACTGGCAGATTTATCATTACAGCTTATAATAAATAATAGCATCACAATTTTTACAAGTTGTCTCATTTGAATAGTCGTTTAATATTAAAAATTGACAATTTAAAACAGGTTGAGGCATAAATAACAACATTCGTATTATTATTTCGCTAAAAATTGAAGGAATAAGATAGAAAGTTAATCCGGTGAAAGCAAGTTTTGTAAATAAAACTACTATGGGCAATCAGGTAATTCCAACGTCTTTAAGGGTGGGTGATATGTATGATGACTTAAATTAATCCCTGCCCTGGTCATCAATAAAACCAAAGCTGCTTATTTGCCTGCAGCATTTCTTTAATAGCAGTTATTTTTTCCGGGGTTACTGTTTCCAGTAACGGTAAAGATTTTTCCGGTGTTACAAAGCTATCTGTATAAACTAATTCCAATGTTTCCCCAGATAAAAATGAATGTTCGGCTTTGTGATCGCTAATAAAAAAATAATAAACGCCTTTTAAAAGAATTGATTTAACGGATAAATCATATAACTCACCCTCAAATTCAACGCTTAAATTTCCTTGTAAAGTCATGCAATTGTTTTGAAAAATGGATACCACGCCGGGGTATATTTATGGTTGATAAGCAAAAAACCGGCTCAAAACTGAATGTGGAAATTACGGTATTTTTTATAGTAAAAATACTTTTTTTCCCTTTTATTTAAAATTTAATGACTTTTTAAGTTTTTCGTAAAAGGATTAATATCCTTAACAGGAGAAGGAAGGCGATTTATTAGGTTAATAAATTACTGAGAAAAAATCTAATTTGTTTTATTTAATTTTTCCCAAAGAACCATCAGCGGTAGGTATTAATTCAAAACAATAATTTGGTTTTAAACCGGGGTCCTCTCTGTGTGAAACGTATAAAATTGCTGTATTTGTTTCAGCAGCTACCTGGTTTACAAGTGCTGTAAATAACAGTGCACTTTCGTCATCAAGGCCAGATGTTGGTTCATCTAAAATTAGTAACGGCGGATGTTTCACCATTGCACGGGCTATTAAAATCATTCTTTGCTGTCCGGGTGGAAAAAGCCTGAATGGTTGTTGTTTCTCTGCGTACATCCCTAATAATAACAACCAGTCATTTGCTCTTTTTATTTGCATATCGGTTGGCTTTATATACAAGCCAACTGAATCAAAAAAACCTGAGATAATCATCTGGTGAATAGAATCCTGCCTTTCAAAATGCCGGATAATATTGGGAGAAAAGTATCCTATTTTTTCTTTTATCTCCCATACCGTTTCACCACTCCCCTTTTTTTTACCGAACAACTTCATATCCTGGCCGTATGCCTTAGGGTTGTCACCAGTTACCATTGATAACAACGTACTTTTACCCGATCCGTTCGGTCCCCTGAGTTGCCAAAATTCCCCTTCATTTATTTGCCAGCATATATTTTGCAATACTGAACGCCCATCATATTGAACCGATACATTGTTCATTTCAACTAAAGGAACTAACAACGGTTCGTACTTATGAAGTGGAGCTGGTATAGCAGGTATTTCCTTTTGTGGCTGTTGCGAATGTTGCTGAATAAAATCGGTACGGGCTTGTTTACCCGTTATTTTATCACCCTCCAGCAGGTAAATATTTTCAATAAAAGGCAATAGGTCAGGCTTTCTGTTTAAAAGCTGAATCAATACTACAGCAGTGGAAATTTCCTTTAGTTTTAATAATAGTACTTCATTTGCTTTCACATCTAAACTTTCAAACACATCGTCCAAAATGATAAAACCCGGTTGCTTTGTTAGAATGTAGTTTAAAAGTGCCTTTCGCTGTTCACCTGAAGAAGCTACCGAAAGTGTATTGTTTAAGCCGGTTTCAATTTCATTACGACCGTGAAATAATTCTTCATCGATAAAGTGTTGCAATGCAATGCCGGAATATACCTCCCCTTTTAAGTTGTGCAATGTTTCATTAATACCAGGAATACGTTCTTCTAATATTTGATTGATCAGCAATTTTTTATTGGTGTTACCATGTATATAAATGGCGGAATGCGGTAGTTTATTCATGAATCAATTGAGCAAAAAATTAAAAATAGTTGCAACATGTGTAAGCAGCATATTGGTAAAGTTATTTGAAATCTGCAGGTAGATAATTGATTCTACTTGTATTTTGACAAGAAATGCCGTTTATACCTGAAACAAATATTAAAGTAAAATAGGAACCGGCAACAAAGTGGTTATAAAAAGGAAGCAATTTTTTAAACCGGAGAAAATGAGTGGGAAACTTGCATAACTACTGTCATTAACCATATTGTATAGCAGCACCGGGATCTACCCCCATATCGGCGTAAAATATATTGACGATTGAATAACATGCCTAATGTTTTTCCGGACCAGCACCAGCAATTATACGACTGGTAAATGTATCATCGCACTGTGAAACATATAACCGAAATTAATCCTGCTATATGTTTCCAGGCCGCTTGTTAGTTGCATTGTCCCAATGCGTAGTATATTACTATAAAAATAATGATGGTACTAATGCACCCACCGCCAAGTTTTTTTGCGCCATAGCCGGCAATTAATCCTCTGAATAGTTTGTTCATGTTTACAATTTAATCGTACGTTATTTATTACAATTAGCATAAATCATTAATTGTACCAGAAAATTATATTGATCAATTTGGTAAGTGCTGCTTCATTTGTAGAAAGTATTCGACAAAAAGATTTTATTGCCACTACAAAACAAATGAAAATAAAAATGAAAATTTGTTCTTTGAAATCCTAAGAAAACTACCTATGAAATACTATTTAGTAAACTATCTTGTATTTACCAATAGCAAGATAACCGAAGACTGCACTACTGCAGTGTCTATCCCAATGGATATTTACGACTGCACCAGCTCATTTAAAAATCAAATCAGCAAACAAAAAAGGCTTCTAACCGATGATCAAAGCATTGTAATAAAAACATACAAGCAAATAAGCGAAGATATTTTTATACTGGTTCACCCGTTCGTAAAAGAAAATAAAATAGAAACACCGCAGGATATTGAAATGCTTAATATCACCTACCAGTTTCGTGCTACCAACTATTCTAAATAAATAACCGGCCGTTCATTTTTATTACCTAAACTATTGTATAACGCTATCGGGTAAACTATCCCTTCATAATACCCTTCCTATTCAGCCTATTTTCTCATTACCCATATCAATGCCGATCAGTGGTTGATAGCCACCTGCCGTTAATTTCTTCTCGTAAAGAATACATCTATGCGGTAATCATCGCCATAAGAAGGAATTGTGATGATTCCCACATAAGTTATCGTTTGTCATATCTCCCTGTTCACTTTCGCACAAAAAATTAATTCGAACATAGTTTCACTTAAATTTGAAGCAGGATCAAAAATTAGTTTACTCATTTGAAATTATACTTATGGCAAGCAATCAATTTCCCCTTACCGGAATTAGTTCAGTGGCGTTGCACACTACTGGTCACGAGAATGCGGAATATGCACATATTACACCGATATATGCCACATCTACCTTTACTTTTGACACTGCAGAACAAGGTATGGAGCGCTTTGCCGGTGATGATAAAAGCAGGATATACGGCAGGTGGGGCAACCCAACTTTTACTGCTGCCGAAGAAACCATCGCCGCATTGGAAGCTTTTGGTGTTACCAACGATAACGGTGAGCCGCTTCAACTTAAAGCAATTTTACATGCAAGCGGACAGGCGGCTATGACTACTTTATTTATGAGTAACCTGAAGGCAGGCGATTCCGTGCTATCCCATTATTCTTTGTATGGCGGCACCTACGAATTATTTTTGAAGGTGATGGCTGAGGCTGGCATCAATACCATTATAGAAGATCTGAGAAACCTGGATATTGTTGCTGACGTACTATCAAAAAACCCATCCATTAAATTAGTACATATTGAAACACCTGCTAACCCAACAATTCAATGTGTAGATATAGCTGCCGTCACAAAAATTGCCAAACAGCATGGATTGTTGGTTTCTGTAGACAATACTTTTGCAACCCCCTATCTTCAGCAACCTTTTAAATATGGGGTCGATTTTGTGTTTCATTCTACCACTAAGTTTTTGAATGGCCACGGTACCGCCATCGGTGGCGTATTGATAGGAAAAGATATAGAAGCTATGAAGACAAAAGTGTGGAAATGGCATGTGCTGTTAGGCGGCAACAGTAATCCTTTTGATGCATTTTTGTTGATGAATGGTTTAAAAACATTGGAAATTCGTATGGACAGGCATTGCAGTAATGCCGTGGCCGTAGCAGATTATCTTTCAAAACATCCTGCAATTGCACATGTAAATTATGTAGGATTGAAATCGCATCCCGATCATGCAACTGCCCTGCGGCAAATGAAACATCCCGGTGCCGTAATGAGTTTTGAAGTAAAGGGTGGTTTAGCAGCAGGTATGCAATTCATTGATAAATTAAAAATGTGCGTACGGGCTATTTCACTTGGTACAGTAGATACACTGGTTTCTCATCCGGCAAGTATGAGCCACAAAGGACTCACTACAGAAGAACGCCTTAAATTTGATATAACCGATGGCTTAATCAGGCTTAGTGTTGGTATTGAAAATATTGCTGATATATTAAATGATTTTGACCAGGCGCTAAAATAAAACAAGATGGTATACCTGTCAGTAAGTAAATAATTAATTAATAGCCTCCAATAAAAACAATGTTTTATCTTACTAAAAACAACGCAAAAGTAAGATTGTCAATTTTAGCAATCCCATATTTTTCAAATATTTGATCATCTGAGCTTTTACGAAAAGTATTAGAAGTTTGGTTTTTAAGACCCCCCAAATACATAATTTTATATATGTCAGCCGCTATTATTATAACGCTTTGCTCATTATTGCTCTTCGCATATTTATTCGATTTTACATCTGCTAAAACCAAAATACCGTCTGTAATTCTTTTGTTGTTGCTGGGATGGCTTGTGCGTCAATTTTCAATGGTGATGAAAATAAATATCCCTTCCCTTTCGGGCCTGTTGCCCATATTAGGTACCATTGGCCTTATATTAATTGTATTGGAAGGATCACTGGAACTTGAATTAAACAGATCTAAATTATCACTTGTAAAAAAATCTGTGGTGGTGGCGCTTGTGCCAATGATTGTGTTGGCGTTGTTGATGGCCTGGGCCTTTACTTATTTTGGCAATTCAACTTTTAAAGATGGCATTACAAATGCATTGCCACTTTGTGTAATAAGCAGTGCCATTGCTATTCCAAGTGTAAAAAATCTTGCCCGGCAAAATAAAGAATTTGTTATTTACGAAAGCAGTTTGTCAGATATATTTGGGGTAGTACTTTTTAATTTTTTCTCTTTTAAGAGTGTCTTCCAAATGGAATCTATTGGCATGTTTATATTGCAGATTCTGTTGATAATAGTAATTTCTTTTTTTTCAACAGTAGGTCTTTCGCTATTGCTTAAAAAAATTGAACATCCCATAAAATTTGCTCCCATCATTCTTTTGGTGATACTTATCTATGAAGTTTCCAAGGAGTACAATCTTCCGGCACTGGTATTTATATTATTGTTTGGATTGTTTCTTGGTAACCTGGATGAGCTTAAGAGATTCAGCTGGATTAACAAACTAAGGCCCGAAATACTAAACAAGGAAGTAGCTAAATTTAAAGAACTGATTGTGGAAGCAACCTTTCTTATCCGCTCTTTGTTTTTTTTACTTTTCGGATACCTCATAGAAACTGCGGAAATATTGAATACAAAAACACTGGTATGGGCTATTTGTATTGTAGCTGGCATATTTGTTCTGCGGGCAATTCTATTAAAATTATCGAACCTTCCGCTAATGCCATTATTATTTATAGCTCCAAGGGGATTAATAACGATATTATTGTTCTTTTCTATTTCGCCCATTCAAAGTATTCCATTGGTTAACCGGTCATTGGTTGTACAGGTAATATTGCTGACAGCACTTGTTATGATGTATGGTTTAATGAAACATAAAAAAGAAAAACCAATTAAAGATCAAGTCGAAATAAAAGAAATACTGGCGCTGGAATAAAACGATCACGGGCATCATAATAGAAATTAAGTTAAAGAAGACATTTAAAATAAATACAAATTGCTTAGTCTAAGCCACGTTAAAAAAGTACATTTATCGTACTAACAAACAGTGCAGTCAAATTATTTCTTTTATCCATAATAATATTGTAATGCAGGCAAAAAATATTGACGAAGTAATTGGCTATCTCGAAACCATTATACTCCGTGCTAAAAAAGAAGAAGACCCGCTGGGATACTTTGCTGCATTGTATTACCAGGTAACTGTAACGGTAAAAGAAGGCATTGCCAGTGGCTATTTTAACGATGGCCCCAGGATGGAAAAATTCGACGTATGTTTTGCCAATCGTTACCTGGAAGCTTACACGCAATACAAACAAAACGGGCAACCCACCGAAAGCTGGCAATCTGCATTTCTAACAACGAAAAAAGCATGGCCAATTGTACTGCAAAATCTTATGTTGGGTATGAATGCCCATATCAATCTCGATCTTGGTATTGCGGCTGCGCAACTTTGCCCCGGTGAAAACATACATGGCCTAAAAGATGATTTCGACAAAATCAATACCATACTTTCTAACCTTGTGGCTGATGTAGAAAAAAGACTTACCGAAATTTGGCCCCGGTTAAAATACCTGCTTAAAATTGCCGGTAAAACAGATACTTTTTTAATTGATTTCAGCATGCAATGTGCAAGAGATGGTGCCTGGAAATTTGCCACGGAAATTGCACCATTAAATCAAACAGAACTAGTATCTTCTATTGCTACGAGAGATAAAAAAATTGTTGATTTAACGCGGCTCATCAACAAACCCGGCTTTATTATCAGTTCAATTTTTCTAATTATACGTATTGGTGAAATAGGCTCGGTATCAAAAAAAATTGACAAGCTTTGGAGTAAAAGTCTCCTATGATTTTTCGATAAATAGTTTATCAAATATTAAAACAGTTTTCCCCAATCAATGGAAATGTAATTGTATGTGGCTAAGTTTGCCGGTTACAATATTGAACGAAGACTATGCGGCCGGAAAATGCTCCTAAACTCCTTTTATCTCCTCAACAACTCTTAAAGAATAATGCTATTATAGAATCGCTGTTAATTGAAAAATCACCCAAAGGAATCAATTATGTAACGAGAGAATTGGATGGCAGGGAACTTAACAGGTCGTTTAGCGGAATCCCTAAAAATTTAAAAGAATTACTAATTCAATTTGATCCGGATCATTGCCTTCAACGTGAAAACACTATTCAAAACAAATTCAAAAAAGGAAGAGCAGGTATTGCTTTCAAAGAATTTTATCCGGCTGCGCTACTTCGGGATTTACATAGTTTATTTGAGCAAGTGAAACCGTATGCATCATTGATAAAATGGTATCATAAAACATGGCAGAATAAACATACCGCCAGAACTGCTCCATGCGTTTTCAGTACTTATAGGCCACAGTTGCAATTTGAAGTAATTAAAGAAAATAATCATTTTACATTAAAAACATTTATCCATTTAAATGGCAATTTGTTTGATTTTACATTGTTTGAGCAGTATCATTTTTTACTGTTCAGCAATGGAGAATATTTTTTAACCGGGTTTAAAGATTACCAAACGCTGGAATGGTTGAAAACCAATAATCCTAAACAATACGCCAACGATCCGCAGGCTTTTGTACACCAGGTGCTTGCCCGGCTGGAAGAAGACTATAAGGTAAACCGCAATAATCTTTTTGAACAAAACATTATAGAAACACCCCCTGTAAACCGTGTATTGTTAAGTGAAATAAGCAGTTCGTTTTTAGTACTTACACCTCAATGGTTATATGATGGCTTTTTAGTGGAAGGGCCGTGGAAGGAAACTGCTGACTTTACAAAAGCAGGAATAGCTTATACCATCAAAAGAAATAAAGCCGAAGAAGATCGCTTTACAAAACTACTGGTGGCATTGCATCCAAATTTTATAAAACAATTAAATGGCTACTATTATTTATCTTTTTCGGATGCGCAAAAAAAGCAATGGTTTTTAAAAACCTATCATTTTTTACTGGAGCAGGATACACAGGTTACCGGCATGGATATGTTGCATCATTTTCGCTACTCCACCCACAAGGCTGTTACCAATATCACTACAACCGAAAATAGCAACAACACACTAACGGTTAAGTTGAGCCTTAGTTTCGGTACAGAAGAAATTGCCTTGTTAGATTTGCAAAAAATGTTGATCTCAGGGCAAAGAGCAATACTGCTAAAAGACGGCAGCCTGGGCGTATTGGGCGATGATTGGATCAATCAATATGGAACACTTATAAAACACGGAAAAGTTTTAAAAAAAGAAATAACCGTAGCCAAAGGAATGGCGCTTACAGAACAGCAAACACCGGAAGAAAGCAGCGTTTTAAAAACTGTTATTAAAAAAGACTGGTGGCAACGCTGGCAGCAATGGCAACAACCAGATCATGTTTTATATTCAGTGCCGGCTGGCATTGATGCCACTTTACGCCCTTATCAGCAAAAAGGTTTTGAGTGGATGGTATTGCTTGCAGAAGCTGGCGCTGGCGCATGCCTGGCTGATGATATGGGCTTGGGTAAAACGCTTCAAACCATCTGCTTTCTTGCACATCGCTATCAGTTGGATAACAACCATAAATTTTTAATCATCTGTCCAGCCAGCCTTTTATATAACTGGATGCAGGAGCTGCAAAAATTTGCGCCACATCTTACTGCCATTGTTTATCATGGCAACCAAAGAAATGTTGATTTGATAAAGGATGGCGATCACCAGATTGTAATTACTACCTATGGAACTTTGCGCTCTGATATTGAAAAAATTGAAACCATGCTGTTTGATATTGCGGTGATTGATGAAAGCCACAATATTAAAAATCCAGCTGCGTTGATTACCCGGGCCGTAAACCAGTTAAATGCTACCTCACGCATTGCACTAAGTGGCACGCCGGTTATGAACAATACGTTTGACCTGTATGCCCAGTTAAGCTTTTTACTACCGGGTATGTTTGGCAGCAGAGATTTCTTTAAAAGAGAATACGCAGATGCAATTGACCGCGACCAGGATCCTGATAAAATTAGGGCACTGCAAAAATTAATTGCACCATTCATTCTGCGTCGTACCAAAGAGCAGGTAGCATCGGACCTGCCTGAAAAAGTTGAAAGTATACTTTGGTGTAGTATGGGGCACGATCAAAAAGCAGCTTATGAATCTATCCGTGAAAAAGTAAGGAACAGCGTTTTTTTAGATATCAAAGAAAAAGGATTGGCAAGTGGTAAGTTAAGTGTAATCATTGGTATGCTAAAATTAAGGCAGGCCTGCAACTCAGCAGAACTGGTTAAGGATGAAGATTTGTTTAACTACGATTCGATAAAAACGGAAATTTTGATTGAAGAAATTCAGCACATTATTCCGGATCACAAGGCATTGGTTTTTTCACAATTTACCGGGATGCTTGATTTGCTGGAGATCAGTTTAAACAAACATAATATCCCGTTTTTAAGACTTGATGGAAGTACCCCTATTGCAAAAAGACAGGAATTGGTAAATGATTTTCAGCAAGAGAATAGCAAAGAAAAAGTATTCTTAATCAGTTTAAAAGCGGGCAATGCCGGTTTAAATCTTACCGCCGCAGATTATGTGTTTTTATTTGATCCATGGTGGAACACTGCGGTACAACAACAGGCCATTGACAGAACGCACCGCATCGGCCAAACTAAAAATGTATTTGCCTATAAAATGATTTGTAAAGATACCATTGAGGAAAAAATTATGCAATTACAACAACGTAAAAAGAAACTGGCAGAAGAATTGGTAGGTGAAGAAGAAGGCTTTGTAAAGGCATTAACCGAAACTGATATTGAGTTTTTATTCAGTTAATAATATTTCGTGCAATCAGTCTATTTACCATTTACCATTTACCATTTACTATTTACTATTTACCATCTACAATACTTCTCCTCTTTTAAGTTTCATGTTACTGATACGAAGCTCTTCAATATCCAGTTCCAGTTCGGCTTTGCCAATTGACTCTTCATTGAACGTACCTTCTTTTTGAAATTTGAGCAATAGCTCTCTTTTGTATTTTATTATTTCTAATTGTCCGGACATCATTTGCCGGAGCAAATTAATTTGTGCAACATCATTTTGATTTTCGTACCTGCCGGCACTTTTATTTTTTGACAACAAATTAAAACTGGACTGGTACCCTTTCCGAATTTGTTCCATTACTTTATCATCCAGCTCAATTGGAAAATCACTTGTAATAAACTGCAGTATATTTTCAGTTAGCATTAACTGAAGATCCTTATCTTCTCTTTTCTGCAGATGTGTTTCTCTTTTAATGCCTAAGGTCCGCACCAATAATGGCAATGTTGAACCCTGTACTACCAGGGTAACCAATATAACCACAAACGTAAAAAAAAGTATATGGTCCCGCAATGGAAATGCCAAACCGTTACTTAAAAAAAGTGGTAAAGCTAACGCCGTTGCCAGGCTCACAACACCCCTTGTACCTGTCCATCCCACCAGCAAAACATTCTTCCAGGAAACAGGTTCTTCATCGACATCGGCTCCAGGTTTATTTCGCTTTCGCTTAAATATCCTGGGATGATAAGCACCTATAAAAACCCAAATAATCCGGATAAGAATTGTAACCACACTAATGATAAGACCATACGCCAGCATTTGTAAAAATCCATGTTCTTTAAACCTGCCTATTACTGTTGGTATTTGCAAGCCCATGAAAATAAACACCAATCCGTTCAACACAAAAATTACGGTTTCCCATACGATGTTATTTTGCAATCTTGTTTGAAAGGTCATAATTTCCCGTGAATGCCAGGATATAAAAAAACCGGCGGTAACTACAGCCAGTACACCTGAAGAGTGCAGCCCCTCCGCAACGATGTAAGCAATAAACGGTGTAAGTAAACTTAGTGTGGTTTCAACAATTGGATTATCTGTAATTTTTTTGTGGGCAAGTACCATAATAAAACCAACCGACAAACCGGCAAGCACACCCCCAACGCCTACCTGCAAAAATCCAAGCCAGGCTTTCCAGAAAACAAATGTGCCTGTAAATACTGCAGCTACTGCATAACGATAAGCTATCAACGCAGATGCATCATTTACAAGGCTTTCGCCTTCAATGATTGTAATGACTCTTCGGTTAAGGCCCATGCCTTTGGTAATACTGGTTGCTGCAACCGCATCCGGCGGAGATACAATTGCACCCAATACAAATGCCATTGGCCACGAAAAACCCGGAATGAAATAATGTGCCGCAAATGCCACAGCAATGGTGGTGCAAAAAACCAACGAAATAGCTAATGTGGAAATGGGTCGGATTTCTTTTTTAAATTCGAGCCAGGATGTTTTTAAAGAAGCATCATACAAAATTGGCGGAAGAAAAATAAGAAAGACGATTTCAGGATCCAGTTCTACTGATGGAATAAAGGGAACAAATCCAATTACAATTCCAACTGCGAGCAACAGTATGGGATAGGGTAATTTTATCTTGTTTGAAAAAGCTGATAAAATTATGAGGGTGGTAATAATAAAAATAACGACAACAAAATTATCCATGCCTAAAGATAAACAGAGTTAGCTGGCCAAAAAATAATTGCAGTTGCCTCATCGGCTACCGCAATGTGGCGAAATTTTAGCAATATGGCTTTTGCCTTTTTATTTGGAGTAATTTTTATTTGGATGGTGTGGGATATGAGACTAAATATTGCGAGCTGCTTTATTTTTTACAGGTTTTGGCAATCCAATTGTACGGAGCATTTCATTTGCTTTGTCAATCTTTTCCTGGAAAATTGGCATTGTTTTATACTTTTTCAATCCGTTATTAATTCTAACAATCGGAATTTTACTTTCGTTTAATTCTTGTATTGTTTTCATTCTCTTAATTTTTGTAAAGTTACTATTTATTTCGTCTTACTAAAAACGCTGTGTAGTCTAAGTCTTTTTCGAAATATTCCCACTCTCCACTCAACAATCCATAAATCTCAAAGTCTAGTTTAACTTCTTCTAAATACTTTGTAATTCCCATTCTGTAAAGTCTTGTCCTTGCTGGTGTGCTTCCAGTTGCATACACCCATGCTTCTCTATTCTTGTTTGTAAAAGCATAAACGGCTGAAACAATTGTTGCTAAAACCTTTTCACTGTCTCCGTTGTTTGAAACTACTTTATCGTCAATTTCTCCTGTTAATAAATGCTTGTCGCCAAAAGCAAGATTATAAAATCCTTTTAAAGCAGTTTCACTAAATTTTATAAGTTTTGGGATACTTCCTATTGAACCTTCGCTCACAAACTCAAAAACTTCTAACGAATCCTCTGCCTCCATTTCGTATTTTGGTAGTTTCATGTAGTCGATTTTTTGTCTAACATAAAATTACTTTTTTCTACCTAAACTACCGCTTTTTGAATGGTATGTAAACATATGCATCATCCTGAATTGTTAAAGCGATGATTGCAGTTCGAAGCGTTATGGAATAACTTTATTTTAACTCGCAAAATTTTTAAACTTTGTAAGTTGCTTTCTTGCTTCTTTGTATAAAAATCCTTGAGAATTTCCTAATAGGTGGTTATGCTCAAAACTGTTCAAAAGATAAAACACAATACATACATCAATATCACTTTAAAAAGATACCGTTAAATTTCATCGCTTCTATAAAACGAAAAATTCCCGGAAGTGCAACCCTGATCTGTTTAAAAATCAGGGTCACACTTTAATCGGGAATAAGAATTCTTTTACTTAAAAATGCTAATTATAATTTAGTAATGTCATTTTCTGACACTAACGTGTTTTCAACTTCGCTAGTACTTACAGAAAAAGATTTTGAGTAAATTTTGTGATCAAGCAGCAGGGTAAAATTTAATACCTGGCCTTCTCTTTTCTCAATCTTAATTGTTTTAACGGTTCCGGTTTTAAAACCAGCAGAATAAAGAGCTCCTTCTTCGCTATCAGTCAACTGAAATTTAGCATCTGCCGGATTTGAAGATTTAACACTTACTTCGAACAACACATACTCATCATCTGATCCGATGTATTTTACTGCAAATGGTGTTGCGTTGTTTGCTACTTCATTAACCTGGTAGCTGGTTGGAATTGCTGTTTGAGCGTTAGCTATATTGGCAAATAATACCAATGATGCTACTGCGGCTGTAATTTTCTTTAAATTTTTCATGACCTTTAATTTTTTTTATTAATGTTTTTTAATTATCAAATTGTATGATTAATTATCTTGTTTCTGTTTCAATGTTAAGCAACTGTTTTAACTGTTATTGTTAGGCGCCTTTCAAAACTGGCAGGCAAAGCGCAAAGAAATTTTCTGAGTTTTTTATTTTAAACAAGTGATAAAGGGATTTTTAATTTCATCACCCTATTCATTTTTATTATTAATCAACGCATCTGTTTTTTACGCTGATATTTTGTAGACTTCCCCTGCAGATTGATTGCGTTTTATATTTTTTTTGCAGACCGTTGCAGAGGAAGTTAAATGCTTTGTTACTTCCAATAATAATTACAATCTTGTAATTTCATTTTCAGCTACAACTGTATTTTCAACACGCATTGTGTTTACAGAAAACGATTTGTTGTAAGTTTCTTTACCCATTCTTAAAGTAAAGTTCAACTCCTGGTAATCTTTCTTTTCAATTTTCATCTTTTGGGTATTAACCCCTTTATTGAAATTGTAAGAGTATAAATCACCTTCTGTTTTATCGGTAATGCCAAAGGTTGCAGTTTTACTTTCGTTGTTTACTGCCACTTCAAATAAAAGGTATTGCCCGTCATTACCAAGGTACTTTACTGAAAGGGGTTCTTCAGCTTTGTACGTGTAACTTGCTTGTAATGCTTGCGCTGATACGGTGTTTGCCGTCATTATAAAAGATGCGATTGCAACTGCAATGAATTTAAATTTTAAAGTTTTCATGATTTCCTGTTTTATTAAATATTAGATAATACTTGTTTGATAGATCGCACGATGCGACCTGGTTTAAAAATTCTATTTTTTCACATTAACTAAGCATCTAAGATCTTAATGCTGATTTTTATATGGCTGGCTACGTTAAATCCCTATGAGCTAGGGTATGAAATGATTGTTACTTTTTGGCAACTTTATTTACTCACTTCATTAATTGGGCAACAGATAATTTCTTTTTGCTTACACAAAGATAAACGTGTAATTCGTACGCAATAAATCAACATATTAATCCTTTACTTACCCGTAAATTATTTAAAAAACAACGAAAGCCGCTACAGTAAAGGATTTTAGTATTGCAATATTATGACGCCCAACCATACACGAGGTGCTAACAAAACGTGATAATCACTGAAAAAATGCGTATAATTAACATTTTAGACATATTGAAAAGGCCATAACTCAGCATTTTTACTAAAAGAGAATTGATCATTTAATAAATAAAACCAATAATTTCAATCCTGAAAAAATCAATTTCAACAACAAGTGCTACATGAAACAAAATGATACAAAACACGAAATAATAAATGGTCATTCATCGCTATTGCAAGCCGGACCTGTTAAGAAAAACGTTTTGCTACTTTTTTTTATACTGCTTAAATCAGGTATTCATTTTTTTCTGATTAATAAGGCGTATAATCTACACCGTGATGAATATCTACACCTGGACCAAGCCAAACATCTTGCCTGGGGATACGAGTCTGTACCGCCTTTTACTTCATGGATATCTTGGTTGATATTGCAACTCGGTAATAGCGTTTTCTGGATAAAATTTTTTCCGGTTTTATTTGGTGTACTAACAATGGTAGTAGTATGGAAAGCCATAGAAGCCTTAAAGGGCGGACTATTTGCGTTAATACTGGGTGCCCTTGCAATTATCTTTTCTGTAATTATGCGTATCAATATTCTTTATCAACCTAATTCATTTGATATACTTTGCTGGACATTTTTTTATTTTAGTTTGCTTAAATATATCAATACTGAAAACAATAAATGGCTGTGGATAGCAGCAGTTACTTTCGCATTTGGGTTTCTTAACAAATACAATATTGGCTTTCTTATTATTGGCTTGTTGCCTGCTATATTATTAACACCACACCGAAAAATTTTACTTAACAAACAATTCTATTTTGCTGTGTTGCTGGCACTATTACTTATTTCACCCAACCTGGTATGGCAGTATCAAAATAATTTTCCGGTGGTGCATCACATGAAAGAACTGGCCGACACGCAATTGGTAAATGTGCAGCGTTTAGATTTTATTAGAGAACAACTATTGTTTTTTGCAGGGTCTGTTTTTACATTAATTGCTGCATTTGCAGCATTTATAATTTATCGGCCGTTTACACAATACAGGGTATTTGCATTGGCCTATATTTTTACAATACTTATCTTTTTATATTTTAAAGCCAAGCCTTATTATGCCATTGGCTGCTATCCGACTTTATTATCTTTTGGAGTTGTTTACCTGGAACAGGTTTTAATGAAAGGATGGAAATTTTACGTAAGGCCTGTATTAATTTTCTTGTTGTTGGGTTTGTTTATTCCGGTGATGAAAATAATTTTTCCAATATCAACTCCTGAAAAAATTGCGGCAGACAACGGCAAGTTCAAAAAGCTGGGTATGCTAAAATGGGAAGATGGCAATGAACATACGTTGCCACAAGACTTTGCTGACATGTTGGGCTGGGATGAACTGGCGCATAAAGTAGACAGTATCTATGAAACAGTTGCAAATAAAACTAACACACTTGTTTTATGCGACAATTATGGACAGGCCGGTGCAATTAATTATTATACACACAACAAAGATTTGCATGCAGTATCACTAAACGCAGACTACATAAATTGGTTCCCGCTTAAAACCCAAAAAATCACCAATCTTATTCTAGTAAACGAAGCAGGAAATAATGTAACAGAAGAAATTGAAAAGCACCAACTATTTAGATCAATCAAACTTGTGGGTACAATTGAAAATTATTATGCCCGTGAAAAGGGTACCAATATTTTTTTATTACTGGATGCTATGACACCGATAAATAAAATTTTACAAGATAAAATCAACAAGGTTAAGGCATCCTGGTAAAACGTAATTTTTTTTAGAAGGGTAAATTTTGCCACATAATGGGCAACACTTTTTCACATAATTGTAGAATATCATACTATCATTAAAATTAATAAAGATTTACCCACTGGAAAATAATCCAATCATTAAGAGGCATTGCATTTGTATCTATCATTATTAAAATAACATTATGGAGAAAAGGGTATTAGGGATATTATTAACAATTTTAGGAATTGGTGGCCTTATTGCTGCGGCATTTTATTTTATGAATGGAGGAACAGGTACAAAAAGTATAAAGTCTATAGTAATGTTTGGAGTGTTAGGTGCCATCTTTTTTGCAGCTGGAATCGGACTGATTCAAAATACAAAAGACAAAGCGACATAGCAATATAAATCAAAATATTAAGAAAAACCACCTTTAAGGAGATCACTGTTTATTTTACATTCTCCAGGGTAATTTTAAAATTCTGAAGCAAGAAAATAATAAAAAATGGCTCCATAACAGAGTCATTTTTTATTTGAAGATTAGAAATTAAGACGAACCTTTTTATACTATTACAATTTGCTAATTTAGCTAAATACAGGAGATGGCTTATGAATTCCTTCAGCAAATTCTTCTACTATTTTTTTATTGAATGCCGGTAAATCTTCCGGGCTTCTGCTTGTAATAAGCCCATTGTCAACCACCACTTCTTTGTCAAACCAGTTTACTCCTGCATTGATCAAATCAGTTTTTATAGATGGATAAGAAGTCATGTCACGGCCTGAAATCATACCGGTTTCAATCAGTAATTGCGGCCCGTGGCAAATGGCTGCTACTGGTTTACCCATTTCTAAAAATTCCTGTACAAAAGATACATACTCCGTATCAAGCCTCATTTTATCAGGGTTGATAACACCACCCGGAATTAGCAATGCATCATAGTTATCGCTATTGGCAATATTTAAGTGTACATCTACCGGCAATTCGATACTCCAGTGATCATGTTGCCAGGCCTTTACTACTTTTTCCTGTAAAGAAACTATTTGCACTACGGCACCCGCTGCTTCCAGCGCCTTTTTAGGGCTGGTAAGTTCTATTTCTTCAAAACCATTGTCGGTAAGTATTGCAACGGTTTTACCTTTTAATGTTGTCATTATAAATAGATTTAACTGTTATAAATTAATTCAATTGATAAATTACTAAAACTATACCATTGGCCATTTTGGGTACAAAATAGGGTGTTAAAAGAGCCTAAAAAGAAGCTTGCATTTCAAATTCGATGCTCATCCGGTGTCGCAGAACATAATTGATTAACGGATGAAAAGTGTATTAAAAAAGCTGCTATGAAAAAATGCTGTACAAGTGAGTGACACAACGATGATGCCATGAAAAACACATGTTAGTCCCACAAAAAAAATTACGTCCGATAATTATGGGCTTTGAAATGCACACAAATAAATGGCGTTTATAAAGCAACTGTTGTATATATTTATTCGAACAGTTACATAAAAAATATTTTTTTTAAAATATGGTGACACATCATTCGTCTACTCTTTTATACAAGATGAAGGATGTACTTACCATACCAATTGAAATGAGCGCTGAACGCAATAACAATATTACGCAGACTTTTAAAAAGCTGAGTAACAGGCTTTTTAGTTTTATCAAGCAACGGGTAAACAGTAATGAAGATGCGGAAGATATTTTGCAGGATGTATTTTACCAGTTTGCCGGAAACACCGAGCCAATAGAACAGGCCAGTAGTTGGTTGTATAAGGTAGCACGTAATAAAATTACCGATAGTTACCGGAAACATAAACTGCCGCTGGCAGATGATATATTGAGTAGCGCAGATGGTGATGATACCATGATGGATTGGAAAGAGATACTGATGCCTGCGGAGTCGAACCCGGAAACGGAATACCTGCGTAGCATATTTTGGGAAGCCTTGCAAAATGCGTTGGCTGAGCTTCCGGTAGAACAAAGTGAAGTATTTGTACAAAACGAAATTGAAGGCATCGCTTATAAAGAGATAGAATTGCAAACCGGAGTTAGTGTGGCCACACTCATTAGCCGAAAGCGATATGCCGTATTACATTTAAGGGACAGGCTTAGTGTGTTGAAAGACGAATTATTAAATTATTAATG
>JBDUEK010000048.1:0-47658 GCA_040002495.1 Ferruginibacter sp.
CTTATTTATCGAACCTAAAAGCTATGCGTTTTAAATCAGACATCAGCCATCAGACATCAATCATGAACCATTAACACTTACTGTTAAACTGCCTTTGCAGCAGAGAATGCTGCGATATCCGATTTCATCGCCTGTAAATAATCGATGTCATCAAAGCCATTCAGCAGGTTATGCTTTTTATACCCGTTGATATTGAAAGATTCTTTTTCGCCGGTTGCAGTAATGGTAATTGTTTGCTCAGGCAGGCTTACCACAAATTCAGTTTTTGGATCAGCTTCAATTGCTTTAAATATTTTCTCCAAAAACTCAGGACTCACCTGTACGGGTAGTATGCCCATGTTGATGGCGTTGCCCTTAAATATATCTGCAAAAAAACTTGACACTACGCAACGGAAACCATAATCATAAATGGCCCAGGCCGCATGTTCACGGCTGCTTCCGCTTCCAAAGTTGGTACCGCCCACCAATATTTTACCAGTGTAAATCGGGTTGTTTAAAATAAAATCCTGTTTAGGTGTATTGTCGGCATTGTATCGCCAGTCTCTAAAAAGGCTGTCACCAAAGCCTTCACGCTTAGTTGCTTTTAAAAAGCGGGCCGGTATAATTTGATCGGTATCTACATTTTCAATTGGAAGTGGAACTGCAGTACTGGTCAGTGTATTAAATTTATCGTAAGCCATAATTGTAATTGATAATTATTAATTGATAATGGATGAAGGAACGCAACGACTACATAAGGTCTCTTGGGTCTGTTACATAACCGGTAACAGCAGCAGCAGCAGCCACTAACGGACTTGCCAGCATAGTTCTGCTTCCCGGGCCTTGTCTGCCTTCAAAGTTGCGGTTGCTTGTGCTAACTGCATATTTGCCGGCTGGTATTTTATCATCGTTCATAGCCAAACATGCAGAGCAGCCCGGCTGACGTAATAAAAATCCGGCTTCAGTTAAAATATCTAAAATACCTTCTTCCTTAATTTGTGATTCTACAATGTGCGAACCTGGTACCACCCACGCAGTAACATGGTCTGCTTTTTTACGGCCTTTTACAATAGAAGCAAAAGCCCTGAAATCTTCGATACGGCCATTGGTGCAACTTCCTATAAATACATAATCTACCTTTTTACCAATCATTTGCTCTTCTTCATGAAAGCCCATGTAGTTCAATGATTTTTCGTAAGTAGCAGTACCACCTTTTAAATCGACGCCTTTGGGAATAGATTGGGAAATACCCATTCCCATTCCGGGATTGGTGCCGTATGTAATCATTGGCTCAATATCAGCCGCATCAAAAGTATATTCTTTATCAAAGGTTGCGCCTTCGTCTGTTTTTAACGTTTTCCAATATACCAATGCGGTATCCCATGCCTCGGCTTTTGGTGCAAGTTCACGGCCGTTTATGTAGTTGAAAGTTGTTTCATCCGGAGCAATCATTCCGCCACGGGCACCCATTTCAATGCTCATATTACAAACCGTCATGCGGCCTTCCATACTCATTTTTTCAAAAACATCACCGGCATATTCTACAAAATATCCGGTAGCACCAGCAGTGGTTAATTTTGCGATAATATATAACGTAACATCTTTTGGCGTAACCGCTTTACCCAAAGTACCGTTTACGTTTATGCGCATTTTAAGCGGTTTTGGCTGCATGATACATTGAGATGACAAAACCATTTCAACTTCGGAAGTACCGATACCAAAAGCAATAGCACCAAAAGCGCCATGAGTAGAAGTATGAGAATCTCCACAAACAATGGTCATTCCCGGAAGTGTGATGCCGTTTTCGGGACCTACTACGTGAACGATACCATTTTTAGGATTTCCCAAACCCCAATGCGAAATACCATATTTAGCTGAGTTCTGCTCAAGTGCTTTTAACTGGTTGGCAGATAAAGGATCTTCAACAGGAAGATGCTGGTTGATGGTTGGTGTGTTATGATCGGCAGTAGCAAACGTGTGTTCGGGAAACATTACACCAATTCCCCTGTTCTCTAATCCCAGGAAGGCAACCGGGCTCGTCACCTCATGAATAAAATGCCTGTCAATAAAAAATACGTCAGGACCATCTTCAATTTTCCTAACTACGTGTGCATCCCACACCTTATCAAACAAAGTAACCGGCTTAGTGCTCATTATAGATTGTTTTTGAATTATTTTGCAAATATCCATTGTAATTAGGAAATAATTGAAAAAACTCCTATAAATCTAATTTTACTTTGAATAATATCTTATAAAATGGAGTCCACTTCAATTTTTTTACCGGTGCAGAAGGCTTATAATTTACTCATAACTGGGGAGTTACAGTTGAAATTTATTTATATACATGTAAAACCCGGTCAAGCTCTCTAATATCAGCTTATGCAGTTATTGGCCTAAGAAACGATGGCGAAAATTCCAAACGAAAAATGATTGAGTAATTATTCAGAGGCAAAATAAAAGAACTGAAACACGAGAAACCCCACAGGAACGATTTTTTAACACGAGAATTTTGAATAAAGAAAATCAATCAGGGGCTGTGGACAGAGAAGCTATGATCAACAGTTGCTCCGGCTGTCCATTACAAAGCCGGCGCAAAGCCACTGCACAAACCTTCACCGTGTTTTCCATTCCCATCCGGCAGCCTGTGAGCGATGAAATTTTATTCAGCATTTAGCGTAGATAAATGTCCGCTTCTTGAAACTCCTGAATTCAAAACGCTGCTGTTGGTCATATGATCAACGGCTGTAGCTGCAACCAATGAACGCTTCTATAATTAAATTGAACTTAATTATTGGTTGAAGCTAAAAATGAACCAGTTTTTATTAACCGGTTCATTTAAAAGATTGACACTTCGGATGTTTGTCATAAGACCAACATCCGCTTTTGGGATAGGTTAAGTAATTAAATACCAACAGTTGCGAAAATATCCGCTTCTTGAAACTCGTCAATTCCCTAAAACGCCGCTGTTGGTCTTATGACCAACGGCTGTAGCTGCAACCAATGAACTCTTCTAAAAATGAAGCATTTTTTTACCAGGCTTATTTAAATATTTTCACTTCGGATGTTGGTCATAAGACCAACATCGGCTTTGGGGATAGGTTTAGTAATTAAATACCAACAGTTGCGAAAAATTGAAAAATCACTTTTCTCGTGTAGTGACTTTTGTAGCTGCAACCAATGAACTCTTCTAAAAATGAACCATTTTTTACCAGGCTTATTTAAATATTGTCACTTCGGATGTTGATCATAAGACCAACATCGGCTTTGGGGATAGGTCTAGTAATTAAATACCAACAGTTGCGAAAAATTGAAAAATCACTTTTCTCGTGTAATGACTTTTTGTGAGCCGGAACCGAAACATTCGCATTTTTTTCAGAAAAAATACAGCTCCCGATTCCGGCTTACTTATTCACTTACAATTTTGGATCGAAGTTTTTAAGGGCCTTCCCTTTTTTTACAAACCTGTAAGCATACCCTAGGCTAATAGAGTAGTCTGCAAAAGCAGCATCACCTTGTACATGAACCAATTTGCTTACATCAGAAACATTGGCATTTTTTAGATTTTGGCTTGCGATATCAGCAGCGCTTTGAATACGATCTTTTACAATATTGTATGGAACAAATAAACTAATGCTATGCTGACCGGAGCGATAAGAAATACCTGGCTCAACCGCCACTACATAACCGGGGCGACGATAAGCAATCTGTCCACCCAACACATCATAAGCAGGAATGCCTTCCATTCTTCCGGCCAATGAAACAGTTAGTTTTTTGCTTTTTAATAAAGAAGTCATTACACCTGCTCTTGCAAAATACTGGTCGGGCGAAGCATAAATATTGTATCCTGCTAAATTTGCGGAAGCCAGCGATTTATATGTGCCATTTGATTCTTGTGGGTTAAACAAATAATAGGCATTTGCAAATCCATAAATGCTTTTGTATAATTGCGTAAACCCCTGAAATTCCAAGGAAAATCCAACACCACCATCTCCTGGTTGAATGGCCTGGTCCATTATAACTGTTTTAGTTGTTCCATCAGCCTGTGGCGCCTCATCTGTTGCAGCCCAGTTTCCTGTCCTTAATTTAATGCCCATACCAATCATCAGGTTACCATTGTGTGCTTTTGCAGGATCTATTACCCAGTAATTAAGTCCGAAACGTACATCAGCCAGTCCTTTCGCATACACACTATATCTAAATGTATCTTTTGCGGCAGTTCTCAAAACCTGTGAGCGCTCATTGTGTACCCATGGAATGGTAAGATTAAATTGTAGGCGGTCAGTAAGTCCATAAGACAAATTCAAATCCACCGCATGAGAATAAATATTCACCGCATTACCACGATCTTTTCCATCGGTGCCATGGCCACCACCTGTTATCTGGCGTTGGGGTTGTTCTTCCTTTCCTACAAAATGCCTCCATGAATGGAAATAGCGGTAATTAACTCCCGCTTGAAAATCGCCTTTGGATAAGTTATAAGAACTTGAGGAACACATAGAAACCCCACCCATTTGGCGAACAGCCACGCATCCCTGGCCGCTTGCGTTATATTGAGCCACAAGAATAATTATGAATATTGCAATTAGTTTTTTCATTTTAGTTAGTTTGTTAGTTAAAATTGAGTTTTAATAATTTAAAAACGTCGACCGGAATTTTATCACAGTGCTATTTTCACAACTTTAATCTGTTGATAATAAAGAATAAATACGTGAGAAAAAGTATTGCCACAACTACATCTCCACTCTGCCAACAATTGATCAGATCATAGAACTACGTTTACTGGCACCAGGTTGTATACGAATACTGGTCAGAATAATATAAAATATTTAGGAGAGTTGTGCCCTGGAATCGGGGGGCCGTTCAGCAGTTTGGAGGAATAAAGTATTTATGAAGTTGCTGTTTTTAAAACTATGACCAGGATGAAAAGCATCTAACGCTGCTGAATATGCTGACAGCGTTACTTGCTCATATTCGCCCAGTATTTTCTGGAAGGATTTGATACCTGAATTTGATTTCTTTTTGTTTTCTGCTTGTTGAAAGTCAGACGCCATCCTGGAGAAATCCGTCTTTGCATCCTGAATCTTCATTTTCCCTGTATTGGCTATACAAAGCAGTTCGAGCGAATCATTATAAATGCGGCATTTTACATATTTATAGTAAATGCCTTCCATCTTAATTTCTCCATCTATGCGCTGGAAGGTCGCTGAATTATTATAGTAAGGAAGATTAATAGGCTGCTTTATCGAGATCAATTGATCATTGTTATAATCGTTCTCATCAAACAATATTTCCATTTCTGCATTCACCTTTTTTTCAAGGAAAATTGCCACAAGCCTATACCCAAATAGATTGAAAGAAAATATCCCAAGCAGTAATATTGCAGCGAGCTGTTTCATTTATATTTCGCAAAATACATTATTTATATATGTGTTACAAATAAAAATAAGCAAGGCATTAGATTGTCTATCATTTTGACAATTCTACTTAAATTCATTGTAATCTTTTTATGTAGGACGAGTTTAATATTCATAGCTCTGAGGTAACCTAACTCGTACATAATATTGTAATTTCCCTCTGTAAGATTTTTTAAACCTGTTGTAATTTGTAGCTAAATTGCGATTGAACACTTAGCGCAGAAAACACCACTGATGATTTTTACTGCCGGGTGCGATTTCAAATTTATTATTCGGATTTTTATCGCCTTCTTTTTGTTTCGCCGAATTGCGGTGTAAAAACAGCAACACAAAAGGTGCCGGTATTACTCATTGTTAGATTAAGCAGTAAATTATTTTTTCCGGTTATTAGTTTGCGTTTATATGTATAGGATGTTACCAGAAATGAAAGTGAAGATCATAGATTTGCATTTTAAACCGGGCTTATTTATATAAATAAAAATGATGGTATTAAAATAACGAGAGCTGCTGATGAAATATTTACTAACTGAACAATCAACTAAATGAAATTTTCAACAGTACTTTTTTTATTAGCCGCTTTGGTTTGTTTATCCGTGCATGGCCAACAATACGAGCTAAATGCAGGGTGGCAATGCATCAACATTACAAAAGTAAAAGGCGGTGGCGAAAAAATTTCCATACCATCCTATTCACTCAAAGGCTTTATAGATGCCACCGTTCCCGGCACGGTGCTTACAACTATGCTAAATAATAAAATGGTGCCCGATCCATTTTATGGCATGAACAACGACAAGATTCCCGACATCTATAATACCGGCAGCGACTATTATACCTATTGGTTTGTGAAAAATTTTACAGAAAAAACAAGCAAACCAGGCGAACAGGTTTGGCTGAATTTTCGTGGTATCAATTACGGTTGTGATGTTTACCTCAATGGCCATCATTTAAATGATAAAACATTTTATGGCATGTTTTTGCGCCAGCAATATAACATTACAGAATGGTTGGCCAAAGATGGTAAAAACAGGTTGGCAGTAATTGTATATCCACCTGACCCTGTTGGTAATCCTAACGGCGGCCAGGGCGGTGACGGCACCATTGCAAAAAATGTTTCGCATCAATACGTTGCCGGCTGGGATTGGATACAACCTATCCGTGACCGCAACACCGGCATCTGGGATAAAGTAACCATTGAAAAAACCGGCGTTGTAAATGTTCAAAATGTACATGTAATAACTGAAGTGCCAGGAAAGCGTTTTGTTGAGGATAAACAACAACCAGCTATCATAAAAGTCAGTGCAGAGTTGCTGAACAGTACTAACAACGCCAGTTCCGGAACGCTTGAATATGAAATGGCCGGAGAAAAAATATCCAAAAAAATTACTGTCCCGGCAAATGAAAAGATAACGGTTGCCCTACCCGATTTTAATTTAGAACAACCAAAACTATGGTGGCCCAGTGGCTATGGCCCGCAAAATTTATATGGTGTTGATGTGAAGTTTATAACAGAAGACAAACAAACAAGTGATGCCGAACATGAAAATATAGGTGTACGGGAAATTACCACAACATGGAATACAACTACCTTTAGTCGTGAGGTGAAGGTAAATGGCCAGCCAATTTTTATCAAAGGTGGCAACTGGATAATCTCTGATGAAATGTTGCGCTTTACAGATGAACGATACGATGCTGAAATAAGGTTTCACCGGGATATGAACCTGAACCTTATCCGCATTTGGGGTGGCGCTTTAACAGAGCGCCCGGAGTTTTATAATGCCTGTGATAAATATGGTATGCTGGTGATGCAGGACTTTTGGAACTCCGGCGATTGCAATGGCCGCTGGGTAGACCCAATGAAAAAAGAAGACCAGTGGACACGCAGAAAATATCCGGATGATCATGCGTTGTTTTTGAACTCGGTAACCGACCAGGTGAAGATGATACGCAATCATCCTTCACTTGCCCTGTGGTGCGGTGGCAATGAAATAACACCACCGGAAGATATCCTTGTTGCTATGCGTGACAGCATACTGCCAATGCTTGACGGCACCAGGTACCTGGTTGAATATTCCAACTCCGACAGCATGAGTTACAATCCTTTTGGTGGCAATGGCGACGGGCCTTATGGCATACAGGACATTAAAAGTTTCTGGCAACACCAAACCTATCCTTTCAATTCAGAAGTGGGTTCGGTTGGTATAGGCGACTATACTTCGCTTGAAAGATTTATCCCGAAACAAAATATGATTGTGCCGGATTTTGAAAATAAAAAAACGGATAGCGTTTGGCAATATCATAAGTACATTGGTTATGATCAATACATCAATCCTTATGGCAAACCGAAAGATGTAAAGGATTTTGCAGCAAAGGCACAGCTTGTAAATTATGACCAGTACCGGGCGTTGATGGAAGGTTTTAGTGCTCATATGTGGAAGTGGTACACCGGCACCATCATCTGGAAAACACAAAACCCCTGGACTGCCTTGCGTGGACAAATGTATGATTACTATCTTGACCCCAATGCCTGTTTGTATGGTTTGCATAATGGTAGCGAAGCTTTTCATGTAATGTGTAATCCTGCAGATGGAATGGTGATGATTGTCAACAATACGTTTGAAGCAAAGCATAATATTATGTTGCAGGTAAAGGCCTATGATATGGAGGGAAAAGAAAAATTGATTACCCAGGTATTTTCTGAAATTGAGCCAACTCGTGCCAAAAAATATCTTTCTGTAAAACCCATACTGGACAAGCTTGCAAAAGATAAAGGCGTGTTTTTGTACCTGAGTTTATTGGATGAAAACCAGGTTTTGCTAAACGACAATCTTTATTGGATGCCAGACAGTACCGGAAATTATACCGGCTTGCAGCAAATGAAAAAAGTTGTTCCGGTTATCACAGCAAAAAAATTAACTGATGGAAAAATTGAAGTGACGATGAGCAATGCCGCCAACAATCCGATTGCTTTTTTTAACCGGATTTCGGTAATAAATGCTACCACAAAAAAACGCATACTGCCGTCATTTTACAGCGATAATTATATCTCCGTTTTACCCGGAGCAACAAAAAAAATCATCGTTGATTACACACCGGTTGCAAATGAAAAAGCAGCCATTGATGTATATGGATGGAATGTGGATGATCAGATTATTGAGATCAGGTAACCAAACTTCAAAATTGTATAATTAAATATTACAGGAAACTATTCTCATTTGCACATTATTTTATGTTTGCTTTATAGCTGTATTGATTAGTGTTGCTATGAAATCCTGGTAATGGGTAGAGATTGAAGGTGCGGTAATTTTTTTGAGCGTAGATTTTACAACAATAAAATAATTGATGGCAACACTTTTTTTGCATCCTCTTTACATAAGTTGAATGCTTAAAACTATCCGCGATTATGGGTCTTATGGAAAAATATGCAGATTTGCCAAGGTTCAGATAAAAACCAAAACCTTAATCAGGATAAATCAATTCCTTAAATATGATATAGTCAACAGTACCGCCATTGTCAATGGCAGATTTAATTAATCTCTGCTGATTATCGAAGCTGTTAATTGACCTGAATATCTGAAAATTATCAACTTGCTCGTCTATTTTCCCATTTCGGTATGAATAAAAAACTTTAAAAAGAGATTTTATTTGATCATCCAGGCCATGAAAAGGTGGACCACCATCAAATCCGGTTACATCCTGTATAGTGAGCCAGGTTAAGTCATAATTTATGTAAGTCAACAGCTCCTTTCCGTAGATATTCAACAACAGTTTAAATAGGGTTGAGCTGTCGGGCCCATTGCGTTGATAATTATAAATTGTTGTATCTTTTGAAATGCCCTGTGAGCCAAATCCATCGGTTGTTTTGCGGGTTGTATATCGGCTATACCCCATTAAATTTGACTGAATATCATAGTTATAAAAATGCACCATTGTATCTGTTGTTACAGCATTATTAGCTAGTTCTAATAAATAGGAATAGTATGACCATGATACCGGAACAATAGAAGGAGAAATGGTTAAAATTTTCTTTTCTTCCTTGGTAAAGGCAATGGTACTATCATAATTGTAGAACGTATTGTTAATCACATTTTCAATGTCAGTATTTGTTCCGTTGGTTTTATAAGTGAGTGTATCTACAACATCGGCATAGCCTTCGTAAGAAGTAATAATTTTTACAATGCGGTTATTATTATACAGAATGGAAACATGATAGTCACCATCAGCCGGGTCATCCCAAAAATTACGAATGTTTACTAATTGTTGCTGACTGTTATAATTAAATACCGTGTAGTTAGGCGGTTCAGAGGTACTGGTTTCTGTAATTACAATTCTCTTTAATCCATTAATAAAATCATTTTTTATTACACGGATAAAAGTGTCACTAAATATACCATTGGAGGAAGTATAATTTTTAATGGTTAGAATTGTTGCCGTATCTGCAGGAGGAACCGGTTTACCAACTGCCATGGTTATCCCGGTATTTACGGTTACTTTTTTTCCGTTAGTGATGAAGGCTTTACAGGCTGCATTTTCATCTACCACAATATCAAAATCCAGCATCACTGAATCTGTTCCATTGGGTACTATGTTTTTGCTCCAGCTTGCCGGATCGCTCCAATAGCCGGCCCGGATATTATTAGTAACCTGTGCAGCAATATTTGAAATAAAAAACAGGAAAAAAACAGCGGTAAAAATAGTCTTCATTTGTTAGTATGGTTACGGTTAGGTATTGAGTAACACATTCAGTAACGGAATAGTGTTGGTGATAAATTACAAGGCAAGCTATTTAAAAAATGGCGGAATAAAAAATATAGTACCTGTATGTGTGATGAAAGATTTCAGGATCAAAAAACCATTTGAGACCGGAAAGACGCCCTACAAATAGTGGCAGTTAATTTTATTGCATTTGTTAACTCCTTTTTATGGATTTAACGACTATTACGTTTATGCAGGCATAATCCAATAATCCTTGAATGATTAGCTATTCAAAAATTATTAAAATAAGATTATGCAATATTTCTACAAACCTTTACCCTGCTTATTTTTAAGCCTATATATCCGGGCAAAACTAGCCTGTGCATGCGCCTGCCAATACGAGTGTTGCAATGCAGTTGCCGGATGCATTGGGACATACAATAGCCGATGAAAAAATTATACTTATAAAGGGTAAAAATCAACAACAATTAAATGCGGGTGCATTTGCTGCAAAGCAATATTATTTAACTATCGTTGATGCAGAATCCGGTAACCGGCTATTAAAAGGCATTACAGTTCTGCATTAAAGCGGGCAGCGCTTTACGCACCGCCGCATTTCAATATTTTAAAGTTTGATTGCTTAATGGGTATTCATTTACGTATCATCAAGGCGAAAATCCGGCTTTGATTTTTCAATAAGCAGCAACGGAAAATTTATACCTGTTAGTGTAGGTATTCGCTTGTGACGAAGGGCCATTTTTAGTTTGCCGGAATAATCAAACCAATATTTTTATCACCAATGGAACGAAAAACTCAAGCCTGTATCTTTTTAAACAACCACTTAATTTTATCGTCACTTTTTTTCATTTGCCAGGTGCCCGTTTATTCTTCTAATAATAGATGAATAATCTTTATCACCCTTTTCATCCCAATATTCAATTTTTTGATCTTTCAAATAAAATGGCAAATCGGTATCTTTTTCTTCTTTCATTGAAATAAGGATGGGTTTTATGTTCAAAGCTCTGAGGTAGCCCAACTCGTACATGACATTGTGATTTCCCTGTGTAATGTCTGCCAATACGCAATCTGTATCTTTAATTCTTTCGTCGAATATAATAAATATCACACCGGTATTTAACTCCTGGTCTATCCGTATGGGGAAATAGCCACTTTGTTCTGCTGCTTTTTTTAGCACATCTTCATAAATCCAGTCGCAACTTTTATCAAATGGCATTAATACCAGGCACCTTCTTTTAATGCCTTGCTCCATAATAGAAACTAACTCTATTATTAAATTATTCATTTTTCCGATTGACTCTTCCGCTGGCTTGTAATTGCGCAATTGACTGGCAATAACACCGTTTATATTAAACCTTAGCTTTACTTCATCTTCATTGTCTTTCCAGTATTTTTTTGAATCTCCTCCTGTAAAACACAGTGGCAACACCGGCTTATTGATAGTAAGTGCTAATTCAATAATAAGTGCAGTATGCTTTTTTCCACTTACGGTTATAATGCCGTCAACATCTCTCACCATCGCTAATCGGCGTGCCTGTGCAGATTTACCATTAAATGATACAACCTTTCCTTCATTGATTTTATTCCCAAATCTTTGTACCTGTTCATTGTTACGATCAAGTTCCGGGTCAGGAAGCCATACTTCTAAACGATCGGATGTTTTTTTGTCTGGGTATTTTTTTGTGTATTGCTGATAGCCTTGCAAAATGGCTTTGTCTGTTGATATCAAACCAGGCTTTACTTTTTTTGAAGTTGAAAAACCTCCTGTTACTAAAACAAAATCTGTTTTCTCCAGGAAGGCATAACTTAACTCACTTACAAAACTTACAATGGCAGGTGTTAATTCAGTTCCGCCATATATTAAAACACGCCTTATCATTGGAGTTGTTTTGTCTTAAAGTTAAAAACTTTCATGGAAAAACAAAAGGATGTTATGGAGATATTTTTATTCCTAAATAAGTCTTCAACAACTATAAAACGTCCGTGACAGAGAGCTGTAATTGTATTAAGTGCGGAGATGAATGTCGTGACGAATTGCTGAATAAAGTAAGTTCAAATTATTTAATACCAAAGCGTGTTTTACTTCTGTTACTCAAGGTTGTTTCAGGGCCTCCCCTTTATATTTCAACACAGAAGATTTATGTTTTGTCACCAATCAGTATTGTTTTGCGCCTTGCTTTGTTGCGTTAAATAAGGAAAATAACTTTAATTGAATTATCCGCTTGGGGTAAGGGTAACGAGCCTGCCTAAACAGTAGCATTGCCATGAGACTATCCTTAAAAATATCCCATATTATTTTTAAGGTTCTACTTTGTTTTATAGAATTTTTTCTTAATCTTTATACAACCCCAACATCCCACCAAAAGATCATCCCCGGCTTTCACAAGAAAAGAATCGTTTGCCATTATTTATTCACCCCAAAGTAAACAGACGTTTACTGTTTTTGTCTGGCAACCATGGAAACTTTTAAATTAATTAATCCTTATTGGAATAGTATTATACGGCAGTTCATACTCCTGATCACATTGTTGATTTTTTCCGGTCAGGTCTCCGGACAGTCAACGATCAATGATAGTGGCTATTATTTTAAAAGTGATCAAATACCTGCAGCTCTCATTGATACTTTATATCCTGAAAAAATTCCGTTCAAACTAATTCCCGAAAAAAGAGTTGTAACCAACCTTGCTGAAAATGAATACCATTACCTGTTGTTGAAACTGAGTTCGGCCACCGAAATAAAAGACGCAGTGCTGTCAATTGATAATACCAGTCTTGATACCGTTAATATTTACAAATTAGAAAAGGACCGATCAGCGAAACTGCTTTACCAGGGAGGTGCGTTGATGCCTTATACAAAATCAAGAAATTATACATGGCATACTGCAAAACTCGACATTGATAACACGCCATCGTTTTACTTAATAGCGATGAAATCGGCCCTGAAAAATATAAACACCCGGTATGAAATATTACCTGCCCCGGTACTGCAAAAAAAATATGAAGTCTATCAACGTTTTGTATACTTCTACCTGGGAATTTCTGCAGTTATTGCATTTGTTATTTTACTCACTTTCTATCTTTTTAAAGAACCGGTTTTTGGTGCATACCTCGGTTATGTGGTTTGCACCAGCGGTTGGATACTGACGCATTATGGCATTATCTTCCCTTTACTTCACCCACAAATACCGATGATTAATGAAGTCATAAAACCATTGACCAGCCTTGGTTCAAGTGTGTTTTTAACAAAAGTATTATCCATGGTATTTGCAGAACAATTAGAGAAAGAAAAATGGCTTCGGGTGCTATTGCGGTTTTCAATCTACATACTTGTTACGTTGACCATTGCTATATTACTTTTATTGACTCCGATTGTACCCAAACTTGTAAAACTTACCCTGGTAATTGCCTGGCAGTTGGCGCTATATCTTTCAATAGTTGCCATTGTATTTACACCCATCTACCTGATTCGTTCCGGGTATATTGCAAGGGTATTTAGCATTGCTGTAAGTATATTAACAGGAATGGTAATTGTACAACAACTGGCCAATCTTGGATTTATCCATAGCTTTTTTATCAACGAACATGGCATGATGCTGGCAAGTTTGCTGGACGTTACAATTATGACCCTCGGTCTATTTCATACTTTTCTCCATGAAAAAAGAACAAGAGATAAACAACTGATTGAATTGGAAAGAGACCGCAATGAAACACTAAAAAAACTCATCACTGTGCAGGATTATGAACGTGAAAGAATTGCTGCAGACCTGCATGATAACCTGGGGCCCCTGCTGGCTGCCCTTAAAATAAATTTCAGGCGAATTATTAACACCGGAGAAAATCTTCATGAGGAATTGGTTGGGAAAACAGAATCCATCATTGACGACTCCATTGCTGAAATTAGAAATGTTGCCCACAATCTAATGCCAAAAGGATTGTCATCCAACGGGCTTGTAAATACACTCAATGAATATTTTGAAAGCATAGAGCAGTTATACCAGAAACGGCTTTTGTTTAAACATGATATCAACACAACCATCAACGCAGACATGCAAACAAATCTTTACCGCATCATTTGCGAACTGGTGCTGAATGCTGCACGCCATAGTAAAGCAGTTTGCATCAATATCTGCATTCAAACAACGGAACATTATATAACAGTAACCATCTCCGACGATGGACAGGGATTTCCAAAAAAGGCTAAGCAAAGAGGAGATTCACTTGGCTTACACAGTGCAGAAAGCCGGGTAAGGTATATGAAGGGAACATTTTCGCTGGTGAGTGCGCAAAAAACAGGCACCCTCATTGATATAGAAATTCCACTATAGTTTCACCAGGCCCATGTGAAATGCCTTCACCAAAAGCCCGATCCTGTTTTTAACTTCAAACTTTTCAAACAACCTTGCCCGGTAGGTATCAACGGTTGATTCACTTAAAAACATTTTTTTGGCAATAGTTGCATAACTCAAATCTGATGCAAGATGATTGAGTAATTCCCTTTCCCTGTCGGTAAGAACCGGCACATTACCTAACTGCAATTTCTTTTCAATCTGGCGATGAAGGTTGCCGGTAATAATGGGTGTATAATAATAACCAAATTTTACTACCTGCTGCAAGGCCGTCAGCAATTCCTCGGCACCAATGCTTTTTAACAGGTAACCCTTTACGCCATACTGCAACATTTGGATAACATTATTGTCATCTTCTTCCATTGTAAGCGCCAATAGGTTCACTCCTTTTTTATGCTCAAACATCCATTTTGCGAACTCAATCCCGTTCATGCCTGGCATCACGATATCCAGCAATAAAATATCCGGCAGGTTAGGCATTCGCTCAATCTGCTGAATAGCCTCCTTACCATCAAGTGCAGTCCACACAACTTCGAAGCCACCAAAATCATTGATGAGCCCGGCCAGTGAATCACTGAATATTTTATGATCATCCACAAGCGCAACAGTAGCCATACCTCCAAAGATATATTATTTGTTCAGGGATTTTTCCTTGAAAAATATGGTGGTTTTCCATGAATGCCATGGAGGTTTCTCCTGTGACATATTATGAACACAGCATTTACTTTTATAGAAATGAAATACAATATCATGAAGACTATAGATATCCAGGGTAATTAAAAGTTCCTATAGATTTTGGCAGATCGAAACCAGGCAGTAATATCAACAGTGTATTCCGTGATAGCAATTTTATGAAAATTGAAGATATGACATTTAATAAATTAACATAGTATGTGCTATCGGTGCAATCCTTAATATTAAAAAAAATTTAGGAGAAAAGCTTATTAGTCAAATTATTTAGTGTGGAAAAGCTGCATCAAAGATTTTAAGGCGACTTACTGAAGAGATACATACTAATATTTTGCTTTTGTTAAAATATATTATTGTATTTATAACATTTTTTAAAAATTTAATTATGAAATATATTTTTTGCCTATTTTCTCTTTGCTCCTGTATTAATTTATTAAGTCAGGATACTTCTTCAAAAAAAACTAATGTAGCTGTTTCAGAGATAGACTTTTTGAATCCTCAAAACACTGTAATAAAAACAAAGGTCAAGTATAACACACTTCACTTTGTGACTATCAAAAATATCAATAAGCAAATGTTTAATATAGTTTTAAACCAAACTTCAGTTGATTTTAATACTACAACTCCAGGCATTTTTAATGCACAAGCCATGCCCAAACCAACTACGGAAGAAGCGACTCCAAAAATTTTAGCCGAAAGTGCAGGTATGGGCTTTGGCGGGAATACGCAAATTGAAAATGCAGGAAGAACATTTATTGTTGAATATAATAAGACATTGATATTTTATAATGATTTCGTTAAAGCATATAACGAATATAGAAAATTATATTTGTCGCTACAAAAGTCTATCTATTTCTTTAACAGTTTAAACGACTTAAGAGAAGTTTGTGATCAGCCATTTGATACCATCAAAATTGGTGTAAAAACACTATCAATTGATTTTTTAAACAGTATTAATTCAGTGTCTGTACTATACAGTATTGATCAACGAATCTTAAAAGGACTTATTAATGAGACAATTCAAAAATTACAGGACCAAGCTGATGAAAAGTTAAAAGTTGCAAAAGACACTTATAAGGCTTTTGACAATCAGGTCAAAGCTCTTAAAAATGAGGGTGATAATGCGCAGGATAGTTCATTAAAAATTTTAAATAAAACAAACAGTTCTGCAAATCAGGCACTTTTTCATAGTGAAAATGTTAGAAGAAACGCAGGTTTGACAGAATGGGATGACAAATTAGAAGAGGCAAAAAAATACTATTCCGATTTAGACAAAATTGAGTCTTTCGTCGACAATTATATCACTCAAAATATAAAAGTAAATATTCTAAAACTTTACAGCACTTTTAATGAAATTAACTACACTATTAAATTTACTGATTTAGCAGAAAAAGATCTCTCGACAATTACAATCAAAGTTGACCCTAAAGAAAATACACCTTGCCAAATAGAACCCCAGGTTTACAAGATCAACGTAGCAACTAAAGGAGGTATTAAAATCGATTTTAGCACAGGATTTTTTTTAAGTTTCGGAAAGAAAGATTTTCTGGATCAAACATATCATTATGAGGATATACCAAACGATGATACAAAAGAAAAGATAATAAAAGATAAAAATAGAAATAAAGTATTTCCTTCACTTGGTGCTTTAATGCATGCATATATTCGCACAGGCGGCTATGTTCAACCAGCATTGTCATTTGGCTTAAGCCTTAATGATCAAACCAATGTTAATTATCACTTTGGGGCATCGGCTATCTTTGGTCAAAATAGGAGGTTAATTGCGACTTTTGGTTTCACCCTTTCAAAACCTCAAATTTTATCAGGTCAATATGATGAAGGACAGGAAATATTAAAGTCGGAGGCTCCCACAGATATTCCTAGACAAGCTACAAACAGATGGGGTAATTTCATTTCGTTAACCTATAATCTGCCATTATGAAACGGTTAGCGTATACTTTATTTTTCGGATTTTTTAGCTGCCTAATTACTATTGCAAATGCTCAGGATAAAACTGTACAAAATTCAGACTTAAAAAGGATTATAGAAATAATTGATCCGGATACATCCTCACTTGCAATAAACTATAACTCCATAGATACTAATTTAGTTTTTTTTTGTAATTATTCTATAAATGAAGATCTCGAAAGAAATTGTGCGCCTAATTATTTGCCTTCCTTTTCAGAGCTAAGCATTAAACCTTCTATAGTTATTGAAAAAATCGATAGTGTTTTGCGTGGAGATACGACTTATGAAATATCCGATGTTTGTTTCTTGTACAATTGTAAACAGGATATAAGAAATTTTGCCGCAGTTTCTTTAAAGGCAGAAACCGACATTTTACGCTACATTATTTACTCCGATAAATTCTATAATGAACTGTGTTCTGAGAACACAAATTGGTCTGTAATAAGCATTTTTGCTCATGAAATTGGTCATCATCTTTTTCATCATACAGATAAACGTCCCATCAACTATAGGCAATCACATCTTAGAGAATTAGAGGCAGATTTTTTTTCCGGATTTATTTTATACAAACTGGGAGGATCTTTTGCTAATGCGCAGGAAGGTTTGAATGCTATGTCACACCCTGAGTCTCCTGAAGAAGAAAAGTATTCGTATCACCCAATGAAATTTAAACGAATTGCTGCTGTTAAAGCTGGCTTTGAATATGCCGAAACCAAAAGCAATTCGATCAAATATCTAATTGCCAAACAGGATTCATTAAATAATCTAATTGGGATTGAACGTGATTTGAATCTGGCTTTTCAAAGTTATTCCAATAACAATAGTGATTTAGCATTACGCTCAATTAATAATCTTATGCTAAAGAGATTTAATAATAGTTCCTTATTATATTCCCGTGGCTTAATTTATACAAAAAAAAATAAACTTACAAAAGCCATAGCCGATTTTTCGAAAGCAATAGAAGGTGATCCATTTAACGCTTTGCTTTATTATAATAGAGCTAAAGCCTATGGAAGAATGGCAGATAAAAAAGTTAAGAATTTAGTAGATAAAGATTTAAAAATTGCCAATGTCCTCTTATACCAACAGGGACTAAGTAGCATCGACCAGTTGTAAGAAAGCAAATATATTCTTACATTGACTGGTCTCAATACGCTAGTTCAAGCTATGGCCTTTAGGGCAAGGCTTTAGCTTCTACAAATCTAACTAACTTTATGGGATGCAAAATATTAGAAAGGGAAGTCATAGTGTGCATCAATTGCATGTCCATTTAGTTTAAGGTACCAAATATCGATATGATGTTTTACGAGGTGACATACAAGTAAGATGCCGTAAGTTGATAAGTCAAAGTTGTGATAGTTTGGATATTTTCTTATCAGCAACGTAACTTTAGATAGTGGTGTGGGCAGGCGAAAGGACGT
Source organism: Ferruginibacter sp. (assembly GCA_040002495.1). Taxonomy (GTDB): domain Bacteria; phylum Bacteroidota; class Bacteroidia; order Chitinophagales; family Chitinophagaceae; genus Ferruginibacter. The sequence goes on from JBDUEK010000048.1 coordinate 18,529, forward strand.
TGCGCTTTTTTGATGAAATATTATTCCAATGTAAGCAGCTTCACTAGCAAATACACAGGGCAGGTAGGAGTCATTACTGCCTAGAAAAAAATTTAATGATGTCATAATTTAATCTAAATATTCTCATGAAATTATCAATATTAATTTTGCTCTTACTACTATCAAGTTGTTTCTTGTTTCAAAAAAAACCACCGCAAGAAAATCTCCCGAACTCGAATTCTAACGTACCGGTTTCATCAACGGTTGCACAGGTTGATTCTTCAATTTTTTATTCAAAAATTATAACTGCAGATAAATCAAAAAAATGGTATACAAGACCTGGAATAATTGACAATGTTCATCAAATAAATTACACAACGTTAAGTTTTGATTTGCCATCAAAAGCCGGAAGTATTAGCGAGCCTGCAGGCAGAGATATCCAGGCCGGCTTTAGAAATTTTAGTAACTGGAAAGTTCAAAAAGAAGGTGGTAAGTATGTGCTGGTAATTTCTTCTCAGGAAAAATATTTTATATCCGTAATACGATCACGTGGAGTGAACCTAATTCTTGAAAGTTTTCCCACTAATAACAGAAGAAAATTAAATCTTTCCGGTTATTTTTTTGAAACCCCTCTTAATCTTAATTAATAATTCAAATATTATTACTACTTTTTTTTAGCTCAGCAGCCTAGTTAATCTAAACTCTTCTTCTACGGGAAAGTTCAAGCCCTTATTTGGAAAAGGCATAACTATGTGAGTAAATATGGATGGCATAGATTATTTATTAAACCACGTCTGGCAAATATTCTGCATATCGCCTTTTAAGCAAATTAACTCCCTCTTCATCATGGCTTATTGAATAATTCAGCTTTTCTTTCAAATACTGATATCTTGCCTCTGCGTCACTGATTACATCAATCCATTTCTTAACAACAACTGTAAGATTCTTCTTTTTTATAATTTCTCCAATTGGTTTACCCTCTTGTTCATACTCAAATTCAAGTGATTTATCCATTTCAGTAACAAGTAGTACAACAGTCCATTCACACCTTTTAATATCAAACCGGCCATCGCTTGAAATTGCTTGTGCATATCTCTTTACCTGATCTAATTCCGTAATACCCGAACGTTTTGAAGGACGTTTAAGTTCGACAACTAAATTTTCAAAGTGGCCTGCTTTACCACGTGGGAATTGTTTAAATAAACATATATCTGGTATATCGTTTAGCTCATGGTTATCGGATTCATCTAGTATTTCCTGAAATTCTGAACGCCCTAAGAAATTCAAATGACTTTTTAGAACATTTTTTAAATTGACATCTTCAGCACCTAAAGAATAATCGTCGCTAAAAATCCAAGTATTGTGCTTTACAATTTGGTGAAGGTGTTTGCGCTCTAAAACTCTCTTCCTGGTTTTTGGATCAAGTACTATAAGTTTTAATTCATATAATACTCTTAACCTGTCGGTCACTTCTTTAATTGCCGTAGTAATATCAGCCAGAGAGGTGCTTTCAAGTATCTCAGCCAGTTCATCTTGTTTCGCTTTAGGCAAATTAATAGCTTCAGAAATTATTTTACGTAGTGACCTACTATCTGATTCAAGTGCTTCTTTGACTAAACTAAAAGTCAACTTTTTATTTGCACTTTCCTGTTCAGAGAATTTTGGAACAAATTCATTGATATTCAACGCAAGTATATCAAATACTTTCCGTTGTGCGGATTCAACTTCAGAATTTGGTTTTCCCTGGTAAGGATAAATGCCTTCTTTCTTTGCTTCTTCAATAAAACCTTTGGCATTCTCATGGATTCTGTCTCGTACATATTTCCTCGCTAAGTCCCTAGCGATCTCGATAGCAAGTCTTAATACAGGTTCATTCTCTCCAAAAGCGATGTTTCCATTCTTTTGCAAATCATCTATATAGTCTGAAAGTAAATAGAGTGATATGTTGAAGGAAGGTGCTTTAATTCTTAGTGGAACTTCCTGATAGGAAATACCCGCATTATTGCAAAGGAAAATATTTCGTTCATTTGGTATCCAGCGATTCAGAGAGTAATTAAAACATGCTCTCCTTAACGGTTTGAAGGTTGCGATAAAAAATATTTTTCGGGCTGATTGAAATTAAATTGGAGGTGTGGGGATAAAAAGCCCTTTCGGGCTGTGAATACTTTTTAAATTAAAGTATATTTGCTACCCATATTTGTTCTAAAAAAGCCCACACTAATGGTAATGGTGGTGGGCTTTTTTGTTGCCCCAAAATTAGGGTTTTTATATTGGGTAGCAATAATAAAAATTCCTCCCCCGCAGCCTGGGACGAAACAATTAATGGCGCTGAACTTGTCTATGAATTACGTAAGATCATTCGTAGCTATTTTCCTGACCTGCAGCAAACACTGTCGCAAATAACAGACATTCGTAAACGAAAAGATTACCGCAGTGATGAACTCATTACAGCTGCAGCAGCGATGTTTATTTTTAAAGCGCAAAGCCGTAATGCTGTCAATAACGACCGCAGGCACAGCGGCGAATTTACCGCCAACTTTCAAAAACTTTTTAAGGCAGAGCTGCCGCACCTGGATGCCGTCCAGGATTTTTTTGAGACCCTTCCACCGCCCGAACTGGAACAAGTAAAAGTAAAACTGGTAAGCCGCCTGTTAGAGAATAAGATTTTCTATGGGTATAAAATATTTGATCATTACATGGTGGTCGTAGATGCCACCGGTGTGGTAAGCAGCGATGATGACAGGTTTGGCTGCGGATTAAAAAAAGAGTCTAAAAATGGAAAAATCACTTACCTCTATCCGGTGCTGGAAGCAAAGCTGATAACTGAAAATGGCTTTTGCATATCCCTTTGTACCGAGTGGATTGTTAATGACAACGATAAGCCTTATGACAAGCAGGATTGTGAACAGAAGGCCTTTAAACGGCTAGCCCCAAAATTAAAGAAAGCCTTTCCCCGCCTGCCCATCTGCATACTGGCAGATGCCCTGTACGCCAGCAGCCCGGTAATGGACATTTGTGAAAGCAATCAATGGAAATACATCATTACCCTACAGGACGGCAGCCTCCCTGCTATGCAGGATTGTTTAAAAGATGATCCACCCACGCACCGCAACAGCTTTGTACATCAGCCAGAGTGTACTGTAAAAAACACCAATATCACACAACAGTTTTACTGGGTAGAAGATTTGTTGCATAAGAAGCACACCCTGCACTATCTGCAATGTAAAGAAACCATCAGCAACACAGCAACCAACAAAACCACTACCGTAAACTTTGTACGCATTACCAACCTACCCACCAATAAATCAACAATAAAAAAACTTAGTAAGGCAGGCAGGCTACGGTGGAAAATAGAAAATGAAGGCTTTAATGAAGAGAAAAACAATGGCTATAAAATGGAGCATCTTTATAGCCGAAAATCATTCATTGCACTACAGAACTATTATCAATGCATGCTGATAGCACACCTGATTAATCAACTGCTGGAGCATACCTGCAAAATAAAAGAACTGCTGATCCGCTTTAAAAAACTCACCCTGAAATATTTATGGCAGCAACTGATGGCTACTATGAAACACCAACCACTCTGTACACAAACTCTGGCAGCTATTGATAACAAAAAACACCAAATAAGATTGTTCTCTGGCTAACAGCATCAAAGGGAGCAAAGCTTCCGGGTGATAAGCCTGCACCTACAACACAGGAATTTAATAACAACTTAAAAATATTACCACCCAAAAAAATATCTCCTTAAAAGCCAACAGTCAAAAATAGACTGAGGGGCGGAGCTGTATCATCAATTTTAAAGCACGCAAAGGATATTCAAATATATTTACTCCCGGAATCGCTGTTGGTATCGACCATTCTAATATCCTTATTTTAAATAAAACCTCATTATCTGAATTTTCTGCTTTAACCCTAAATGCATCTTCAAATCTGTTTTGGATAAATCTCTCAAAGTCTAATGACTTTTTATTAATAGATATATTAAAATCAGGGTATGATAAATAATATACCGCAAGCCTTTCTTCTATTTCATGAATAATCTTATCGGATAAAATTATTGAAGCACAATCCTGATTAATGTTATTTATAGAAACTTTTACACCGGTTTTACTTTCTCCATTTTTCAATGACTTCAGGTCGCCAATTTCAGCACCTTGTATATTATTGGCATCAATGGTAATTTCAAAAAACTTATAAGATTTGGTGTCTTTAAAAATACTTTCAAATTTTACTAAACTACCAAGTGCAAGACTTTTCAGCCTGCCTTTACCTTCTTCACCATGAAGTTTTCTATCACCTGGACTGATTCTTTTATTCTTTTTTGCAGACCCGCCAAGTGTACCAAATACAGCTTCTGCCTCTTTGTAATTAATGCCATTACCATCGTCTTCAATGATAATTTGTGTAATGCCTAATGAACCAGCTTTTGCATTAACGAATATATTTTTAGCATCAGCATCAAGACTATTCCATATGAGTTCCATTAAAGCGGTTGTGCCGTTTGCTTTAGTAAGTCTTTCGAGATGGTCTTTTGCTACTTGTATGTTTACGGATTTTCCCATTGTTTTATACGAAATAACTTTTTTGATTTCTTGCCAAATTTACGGGTATCATCATACAGTTGCATTAAAAAAAAGTCATGCACATGTGTAATGCATACCCTTTTGACCAGCAACGTACTTCCATGCTTTCCGCAGGCCGAAAATAATTTGGTGCGGATTCTTTGTCCTGCGCCGCCTCGGATTAAAACGCCGTGGGACAATATGAGACCCATTGTCCCCTCTCTGCCAAAGAAGTGAAGACCGTATAATAAAAAAGCAAAGTCCGCTGCTGATGAGGGAAGTAAACCACCATTACAATAATCCCCAATAAAAAACGTTCTAAAAATCAAACACAACCCTATCACCCACCTCAAAACCAAAAACCCCATGAAACAAAATCTACTAAAACTACTACCAGCAATCCTAATATTAGCATTACTCTTTTCTGCTTGTGCAGGTTCCCGTGAGGGCATGCATAACAGTGGTGTAAATAACAGAGGTTACAGAGGTTACTAATATTCAATTCAAGTACAATAAAAATTCCGGGGCTAAGCCATTGCTTAAGCCCTTTTGCTATTTGCACAACCGAAGGCATCATCTTATAGCAGAGTATTATTGACCCCACAATCAATTTTAAAATAAACAAATCCAACAGAACACTTGCATGCCAGCAACATTATTGATATATTTAATACTTCAGATTAAATCATCAATAAAACGCCATCATGGAAACATCACTTATAGAAGCAGCCCTTAAAGCCGGAGACATCAGCACAGATTTAAAGCAGGATTCTGCCAACAAAGACCTTGTAAAAGAATTGCAACGGGTATTGTTTGAACTGGGTTTTAAGCGTGAACTGCAAATCGATAACTTTGAAACAGATGGAACTTACGGACCGGCTACCGTTGCTGCTGTATTGGCTTTTGCTGCAAAGAACAATGCGAAGAGTAATGGAACTTCAATTTCTAATTCGCTGGCTAAACTGATGTTGCAGCGGCATAATTTTCTTCCTGAAATGTACCTGCTTTGGTCTATCCACAATTCCGATTTGCGTACAAAAAAATTCATATCAAAGGGTTCTCGGATGAGCGTTACTGCTATACAGTTGATGCTGAATGAAAGAGGCTATGGAACACAATTGAATTTTGCAAAATTTGGAGCGGATGGTGATTATGGAAACAGCACAAGAAATGCAATGATTGCCTATGCAAAAGATAATGCCATTGATAGTGACGGCGACCTGCTTACCCGTCCACTGATGGACCTGATACTAAAAGACATCAACGCCTTTTACGGCAGTAATTGGAGCGACCTGGCAGAAAACAATTTGCCTTCTGAAGAATCGCCGCTGGTGCTTTTTGAAGCATCGAGGTTTATGGGCCAGCCATGCCGGGCAGATGTTCAGTTTATTCCATCGCTTAAAAAGATAAATGACTTGGCAGAAAAGGCCGATGTTTTTATACTGGTAACGAGTTCTTTCCGCACTTCTTCCAATGTGAGAGGGGCAATTGTAAAACCTGCCACCCGTTCCAACCACATGGCCGGCCATGCTATTGATATGAACCTGCTCTATAACAACAAAAGCAAATCTGCCAATTCTGCCATACTTGCAAAATATCCGGCAGTACCAGAACCCGTGCGCCTTTTTATCAAATCAATTAAAGACGATCCTACGCTTCGCTGGGGTGGAGACTTCAACAAAATAGATCCCGTGCATATTGATGATGGCCTTAACATGGATATGGCTAAATGGGACAAAAGATATCTGGCTATGCAGAAGGCTGTTCAGTTGGGCAAGTAATGGATGCTTATGCACTATTTCATCATTAAAGATGTTGCCCCAAAGCCCAAAAATCAGGAGTCATCCATTAATGAAATTCTTAAACACAAAGCTCTGTCATCAACTAACGGCAGCGAGCAGCCACTTATTAACATATTCTACAACCCAAATATTATTATTTAGAATTAAGTTAAAAAAAAATTAACTTCGTCAGCGATTGCTATCTGGCACCTTGCCGGCATTTGAATAAAGATTGCTTATGGAGAATGATGAAATATTATGGAAGGGCCTGATGGGCGGAGACAAGGAACTGTTTTTAGCCTTGTACAAAAAATACTACCATTGTCTTCTATTTATTGGATTGAAGGAGATGAAAGATGCTCATTTGGTGAAGGATTCTATTCAGCAACTTTTCCTTTATCTCTGGGAAAAAAGAGCGACCATTAAAGAGGCAAAAAATGTAAAATCATACCTGGTTACTTCATTTCTAAGAAAACTTACTGCAGATTGGAATAAATCCGGTGTATCCTGCAACCTGCAAGCTGTTACCGATGACTATTCCAGAGACCCTCAACCTACACCGGAGGAAAAACTAATCAATAAAGATGAACAAAAACAGTTGTTTAATTTATTGATGACCCTTATCAACGATCTGCCAAATCGCCAAAAAGAACTCATCGTGCTTAAATTTTATGAAGGCCTCAGCTACGACGAAATCGTAGAAAAAACTGGCCTTTCTCACCGCACAGTTTATAATAAAATCCACGAAGCATTAAAAAAACTAAAACTGGATATAGTAGCAACTAACCACTCCCGTAGTGCTGCCCTCTTGTTATTGGCTGGTATTTTTACCTCGTCGCTTGCCGTCATCTCCCACAACTAATTTCAATTTTACCTTGCCATTTTTTACAGTCATTGCTGCTATATTTGCCAGCAATAAAAAATTATTTTAAAAAAAACGGGTAAAAAAATACTGCTTAGCACTCTACTTTAAAACGCTTGCATTAAAATAACGCTATGAAGTCTGACAAGATGGACATTACGGATTTACTGTCCAATGAATCATTTATTAATTATTGCAAAAAGTCATCAACGGAAGATGTGATTTTTTGGGAAAAATATTTAATAGAAAACCCCAATCAACAACTCCAGGCGGAGTTAGCGAAAGAAAAATTTTTACAGCTGTTTAACGCCATGGCCGCATCGGACCTGGAGGTACAGGTAGCACTGTTAGAAAACAGGATGAAATTGACAGAACCTGCGCCCATTATACAGATGGAGGGATTCGGAAAAAGAAAATCAACTAATTTATTGCTCCTTGTTATTAAGATTACTGCAGTAGCTGCAGTATTAGTGGCAGGCACTTTTTTAACGTTGAATTATCTTAATAACAACAGAGTCAACAGTATAAGATCGTTTGTATCGGCCTATGGTGAAAGAAAAAATATTCAATTACCAGACGGTTCAAATGTTACACTAAATGCAGGAAGCAAAATAGAAATCAATGGAGCTTTCGGGTCCACTACCCGTGATGTTTACCTGGTTGGCGAAGCGTTTTTTGATGTAAAGCACAACGCAAAACTCCCCTTCATTGTACACACAGCCACCATGGATGTAAAAGCTTTGGGAACTGCGTTTGATGTAAAAGCATACCAAAACGAGAAAATAACAGAAACCTCGCTAATAAGGGGAATTGTAGAAATCACACTGAAAGAAAGCAACAACAGGGTAATGCGGCTTTATCCCAATCAAAAAATACAATGGGATCATTCCCTTGCAACAATTGAAAATGGCAGTTTATCCATAGCAAACAATGATGATAAATTAATAGCTACAGACAGCCTGATGAAAAAGCTGGCCATCACAAATAATGGCGATATAAAAGAAATAGCATGGAAAGAAAACAAACTGATTTTTGAAGATGAACTGTTTGACGATATAGCTATTTTATTGGAAAGGTGGTATGGGGCCAAAATTGAATTTAAAGACCAGTCCATCCGAAATTATCGTTTTACAGGAATATTTGAAAAGGAAGATTTAAATACGGTGCTTGATTTCTTAAAAGAATCCAGGAGTTTCAACTACTCAATCGAAACTGGAGAAATTACAACAGTAAAATTGTCTAAATAAAAATACAGGGAAAGATGCGGCAACATTTCCCCTGTACCAAAAGTTTGAAATGCTTTTAAAAAATTAAGAGCGATTTCTATTTTTTAATTAAAACCAAAATAAAGGTATGAAAAAAAATCATGCTTATCGATGGAGTTATGCAACGCCATCTTTAACAAAGCTGCTAAAAATTATGAAATTAATTTCAGTTTTACTTTTTGCAAGTGCATTGTCGGTGCATGCGGGCGGATTTTCACAGGATGTAAAAGTGAATATTTCCCTTAATGGAGTAAAATTGACAACGTTCTTTAAAGCGATTGAAAAGGAAACCAACTTTCGCTTTATTTTTTCCAACGACATTATTCCTGCAGGTCGTATCATCACTGTTAATGTAAAGGAAATGCCGGTGGCCCAGGTTATGGACGAAGTAATGTCGCCCATTAGTCTTAAGTACCGCTTCGACGAAACATCCGGCATCTTTATTATTTCCAAAAAGTCAGACAATCCGTTTGTTGAAATGGATGCTGCATCGGTTAGAGCTATTACCGGTAAAGTAACCAATGACAGAGGCGAACCACTTGTTGGGGTATCTGTGCAGGCAAAAGGCTCGGCAAAAGCCACTACCACAGGCGCCAATGGTGTATTTAATATTGATGTAGAAGACAACACAAAAACATTGGTATTTTCTTTTGTTGGCATGCTTAGCAAAGAAGTGAGTATTGATGGTAAAAATTCATTAATTGTAGCACTGCAATTATCCAACAAAGCATTGGATGAAGTTGTGGTGGTGGGTTATGGTACCCAAAAGCGCACCCTTATTACTGGTGCTGTTTCCAGTGTGAGTAGTAAAACTTTAAATGAAACACCTGCTCTAACTATTTCCCAGGCACTTCAGGGTCGTGTTTCCGGTTTGCAGGTAACCAACAATGGTAGTCCGGGTACGGAGCCAATTGTTCGTATCAGGGGTATCAGCTCTATAAGTTTTGCTTCTGATCCTCTATATATTGTTGATGGATTTCCTACGGGCAACCTTGCAGCAATTGACGTAAAAGATATAGAATCAGTGGATGTATTGAAAGATGCTTCTGCAGCTGCTATTTACGGTTCAAGGGCAACTAACGGTGTAGTAATGATTACTACCAAAAAAGGCAGAAGAGATGGCAAACTACGTGTAACGCTTGATTCATACGGCGGTTACCAGGAAGTAACCCAGCGCCTTGATTTGTTAAACACAGATCAGTTTAAACAATATGCACTCGCCTATAGAGGAAGCCAGGTACAACGTTTGTTGGCTCCGGATATTGATCAGCCTATATACACAGGTGCTAAACAGACATACGGTCAAACCAATACCGACTGGCAGGATGCCTACTTTAAAACAGGTGTTATGAATGGGCATAATGTTGGCCTGAGCGGAGGAAATGAAATTTCCCGTTTCTATGCTTCTGCAGGTTATACAGATCAAAAAGGTACTGCACCAAGCGTTGGTTACCGGCGTTATAATTTCCGTATTAACTCAGATCATATCATCAGTAAGGTATTTACTTTTGGTGAAAATTTATATGTTGGATATGGTGACCAGGCGTACGACAATAATGAAACAGGTTCCCGTACAAACCTGGTAAATGTTATTAGAATGATGCCGCATATACCTGTGTATGATCCTACATCTAACGGTGGTTTCAGAGGTGTGAATGCTACATTAGATGGTGGTGATCCAACTAACCCTGTAGAAGATGCAACACTAAAAAATCCGGGCAACAGAACAACTGCAAAAGTTTTTGGAACTGCCTATCTGGAAATCAATTTTACCAATTGGCTGAAATTTAAATCGACCATCGGTGTTGATTATGCGAATGCATTGGATTATCGCTTCTCTCCAATATTTAATGACAATGGAGCCATTGCAGGTTCAAGTGCTACACTTGCTACCATCACCAATAACCGCAATGTTTCTACCGTACTTTTATACACACAACAACTTTCATTTGATAAAACTTTTGGTGATCATCATTTAGGTGCGGTGGCTGTTTACGAACAACAGACCCAAAATGCCAGGCAAGAGAATGCGAGTGGCAACCAGGGATCCAATGACCTTAAAACCTTGAACAACGCAACCAATGTATCTGCTCAAACGCTTATCAATAAAAATGCACTGCTATCTTACCTGGGTCGTGTTACGTACGATTATAAAGGTAAATATTTGCTGAGTGGCGCTATTCGCCGTGATGGACTTTCAGTTTGGGCACCTGGTAAAAAATGGGCAACGTTTCCTTCAGTTTCTGCTGGATGGAGAATTGATCAGGAAGACTTCATGAAGGGAGAAACAAAGATTTCTGAATTGAAATTAAGAGGCGGTTGGGGTGTTACTGGCTTGAATGGTAATGTGCTGGGAAGTACACCATGGCAGGTAAGCGTTGCATCCAACAGTGCACAATATCCTTTCGGCGGTTCACTTACAGGTGGTCCTGCATCGTCCATCCAAAGGTTGGGCAACACTGATTTAGAATGGGAAAAAACCAAACAATGGAACATTGGTCTTGACCTGGGTTTGTTAAACAACAAGGTTACCTTAACAATGGAGTATTATAATCGTACAACAGATAATTTGATTTTAAGCGTTCCACTTCCTCCGTCTTTCGGCTTTATTAACAGCAATGTATCACAAAATGTGGCAGGTATGGAAAATAAAGGCTTTGAAGCGCAATTGGGATACAACAAGCGTAACGGTAAATTCCGGTGGAATGTTAGTGGAAATATAAGCATCAACACAAACCGGGTGGTTAGATTGGCAGAAGGAGTTACTAACATTGAAGCAGGTTCAGATGCTGATTTTGGGGCTAATAGTATCACCAATACGGCAGTTGGCCAGGCTATTCAGTCTTTTTATGGTTGGGAAGTAGAAGGTATCTTTCAGAATGCAGCAGACGTAACTAAACATGCTACACAAACTAAAGGAACAGCAGCAGGCGACCTTATGTTTAAGGACCAGGATGGTAATGGGGTAATTGATGGAAACGATCGCAAGTTTTTAGGCAGCTTTATTCCAAAAGCGACTTATGCATTAAACCTGGGAGCTAATTATGAAAATTTCGATTTATCAGTTTTCTTTCAAGGAGTAAGTGGCAACAAAATATACAATGCAACCCGTGTTATAACAGAGGGTATGATCAGGTTCTTTAATGCAGGTACACAGGTATTAAATGCATGGACACCAACTAATACCAATACTAATATCCCACGTGCTATTTCATCCGATCCAAACGGAAATGCCAGGACTTCAACACGTTTTCTTGAAGATGGATCTTTCCTGCGTTTAAAAAACGTATTGCTAGGTTATACAGTTCCTGTTAATTTCCTTGAATCGAATGCCAAGGGCATTATCAAGAATTTGCGTATTTATATATCTGCTCAAAACCTGTTGACTTTTACTAAATACACCGGGTTTGATCCTGAAGTTGGAAACAGAACGCCGAATTCATCATTGACCAACGGAATTGATTTTGCAGTTTATCCTCAGCCAAAAGCATTCCAGGCAGGCATACAGGCAACTTTTTAGTACTAAGAAAATTAATTTAATTATTAAAAGAAACATTATGAAATACAACATAAATAAAATTATTATAGCTGTTGCGCTGGTTTCGGTTGGTGCAGCTGCCTGTAATAAAAAACTCGAAGTGTTTGATGAAAACAATCCAACTACGGAAAGCTATTTTAAAACAGCGGCGGAGTTGCAAAATGGAGTTAATGCCATTTATTCAACCTTGCGTTCGGGAGAATTAGTTGGAAGGGAATGGTTTTTTACGCATGATATGAGAGGTGGTGAATGTGATGCTGGTGGTCCACAATTGGAAGCACCAAGAGCCGAGTTATTAAAGCAACCTAAGCCTCAGCCTTCTAATTCTGTAATGACAAATGTGTGGACCGGTTGTTATCAAATGATCAACAGGGCCAACCTTGTTCTTGCTAAAGCACCCGATGTAACAGACAATACAGCGCTTAGAGATCGCCTGGTTGGTGAAGCTAAGTTTTTAAGAGGATGGGCTTACTTTGAACTGGTAGCGCAGTGGGGAGATATTCCGCTTTATACAGATCCGATAAACTCAGCAACAGGTTTTAAGGGAAAGTCGCCAGCAGCTGAAATTTATACATTAGTTATAAGTGACTTTACAGATGCAGTTCAAAAATTGCCTATAAGTTATGGTGCTTCCGATAACGGCCGGGCAACAAAAGGTGCAGCCAGTTCAATGTTGGGAAAGGTGCAAATGCAGAAAGGAGATTATGCAGCAGCAAAAACAGCATTCATGGACGTTTATGGTAAATATTCATTGGTAAGTGATTATAATTGGAATTTTGATGGTGATGTAAAAAATGATGCCGGAGCAACAATTATTACCGGCCATGAATTTAATGCTGAGTCAATTTTTGAAGTTGTTTTCGTAGACAAAGGAGATAATAATTTTAACTGGGGTTATAATGGTGAAGGCTCTACCAGCCCATTAAGTACTGTGCGTAACCAGGAGTATGGCATAACCTGGGGAAATGTAATTCCTTCTAATCGATTGCTGAATGAATTCGAACCAAATGATCCAAGATACAAATTCACCATTTTCGAAGAAGGAGATAAAATTTTAACTCAATCACCCGCGGCTGATATAACCTTAGTTTCTGCAGATATGAACATTGCCTCTTCTACAAAAGGCGGCGTAGTTAAAAAGCGTTTTTTCCGCAAGTATAATATTTATGATTGGGTAAATTCCGGCTTTCATCCAGGTGGATTAAACCAGCGTGTAATTCGCTATGCAGATGTGCTATTGTTGCTCGCTGAGTGTGAAGCTGAAGTAGGCACACCTTTACTTGCCGCCAAATATATTAATGAAGTGCGCAGCCGTCCTGGTGTTAACATGCCGGCCGTAGTACCACTGACTAAAAACGATGCATTAAAAGCAGTGATGCATGAAAGAATCGTTGAATTAGGTGCTGAAGAGTTGAGTAGTTTTGATATTTTGCGTTGGAAAGCAAAAGGATATTTCCCTTCCCTTATGGCTGATCCCATACCAGGCCAGGTGGCTTTATTTCCGATTCCATCCAGTGAAACTTCAACAAATCCATTATTGAAATAAGTAACACAAATTTCTTTGCAAGAGGTCGTATCATCCTATGATACGGCCTCTTTTTATTTGTTTAACAGTAAACTTTTTTCTGACAATACTTAATACAGTGACATCCTCGACTCTATACTATAAATGGCTTTTTGATTGCCTGGCACTCCCCCGCCAATATCATATGTTTTACTAAGCTCAAGCGTTTTGTTAGTAGTTTCGTCCAGCAATGGCCCCCATGGCAAACCAATAGTTGTATCTCTTTCTTTTTGTATCAATTTTTTAAGGCTTTTGGAAAAATTAAATGTAAAGATGCTTCCCAGGTCATCATCTGATACAGCATATTCACCCTTACTGGCAGAGGCCACCAGTATTGATGCCGTGTAATCGCAAAATAAAGCCTCGCAGGTTTCCTTATTAATAACCAACGGTGTTTTCCTTTCTGCTATAATTGAGGAACTGTCACCTATAGATTTTCTTTTAAAATCAATAATGCTATTGCAGCAATCACCAATTACAATATTGAGTCTTGCACCCCTGTTTTTTACCAAAACAAACAAGTCATCCAGGTTAGCTGTGTGTGCGTTAATAAAATCAATTTTGTCTGATGCAGGTTGCGGCCGCAGATCTACCTGGGGATATATTTTACCTTCATCCTTTTGGTAACTAAATCCATGGCCCGAATAATAAAACACCACTATATCATTATAACCGGGTGTTAGCAAATCGATTGCACCCAGAACGTTTTCCTTACCATAATCATTACCCTGAATTATCAATTCAATAAAATTAAAATTCATTTCCTGTGACACTTTGGTCAAAATATCCCTCACAATGCTCATGTCTTGTATACACCCCTTTCCAATGGTAGGGTCCACTGTATTGGCAGCTATCACCAGCATTAATTTTGTTCTTACTACGGGTTCCTGCACTGCCTGTTTTTCTGTAAAAATTTTTATTTGCTCAGAGAGAGGTGCTACAATAACTGATGAATTTTTATTGGGCATTGTAAATGGTTTAAGGATGAGTTTATGCTAATTTTCATAAATTTAAGATGTTGGATTTAAAAAATATTATTTATTACGGTTTATATAAGAAATAAATGGTATTAACAGTATTCAATCAATTTTTGTAGTTGTGAATATTCCTGCGAATTACTTCAGGTTTACGAAGCGTGACAGCAGCCCATTTATTAAAGCCGTAAATGGTTCAATAAAATATGAAAAATAATTTTTTAAAATATTAGAAGCATTTTTGCAGCATGAAATTTTCATCGATAAAGTTCCGCTTAGTTTTATTCTGTATTGTTTCTATGTGCGTAATGCAACAAGACTTTGCTCAAACATCCAAAATTGATAGCCTTTCCCGTTTGATATCAAATGAAAAAAAAGACAGCAACAGGGTTACCCTGCTTTGGCAATTGGCAGAGCAGTACCTGGCCTTTAAACCAGACACCTCTTTACAACTAGCTCAAAATGCATTGCTACTGGCACAAAGGATAAAATTTACTGAAGGCGAATCCAGGTCATTGGCTATGCTGGCAAATTCGCAATACCTGCTGGGCGATTACCCTAAGGCACTGGAACATTATATGCAGAAATTAAAAATTGAAGAGAAGCGAAGCAGTCCCCGCAACTATGCAAGTGCACTCAATAATATTGGTTTAACCTATATTTTGCTGGAAGAATATAAACATGCTTTGGAATACCTGTACCGTGCCGACTCAATTGTAGATGCTGTGGGAGGAAAAATAAAAGAGGAATTAAAATATAGTATTGAGGTAAATATCGGCGAAGCGTATTACCGTATGAAAACACCTGATTCAGCTGCAGCATATTTTAATAATGCCTTAAAGGTAGCCGTGGCTTCCGATGACACTGCATCAATGGGAGCCGCAATATTAGGTAAGGCAAATGTATTGGCACAACAAAATAACACACAGGAATCTTTAGGTTATTATTATGATGCATACAATTATTTAAAGAACGGATCAGATGCTGATATACTTTGTGAGGTAAGCCTCGGATTGGCAAAAGCGTATGACAAACTTGAGAAAAATGATTCCGCTATTTATTTTGCAAAGATGAGTTATTCCCTTGCTGAGAAAAGCAACTTTACATCGCGGTTACTGGACGCTGATTTATTTTTAAGCGGTGTATATAATAAGTCCAGGCAATTTGACCTGGCTTTTTCTCATTTAAAAGATGCGGTGCAATTGAAGGATTCTATCAAAGGGCATGATAAAATAAAGGCAGCTATAAACTTATCACTAAATGAGAAAATACGCCAGCAGGAAATTGCCGAGCAAAAAATAAGAGATAAAAAAGCCCGCTCTCAACAATTACAATGGTCTATAATTGCAGTATGTATTCCTATCTTATTTTTAATTACGCTTATAATCAGCCGCATAAAAATACACTCGAAGATTATTTCATTTATGGGCGTGCTATCGCTGCTGTTATTGTTTGAATTCCTCACACTGCTGCTACATCCTGTAATAGCTGATCTCACCCATCATGTTCCCATACTGGAACTATTGATATTCGTAATCATAGCTGCGCTTCTGGTACCCGGTCATCATAAACTGGAACATCTGTTGATTGCTAAACTAACCAAAAAACACAATGAAGGCGAGGACATCAAATTAAAAACCATGAAGATCAACTACAAAAAAAAATAATGAACCCTTGCAGGAATTGGCCGCATGAATTCATTATAGGTTAGTAAAATCCGCCGCCTGTTAAATCTAGGAAGTAGCCTTCAATGGCTTGGTGTTTCCTTTTTTCAAAGCAGGTTTTGCAGCAGCTTTTTTAGCTGGTGCAGCTTTCTTTACAGGAGCTGCTTTCTTTGCAGGAGCCGCCTTCTTAACAGGCGGAGCCTTTTTTGCAGGTGCCGCTTTCTTTGCAGCTTTTTTTGCAGTTGCCATAGTATATAATTTTAGAACATAAATCTACTCTAAAAATTTATATCATTAATTAATTATTAACACTATTGAGAAAATGTGCGTATCGTAATTGAATTATACGAATACTAATTGAAAGGCAAATATTTAGTTAATGAAATTACCGGGCATTAAAAACAACTATTGGCTAACAATAATATGCTGCAAAATAATTTCACAAAAAGTAAACAGCAAGTACCTGGCTCAACGGGTGTTTTATTCAACTTTAAACCTGATTGTGCCATCCATATTTTTACCTTAACTAAAACAAACGATGCTTGAAAAATCATTAATGCATCGTACAGAAAAGCCCTGGAAGGTTGTGATGCAATAAAAAATCACGGCTACTACTTGCCAATGTTGACAATACAAATTATGCAATTACAAAAAATAGCCGATGCGACAGCAAACTCCTTTCACTATAACATTATCCAAAAGGTTCCTGCAATGATTTACTGGTTTTTGAAAACCATTTCGGGCCATCTTGCGTCATGTACACACAGTCTTCCAACCTCACTCCAAACTCGCCGGGAATAATAATAGTGGGTTCAATACTAAAACACATTCCCGGCTCAATCAATAGCTGATTATCTTTTAAAGCATTGCCCCATTCATGCCCGTCCATGCCAATACCGTGACCGGTACGATGTGGCAATCCCGGAACTTTATAGCCCGGCCCAAAGCCAGCATCAGTTATAACTTTCCTGGCTGCAGCATCAATATCTCCTAATGGAGAACCGATTTTTGCGGCAGCAAATCCTGCGTCCTGCGCCTTTTTTTCAAGATTCCAAATATCTAGTTGCCTTGCAGTTGGCGCAGTACCAAATACAACTGTACGGGTTATATCAGAGTTATAACCATGTACCGTGCAACCACAATCCATCAAAACAATATCACCTTTCTTTAAGGGTGATGGTGATTTTGTGCCGTGTGGAAACGACGCATCTTTTCCAAAAAGGCACAATGCAAAATCGGGGTTTCCACCTAACTCTCCCTGCGCTTTCATGATCAGTCCGGCTAACTCCGCCGAGGTCATTCCTTCTTTCAACTGAGCTACACTATGCTCAATAGCCGTTAACGTTATCTCACTTGCTTTCAACATCAACTCTATTTCGGTGGCTGATTTTATTATGCGGCAAAGAATCGTAACCGGATCACCGGATACATAATTTAAATGAGGCGCCTCTTTTTGAATACCACTAAATATAAAATACCGCAGCCGTTCTTCTATGCCAATTGTACCTGCTGTAATGCCGGCTTCGTTCAACACATTGGCTATTAATTTATAAGGACTCTCATCTTCCTGCCATGCAAAAACTTCATGGCCAATTGTAATCAATTCACTTAAGCGGTCTTCTTCAAAACCCGGACAAACATATTTCACCTCTCCCTTTGCCGGAATAATGGCAACCATAGTTCTTTCGCTGGGCCACCATTTCACTCCCGTAAAATATTCCAGTGAGGTACCGCAATCCAATATCAATGCGGCCATTTTATTTGCAGTAAGCAGTTGCTGCGCTTTTGTAATCCGGGCATCCCTTTCAGCAGTTGAAATTGGTTTTGCATCACCTGCAATATTTGATAGTTTTTTGCCATCAGCTTTTGAAGTTGCCGGTACTGCACAAGAACTGATCCCTGATATTGCACCCGCTGTGGCAGCCAATGCGCTCAGCTTTAAAAAATCTTTTCTTTTTAAATTCATTCCTACAATTTATACATGTTGAATAATAATGGCTTCGCTCAATGAATGTAGGTATTAATTTGATACCTGCATATTCAACATCAAAGAATATACAATAGCTGGTGTAGGTTGTCTGAACTATGATTTTTTTGATTATGGAGATTACAGGTTTTGCTGGGTGAGTCACCCCCAAAGGGTGGCTCACCCGTTTACAAAAAATCCAACTTTACAAATGCCTGTCGTATCACCGGCAACATTTTTAAATTTTGCAATATTTGGCGTGCATTATTATAAGTAAGATAATATAATTTGTAGCATGCTGATGAGGCACCGACCTTGGAAAAAAGAAGATGATAAACTCAAACAAACTAAAAGCAATACGCAAGTAAACCAATTAAGGTAGCATTCCAGGTTCCCCCTTCGGGGGACAGGGGGCCTTTATATCTCACTCATCCATTTCTTAAAGTAAGCTGTATTTTCCTGGCTAATGATTATTTCCTCATTTACGGGCACGTACATTTCCAACAACAGCTTTACCCTGTCGCAGGTTTTATAGCTTTTTATAGCGTCAACATTTACAATATATTTTCTGTTGGCCCTATAAAATTTTTTGGGGTCAAGTTCTTCTTCCAATTCTTTCAGATTTTTCTCCAACATGTATTTTTTTTCATGTTTTGTCAGCAAAAAAGTAATCTTATGCTCCGTAAAGAAATAGGCAATATCCTCTTGTAATATACTTTGGTATTCGATGCCCTTTTTTACAATAAGCCTTGTTTTTTTATTTCTGTCAGAAAGTTTTGAAATGAAATTATCCTGTCGTAATAAAAAATGCTCCTTCAGGTTTTTATATTTATTAATTGTGTGGAGGATTGAAACTTCATCAATAGGTTTCAGCAGGAATTCGATACTATTTTGTTCAAATGCCTTTACCAGATAAGTATCGTATGCAGTTATAAATACAATGGGTGAAAGCACTTTTACTTCTTCAAAAATATTGAATGAATTACCGTCCTTCAATTGTATATCCATAAATATAAGATCAGGCTGGTTATGCTGATTTAACCATGCTATGCTTTCCAATACAGTTTCCAACACTGCATCAACAGATATTGGTTCCTTTGTAAGTTTCAGTAATCTTATAAGGTTGTCTGATGCGGTTTTTTCATCTTCAATAATAATGACAGAAATCATACCGTTAAGATTTTAAAATTGGAAGTTTTACCTCGAAAATTTCTTTTGTATCAGTAATTTCTATAGCCCCGCCAGTAATCAGCTTATATCTTTCACTCAGGTTTTTAAGCCCTATCCGGGAAGACTGCATTTCAAATAATTTTACATTGCGGTTATTAGACACTGTTACGTGGCCCTTTAATACACAGATGAATATATTGAGGGGTAATTTTTCTGTAAAGTAATTGTGTTTAATACAGTTTTCAATAAGGATTTGTATAGATAGCGGAGGTAACAAGTAGCTTTCTGATTCAATATCTTTTATTTCTATTTTCATGTTAAGTCCATGCTGGTATCTTATTTTAAGCAGGTAAAAATAATTGGTACCAAATTCTATTTCTTCTTTCAGTAACACCAAATCTTTTTCTTTTTTTATAAGGATGTATCTGTACACTTTAGCAAGCATGTCATTAAAAAGTTTGGCCCCCTCCGGTCCCTGGCTGATTAAATAAGACAAGGTATTAAGCGAATTGAAAATAAAATGCGGATCAATTTGGTATCTTAAGCTGTCAAGTTCGGCTTGTATCTTCGATTTTTCTGTACGCTCTATTTTAACGTTGTCCGATTCACGTTCGTTACTCAGGTACATAATTTCATAAGTGCTTGCTACCAGCATACTGATTAATATAGTAATAAGCTGTAACGACAATATGGTTTTATAGCTAAACGAAGCAGCATGTAGGAACTGGTTCCAGCCAAGTAAAAATATTAGTGATACTATATAGGAGAGCAATATGGTAATACAGTACCGTGTTATCAGCCTTGTGTGTACACTTTTAATCTGGTAAAGATTTCTTCTAAAAAGGTAATGCGTTTTAACGTTCGAAAACCATAAGGAAGCAGCCAACAGCACCAGGTACAAATAATCTACAAACTGCCAGTTAATTTTTTCTCTCGGGTCGGCAATATTATATAGAAATGTTACCAGCAAAGCAGTGATGGGGATGCCCGACAACTTAAAATAACGATCCTTCAGTTTTTGGCTTATTTCAGGCATCATACAGTTAAAGAATTTTTAGTTATTTGGCAACTAAATTTCGCCGGTTTTTTTGACACTATCATACCGTTTATGTAATAAACCTGCCAGTTAGTTTTGGTAGTTCCCCTACAAAAAAAATATAAAATTACTAATGTGTTGGAGGATAAGTAGTAGTGTAAAGCTGACCTGGTTGTTTAACCTTCATATATGCCGCTTAAGTTTTAAAAAATCATGCTTCAGTATTCAAAAGGAAAAATAAATTATGATTTTAATAACTTTTTCAGTCGCCATTATTCATGCTCCGGGCATTTGTTTACCCGAAAAAAAATACTGGAATGAAAGCGTATCAGGCAAGTTTATTTAAAAAAGGGAATGACCTTAAGATTGAACAGCAGCCCTGTTAAGCGTAATTTCCAGCTTAATGGTAAATACTTCCTGTTCAATAACAATATTTAGTTTGTGGCTTTCCGGGTATAGCAGCTCCAGGCGTTTTCTTATTTGCTGAAGATTAGCTGTTTCATAACTCATCAGGTTAGATGTTTCTACCGGCTTGCTGTTCATAATTTCCAGGCTAAGTAAAAAATCATTGAGTGTTAAATTAATATTTACAGAGTGGTTATCTGTAATATTATCATTTACCTGCCTGAAATTATTTTCAATCAGCGGGAATAAAATAAATGGTACAATCTTTTTATCAGCGGGGTCTATATTTAAGTCATAATTAATGAGCAGCCTGCCGTGGTTGGTTAATTTTTCAAGTTTTAAAAAATTACTGATAGCATCCAGTTCTTGACTTACTAATACCGTGGAACTGTTGCATTTTTCTATCAGGTAGCTCATTATTTTTTGAAGATAGTCCAGCATTTCCGGCACATTGTGTGGTGCTGATAAAGAGAATGAATAGATTTTTTTCAATAACTGTGGTAAAAAATTTGGTTGTATATAGGTGTCAACAAATTTTAATTCTGTTGAAATTTTTTCCGATTTAAGCAATTGATATTCCTGTTCCTTCAGGTGCCACAGCTTTATAAACCTGATGGTGGTAGCAATGCCTGTAACCATCATTACACCGCTCATCCCTCCTATCAATTCACGAAAAGTAATTTTTTCCCACATGGGCAAATCAAAGTGTTGACGAAGCGGATTAATAAACTGCAGATAATAAAACTGTGACACTGAAATATCAATCAGCATGAACAATACTATAAAAAAGAAAAAGAGTAGGTACTTGCCCCTGATCAGGTATTTAGGTACAAGTAAATACATAACACTGTAGCAAAATACAATGTCGATCGACATTAATATTAAAGTCTCAAAAATACTATACTGTAGAAACCGCCCATACCCAATCATAGAGGAGCCTGGCCGAAGGCTGTAAATAATAATAAAGTAAGAAAGCCATGCGGCCCAGAACAAGCTATGCCTGTACAGCTTGTACCTTATGTTGTTAGAGTAAACTAAAGAATACATTCAGTAAAAAGATTTAAAGCGGTTAAGTATGGCTGTACTTACGACTCAAAGATAAAAATTTATATCAATGTTGAATTTTACATTTTTACTTAAAAGATAAAACAAATTTCTTTTTACCAAATCCCGAAGTATTTGTTTACGCTGTTTGCATAAAGCTAAGATGAAGTCAAAATCACTTTTTGCTTTAACCCTTCATTTAAATGGATGGGTTCTGTTTATTCATGCTTTAGTAAAAAAACGATTCATATAAATCAAGAAAAATACAATTTGAATGTCAGGATTAATGGGATAATATTTTTTTTTATGAAGCAGGTGAAAAAGCAGGTTTCAGTTTTTCAATGTTGTTTCAAAAAAAATAATGCTTGTTATCATAAAGAAAACCAGATGAACTATTTCATTTTTTAAAACCATTGTATTATGAAGAAAATTACAATTGTACTGTTGTTGTTGTTCAACACATTTGCAATCTTTGCCCAAACTATTATTAAGGGTAAGGTTACAAACTCGAGTGATGGAACGCCGATAGCTGGCGCTTCTATCAACCTAAAAGATTCAAAAGTTGGCACCGCATCCAACCCGGATGGATCTTACACAATTACACTTCCTAAAAAGCAGGGTACACTTTTAATTAGTGTAATTGGCTTTGCACCGCAGGAAGTAAAAGTAACTGGCCCTGGCGATGTAAATGTAAAAATGCTTGCGGAAAGCCAGGCACTTACCGAAGTGGTGGTTACTGCCCTTGGCATTAAAAGGGAAAAGAGGCAGCTTACATATAGCACACAAGAAGTAAAAGGAGAAACTGTAATACAGGCTAAACAAGATAACCTGGTAAATGCACTTGCCGGTAAGGTTTCAGGTGTTCAAATAAGCAGCTCAAGTGGTATGGCCGGCAGTTCTTCCCGTATTGTAATCAGGGGAAATGTATCGCTGTTACAAGAAAATCAGCCTTTATTTGTAATAGATGGCGTGCCTATGGACAATTCTGAATCTGGTGGTATCGACGTTTTTAGCCAGGGTGCAAATAATAATGCACTTAACCAGGGAAGTACCGCTAACAGGGCAATTGATATCGACCCAAGTATTGTTGAATCAATTACTGTATTAAAGGGAGGAGCTGCAACCGCTTTATATGGTTCGGCTGCGGCAAGAGGTGCCATTCTTATTACTACCAAAACCGGGGGTAAGTCAGCACCTTTAGTAAGTGTTAGCTCCAGCTTAAAGTTCGACAACGCAATTTTGCCGGAATTTCAAACCAAATATGCACAAGGGTTTAACGGACTTTATATAAATGGAAATATACAAGGTACAGCAAGTAGCCAGTCTTATGGATCCCGTGTAGATACACTAACAGTTGGTGGATCGCCTGTAAAAACGTATGACCCTAGAAAAATATTTTTTAGAACTGGAAAAACAACCGACAATAATATTAGTGTAAGCGGCGGCTCAGATAAATCAAGGTATTTAATTTCATATTCTTATTTAAATAACCAGGGTGTAATACCTACTACGTCTTTTACAAGAAACACGTTTTTTGGAAAATTCTCCAATCAAATTACCAGTAATTTCAATGCTACTATTTCCATCAACTATATCAACACCGTTAATCACAGAACCCAGGAGGGGAATGGATTGACTAATCCATTATGGTCAATTTATGCTGCACCCATTACCTGGAATCCGTTGCCGGAAACATGGGATGATGGCACACAAAGGCTTTATAGAACCCTGTCGAGAAATAATCCATTTTACCTGATTCACAATACCGGCTTTACTTCCACAGTAAACAGGTTTTTGCCAGTAGTAAATCTTGTATATAGCCCTGCTAAATGGATAACCATTACCGAGCGAATAGGATTGGATATTTATGCTGACAATGGAAGATATTTTGAAGCTAATACTATTAACAATGGTGTTTTTGGATCTCAAACCGGAGGGGTTTCTAACCGGTTGCAGGATTACCGCCAGTTGAACAGTGATTTTATTGTTAGCCTTCAGAAAGACCTGGGGAAAAATTTATATGGATCGATAGCGGTAGGCGGTAATATTCTTTCACAATTTTCCGATACTTATACTCAATCCGGAGTTGGGCTGAATGTACCTGGCTTGTACAATATCAGCAATACAAGCAGTTCCCTGGTTGGCGATTACGTTTCCAGGTACAGAAAAGTAGGTGTATATGCCCAGGCTAATTTAGAATACAAAAAGATACTGGATTTGAGTTTAACAGGGCGCTATGATGGTACGTCGGCGCTTGCTGCTGATAAGCAATATTATCCTTATGGTTCTGCCGGCCTTGGATTTATTTTCACTGAGCTAATGCAAAAAAATCCAATATTCAGCTTTGGAAAAATACGTGTTTCCTATTCTTCAGTTGGTAACGATAATATTCCTGTTTATTCTACCGCTACACCTTATGTACTTGGTGGCGCCGTTAGCATTAATCACATCAATTTCCCTTATGATGCAGGTAACGGGGCAGTTAATGGAGCGAGGTTGATCAATGTGCAAGGCAACCCTAATATAAAAAATGAAAGCCTCAACGAATTTGAAATAGGGGCAGAATTAAAGTTTTTGAAAAATCGCCTTTCCTTCGAAGGATCTTATTTTAGCAGGGAGTCCAAAGATTTGTTGAGTCAAATTCCGGTTAACCCCAGTTCAGGATTTTTGTCTGCAATAAAAAATGTAGGTTCTATTCAAAATAAAGGAATTGAGTTTTTGATTAGTGGAACACCGGTGAAAACCAACAACTTTTCCTGGGAGGTAAATCTAAACTTTACCCGTATACGCAGTAACGTTACTTCATTAGGTGAAGGTGTGGGAAATATACAGTTAGGAGGATTCGGAGGCTCAGATGGTGTATACCTGTATAAAGATCAGCCATACGGTATTCTTTATGGAACAGGATACGTAAGAAATGCAGCAGGACAGATAGAAGTTGATGCTAAGGGAGTACCCATTGGCACTACTGAAAACCAGCAAATAGGCAATACCAACCCCGATTTTACAGCCGGCCTTTACAATACATTTACCTATAAAAAATTATCGGTAACCTTTTTATTTGACTGGAAAAAAGGAGGAGATGTTGTGAATCTGGATGGCCGCTATAATTGGTTTTATGGAACTTCTAAAGTAACTGAGAATAGGGAATCAACTTTTGTTGTACCAAATTCAGTGTATGCAAGCGATGACAAAATGAATGTAACACCCATCAGAGCGCAAGATTACTGGCCCGCAATTTCAACCATTTCTGAAGCTTATGTAGAAGACGGTAGTTATATAAAGTTACGCACGGTAAACATTGCCTATTCATTGGGAGGTCATTTTAAGAAAGCTCCTTTTAAGTCGCTAACGATTAGTGCCGGAGGAAATAATTTATGGATACATGCACCTCATTATACATCAGGGGATCCGGAAGCAAATATAACCGGCGGTTCAAACGGGCAGGGAATTACCAATTTTTCAGCCCCTACTTCCAGGTCTTTTATCGTAGGTATAAAAGCAACTTTTTAATAGCAACTACTAATTTCATTTACCATAAATTTTTTTGAAATGAAAAATAAAATATTATACGGATTGATTTTTATGACAGTTTTATTTGCAGCCGCTGGTTGTAAGAAGTACCTGGATGTAAATAAAGACCCAAACAATCCCACAGAAGTAACCGAGAATTTACTGTTAGCGCCGATCATCACGGATATTGCCACCACAGTTTCCGGCGGCAGTTTTTCCAACGCAAATACATCCGGTGTGGCTGAAATAAATGCATACTGGATGCAGCAATTGTCTTTAAACCAGCCAGTGCCACAGTTTGAAAATTATAAATTTTCCAGTGCCGATGCAGAATTTACATGGGGTGAAATGTATATTAATATTATGCAAAACCTAAAACGTTTGCAGGCAGCAGCAACAGCGCACGACAATCATTCTTACGGGGTAATATCAAAAGTGTTAACAGCATTTACTTTAGGAATTACTACCGATATGTGGGGAGATGTGCCTTTTACCAATGCATTTGAAGGAGCCCAGCCAACGTATGATAAGCAGGAAGATATTTATAAAATGATGGAGACAATGCTTGACGAGGCCATTGCCGAAAACCAGCTTGATCCCGGCAACTTAACACCGGGTACAGATGATTTCCTTTACCTGGGAGATATGGATAAATGGGAGAAATTTGCTTATGCTTTAAAAGCCAGGAATTATATCCATCTTACCAAAGCACCGGGACATACCGCCGTAGCCCAGGCCACACTGGCATTGACTGCAATTAGCCATGCATTTACCGGTACCAGTGATGAAGCTGTTGCCAACTTTTATTCCAACGGTGCCAACCATGAAAACCCGTGGTATAAAAATACCGAAATAGGCGCAGGGGGTGTGGTATTGTGTAACACGGTTGTGGATGCATTAATTGCCAGGGCCGATCCACGCTTGCCTGTTATTGCCAATAAGGGGTCATTAAACACGTACCTGGGCAGACAAAGCAGTTCCAATGTTGTTCCGGATGTTACCATCTATTCAACCGTGGCCAATTACTATGCAGGCGCTGCAGCACCGCTGAATATTTTGCCTTATTCGGAACTTGAATTTATAAAAGCAGAAGCTACGTTCATAGTTTCCGGTGCAGCTGCAGCAACGCCCATTTATCAGCAAGCCATTAAAAATAATATGGCAAAATTGGGATTGGATGTAACAAGCGCTGGTGTAACAAATTATATAGCAGCAAGAGGTACATTAACAACAGCGAATGCTATACAAAGAATCATGGAAGAAAAATCAATTGCAGATTTTTTATCTGTTGAGAACTTTAATGACTGGAGACGAACCGGGTTTCCTGCTTTAACTATTGTGGCTAATCCACAGGCAGGTATTACAAGTATTCCAAGAAAATACATGTATTCTCAGCAAGAAATAAGCACGAATCCACAACCTGAAAATACCAGTGCAAAAATAACAGACAGGGTGTGGTGGGATGCGCAATAAACCTTATAAAAGCTATATAAAAGCGTTTGCCGGTTGGCAAACGCTTTATGCTTACTTCAGTACTAAATATTATTCTCAGCGCAACCCCGACGCTCAATACACTACCTTTTTGGCGCAAGCGTCCGCTCAATGTCATTTAGTTAAGCTCCGGCAGGAGCACCCTGTTTATAGTAAAAAGAAATAAAGCAACCGGCTCCATAGGAGCCACCTTTGAAAATAGGAGACTCCTATGGAGTCTATCGCATTTTGTTGTTATTATTTTCTATAAGCAGGCAGCCACTATGTGGCTAAAATCCTTAACTAAATGACATTGAGCGGACGCTTGCGCCAATGAACGTCTTTTATTTGCCTGGACCAATATGGGGCTCAATAGCCTACAATTTTTCAGAAAAATATTTAGCAATGATATCATTTAGCATATCATTTGTTAATGGCTTGGTCTTAATGTCTGATAAAATATCTATTCTGTGTGCTTTTTCGAGATCGTCCGGGTTGTCGGATGTGGTAAGCATTATTACAACAATGCTTCGTTTTCCTTTATGATCTATTTTTTTATATTCTTCAAGAAATTCCCATCCATTCATACCTGGCATGTTAATATCAAGCAATATCAATTCGGGATGAGCAATATCACTGGTGCTTTCTTCTTTCAGCAACGCAAGCGCATCAAGGCCTGATTCTAGCGCAATGACTTTTGTGGCACTGTCGTTCTTTTTTATGATTCTCTCATGATACCAATTATCATCCTCGTTATCATCAACAAGCAGTATGCGTTTTATTTTTTGCATCATATAGATAAGTTCAAAATGGTAAAGAAAAAAGTGCTTCCGGAGCCTGGAGTTGACTCTATCCAAATGTTTCCCCCATGCTGTTCTACAATTTTTTTACAGTTAGCCAGGCCAATTCCATTCCCTTCATATTCTCGTCCTGTATGAAGCTGTTGAAAAATGTAAAAAATGTGTTCAAAAAATTTCGGGTCAATCCCAATTCCGTTATCAACTACATAAAACCGCCACTTGCCAACTGAATGCTTACACCCGATATGAATTTCGCAGGGCAGTTCCTTTTTTCTGAACTTTATGGCGTTAACAATAAGGTTTTGAAATAGTTGCCGCAATTCGGTTTCATATACATTTAACCAGGGTAGTTTATCTACTTTTATTATTGTGGCTGTAGTAGTAATTAGATCTTCAAGATCCGTGATTACATCTTGTACTACTTTATTACAATCGGCATTGATGAGTGTTTTATTTCGTCCAAGCCGGGAAAAATCTAAAAAAGCTTTTACCAGGGAGCTCATTCGTTTTATTGCGAGGCTGATAGTGGTAAGGTGCTTTTTGGCATTACTATCTAATTGCGCACTATAATCTTCTTCTAAAACCTGTACATAATTGCGTACGGTTCGAAGTGGCTCCTGCAGATCATGTGATGCCACATAAGCAAATTGTTCCAGCTCTGCATTTTTAAATTCAAGGATCCTTGTGTGTTCAGTCATTATATCTTCAGCAAGTTTTGCTTCCGTCAAATCCCGTATAACCTTCGAAAATCCTATAACATTGTTTTGGTCGTGTAAAGCAGTAATTACAACATTTGCCCAAAACCGGCTACCATCTTTCTTCAATCTCCAACCTTCCTGAACAGCTTTCCCTTTTTCCATAGCTTCCTGTATCAATTTTTCCGGAAGTTTATTTTCCCGATCTGTCTTCATATAAAAAATACTGAAGTGCCTACCTACAATTTCTGCTTCTTTGTAAAACTTCATCTTTTCAGCTCCCTTATTCCAGTTTTGTATAATGCCATTTTTATCTAATAATATAATTGAGAAGTCCTGCACTTCAGCAATCATTTTATAATATTTCTCTCCCATGGTTTTAAGATCCCTGTTCGCAATCAATAACTCTTCTGCCCGTATCCCTTTCTCTTCATTTTGAAAGACGAGCTCTTTGTTGGCGATGATTAATTCTGCTGCTCGTTTAACCTTCTCGCTGTTTTCAAAAACGAGCTCTTTGTTTGCGATAATTAATTCTGCAGCACGTTTTTCTTTCTCTTTATTTTGAAAGACAAGTTCTTTGTTTGCGACGATCAATTCCGCTGCACGTTTTTCTTTCTCTTCATTTTGAAACGCAAGCTCTTCGTTAGCGAGGATCAATTCTGCTGCACGCTTGGCTTTCTCGCTGTTTTCAAACACAAGCTCTCCATTTGCTATAACTAATTCTGCTGCACGGTCTTCTTTCTCTTCATTTTGAAAGATGAGTTCAATGTTGGCTACGATTAATTCCGCTGCACGTTTTTCTTTCTCTTCATTTTGAAACGCAAGCTCTTCGTTAG